>NZ_CP021080.1:1836518-2448691 GCF_000802245.2 Streptomyces pluripotens
CTCGGAGCGCAGCACGTCCGGGGCGCCCGTGGCGCCGGCGGCCGTGTCGAACTTGTTCTGCGCCTGGTCGAAGGGAACGTTGACGTACTTGACCTTGATGTTCTTGTTGGCGGCCTCGAACTGCTTGACCAAGGCCTTGTACGTCGGTGCCTCATTGGTGGCGTTGGAGGTGTCCCACCAGGTGATGGTGACCGGGCCGTCCGCCTTGCTGTCGCTGCTGCTACCGCTCCCGCCGCACGCCGTCGCCGCGAGGGCGAGGGACGCCACCAGCGCAGAGGCCGCTATGCCACGCCGCATGAGTTCTCCTTGAGGGTTAAGCCCGTGGGGTGCAGGGGGCGGTCCCGTCCGCCGCCCCTGCCGTCTTGCCGACTGCGCCGTTGCCGCGGCCGGGCGACAGGGAACGTAACAGCGATGTAAGCGCTGCGAAAGACCTTGCAGAAAAAAAATGCAAGGGAACACGATGGTTACCCGGCCGTGACCTGTGCGCGAGCCGCCCACGAGCCCGTGCCGGGGCCGCTCAGGACACCCAGAGGGGCACCTGTGCAAGACTCTGAAAGTTCTTGCATCACGAGCCCACACGAAGACGAGGAGCGCGATGACGCAGCAATCCGCGGCGGGCCGTTCGACCCCCCGCGCCCGGCGTCCGGCCGGTGTGCAAGGAGTCGTACGACCGGTACAGTCCAGTGCCGTGACCACACGGCTTGCTGACATCGCTGCGCAGGCGGGGGTGAGCGAAGCGACTGTCAGCCGGGTCCTCAACGGGAAGCCGGGCGTCGCCGCCACCACCCGCCAGTCCGTGCTCGCCGCACTGGACGTGCTGGGCTACGAGCGCCCCGTGCGGCTGCGGCAGCGCAGCGAGGGCCTGGTGGGCCTGATCACGCCGGAGCTGGAGAACCCCATATTCCCAGCCCTGGCTCAGGTCATCGGCCAGGCGCTGACCCGCCAGGGCTACACACCGGTGCTCGCCACCCAGACCCCGGGCGGGTCGACCGAGGACGAGCTGACCGAGATGCTGGTGGACCGCGGTGTCGCGGGCATCATCTACGTCTCCGGGCTGCACGCGGACACCACCGCCGACATGCAGCGCTACGAGCGACTGCGGGCGCAGGGCGTGCCGTTCGTGCTGGTGGACGGATTCTCCCCGAAGGTGCAGGCGCCGTTCATCTCCCCCGACGACCGGGCAGCGATGGCACTTGCGGTGACCCACCTGGCGTCGCTGGGCCACACCCGGATCGGGCTGGCGCTCGGGCCGAAGCGGTACGTGCCGGTGCAGCGCAAGATCGAGGGCTTCGTCCACGCGATGCAGGGCCAGCTGGGGTTGGCCCCCGAGGTCGTCGAGGAGGAGCTGATCCAGCACTCGCTGTACACCCTGGAGGGTGGTCAGGCAGCCGCGACGGCGCTGATCGAGCGGGCCTGCACCGCGGTGGTCTGCGCCAGCGACATGATGGCTCTCGGAGCGATACGGGCGGCCCGGCAGCAGGGCCTTGAGGTGCCCCGGGACGTGTCGGTCGTCGGGTTCGACGACTCCCCGCTGATCGCCTTCACCGATCCGCCGCTGACCACGGTCCGCAAGCCGGTCCCGGCGATGGGGCAGGCAGCGGTGCGCACGCTGCTGGAGGAGATCGGCGGAACTCCGGCGCCGCACAGCGAGTTCGTCTTCATGCCGGAGTTGGTGGTGCGCGGGTCTACGGCGTCCGCCCCACAGACCGCGCGCACGCCGTAGACACGGCTGGTCATCCGTACGCCGTAGAAAGTGCGTCTCGAACCCGACCTTGGGATGATCGGTCCAGGAAGCCCTTTTCTGGCAGACTCTGTGCCTATGAGTGACTCGACCGTGACAGGCCCGGAAGGTCGCGAGGAGGTGGCCGTTCCGCGGACCGTTACGGGCGGAAACGGGCAGGGTGCCAGAAGGAGATTGCGCCGCCCGCAGCGACCCCGACTCTGGTTCGAGATCCTTCTGATCGCCGTGAGTTACTGGACGTACTCACTGATCCGCAACGCCGTCCCGGAACAGCGCGCCGAGGCGCTGCGCAACGCCGACTGGGTCTGGCGTGTCGAACACGGTCTGGGCATCGCCGTCGAGCAGTCGGTCAATCACGCCGTGAACTCGGTGACTTGGCTGATCGTCGGGATGAACTACTACTACGCCACACTGCACTTCGTGGTCACGCTGGGTGTCCTGGTGTGGCTGTACCGGTGGCATCCCGGCCGGTACGCGGCGGCTCGACTGGTGCTCTTCGCCACCACGGGTGTGGCTCTGGTCGGTTACTATCTGTTCCCGCTCGCGCCGCCCCGGTTGATGCGCGGCGGTACCTTCGTGGACACCGTACTGGTGCACCACACGTGGGGGTCGATGGCCTCCGGCGATCTCAAGAACATGTCGAACCAGTACGCGGCGATGCCGTCGATGCACATCGGCTGGTCTCTGTGGTGCGGACTGACGATCTTCGCGCTGGCTTCGGTGCCGTGGATGCGGCTTCTGGGACTGCTGTATCCGGTGGCCACCCTGACCGTGATCGTCGCCACCGCCAACCACTTCTGGCTGGACGCGTTGGGCGGCGTGCTCTGCCTGGCTTTCGGATTCACGGTGGCCAGGCTGTGGTACGGCGTCCTGCCCCACTGCCTGCCGAGGCTGGTACCGGCGCCTCAACCGCCCGAGCCGGCCCCGGCCCGGACCCCGTCCCCGTAGAACAACTCGTCCACCACCGCGCGCGCCCGGCGGGTGGTGCGGCGGTAGGCGTCCAGCATGTCCCCGGCGTGCCCGGCGCCGTAGCCCAGGTAGCGACCGACGGCAGCCAGCTCGCGGGGCTCGGTGGGGAAGGTGTCCCCGGCCCGGCCGCGGACCAGCATGACCGCGTTGCGCACCCGGGTGGCCAACACCCACGCCTCGTCCAGGGTCTCCGTGTCCTCCACGCTCAGTAGCCCGGCCTCGCAGGCGGCGGACAGTGCCTCGCGGGTGCGGGTGGTGCGCAGCCCGGGCAGGTGCCAGCCGTGGCGGAGCTGGAGCAGTTGGACGGTCCACTCGACGTCCGACAGGCCGCCGGGACCGAGCTTGGTGTGCAGTTTCGGGTCGGCTCCGCGCGGCAGCCGCTCGGACTCCATCCGGGCCTTCAGCCGCCGGATCTCGCGGACGGCGTCCTCGCCGAGGCCGTGGAGCGGGTACCGCAGGGGGTCGATGAGAGCGGTGAAACGGCGGCCGAGGTCCTCGTCCCCGGCGACCGGCTCGGCGCGCAGCAGCGCCTGCGACTCCCAGACCAGGGACCAGCGGCGGTAATAGGCCTCGTACGACTTCAGGGTGCGCGCCAGCGGACCCGACTTGCCCTCCGGACGAAGATCGGCGTCGATGAGCAGCGGCGGATCGGAGCTGGGCAGTTGCAGCAGGCGGCGCATCTCGGTGACGACCTTGCCGGCGGCCGTGGCCGCCTCCTGCTCGGGCACGCCGTCCCGCGGCTCGTGTACGAACAACACGTCCGCATCGGAGCCGTAGCCCAGCTCGTGCCCGCCGAAACGACCCATGCCGATGATGGCGAACCGGGTCGGCAGGGTGTCACCCCAGCCGTCCCTGACGACCGCGCGCAGCGTGCCGGCGAGGGTGGCCGCGGTGAGATCGGAGACGGCTGCACCGACACGGTCCACCAGGGCGCCCTGGTCGGCTTCGGCGGGGCTGGTCTCGGTGCCGTAGGAGCTGACGATGTCGGCGGCGGCCGTTCGGAACAGCTCGCGGCGGCGGACGCCCCGGGCCGCGGCGACGCCCTGCTCGACGTTCTCCGCACGACCCGCAGCCGCCAGGACCTCCTGTTCCAGGTGGGCACGGTCGCGGGGGGCCAGGCCGCGGCCGGAGCCGGCACTCGTGCCCGTGCCCATGCCCGCCCCCATGCCCGTGCCGTCTCCGAGCAGGGCCACCGCCTCGGGGGCGCGCATCAACAGGTCGGGGGCGAGACGGCCCGCCGACAGCACCCTGGCCAGGTTCTCGGCCGCCGCGCCCTCGTCGCGGAGCAGTCGCAGGTACCAGGGGGTCTTGCCGAGTGCATCGGAGACCTTGCGGAAGTTGAGCAGGCCGGCGTCGGGGTCGGCGGATTCGGCGAACCAGCCGAGGAGAACGGGCAGGAGGGTGCGTTGGATCGCGGCCTTGCGGGTGACGCCGGAGGCGAGGGCTTCGAGGTGGCGCAGGGCCGCGGCCGGGTCCGCGTAGCCGAGGGCGACCAGGCGTTCACGCGCCGCCTCGGGACTCAGCCTGGTCTCTCCGGGAGCGAGCTGGGCGACCGCGTCGAGCAGGGGGCGGTAGAAGAGCTTTTCGTGCAAGCGCCGTACGACGCCCGTGTGCCGCTTCCATTCACGGTGCAGTTCAGCCACCGGGTCGGTGCGCAGGCCGAGCGAGCGGCCCAGGCGGCGCAGGTCCGATTCCGCCTCGGGGACGAGATGGGTGCGGCGCAGCCGGTAGAGCTGGATCCGGTGCTCCATGGAGCGCAGGAAGCGGTACGCCTCGTCCAGGCGGGCGGTGTCCTCGCGGCCCACGTAGCCACCAGCGGCGAGGGCCTGGAGGGCGTCGAGCGTGGTGCCGCTGCGGAGGGACGCGTCGGTGCGTCCGTGCACCAGCTGAAGGAGCTGAACGGCGAATTCGACGTCCCGCAGACCGCCGGGGCCGAGCTTGAGTTCGCGTTCGACCTCGGCGGCGGGGATGTTCTCGACGACCCGGCGGCGCATCTTCTGCACGTCCGTCACGAAGTTGTCGCGTTCGGCGGCCTGCCAGACCAGGGGTTCGAGCGCGTCGATGTAGGCCCGGCCCAGGTCGGTGTCGCCGGCCACCGGACGGGCCTTGAGCAGGGCCTGAAACTCCCAGGTCTTCGCCCAGCGCTGGTAGTAGGCGAGGTGGCTGCTCAGGGTGCGGACGAGGGGGCCGTTGCGGCCCTCGGGGCGCAGGTTGGCGTCCACCGGCCAGATGGAGCCTTCGACCGTGCTCTCGGAGCAGATCCGCATGAGGTGGGAAGCGAGCCTCGTCGCGGATCTGAGGGCCTTGGCCTCGGAGGTGTCCTCCGCCGATTCGGCCACGAAGATCACGTCCACGTCGGAGACGTAGTTCAGTTCGTGGCCGCCGCACTTGCCCATCGCGATCACCGCCAGGCGGCAGGCGGCGGCGTCCTCGGGGGCAGCGGCCTCGGCGATGGTCAGCGCGGCACGGAGGGTCGCCGTGGCCAGGTCCGCGAGTTCGGCGGCGGTGTCGGCCATCTCCGTGGTGCCGCAGACGTCCCGGGCGGCGATGGAGAGCAGGCAGCGGCGGTAGGCGATGCGGAGGGAGACCGGGTCGGTGGCCGCTTCGAGACCTCGCTCGAACTCCGTCAGGCCGGGGTGGAGGTCGTGTGGCTCGTAGGTGACCAGGGCCTGCCAGTCACCCGGGTGCCGGGCGAGGTGGTCGGCGAGGGCGGTGGAGGCACCGAGGACGCCCAGGAGGCGGTCGCGCAAGGGCTTGGCCGCGATCAGGGTGTCCAGCAGCTCACGGTGGGCGGTGGGGCCGTCCTGGGCCTCCAACAGGCGGACCAGGCCGTGCAGGGCGAGGTCGGGGTCGGCGGTGCCGCCGAGGGCCTCCAGGAGGACCGGGTCGTCGCGGACGGGGATCAGCTCCGGGCAGTCCAGGAGGCGCTCGGCGGCGGAGGGGTCGGTGAAGCCGTGCCGGAGCAGGCGGGTGAAGGTGCTGCTTCTGCGCCCCGGCGTCATCCGTGGCCTCCCCTGCGTCTGGGTTCGAGGTCGTCCTGGCCAGAGCCTAACCGGAGTGCGTCTGGGGGGCTCCGGGTGTCTCACCACCGGGTGCGCGGTACGCGCCGCCCGGGCAGGAGTGCTCCGGCCGCCTCCGCAGCGGCTGTTCATCCGGTCTTCACCCGCGAGGATGGCTTGTGTGGGCCACGAGATTGTTGGCGTGTGCATGCTCTGCATGTACCGCCAGCCCCCTCTCACCCCCAACCGGAGGTTGATGTGTCCGGCAGTTCCGTGTACCGCCGTGCCCGTACCGCCGTGGCGTCCGCAGCGGCCCTCGCCGCGGCGGCGGCCGGGCTCTGGGTCGGGCTCGGCAGCGAGTCCGCGCACGCCGCGGGCGCCGTGCCCAGCCCGGACCACGTGGTCGTCGTGGTCTTCGAGAACCACGCGTACAGCCAGGTCATCGGGTCCCACAAGGCTCCGTACATCAACTCGCTCAAGTCCGGCGGCGCCAACCTGACCCAGTCGCACGCCGAGACCCACCCGAGCCAGCCGAACTACTTCGCCTTGTTCTCCGGTTCGACGCAGGGAATCACGGACGACAGCTGCTACGCCCCCGCCTTCACGTCCGCCCCGAACCTGGCCTCCGAGCTGATCGCCGCCGGCCGCACCTGGGCCAGCTACAACGAGTCACTGCCGAGTCAGGGCTCGACCGTGTGCAGCAGCGGCGAGTACGCGCGCAAGCACAACCCGTGGTTCGGGTTCAGCAACGTACCGACGTCGAGCGCCAAGACGTTCAGCCAGTTCCCGTCGGACTACACGACGCTGCCCCAGGTGTCGTTCGTGATCCCGAACCTGTGCAACGACATGCACGACTGCTCGGTGAAGACCGGTGACACCTGGCTGAAGAACAACCTGGGCGGGTACGCGACCTGGGCCAAGACCCACAACAGCCTGCTCGTCGTCACCTTCGACGAGGACAACCGGCTCAGCGGCAACCGCATCCCGACGGTCCTGTACGGCCAGCCCGTCACGGCGGGATCGTCGTCCTCCACCAGCTACGACCACTACGACCTGCTGCGCACCCTGGAGGACACCCAGGGCCTGAGCACGCACGCGGGAAACGCGGCCTCCGCGCAGGACATCACCGGCATCTGGGCCTCCTGACGCGCGGGCAGCGGACAGCCGTGCGCACACGCCGGCGTCCGCGGAGAGCGCGGTCCGCCGTCCGGCCGGACGGCGGACGGCGGACGGCGGACCACGGGTGCCCCACCGTGCTCGCCCCCGGCACCGCCAGCCCGGTCACCAACGTGTCGTCCGAGACGGTCACGACGGTGCTGCCGCTGGACCTGGTGACCGGCCGGCTTTCACCGGATGAGACCGGTGAGGGGAACGACGCAGCCCCGCAACCACGACCGCACGGCGTCCCGCCGGGCGAAGGGCACCGATCCGGCGCCGGACGGCCCAGGGCCAGTGAGACGCGATGGGGCCGACGGTCCGCGACCGTCGGCCCCATCCGCCGAATCAGCGGGAAACCCGCCCTGACCTGTGCCTACAGCACCGGCAGGTTCTTCCGCAGCTCGAACGCGGTCACCTCGGAGCGGTACTCCTCCCACTCCTGCTTCTTGTTGCGCAGGAAGAAGTCGAAGACGTGCTCGCCGAGGGTCTCGGCGGCCAGGTCGCTGCGCTCCATGAGGGTGAGCGCCTCACCCAGGTTCTGGGGCAGGGGTTCGATGCCCATCGCGCGGCGTTCGGAGTCCGAGAGGGCCCAGACGTCGTCCTCGGCGCCGGGCGGGAGCTCATAGCCCTCCTCGATGCCCTTGAGGCCCGCGGCGAGCAGCAGCGCATAGGCCAGGTATGGGTTGGCGCCGGAGTCCAGGGAGCGGACCTCCACGCGTGCCGAGCCGGTCTTTCCCGGCTTGTACATGGGGACGCGGACCAGGGCACTGCGGTTGTTGTGACCCCAGCAGATGTAGGAGGGGGCCTCGCCGCCGGCGCCCGCGGTGCGCTCCGATCCGCCCCAGATCCGCTTGTAGGAGTTCACCCACTGGTTGGTGACCGCGGAGATCTCGGCGGCGTGCTTGAGCAGGCCCGCGATGAAGGAGCGGCCCACCTTGGAGAGCTGGTACTCGGCACCGGACTCGTAGAACGCGTTGCGGTCGCCCTCGAAGAGCGAGAGGTGGGTGTGCATACCGGAGCCGGGGTGCTCGGAGAACGGCTTCGGCATGAAGGTCGCCTGAACCCCCTGCTCCAGCGCCACCTGCTTCATGACCAGGCGGAACGTCATGATGTTGTCGGCGGTGGAGAGCGCGTCGGCGTAGCGCAGGTCGATCTCCTGCTGGCCGGGGGCGCCCTCGTGGTGGGAGAACTCGACGGAGATGCCCATCGACTCCAGCATGGTGATCGCCTGGCGGCGGAAGTCCATGCCGATGTTCTGGGGGGTGTGGTCGAAGTACCCGGAGTTGTCGGCGGGGGTGGGGCGGGAGCCGTCGAGCGGGCGGTCCTTCAGCAGGAAGAACTCGATCTCCGGGTGGGTGTAGAAGGTGAAGCCCAGGTCAGAGGTGCGGGCCAGGGCGCGCTTGAGGACGTAGCGCGGGTCCGCGAAGGACGGGGAGCCGTCCGGCATGAGGATGTCGCAGAACATGCGCGCGGTGCCGGGGGCCTCGGCACGCCAGGGCAGGACCTGGAAGGTGGACGGGTCGGGCTTGGCGATCATGTCGGACTCGTAGACGCGGGCGAAGCCCTCGATGGCGGAGCCGTCGAAGCCGATGCCCTCGTCGAAGGCCTGCTCCAGTTCGGCGGGCGCCACGGCGACGGACTTGAGGAAGCCCAGCACGTCCGTGAACCACAGGCGTACGAACCGGATGTCGCGCTCCTCCAACGTCCGGAGCACGAACTCCTGCTGCTTGTCCATCTTCCGCTTCCCCATCCTTGCTGGTCAGGCCGCCTGTCCCGCGTCCCGAGGGAGGCGGTCGGGCACCTGAGCATCCCACCACAACACCATTTCATGCGCGTTGCGGACCTTGATCGCCCGAGCGTCGTCGGCCTGAACGCCTTTCGTACGGCAGGTGTACTGCGCTGTCGGCAGGTGTACCGCGCTGCCGCCCATCTTGCCTGCTCGCAGCGGCATCCGTAATGGCCGGTGGGGTCCGTCGAGTGAGGGACCCCACCGGCACTTAACTTGCATCTCAGATGCAAGTTTTAATAACGTGTCGATCAGTCGAGCCCCGAGGAGCCCCGATGCTGTCCGAACAGTCCGCGGCCACCGTCCGCGCCACCCTTCCCGCCGTCGGCGCCGCCATCGGTGAGATCACCGAGCGCTTCTACGCCCGGCTCTTCACCGCACACCCCGAATTGCTGCGGAACCTGTTCAACCGCGGCAACCAGGCCTCCGGCACCCAGAGGCAAGCACTCGCGGCCTCGATCACGGCCTTCGCCTCGTACCTGCTGGACCATCCCGGTCAACTGCCCAACGCCCTGCTCAGCCGCATCGCGCACAAGCACGCCTCACTGGGCGTGGTCCCCGAGCAGTACGCGGTGGTGCACGAAAACCTCTTCGCCGCCATCGCCGAGGTCCTCGGCGACGCCGCCACACCCGAGGTGGCAGCCGCCTGGGACGAGGTCTACCAGCTGATGGCGAACGCCCTCGTTGCCGCCGAGAAGCAGCTGTACGAGGAGCGCGGCGGCCCGGGCCTGCGGAAGTGGGAGGTCGTGGAACGGATCGAGGAGACCGCCGACGTCACCACCTTCCGGCTGCGGCCCGCGGACGGCGGCCCGGTGGCCGGCTTCCGTGCCGGCCAGTACGTCTCCGTCCGCGTCCCCCTGCCCGACGGGGCCCGGCAGATACGGCAGTACAGCCTGTCCGAAGCACCGGGCGGGGCGGAGCGCCAGTTCAGCGTCAAGCGCGTACACGGCGGCCCGAGCCCCGACGGGGAGGTCTCGAACCACCTCCACGCGCACGTGCGAGCCGGTGACGTCCTGGAACTGTCCGAACCCTACGGCGACCTCGTCGTGGACGCCGGACCGGACACCCCCCTGCTGTTCGCCTCGGCGGGCATCGGCGTGACCCCGGTGATCGCGATGCTGGCCGACCTCGCCAACACCGACCACCGCGCCCCGGTCACCGTCATCCACGGCGACCGCTCCCCCGCCGACCACGCGCTGCGCACCGAACACGAGAGGTACGCGGAGAAGCTGCCGGACGCGTCCGTGCACTTCTTCTACGAGCAGGACGCCGGGCCGGGCCACCGCACCGGTCTGGTCGATCTGTCCGACATCGCCGTACGGCCCGGCACGCGCGCGTACCTGTGCGGACCGCTGCCGTTCATGCGCACGGTGCGTGCCGGTCTGATCGAGAAGGGGGTGGCTCCGGCGGACATCCACTACGAGGTGTTCGGGCCGGACCTGTGGTCGGCGGCGCAGGGCAGGTAGGACTACTGGGCCGCAGGCCGGTGGCACACCCCGCGGGGTCGTCGCCCGGGAGGAATCTTCCGGCGGGCGGCCCCGTCAGCCGTCGTCCGCCGGGCCTCGGGAGATGCTCAGGAGCAGCCCACCGGTCGGGTCGGCGACGATGTCGGACATCTTCACCGGGTCGAGCGTCGCGAAGAACGCCTCCTGGGCCCGGCGCAGTGCGCCTCGCAGACGGCACCCGGCAATGAGCGGGCAAGGGTTCGTGCCTTCGCAGTCGACCACGTCGCCGTCGCCCTCGAAGGTGCGGACCACCGCGCCGACCGACGCCGTGCGGCCCTGCTCGGTGAGTGTCAGCCCGCCGCCCCTACCGCGCCGGGCGTCGACCAGGCCCAGATGCTGGAGTTCGGCGACGACCTTGGCAGCGTGTGTGTAGGGCACATCCATGTCCGCGGCCACCTGGCGGGTCGTGGGAGTGGCACCGGCGGCTACGGCGAGTCGCATCAGGATTCGCAGGGCCAGATCGGTGGAACGCAGCAGCCGCATACCGGAAGGGTAGGTAATGCACATCCCGGGTTCAAATTATTCGGCCCGCGTGACATGACCGCGCCCTCCCGGCAGGAGGGAACCGCGTCCCCGCTACGATCAGCGGGCTCCCCCTTGCCATTGGCCTCCCTTTCGCCGGAAGGACACCCCATGGGTTCCGCCGAGAACAGCCGCTCCGCAGCGCGTACGGCGCACATCGAGGAGATGCGCCGCGCCGAGCGTGCCCGCAGGCGTCGCAACCGGGTGCTCATCATCGCCGCGAGCGCGGTGGCCGTCGTCGGCCTCGTCGCCGGCGGAGTCGTCCTGCTGGGCTCGCGGCCAAACGACTCGAACAGCTCGAACAGCTCGAACAGCAAGGACACCGCCAGCGACGCGAAGGCCCCGGGGAGTCCCGGAGACTCGGGGGACTCCGGCCATTTCGTCACCGGAAAGGACGGTGTGCGCACCTGGTCGGGCAAGCTTTCCCGGAACCACGTCACGACCAAGGTGTCGTATCCGATGCACCCGCCGGTCGGCGGCAACCACAACCCGGTGTGGGCCGACTGCAACGGGACCGTTTACACCAAGCCGTTGCGGGACGAGAACGCGGTGCACTCACTGGAGCACGGCGCGGTCTGGGTCACCTACACCAGCAAGGCGCAGAAGGCCGACGTCGACGCCCTCGCGGCGAAGGTGCGGCGGACGCCGTATTCGATGATGAGCCCGTACGAGAACCAGGCCGGCCCACTGGTCCTCTCGGCGTGGGGCCGCCAGGTTTCGGTGAAGAGCGCGACCGACCCCGAGGTGGACAGGTTCTTCGCCGCCTATGTGCAGGGTGCGCAGACTCCCGAGCCGGGCGCGCCGTGCAGCGCCGGTGAGATGAAGTGAGGCGGCGGCACACCGGGTGGGCGGTTGGGGCCGCGGCAGCGCTGCTCGTGACCGGCGGTGCGATCGCATACACAGCTGTCGAGGACTCCGGCGGACCGAGCACGCGGACGCCTGACACGCGGTCGGCCGATGCCGGGTTCGCACGGGACATGGCCGTGCACCACCAACAGGCCGTCGAGATGTCGTACATCATCCGGGACCGCACGGAGAACCGCGAAGTGCGGGGGCTGGCCTACGACATCGCGCAAACCCAGGCCAACCAGCGCGGCATGATGCTGGGCTGGTTGGACCTCTGGGGGGTACCCAAGGTGTCGGCCGAGCCGCCGATGTCCTGGATGGGCATGGGGGACGCAGCCACCGGCAAGGACGGCGCGCTGATGCCGGGCATGGCGACCCACACGGATCTGGACAAGCTCCGTTCACTCAGCGGGAAGCAGGCGGAGATCCTCTACCTTCAGTTGATGACGGCCCATCACAAGGGCGGCGTCCACATGGCCGAGGGGTGTGTCGCCACGTGCGAGGTGGAGGCGGAGAAGCGGCTCGCGCAGGGCATGGTGGAGGCGCAGCGGTCGGAGATCGAGTTGATGGCCGGGATGCTCAAGGAACGGGGCGCGCAACCCATTTCGTAACACTGCCGTAACGACGAACCCCTCAAATCGCCCTCCCCACACGCCACGTGACGGTTCCTTGGGTTTCTCTTGACCCACAGCTTCCCCTGGCATGAACAGATCATCGAAAGAGTGGCCCCCATCGTGTGATCCATTCGCCGGTCCATACCGCCGCTGGCCGGCGCGCGGATGCGTGACGTACCGACCACTACATGCATGCGAACCGCATCGCAGGGGGTTTTATGAGATCCAACCGCGCCAAGATGCGCGCCGGTGTGAGCATGGCAGCGACACTGCCGATGATCGCTGGCGCTCTGGCGCTGGGCATACCCGCAGCACACGCCGCGGACAGCCCGGCCCGCAACACGATCAAGGGCACCAAGCCCATGTGGGCCACTGCCAAGGCGGATAAGGGCTCCACCTCGAACAAGGCCCAAGTCAAGGCTCGGGTCTACCTGGCCGGCCGCGACAAGGCTGGACTCGCCGCCTACGCCCAGGCCGTGTCCGACCCGGCCTCGCCGCAGTACGGCAAGTACCTGAGCGCCAAGAAGGCACAGGCCCGCTTCGGGGCCACCAAGGCCCAGGTGGCCGCCGTCAAGTCCTGGCTGAAGTCGTCCGGACTGCACGTCACCAAGGTCACTGCGCACTACGTCGCCGTCTCCGGTGACGTGGCCGCCGCCGAGAAGGCCTTCGGCACCCAGATGCACAACTTCGCCAAGGGCTCGAAGACCTACCGCGCCCCGGTGAAGACCGCGTCGGTGCCGGCCGCCCTGCGGGACGCCGTGCTGACCGTCACCGGCCTGGACAACGCCCCGCACAAGGCGAACCACGACGACCAGCTGCCGCCCCCGGACGGCGTGTTCAAGAACGCCGGGCCGTTCTCCACGTACTACGGCTCGAACGTCGCGACCACGCTGCCGGACGCCTACGGCCAGAAGGTCCCGTACGCGGTCAAGGGCTACACCGGCAAGCAGCTGCGCGCCGCCTACGGCGCCGGCAAGTACACCGGCAAGCACGTCCGTGTCGCCATCACGGACGCCTACGCCTCGCCGACCATCGCCTTCGACGCGGCCATGTACGCGAAGAAGCACCACGACGCGCGCTGGAAGACCAGCCAGCTGCACCAGGTGCTGCCGAAGAACTTCACGAGGACCAAGGAGTGCGGCGCGGCCGGCTGGTACGGCGAGGAGACCCTCGACGTCGAGGCCGTGCACGCCGTCGCCCCGAAGGCCGACGTCACCTACGTCGGCGCCGCGTCCTGCTACGACGACGACCTGCTCGACTCGCTCAGCAAGATCGTCGACAAGCACCTGGCCGACATCGTCTCCAACTCCTGGGGCGACATCGAGGGCAACCAGACGCCGGACCTCGCCGCCGCGTACGACCAGGTCTTCCAGATGGGCGCCGTGCAGGGCATCGGCTTCTACTTCTCCTCTGGTGACAACGGCGACGAGGTCGCCAACACCGGTACGAAGCAGGTCGACACCCCGGCCAACTCGGCGTGGGTGACCGCGGTCGGCGGCACCTCGCTGGCCGTCGGCAAGCACAACAAGTACATGTGGGAGACCGGCTGGGGCACCGAGAAGGCGACCCTGTCGGCCGACGGCAAGAGCTGGACCGGCTTCCCCGGCGGCTACGTCTACGGCGCGGGCGGCGGCACCAGCAAGACCGTGGCCCAGCCCTACTACCAGAAGGGCATCGTCCCGGACTCGCTCGCCAAGGCCAACAACGCCGCCGGCAACCGCGTCGTCCCGGACATCGCGGCCATCGCCGACCCGCAGACCGGCATGCTGGTGGGTCAGACCCAGACCTTCCCTGACGGGTCCCAGCGCTACAGCGAGTACCGGATCGGCGGCACCTCGCTGGCCGCCCCGGTGATCGCGGCCGTGCAGGCTCTGGCCCAGCAGGCGCACGGTGGCAAGGCGCTCGGCTTCGCCAACCCGGCGATCTACAAGCGCTACGGCACGAAGATGTACCACGACGTCACGGACAACCCCACGGGCTCCGGACTCGCCGTGGTGCGGGTCGACTTCGCCAACGGCCTCAACGCCAGCAACGGCCTGCTGACCTCGGTCCGCAGCCTGGGCAAGGACAGCTCGCTGTCCGCGGTGAAGGGCTACGACGACGTGACCGGCGTGGGCTCGCCCGCGAAGGGCTACGTGCAGTCGTACCGGCGCCACCACAAGCACTGAGGCACTGAAGCACCGTGCCGCTGAGGCGCTGAGGTACTGAGGTACTGAGGTACTGAGGTACTGAGGTACTGAAGCACCACATCGCCGAGGCGCCTAGCGGGCGGGGGCGTGGGGTCCTGCGGATCCCACGCCCCCGCTGGCGTCGTGGTGCAGTGCACTGGACCGCTCGGGCTTGCGGGACGCGACCAGCCGCGCTCCCCGTCCCGTGGACGGTGCCTGCCGACGGCGGTCCACCGCGTAGGCCACGCTCGCCACGCCTACGCCCAGTACCGCCAGGGCCGCCCCGGCGAGCGCGGGGGACGTGACCCCGAAACCCGCGGCAAGGGCCAGCCCCCCGATCCAGGCACCGCCGGCGTTGGCGAGGTTGAAGGCCGCTTGATTGGCGGAGGAGGCCAAGGAGGGGGCGGCCGAGGCCTTCTCCATGACCATCAACTGAAGCGGGGAACCGGCGACGAAGGCCGCCATGCCGAGGAGCGTCACGGCAAGGGCCGCGCTCCATCCGGCGCGCATCAGGACCGGGAACAGCACCAGCACGGCCGCCAGCGAGGTCAGCCCGCCGAAGAGCGTGCCGCGCAGCGAGTGGTCCGCCAGCCGGCCGCCGAGCAGGTTACCCACCGTGGCCCCGACGCCGAACAGGGCCAGCAGCAGCGTCACATCGGCTCCGGCGAAGCCGGCCGAGTCCGTCAGCATCGGGGTGACATAGCTGTAGGCCGCGAAGAGCGCGCCGAAGCCCGCCACCGTCGTGCCGAGGGCCAGCCAGACCGGCAGGGACTTCAGGGCCGCCAGCTCGCCGCGTAGACCGCCCGAGCGAGCGTGGGCTCGGTCGTGCGGGACGAGCAGGGCCAGCGAGGCCATCGCCGCCAGGCCGATTGCGCTCACCCCGAGGAACGTGGCCCGCCAGCCGAAGTGCTGTCCCATCAGTGTGGCGGCGGGGACGCCCGCGATGTTGGCGACGGTCAGACCGAGGAACATGAGGGACACCGAGCGGGCCTTGCGCTCCGGGGGAACCGTCGTCGTGGCGACGACCGCGCCCACGCCGAAGAACGCGCCGTGCGGCAGTCCGCTGAGGAAGCGAGCGGCCAGCAACGAGCCGTCGCCGGGGGCGAGCGCTGACAGCGCGTTGCCCACGACGAACAGGGCCATCAGGGCGATGAGGACGGTCCGACGGGGCATCCGGGCCGTCGCGGCAGCCAGCAGCGGGGCGCCGATGACGACCCCCAGCGCGTACGCCGAGACCAGGTGCCCGGCGGCGGGGATCGAGATGTGCAGGTCGTCCGCGATGTCGGGCAGCAGGCCCATCATCACGAACTCGGTCGTGCCGATGCCGAAGGCGCCCACGGCAAGGGCGAGCAGGGCCAGGGGCATGAAGGGCCTGTGCCTTTCAGGGACGGGAGCGGAGTCCCCTCCAGCATATGTTCAACTACGGAACAAACTCTCCCTAGAACCCGACATTCCGGGGCTGGTCACGAGGATGTGTCCAGTTTCACTCGCGCCGCCACCGGCAGATGGTCGCTGTTGGTGCGCGGCAGCGTCCAGGAACTCACCGGCTCAACACCCCTGACCATGATCTGGTCGATCCGGGCCATCGGGAACGAGGCCGGCCAGCTGAACCCGAAACCACTGCCCGCCGCCCCCTGTGTGGAGCGCAACTGGGAGGTGACGGCGTTGAGCGACCGGTCGTTCATCGTGCCGTTGAGGTCACCGAGCAGGACGACCCGCTTGAGGGCCTCACCGGCAATGGCCTCACCGAGCGCATCGGCGCTCTTGTCCCGGAACCGCTTGGCTGCCATCCGGAGTGGGTAGACGACTCAAGGGCTGTCTTGTAAAGATCTTGGTGCCGAGTGCGGAGCAACCTGAAGAGCTCGCGAAGTACTCAGCCGGTGGCTCGCGGGGTGTCCAGGGAACTGGCGAAGTCAGCGAGCGTGCGGAAGTCGCTCTCCCGTAGACCGACCCGCGGGTTGACGTGGTGCAGAAACCCGGGCCCTTGATGGTGAGCGGTCACGTATGACTGATCACGTTCACTCTGCTCGTCGTCCACCCAGGCGAAAGGACGGCCGCACGCATAATCCACCAGTGGCTCGGTCTTCCAGTGGACTCCATCAGGGCGTTCTTGGAGTAGGACGTTGCCGAAGTCGACGAAGGGAAGATCCGGAAGGCCGAGGACCGGTGCGATCCACCGATTGGCGTCGTCCATCCATGTGGTGGCCCAGCACAGCTCGAAGCCGAGCTGGAGCAGGATCCGTCCGTGCCCTGGGTTCAGCCAGACACGCAAGGGGCGTCGTCGGGCCGATAGGCCCCTATCGTCCTCATGGGTACCGTTCCGGGGAACTCTGAGTGTGGTGTAGCCGTCAGGACGCCTCTCCGGCTTGGCCGCGTAAGGGTTGAGTGGCCCGTCCACATCGAGGAACAGCAGCGGTCGGTTCACGGTTTCCCCCGTTCGCACTCACGTGTACTGCACCGATCAGCGTAGCTGTGGGGCCGGTCCCGGCCTGACGGCCCCACTGGCCCCCTGACGGCCGTCTCAGGGCGCCACGACTGTGTAGAGCCCCTTTTTCCTGGAGCAGTTCGAGGAAGGCGACTGTCTGCTGTTCGTCCAGTGCCCCAACGGGCAGGCCCATGGCCATCTGCGGGGACACACACAGTACCCAGAAGCCGCCGACACGCGGCATGCTCCGAAACGTCGTCCACGTCCGCGAGGTGGCCCGGTCCGGGCCGTGAGTGCGGTACTCCGTGTCCGTCATGGTGACGGTGACCTCCCGGGCCCCCTTCAGATGGGTCGCGAGTTGCCGCCGGACAGAACGCTCGCGCAGTAGGAAGAATCCCCCGCCGCAGAGCGCCAGTGCCGCACCGATCGGGACAGCGTCGGGCACTGCCACGAGCCCTGCGGCCACCGCAGCAGCCCCGGTTGTCATAAGCCCGATGGTGATGGCCACGCGCTGGATGTACCCGTTCCGGGCACAGGCCCGGAACGAGCGAAGCACCATGGACGGTGTACTGACGAAGGTGGTCGTTATCGACATCTCGGCCATAGTGGCCCGCGCATCGTGCGTCAAGGAAGAAACCGCTGGTAGGACTTCTGACCACAAGATCATCCGCCAGCCCCAGAGGCTCGACATGGGTGGCCTATGCTGCCACGCTCGACACCGTGCCGCGGCTTGCGGACCGCTGCGCGGCGGGGGCTTGTGGGAGTGCGACCCTGACCCTGCGGTCGCCATGGGGGTGCGTCAGTGCGAGGTCCGCGCCAGCACCAGGGCGAGGACCGGGCCGGTCACGGCCGCCACGTACGCGAGCAGGCCGACGACCGCCTTCACCGGGACTTGCTCTGCGAAGCTGCTCCGCCATCGAGCTTGTCGTAGTGGTCGCACAGGGCCTTCGCGGAACGGGCCAACTTCCGTGCCACGGCCACGCGGACGGCCGGTGTGTCGCCGTCCCCCAGTCGTAGCTTCCGAACCGCCTCGCCGATGCAGGCGAGTGCGCAGTACCGCGGGATGCTCTGCTTCGACAGTCGCGAGGCCTTCGCCTCGACCTCGGGGATCAGCAACGCCAGCTGGCCGCGCAGCAGCGTGGTGAGCGTGCCCACTTCGCTGGGGGCCGGCGGCAGTAACTCGGGGGCGTCGTCCGGGCCGAGCAGGAGGCGTACGATCGCCCGCGCCGTCTCGATGTCCACCGGGACTGTTGCGCTGTCGTGGTTCATCGTGGTGTTCACCGGCGCACCGCCCGTCCGGCCCGGCAGCCCAGGCAGTCGCACGGCGGGAACGCGGTACTCAGCAGCAGCAGGACCGGCTGGTTCCCGGGGATGATGGTGAGCGTGCCCCGGTCCCGGGTAACGGTGCCGTAGCGGTCCACCGTGTAGACCCGCAACGTCATCCCAGGCGCCCGTGTGCGGGCGGCAGGTTGGGTTGTACCGTTCGTCATGTCGACCTGCTCTCTCAGGTTGGCCACGCCCCCGGACCGGTCGCACGGTCGCGGGGGTCTTGTCGGTAGCTGCCGGTCACGCCAACGGTGTTCTGGCACCCGCACGTGACGAACTGCCACACGCGCGTGCCGCCAAGAACCAGAACTTCTCCGGCAGCGCGCAGGGACTTGTTCACAACCCCGCAGTAGAAACAGGCCTCGCCATGCAATCGGACGACGCTCACGCGCTCCTTGACGACCAGGGGCGCGAGCGGGAGCGCATCCGGCATATGTCCCGTCCTTCTGCTGCTAACTTCTGTGCGTGCAACAGATAATGACGGCGCGCATACCCCACAAGTACCCCTGCGAGGGGTAGTCGTAGGGCTACCTCAGGTAGCTGCGCACCATTCGGCGAAACTCGACAGCGACTCGGAGTCGGCGCGCTTCAACCGGCGCAGCGTGGCCGCGTCCTCGCGCACCCAGGGATGCTCACGCGTGTGCTGGGGGGCAATGTTCCGCGCCACCTTCAACGACTCGAACGCGTCATCGGCAAGACCCGACCACAGCTGTGCACGCGCCAACTCGATGTAGAAACCACTGCGGCGTTCAGCCGGTAGAGCCTTGGGCGGCTTCCATTCCTCAGCGACTTTCAGCGCCCGGCTGACGTGCTCGTCTCCGAGACTCACGGCCACGGACATTTCGTGGGCGCGCACAGAGTCCGGTCCGAAAGCGGTTCCGCAGTACACGTCTTCACTGACACGGTCGCCCAGCGTACGGGCCTCGTTCAGGTGGTTCATTGCCGTCGACGTGTCACGGGCTCGACCGGCGATGACCGCGGCCCTCATATGCAGCGAGCCACGAGCCGCGATCTCCGAGGGCCTGTCAGGTGCTGGCGCCGCGTCCAGTGCCTGGTGCAGAGCCTTGAGGCCTGAGCTGTAGGCGCGGGCCGCGAAAAACGTCTCCGTTCGGACATAGGCGACGGAGGCAGAGAGGACGGGATCGACAGCAGCAGGGGCAGCCCACCGCATGACGTCGATGAGACGGGCCGACAGGTCGCGCGCGCCGAATTTGTACGCTACGGCGTCGGCGGAGCGGCAGGCGCTGACAAGGAAGCCTACGACTGCCGCCCACTCATCGGGCGGCGCCACCTGATACGCGCGCGCCAACTCGGTGATCAAGTCAGGCAGCTCCAGGGCAATCTGGGTGTACTGGGCTGCGAGCCTGCGCTCTGCAGCTGACTCGACGGCTTCCTGTAACTCGTCCAGGGGCCGGACAGGCCCGTCCTCGGGCATGTCGTACGCGGCGATCGCGGCCGACAGCGCAGGGAGAGCGTCGTGAACACGGGTGTGTACCGGGGCTCGGTCTGTGCGCAACCGGGCCGGGTCAACACCGAGCGCGTCCGCGATAGCGTCGAGAGTCGCATCCGTGACTCCGCGTTCACCGCGCTCAATCTTGCGAATAGTGCCCAGCGCCACGCACGCCGCCTCAGCAAGCTGCCGCTGCGTCAGCTTGGGGCGCATGACGCTTCTGTAGTAGGCAATCCGAGCGCCAACTCCGCCACTAGGTGAGGACATGTCCACTCCAGTCCGGAAACGCTTCGAACGGTACCCGCGCCACCTCGAAACCGATACGCGAAGCCCTCATCTCACCCCAGATGCAGGACCATGCGCACACCTCACCACTGGACGAGGGCGGGCAACTCGCCGAGGCTGTCAATCCGCCAGTCCGCCGCAGCAGCAACCTGCGGATCATCCGCCCACAGATGCCCCCAAGGCCCCCGCCGAACGTGAGCCACCCTCAGCCCGGCCTCCTTCGCGGGGAACACATCGTTCGCCGGATGGTCCCCCACGTACACCACACACTGAGCAGGGGCCTGCGCCACATCGACGACTCGCTGGAAGAACCCGGGATCCGGCTTGGCCACACCCCACTCCGCCGACGTCGCGATGAGATCGGCCGGCAACTCCAGGTTGCGAAGCAATTCGCCGGCACGCGCAGTCTGGTTGCCGGCGACGACCACACGCACTCCGATCTCCCGCAGCGCGGCGAGGGACGGGCGCACGTCATCGTAGATGTCGGTCGAATCCAGGAATTCGCCACGCCCAGCTTCCTCGCGGGCCTGGTACTCGGCTGCCAGGTCGATCCCGGGCCGAAGCAGCCGTAGAGCTTCGGCATTGTCCTGACCGCGCGCGACAATCGCCCCCACGAGCGCCGACAAGGTATGCCGGGGTACCTCAAGCCAGTCAGCCCAGGATGCCCAGTACCGATCGTCACGGGTGATGGTCTCGCCCACGTCGAACACAACGGTCTCAATCACTCCGGCAGCCTACGGCTTCACTGGCGCGACTACGGAGGTTGTGCCTCGCCGCAGCAACGCGGATCAGCGTGTGAGCAAGTCGGGTGACGCCGAGCAGTCCCTGTCCCCCGAGCCAGGTCGGCTACTGCGCGACGCCTGAGAGGGGCATTTGAAGCCCTACGTCGCTGGTGGCGACCTGATCGGTGTCTCGTGCATCGCGCAAGGCTCCGACTTGCTGTTCGCCGAGACCGTCTTGGAACTCGGCGGCCGGCCGATCGCGGTCATCCCCTCGCAGGACTACCGGCAGAACAAGGTCAAGCCCGACCACGCCGACACCTTCGACCGGCTCACTGGGGCAGCAGCAGAAGTCGTGGTCCTGGCCCACGACACCGCGAACCGCTCGGCATACGAGGACGCCAACCGCACACTGCTCCAGCGCGCTGACGGTCTCGTCGCCATCTGGGACGGCGTTCCGCCCTCCGGCAAGGAAGGCGGTACTGCGGACACCGTCCTCCAAGCCAGGCAGGCCGGACTGCCGGTGGATGTCGTGTGGCCGCAGAACGCGGCGCGCGAAGGCGGAGACTACACCGCAGAGACATGAGACGCGGTCGCCGCCTCAGCGGCGTGGGGAGGCTGCTGTCCCGTCCCACCCGCGGCCGCTGCCCGCTCTTCCGCGCCGCCGTCTCCGGCAAGGCAGACCGCCCCGCGTGATGCGGCGGGGAATGAGGGGGTCACTGATGCCCCGCGCCAAAGTCGTACCGCACTCGTACCGCCCGCGCCCTGCCTCCGGACGGCCCCGGGCCGTTCACCGCAGGGGCGTCGTCCGGGAGGTTCTGGCGAACCGGCCGGGGCTGGTCACGAGGATGTGTCCAGTTTCACTCGCGCCGCCACCGGCAGATGGTCGCTGTTGGTGCGCGGCAGCGTCCAGGAACTCACCGGCTCAACACCCCTGACCATGATCTGGTCGATCCGGGCCATCGGGAACGAGGCCGGCCAGCTGAACCCGAAACCACTGCCCGCCGCCCCCTGTGTGGAGCGCAACTGGGAGGTGACGGCGTTGAGCGACCGGTCGTTCATCGTGCCGTTGAGGTCACCGAGCAGGACGACCCGCTTGAGGGCCTCACCAGCAATGGCCTCACCGAGCGCATCGGCGCTCTTGTCCCGCTGCCTGGCCGTGAATCCGGCCTCGATCTTCACCCGCACCGAGGGGAGGTGGGCGACGTAGACCGCGATCGGACCCTGCGGGGTGGTGACGGTGGCGCGCATCGCGCGCTTCCATCCGAGTTTGATGTCGACGGCTCGGACGTCCGCCATCGGGTACTTGCTCCACAGGCCGACCGTGCCGACCACCGCGTGGTACTTGTACGTCGGCGCGAGCGCCTTCGCGTAGACGGGTACCGCGGAGGCGGGCATCTCCTCCAGGGCCAGTACGTCGGCGCCGGAGGAGGCCACGTCGGTGGCGGTCGCGGCGGGGTCGGGATTTCCCGCGTTGACGTTGTGGGTGGCCACCATGAGGTCCCCGCCACTGCCCGTCCTGTCGGTGAGTAGTCCGCCGAAGAGGTTCAGCCACACGATCGCCGGGAGCAGCACGGCGATGAGCGCGGTGGCCGACTTGCGGATGAGGGCCAGGAGCAGCAGCACCGGGACGGCCAGGCCCAGCCACGGCAGGAAGGTCTCGGTGAGACTGCCCAGGTTGCCCACCCCGTTCGGGACGTGTGCGTGCAGCAGCATCACCAGGGCGAGCAGCAGCGCCAGGACGGCGAGGACGATGCCCCGGCGCCAGATCCGTGGGTCGCCACGCCAACCGTCCAACAGGCGGTGCGCCAGGCTCCGGAGTCGGGATTCCGGTCGCTCGGGCTCCGAGCCGCCGTTGTCCGTCTGCGTGACGTACGCCTGCTGCGCCATACCGCCTGCCTCACTGCCTGCCGTGCACATCGTTCGTCCCCCCGTGCTCTTTCGACCCTAGGGGATGAACGGTTCCGTTCCTGCCGCCCCATGACGGCCGTACGGAAGATGAGGACGAACAGGACGGGGTCGCGAGTTCCGGTTGCCCCCGGAACGGCGGAGTCTGTAACGGAACGCGCACATGCGCGCTACGAGGCTGTCGACCTGACGGGCCGTAGGCCTTCCAGAACCATGTCGACGATCTGTTCCGCCAGCCCCTCGGGCAGGTCCACTTCCGGGCGCATGACGGAGCGGACGAGCATCGGGCCGACGAACATGTCGTTGGCCAGTTCCAGGTCCACGTCCGGCCGCAGCTCTCCGTTCTGCTGCGCGCGACGCAAGACGTCAAAGGCGAGGACGCGGCGTGGCACGATGACGGCGGCGTGGTAGGCCGCCCAGACCTTGGGACTGGACTTCATCTGGGCGTAGACATCGTGCAGGATCAGCGACGAGCGGCTGACGAGACCCCGTTGGCGCATGGACTCCAGCAGGGCGACGAGGTCGTCACGCAGGGAGGTGCCGGGGAGTTCGGGGTCCGGGGGTTCGGCGGCGCGTATGACGTCGACGAACAGTTCCTCCTTGCCGCTCCACCGGCGGTAGATGGTGGCCTTGCCGACGCCGGCCGTGCGCGCGACGCGCTCGATGGACAGCTCGGCGAGGGGCACGCCCTCCTCCAGGAGCTTCATCACGCCTTCCAGGATGGCGCGTTCCACGGCCTCGCTGCGCGGTCGTCCCCGCGCGGGTCCGTCCGGTCGCGGCCGGCTGTCGGCTAGGCTCACTCGTCCGTCCTCTCACTGTGCTGCGGGAATTGTCCCGCAGCAACCTCCTCCCCCCGTTCGGCTCTCGCCGCGATGTCAGTCCGCGGCGACGACCAATTGCGCTTCCTCTGAGTCGTGCTGACCGGCCGGCGGCTTGCCCGGCAGGAATAGGGCCGTGACCACGGCACCGACCAACGCGACCCCCATACCGCACAGGGCGGTGACGTGCATGGCGTGCAAGAACGCGTTGTTGGCAGGGGTGATCAGGGCCTGTCCCTTGGGTCCGAGCTTCTCGACGACGCCGAGGGTGGCCTCGATCGAGCCGCCGGCCCTCTCGCGCAGCCCGGGCGGCAGCAGACCGAGTTTGCCCTCGATGCCGTTGCGGTACGCGGTGGCGAGCACCGAGCCGAGGACGGCGATGCCGAAGGCGCCGCCGACCTGACGGAAGGTGTTGCTGAGCGCGGAGGCGGAGCCGGCCTTCTCGCGCGGCAGCGCCTGCATGATGACGACCGAGGTCGGGGTCATGATGTGTGCCATGCCGGTGCCCATGAGGAAGAAGACGACCTCCAGTAGCCAGATCGGCGTGTCGGCCTCGAAGGTGGCGAACGCGGCCAGCGTCGTCGCGACCAGCAGCAGGCCGGCGGTGGTGGTGGCCTTGTTCCCGAACCGCTCGACCAGCAGCCGGGCGCGTGGCGCGAAGATCATCTGGGCGACGGCCAGCGGCAGCATCAGCAGGCCGGACTGCAGCGGCGTGTAACCGCGCACGCTCTGGGTGTAGAAGACTCCGAAGAACGTCACCCCCATCAGGGCGAAGAAGACCAGCGCTATGGCGCCCATCGCAGCCGAGAAGACCTTGTTCTTGAAGTAGGTGACGTCCAGCGACGGGTGGTCACTGCGCTTCTCGAAGACGACGAAGGCGACCAGGACGGCGAGACCGGCGACGATGGACGCCAGCACCTTCGCGTCCGTGAAGTCGGCCAGCTCACCGCCCTTGATGATGCCGTAGACGAGCAGCACCAGGCCGACGACGGAGAGAACCACGCCGACGGGGTCCAGCCGGCCGGGACGTGGGTCGCGGGAGTCGGGCACCAGCCAGAGCATGAGGACGAGCGCGATGATCACGATCGGCACGTTGACGAAGAAGACCGAGCCCCACCAGAAGTGGTCGAGGAGCGCACCGCCGGTAATCGGGCCGATGGCGATGGCGAGGCCGACACCGCCGGCCCAGATACCGATGGCCTTGGGCTGTTCGTCGCGCTCGAAGACGTTCATCAGCACGGCGAGGGTGGCGGGCATCACGAAGGCCGCACCGAGGGCCATCAGGGCACGGAAGGCGATCAGCTGGCCCGGGGAACCCGACTCGGCGGCGAGCGCCGAGCCGATGCCGAACACGGCGATGCCGCCGAGCAGGACCTTCTTGCGGCCCACGCGGTCGCCGACCAGGCCGGAGGTGAAGAGCAAACCGGCGAAGACGAGGGTGTAGGCGTTGATCGCCCACTCGATCTCGCTCTGGCTGGCGCCGAGGCCGGTCGGCGCCGGCGTGGCGATGGTCTTGATGGCAACGTTCAGGATCGAGTTGTCGAGCACCACGATGAGCAGGCTCAGCATCAGCACACCGAGGATTGCCCAGCGGCGCCGGTGCACCGCTTCCGGTATCCGGGGGGCAGGGACGGTACTTGTCATGCATCCGAGCCTAAGACCATTTCAATACGGAACCGTCTCGTATCTGAATTACTTTGCCGAGGCCTTACACAGCGGCCACAGAGGAACTGCCGGAGGGATCACGGGGTCCCCCTGGCCCTGACTGGCACGAGGTGCCACCATGGAGACGATCCGGGGACGCCGTCAGGGTGCCTCGAGATGACTGAAGGAGCCGTTGCCATGACGCAGCTTCCGGCTGCCCAGACTGTTCAGAACAGGCCTTCCGACGGCAGCAAGGCGCTGTACGGGGGGAAGAGCACCCGCCGCATCACCGTCCGCGACATCGCCCTCGCCAAAGAGCGGGGCGAGAAGTGGCCCATGCTCACCGCCTACGACGCGATGACCGCGTCCGTCTTCGACGACGCCGGCATCCCGGTGATCCTCGTCGGCGACTCGGCGGGCAACTGCCACCTCGGGTACGAGTCGACCGTGCCCGTCACCCTCGACGAGATGACCATGCTGTCCGCCGCGGTCGTACGCGGCACGCAGCGCGCCCTGATCGTGGGCGACCTCCCCTTCGGCTCCTACCAGGAGGGCCCGGTGCAGGCACTGCGCTCGGCGAGCCGGCTGGTGAAGGAAGCCGGGGTCGGCGCGGTCAAGTTGGAAGGCGGTGAGCGTTCGCACGAGCAGATCCGGCTGCTGGTGGAGTCCGGCATCCCGGTGATGGCCCACATCGGCCTGACCCCGCAGTCCGTCAACGCGATGGGCTACCGCGTGCAGGGGCGGGGCGAGGAGGCTGCGGCGCAGCTGCTGCGGGACGCGAAGGCCGTGCAGGACGCGGGTGCGTTCGCGGTCGTGCTGGAGCTGGTACCGGCGGAGCTGGCCGCCGAGGTGACGCGGGTGCTGCACATCCCGACCGTCGGTATCGGCGCCGGTCCGCAGACGGACGCCCAGGTGCTGGTGTGGACGGACATGCTGGGGCTGACGAGCGGGCGGGTGCCGAAGTTCGTCAAGAAGTACGCCGACCTGCGTGCGGTCATGGGCAACGCGGTGAAGGAGTTCGCGGAGGACGTCGTCGGCGGGAACTTCCCGCTGGAGGAGCACTCCGTCCACTGAGCCACCCCGGAAACACCGTGGCAGCCCCGTCGATCTTCCCCCGTCGGCGGGGCTGCCCCTTTCCCCGACCTTCCCGGCCCCCCTTGGGCGGCTCTCCCCGACCTCCCCTGCCTCCCCCTGAGCTCTCCCCGGCCTTCCCGGGCTCTCCCCGACCTTTCCAGGCCGGCCACCCGCGGTCCGGTCAGCGGGCCCGCCAGTGCCCACCCGTGCGCAGCCGGCGCCTGCAGGTGCGCTGTCGGCGGCTACAGATGTGCTGTCGGTGACCTGTCGGTGGTTTGTCGGTGCGCTCTGACACCGTCGTTCCCATGACGCGAATCGACGACAACCCCTCCGGCGGGCGCCTCGCCGTGAAGGTACGGGGACTGGCCAAGCACTACGGCGAGACCAAGGCACTGGACGGTGTCGACCTGGATGTGCACGAGGGCACCGTGATGGGTGTGCTCGGACCGAACGGCGCCGGGAAAACCACCCTCGTACGGATTCTGTCCACCCTGATCCCCCCGGACGCCGGACAGGCCACCGTGGCCGGGTACGACGTCGTGCGGCAGCCCCGGCAGTTGCGCCGGGTCATCGGGCTCACCGGCCAGTACGCCTCGGTGGACGAGAAGCTGCCGGGCTGGGAGAACCTGTACCTGATCGGGCGGCTGCTGGACCTGTCCCGCAGGGACGCCCGGGCCCGCGCCGACGAACTGCTGGAACGGTTCTCGCTCACCGAGGCGGCCAGGCGCCCGGCGGGCACCTACTCCGGTGGAATGCGGCGGCGCCTCGACCTCGCCGCCTCGATGATCGGCCGGCCCACCGTGCTGTACCTGGACGAGCCGACGACCGGCCTCGACCCCCGTACCCGCAACGAGGTGTGGGACGAGGTGAAGGCCATGGTCGGGGACGGGGTCACCGTGCTGCTCACCACCCAGTACATGGAGGAGGCCGAACAACTCGCCTCCGAGCTGACAGTGGTGGACCACGGCAAGGTCATCGCCACCGGCGAGACCGAGGACCTGAAGGCCCGCGTCGGTGGCCGCACCCTGCGGGTGCGACCGGTCGACCCGACGGAGCTGCGCCCACTCGCCGCACTGTTGGACGAGCTGGGCATCACCGGCCTGGCGAGCACGAGCGTGGACACCGAGACCGGCACCCTGCTGGTGCCCATCCTCAGCGACGAACAGCTGACCGCGGTGGTCGGCGCGGTCACCGCTCGCGGCATCACGCTCTCCTCCATCTCCACCGAACTGCCCAGCCTGGACGAGGTGTTCCTCTCCCTCACCGGACACCGCGCCGGAGCCCCGCAGAACGCCACGTCCGCCCACCCGCGCGAGGAGGTCGCCGCATGAGCGCCACCACCGTCACCCCGCACACCGCAGTCCCCGGCGCGTCCTCGGCCGACGCGCGCATCCCCCTGCGTGGCCACCTGCGTCACACCGGGGCACTCATCCGGCGCAACCTGCTCTGGATCCGCCAGGACCCGGAGTCGATGGCCGACGTGCTGCTGATGCCGATCGTGTTCACGCTCCTGTTCATCTTCGTCTTCGGCGGCTCGATCGGGCAGGCCCTGGGCGGCGGTCAGGAGCAGTACGTGCAGTACGTCATCCCGGGCATGCTGGCGATGATGAGCATGACCCTGTCCCAAGGCGTCGGCACCGGGTTCAGCCAGGATTTCAACAGCGGTGTGATGGACCGGTTCCGGTCGCTGCCGATCGGGCGCGGCTCGGTACTGTTCGCGAAGATCGCGGTGGAGCTGGCGCGGATGCTCTTCGCGACGGTGGTGCTGATGGTCGTCGCCGTCCTGGTCGGCTTCCACATCTCCCACTGGGCCGGCCTGTTCGCGACCGTGGGGCTGTCGGCGCTGTTCGCCTCCTCGGTCATGTGGGTGTTCCTCACCCTGGGCGTGACACTGAAGAACGCCCAGTCCGTGCAGGCGATGGGCTTCCTGGTGCTGTTCCCGCTGCAGTTCGGGTCCTCGATCTTCGCACCGCCCACGTCCATGCCGAGCTGGCTGCAGCGCTTCACCGACTACAACCCGCTGTCCACGCTCGCGGACGCGGCGCGCGGGATGATGCTCGGGGGCCCGGTCGCGCATCCGCTCTGGGTGACGCTGGCCTGGTCGGCGGGCATCACGGCGGTCATGGGGCCGGTCGCCATCCACAAGTTCCGGACCAAGAGCTGACGATCACCGGCCGATCGACGCCGCCGCCGGTCAGACCAGGGCGACGGCCTCCGCGAGGGAGAGGCCGCCGCCCTCGGCGTACCCCACCTCGAACACCCGTCCGCCGAGGTGCTCGCGGATCCGGGCCTCGGCCATGGCGTGCATCCGGCGTTCCACGCCGGAGAGGACATGGCCGGGTGGCAGCAGGGCGTCGGCGGCGCCCAAGCAGCGCGCGGCGTCGGCGGCCCGGGCGCCTCCGTCGGCGCAGGCGAGGGCCATCGCAGCGGCGGTGAGGCAGATGGAGTGCAGGTGCGGGGCGACGCTCTGGGACAACGGTTCCACGGCCAGCCGCAACGCCCCGCGCGCTCGGGACTGCGCGTCTTCGAAGCGCCCGTCGAGGGCGTCCAGCCAGGTCTCCTGGCAGAGGAGCATGGAGTCGAAGACGACGAAGCGCGCAACCTTGGACTCCGTACGCATCAGCCGGAGTTGTTCGCGCGCCTCGCTGGTGCGCTCGGTCAGGCCGAGCCAGCAGGCGAGCAGGAGCCGGGCGGCGGGCATCGCCTCGTTGAGCGAGCCCTCCTGGCTCGCGAT
Source organism: Streptomyces pluripotens (assembly GCF_000802245.2). NCBI lineage: Bacteria > Bacillati > Actinomycetota > Actinomycetes > Kitasatosporales > Streptomycetaceae > Streptomyces > Streptomyces pluripotens. Next base: position 1,865,210 of record NZ_CP021080.1, read on the forward strand.
GACGTCCCGGAGTAGCCGCTCACCGCGCTCGGTGTCTCCCTCCTCCAGGAGGACGCCGCCGAGGCGGGCGGTGAGCACGGCCGTCTGGACACGGGCCCCGAGGCGCCGGGCGTGGTCGATGGCGGCTTGGTAGTCGGCGGCTGCCGCGCCGTAGACGCCCTTGCGTTCCCGGGCCTCGCCGCGGGCGGACAGCGCCTCTGCGGTGCCCCAGCCGTCGCCCAGACGGCGGTAGATCTCCAGGGATTCGTCGGCGTCGCGAGTGGCGTCACCGGCCCAGGCGGCACGGTTGGCGAGGAGGTTGGCGCGCAGTTGCAGGGCGCCGGCCAGCTCCCACTCGAAGCCGGGGGTGTCCCGGCAGGTCCGCACGGTGGCATCGACGACGGTCCGCGTCCGGTCCGCTCCGTCGGTCAGCAACACGGCGAAGAACCACAGCAGGCCCGGAGTCCGGCAGGTCTGCGGCAGCCCGGGCCGGTACACCCGGGTGACGGCGCGCAGCCTGGCCTTCGCCGCGGGCGTCTGCCAGTTGTCCGGCTCGGCGTCCATACAGGCGAGACGGGCCAGATGGACACCGCGCCGGGCCTCGGCGAGAACCTCGCCGGTGTACGGGGGCGCGGTGTCGGTGCAGCGCTGCCGTACCGGGCCAGCGGTGCGAACCGGTTCGGCGAACGGATCGGGGCCGAGCTCCACGACCTCCTGGCACCAGGTGCGGGTCTCGGCGCGCTGGTCGCGCATCTGCCAGAACCACAGCATGGACAGCACCAAGCACAGTGCTTCCTGTTCGTCGCGCAGGACGACCGCGTACCGGAAGGCGGTGCGCAGGTTCTCGTACTCCCGCTGGAACCGGTCGATGGCGGTGAGCTGCTTCGGGCCGCGAAGCAACGGATCGGTGGTGCGGGCGAGTTCACGGTAGTACCCCAGGTGGGCGCGCTCGGCCCGGGTGCGGAGCCCGGTCTCGTCGAGCCGTTCGGCGGCGTACTCGCCGACGGTTTCCAGGAGCCGATAGCGCATCCCGCCCGCGGTCGAGGGGGCGGCCACCACCAGGGACTTGTCGATCAGTGAACCGAGCGCTTCCAGCGCGACCGGGCCGCACACGGCCTCGGCGGCGGCCAGGTCGCAGCCTCCGGCGAAGACCGACAACTGGGCGAGGACGTCGCGTTCGTCCCCGTCCAGCAGGTCCCAGGACCAGTCCACGACGGCCCTGAGGGTCTGCTGGCGGGGCAGCAGGGTGCGGTTGCCGGAGGAGAGCAGCCGGAAGCGGTCGTCCAGCCGGTCGGCGATCTGCCGAGGCGTGAGCATCCGCAGGCGGGCGGCGGCGAGTTCGATGGCGAGGGGCAGCCCGTCGAGTCGGCGGCAGATCTCTGCGCACGCCTCGGGATCGTCCTCGGCCCGGAATCCGGGCCGGGCCGCCGCGCCCCGGTCGGCCAGCAGCCGCTGCGCGACCGGCTCGGGCAGCGGCTCCACCGGCCGCACCCGTTCCCCCGGCACACCGAGGGGTTCGCGGCTGGTGGCGAGGACGGTCAGTCCCGGGCAATGGGCCAACAGGTGCCCGGTGAGCCGGGCGGCAGCGCCGACGACGTGCTCGCAGTTGTCGAGGATGATCAGCATCCGGCGCAGGGCGCAGTGTTCCACGAGACGCTCAAGGGGGTCGCCGTGCCGGTCGGCGACCGCACGCATGCCCTCGACGCCGGCGCCGTGCAACACGGTCTCACGGGCACCGATGGCCGTGAGCACGGCTTGCGGCACGGCACCCGGGTCGTTCACCGGCGCCAGTTCGACGAACCACACCCCGTCCCGGACGGTGTGCCGCACCGCCTCGGCGGCCTCCTGTGACAGCCGGGTCTTCCCGGCGCCCCCGGGCCCGAGCAGGGTGACCAACCGGGCCCCCGCCAGATCGGTACCGATGACCTTGATGTCGGTTTCCCGGCCGACGAAGGAGGTGAGCCGGGCCGGCAGATTGCCGGTCCGTGGCACGGGCTCCGTTCCTCCGGGCGCCGCACTGAGCAACTCGGCGTGCAGGTGTTGCAGTTCGGGTCCAGGATCGGAGCCGAGCCGGGCGGCGAGCAGTCGTCGTACGCCGTCGTAGGCGGCGAGCGCCTGGGCCGGGCGGCCCGCGTCGCGCAGGGCGCGCAGCCGCAGCACCTGGAGTGCCTCGTCCAACGGGTGGCTGTCGCACAGGGCGCTCAGCTCGGGCAGCGACCGCTCGGCCTGTCCGAGGGCGAGGGCTGCTGTGTGCCGGGCGCGCAGGGCGTCGAGGTGACGGGTCTCCCAGCGGGTTGCCTCCGCGGTGTGGCCGGGGAGGTCGGCGAGGGCGGGGCCGCGCCACAGGGCGAGGGCGTCGTCGAGGAGGGCGGCGGCCTTGGCCGGGTCACCGTCGGCGAGTGCGCGCAGGCCGTCGCCGGTCAGCCGGTCGAAGCGGGTGAGGTCGACGTCGTCGGGCGCGGCGGTGAGCCGATAACCGCCCCCGGTGGAGGCGACGGTGTCCGCGCCGAGGGTCCGCCGCAGCCGGCCGACGAGCGCTTGGAGCGCTCCGACGGCGTCGGCGGGCGGGTCGGCACCCCACACCTCGTCGATCAGTACGCCCACCGGCACGGTCCGGCCGGCACGGAGCGCGAGCACGCTCATCAGGGCACGCAGTCTCGCCCCGCCGACCGGGACGGCCGTGCCGTCGGGATGGATCGCCTCGGTGGTGCCGAGCAGCCGATAACGCACGGGGACCATTGTCTCCGGGAGCGGTCGGGCTCCGCCTCCGGGTTTCAGGGAGCGCGTGAGCATCCCGGGCACCGGAGCGCTCCAAAGGCGGCTGAACCGGAAGGAACCGGTGCCGGCACCACGCCCGCCACCGGCACCGCGGGGCTACGTCGCCGGGAAACGGCTGGACGGGTCCCCGACCGCCTGCGATAGGTTCTCCTGGGACTGCCCTGTACGGTCTACCCCACATTCGAGTCCATGCAGGGAGCCCATCCATGACCACAGCGACTACCCGCCACGGCGATCGGCGTATCAGTCCGGTGTTCGTCGGGATCGCGGCCGTGGCGGCGGTGACCGGCTGGGGCACCTGGACCGGGTTCGCCGCGCAGCCGGGCATAGCGGTGTTCCTGTTCGTGACCGCCGCCTGGATCATCTCCCTCTGTCTGCACGAGTACGCGCACGCGCGCACCGCCCTGCACGGCGGGGACATCACGGTCGGCGCCAAGGGCTACCTCACGCTAAACCCGCTCAAGTACACCCACGCGGTGCTGAGCATCGTGCTCCCCGTGGTGTTCGTGATCATGGGCGGGATCGGACTGCCGGGTGGCGCGGTGTTCATCGAGCGGGACCGCATCCGGGGCCGCTGGCGGCACAGCCTGATCTCGGCGGCGGGCCCGCTGGCGAACGTGCTGTTCGCCGCCGTGTGCACCGCCCCTTTCTGGCTGCACGCGGTGGACGGTGTGCCCCTCGACTTCCGGTACGCGCTGGCGTTCCTGGCGCTGCTGCAGGTGACGGCGGCGATCCTGAACTTCCTGCCGGTGCCGGGCCTGGACGGTTACGGAGTCATCGAGCCGTGGCTGTCGTACAACGTCAAGCGGCAGGTGGAGCCGTTCGCGCCGTTCGGCCTGCTGTTCGTGTTCGCGCTGCTGTGGATGCCGTCGGTCAACGAGGTGTTCTTCCAGGCGATCCACTCGATCCTGAGCAGCCTGGGGATCGATGAGAGCCAGACGTACTGCGGCTACGACCTGTTCCGCTTCTGGCGGGAGAACGACCCCTACTGCCTCAGCCAGTGACCGAGTCGCGCCCGACGGCAGCCCGCGCGCGCTTCACGTAGTACCAGGTCATGTTGGACGACACCCCCGCCAGCAGCACCCAGACGATGCCCAGCCAACTGCCCTGGGCGAAGGAGACGACGGCCGCGGCCACGGCGAGCAGGCAGACGGCGAGGGTGTAGAGGGCGATACGGGGCATGTCGGGTGGCTCCTGTCGGGGGACACTGCTTCGGCAACCAGTGTCCCCCATCGGCCCGGGCGGCTCACACGTCGGTGACGCGGAGCCCGGCGTGGGCCTTGTACCGGCGGTTGACGGAGATCAGGTTCGCGACGAGCGACTCGACCTGGTGGGCGTTGCGGAGTCGGCCCGCGAAAACGCCGCGCATACCGGGGATGCGCCCGGCCAGCGCCTGCACGATCTCCACGTCGGCGCGCTCCTCGCCCAGCACCATCACATCGGTGTCGATCCGCTCGATCTCCGGGTCCTGGAGCAGCACGGCCGACAGGTGGTGGAAGGCGGCCGTGACCCGGGAGTCCGGCAGCAGGGCGGCGGCCTGCTCAGCGGCGCTGCCCTCCTCCGGCCGAAGCGCGTACGCGCCCTTCTTGTCGAAACCGAGCGGGTTGACGCAGTCCACGACGAGCTTGCCGGTCAGTTCCGCACGCAGGGACCTGAGCGTGTCGCCATGGCCGTCCCAGGGCACGGCGACGATCACGATGTCGCTGCGGCGTGCGGTCTCAGCGTTGTCGGCGCCCTCGACGCCGTTGCCCAGGTCCTCGGCGGCAGCCCGTGCACGTTCGGCGGCACGCGAGCCGATGATCACCTTCTGGCCGGCTTCGGCGAGCCGGAGAGCGAGTCCCTTGCCCTGCGGTCCGGTGCCGCCCAGTACGCCGATGACGTACCCGGAGACGTCGGGCAGGTCCCAGGGGTCCTTGGCGGGGGCCTTCTGTGCACTGTCGCTAGAGGTCATGGGCCCGACTCTACGTCCGCCGTCCGGAGCACACCGGCCCACCCCACCGCGTGCCGGCGCCGGATGTCAGCACGGGACCGGCGATGCGGTCGTTGTCCCCAGGTCGGGGGAATCGGCGCTGAACTCCGCTTCAGGCGCTTCGGGTTGCGGCAGGATGCGGCGCATGGACGCCGTACGGGTCGCGCTGCTGCGCGAAGTGCTCGCCGGGACCGAGTGGCTGGGAGCCACCCGCAGATTCGCGGAGGTGCTCCGCGGGTCGGTGGTGGCGCACGGGGGCGGGTTGCTGCTGGTGGGCACGCCCGAGTACGAGCCCTGGCACCTGGCCGCGCACCTGGTGGACGAGGCGGCCTGGTCGGGCACACCCGAGCTGGCCCCGACCCTCGTGCGACATCACGTGCGTCCCTCCGATCCCGCGCACCTGGCCGTCGGGCCCGGACGGATCGAGGCGGCACGACGCGGTGAGACCCTGCTGGTCGTGGCCCCCGAGGAACCCGCGCCGCTGCTGGAGCGGGTGCACGGTGCCCGGCGGGCCGGGGTGACGGTGCTGGCGCTGGGCGCGGGCGGGGGCGAACTCGCCGCGATGGCGCACGACACACTGGCTGTGCCCCAGGGGGCGGAACTGGACCTGGACAGCGTGCAACACCTGGTCAGTGCGGCGGCGGGCGAGAACGGAGGCGGGGTCTCGCCGAGGGTGCGACGGGGTTTCCGGGATCGTCTGTCGAGACTGGCGGAGGTGCTGACGGCGCCGCCTCCCGCTCCCTGGTGACCCGTCCCCGTCTTCCCGGGCGGGTGCGGGACGAGGAGCGGGGGGACTGGGGACGGAGGTCCGGGACGGAGATCCAGGACGGGAAAAGCAGTTGCCTCACGGGCCCGGGCGGCCGAGCATCCTTCGGTGAGCCGAGCCCTCCTGCCCGATCTGGCCCCCTGGAAAGCCTCCCCGGACTTCCGCCGCCTCTGGAAGTCGGGGTTGATCAGCAACTTCGGCAGCTTCCTCACCTTCGTCGCACTGCCGGTCCAACTGAAGGAGCTGACGCGGTCCGCCGCGGCTGTCGGGGCGGTCGGTGCGGTGGAGTTGGTGCCGCTCATCGTGTGCGGACTCTACGGCGGCGCGCTCGCCGACACCCTCGACAAGCGGAAGCTCATCGTGTGGACGGAGGCCGGTCAGGGCCTGCTCAGCGCCGTCCTGCTGTTCAACACACTGCTTCCGCGCCCGCCGGTGTGGCCTCTGTACGCGGTCGCCGCACTGTCCTCCGCGCTGGTCTCCGTCCAGCGTCCGGCGCTCGACTCGCTGTGGCCGCGGATCGTCGCGCACGACGACCTGCCGGCCGCGGCTTCGCTGAACTCGCTGCGCTGGACCGTCGGCGGGGTGGCCGGCCCGGCGGTCGCGGGCGTGGTCGTCGCCTACGCGGGCCTGGGCTGGGCGTACGCCGCCGATCTGCTGACCTTCGCCGTCTCACTGACGTACATTGTGCGGATCGCGTCCTCCCCCGCGTCCCACCAGGCCGGGAAGCCGTCGTTCCGGGCCATCGCGGAGGGCGCGCGGTACGCCTGGAGCCGCAAGGAACTTCTCGGCACCTACGCCGTCGACCTCGCGGCGATGTCCCTGGCCATGCCGCTCGCCGTACTGCCCTTCCTCGCCGACGAGTTGCACGCCGACTGGGCACTCGGCCTGATGTACGCCGCGCTGCCGGCCGGGGCCCTGCTGGTGAGTCTGACCAGCGGCTGGGCCTCGCGGATGCACCGGCACGGGCTGATGGTCGTGCTGTCGGCCGCCGGCTGGGGCATGGCGGTCGCAGCGGCAGGAGTCTGCCGGAACGTGTGGCTCGTCTTGTTGTTCCTGGCCTTCGGCGGCGGCTTCGACATGGTCAGCGGGATCTTCCGGGCGGCCATGTGGAATCAGACGATCCCCGACGAGTTGCGCGGCCGGCTCGCCGGGATCGAGCTGCTGTCCTACTCGGTCGGCCCGCAGCTCGGCCAGGTACGGGCAGGCGGGTTCGCCGCCTGGGCCGGGGTCCGGGCCTCGGTCTGCTCCGGTGGGCTGGCCTGCGCGGGCGCGATGGGACTGCTCGCGCTCTGTCTGCCGGGACTCACGACGTACGACGCCCGGACCAATGAGCACGCGGTGCGCATGCGGGAGCAGCGGGCCGCCGCCCGGACCGCAAGCTGATCAGTCCTCGTCGGTCCCCCCGCCGGTCGGTGCGTCGTGCCAGCGCGGGTCGGTCTCCCACTCCAGGTTGCGCTCTCGGGCGGTGTCCATCGCGCGCTGCGCCTCCTCGCGGGAGGCGTACGGCCCGAAACGGTCCTTGCCCGGACAGTCGGGCCCCTCCTCGACCTTCTTGTGCTCCAGGCAGTAGAACCACTCGCCCGGCTTGCCCGCGGTGCGCTTCTTGAACAGGGCCATGAACAGCTCCTCTCTCGCCACCGACATGTTCCCCCATGCGCGCTGGATAGACTCGCTGGCATGTCTGGCCAGTCACTGCTCGTACCAGGGGAGCTGTCCCCCACCCGTTCGGTTCCCGGAAACATCCGCCGCCCCGAGTACGTCGGCAAGCCCGCGCCGGCGCCGTACACCGGGCCGGAGGTGCAAACCCCGGAGACCATCGAGGCCATGCGGATCGCCGGCCGGATCGCTGCGCAGGCGATGGAGGAGGCCGCACAGATCATCACCCCCGGGGTCACCACCGACCAGTTGGACAAGGTCGCCCACGAGTACATGTGTGACCACGGCGCCTACCCGTCCACACTCGGCTACCGCGGTTTCCCGAAGTCGCTGTGCACCTCGGTCAACGAGGTCATCTGCCACGGCATCCCCGACTCGACGGTGCTCCGGGACGGCGACATCGTCAACCTGGACGTGACGGCGTACATCGGCGGGGTGCACGGCGACAACAACGCCACCTACCTGGTCGGGGACGTGGACGAGGAGTCGAGGCTGTTGGTGGAGCGCACCCGGGAGTCGCTCAACCGGGCGATCAAGGCGGTGCGGCCCGGTCGGCAGATCAACGTCATCGGCCGGGTCATCGAGTCGTACGCCAAGCGTTTCGGCTACGGCGTCGTGCGCGACTTCACCGGCCACGGCATCAGCTCGTCCTTCCACTCCGGGCTGATCGTCCCGCACTACGACAGCCCGCACGCCACGACGATCATGCGGCCGGGCATGACCTTCACCATCGAACCGATGCTGACACTGGGGACCTACGAGTACGACATGTGGGACGACGGCTGGACGGTCGTGACGAAGGACCGCAAGCGGACCGCCCAGTTCGAGCACACCCTGGTGGTGACGGACACCGGTGCGGAGATCCTGACCCTGCCGTGACCCGGGACACCCAAAGAGCCCGCCCTGACGTACGGGGCGGGCTTTTTTCTGTCCTCTTCCGGACCCCTGATGCCTTTCCGACACTCTGTCGGTAAACTTGCCGACAGGGTGTCGGAAAGCATCGAGGAGTGTTCATGGAGTCGTTCTCGACCCAGATCCGCAGCGCGTCCCACGAGCAGCACGTGGAGGCGGAGACGTCGACATTCATGAGCGACCTGCTGGGCGGCCGGCTCGGCGTGGCCGCGTACGCGCGCTACACCGAGCAGCTGTGGTTCATCTACGAGGCACTGGAGAACACCGCCGGACGGCTCGCGGCGGACCCGGTGGCCGGCCCCTTCATCCGGCCGGAGCTGTTCCGGCTACCCGCGCTGGAGCGGGACCTGGCACATCTGCGCGGGCCCAAGTGGCGCGAAGGACTGAGCGCCCTGCCCGCCACCCGGGCGTATGCCGACCGGATCCGGGAGTGCGCCGAGCGCTGGCCCGGCGGTTACGTCGCCCACCACTACACCCGCTACCTCGGCGACCTCTCCGGTGGGCAGGTCATCCGTGATCGGGCGGAGCGGACGTGGGGCTTCGCCAAGAAGGGCGACGGGGTCCGCTTCTACGTCTTCGAGGACGTCCCCAACCCGGCCGCGTTCAAGCGCGGTTACCGGGAACTGCTGGACGGGATACGAGTGGACGACCTGGAGAAGCAGCGGATCACCGCAGAGTGCAAGCGCGCGTTCGTCCTGAACACCGCGGTCTTCCGGGCCCTGGGCGAGGAGTTCCGGCTGAGCGCCTGAGCCGGTCGAGCGGAGTCGGCTGCGGCCCGACGGGACCCGAGGGGGAGCCAGACAGCGCACATGCGGCTGCGCCGGCGCCGCACACCGCCGACGGCCGGCAGTGCGGCCCTTCCAGCGAAGTGCTCAGCGCTCCAGGAACACCCGCCCGCCGACCTCTACCCATCCGTGCGGTTGCGGCGCGGTCAGGATCTGCGAGCCCCTCCCCTGGATGATGTTGAGGGCGCGACCCAGCCGGTCGGTGAGGAGCAGGGCTGCCGCACCCGTCGCCTCGTCCTCCGCGATGCCGTCGTCCCGGCCGGGGAAGGCACGGGCACGAATGCGGCCGGCCGCCTCGTCCTCCCAGGCCCAGGCGTAGATCCACTCCCCCGGCGGCGGAACCTCCAGGGCGTCGACCTCGGCCGCGCTCGCGTACTGGCGCAGGGTGCGCGGCGGGGCCCACTCCGCCCGGGCCTCGATCCAGCTGAACTCGCCGTCCAGGCGGGTGCCCACCAGCCCAGCCGGGGTGACCAGTTCGGGTACGTCGAGCAGCCACGCCGTGCCGACGCAAGGGTGACCAGCGAAGGGCAGCCGCAGAGTGGGGGTGTAGATGTCGATCGCGCCGCGCTCAGGGTCGTCCACGAACACGGTCTCGCTGAAGCCGAGCTTGCCCGCCAGCGCCTGCCGGTCACCCCGCTCAGGCAGGACCGAGCCATCGCGGACGACGCCGAGTTCATTGCCGTAGCCGCCGTTCGGTCCGCAGAAGACGCGCAGTACGTCGTAGTCAGTCACCGGGGAATTGAAACATCGTGGCCCCGGCGCACGCGTTCCAGGCGCGGTCGCCGCCAGGGAGGAGCCGGGACCGGGCGCGAGCCCCGCACCCCCACCCCGCCCCCTTCACCTCCCCTTGGTCATTCTTTTGAGCCGACGAGATCAAGCCACCTCCGTGACCTTTTCGTGAGAGGTGAATCACGACCCCGAGGGGTAGAGGTTAGGTAAACCTCAGGTAAGTTAGGGCAGCCTCACCACACCAGATCCGCTTGGAGCCTGCATGCGAGCCGTCCGACTGACCGTCACCGCCGCCGCGACCACGGCTGCCCTGACCGCCCTCTCGGCCTGCACCGCGAAGAGCGAAGCCAAGGACGGCGACACCATCCAGGTCACCGCGGCCGACACGACGTGCGAGACCTCCGCCACGTCCGTTCCGGCCGGTCACGTCACGCTGGCGATAGAGAACAAGGGGTCCAAGGCCACCGAGGTCGAGATCCTCTTCCCGGACGACCGGATCGTCTCCGAGAAGGAGAACATCGGCCCCGGCACCAAGTACACGCTGACCGCCGAAGTGAAGGCCGGCTCCTACGAGATCGCCTGCCGCCCCGGCATGAAGGGCCACGGCATCCGACAGAAGCTCACCGTTACCGGTTCCGGCACCCCCGCCAAGCGCGACCCCCGGCTGGACAAGGCGGTCGCCGAGTACCGCCAGTACGTCCAGGACCAGGCCGACGCGACGCTGCCGCTGGTCAAGACCTTCGTGAAGGCCGTCAAGGCCGGTGACGTCGACGCCGCCAAGAAGGCCTACGCGCCCTCCCGGCTCGGCTGGGAACGCACCGAGCCGGTCGCCGAGTCCTTCGGTGACATCGACCCCGAGGTCGACATCCGCAAGCCCGACCTGGAGCCGGGCCAGAAGTGGACCGGCTGGCACCGGCTGGAACAGGCCCTGTGGGAGAAGAAGAAGATCGGAGCCGACGAGAAGGCCCTGGCCGGTCAACTGCTGACCGACCTCAAGGAGTGGCAGGAGCGGGTCGGCAAGGCGGAGATCACACCGACCTCCATGGCCAACGGCGCCAAGGAACTCCTGGACGAGGTCGCCACCGGCAAGGTCACCGGTGAGGAAGAGGCCTACTCGCACACCGACCTGGTCGACTTCAAGGGCAACGTCGAGGGCGCGCAGAAGGCCTACGAACTGCTCAAGCCGGTCGCCGCGAAGAACGACCCGGCGCTGGCCAAGGAGCTGGACAAGCAGTTCACGGCGCTGAACACGCTGCTCGACAAGTACCGCTCGGACAAGGACTCCTACGCGTTCGTCTCCTATGACAAGGTCACCGGAGCACAGCGCAAGGAGCTGTCGGACGCGGTGAACGCGCTCGCCGAACCGCTGTCCAGGCTTGCCGCCACGGTCGCGAAGTAACCAGGACGGGGACGAAGCGATGACACAGGCGCAGCAGACGCAACAGATCCGGGGCGGCGCCCCGTCGCGCCGGGCGCTGCTCGGCTGGGGCGGTGCCGGGCTCGCGCTCGGAGCCGCAGCGGCCGGTGGTGCGGTGGCGGTGGCCAGAACCGGCGACGACACGACCCCGGCCGCCGCCGGGACAGGCAGTGCCGTGGAATTCCACGGCACCCACCAGGCCGGCATCGCCACCCCGGTGCAGGACCGGCTGCACTTCGCGGCGTTCGACGTAAAGACCGACGACCGTGCCGAGTTCGTGCAGCTACTCAAGGACTGGACGGAGGCGGCCCGGCGGATGACCGCGGGCAAGCCGGTCGGCGAGGGCGCCTACGGCGGGCTCCCCGAGGCCCCGCCGGACGACACCGGTGAGGCACTGGGGCTGAAGCCGTCCCGGCTGACGCTGACGATCGGCTTCGGGCCGTCCCTGTTCGACAGGTTCGGGCTGCAGGACAAGCGGCCCGAGGCACTGGCCGAGCTGCCCGCTTTCCCCGGGGACAACCTTCACAAGGCCCGCTCCGGCGGAGACCTGTGCATCCAGGCCTGCGCGGACGACCCTCAGGTCGCCGTGCACGCCATCAGGAACCTGGCGCGCATCGGTTTCGGCAAGGTCGCCGTGCGCTGGTCCCAGCTCGGCTTCGGCAAGACCTCCTCGACCACCCCGGACGCGCAGACGCCGCGCAACCTGTTCGGCTTCAAGGACGGCACCCGCAACATCGCGGGCACCGAGGCCGACCGGCTGAAGGAGCACGTCTGGGTCGGTGACGGGGACGGGCCCGACTGGATGTCCGCAGGGTCGTACCTGGTCGCCCGGCGCATCCGCATGAACATCGAGACCTGGGACCGGACCTCGCTGCAGGAGCAGGAGGACGTGTTCGGCCGGGACAAACGCGAAGGCGCGCCGGTCGGCAAGGCCGGCGAGCACGATGCGCCGTTCCTGAAGGCGATGAAGCCCACCGCACACGTGCGGCTGGCGCACCCCGACGCCAACGACGGGATCACCATCCTGCGCCGGGGCTATTCCTTCACGGACGGCACCGACGGCCTGGGCCGGCTGGACGCCGGCCTGTTCTTCCTGGCCTACCAGCGGGACGTGCGCAAGGGGTTCATCCCGCTGCAGCGCAAGCTGGCCGCGCACGACGCGCTCAACGAGTACATCCAGCACGTGGGTTCGGCGGTCTTCGCGGTTCCCCCCGGCGTCCGGGACTCCGGCGACTGGTGGGGCCGGACGCTGTTCTCGAAGGAGGCGTAGCCCGTGTTCTCCAACTACCTGATCGGCCTGCGCGAAGGTCTTGAGGCATCACTCGTCGTCTGCATCTTGATCGCCTACCTGGTCAAGACCGGCCGCAGGGACGCCCTGAAGCCGATCTGGATCGGCATCGGCATCGCGGTCGCCCTCGCCATGGGCTTCGGATGCGCCCTCGAATTCGGCTCGCAGGAGCTGACGTTCCAGGCGCAGGAGGGGCTCGGCGGTTCCTTGTCCATCGTCGCCGTCGGCCTGGTGACCTGGATGGTGTTCTGGATGCGGCGCACTGCCCGGTTCCTGAAGTCGGAACTGCACGGCAAACTGGACGCTGCGCTTGCCATGGGTACGGGGGCGCTGGTCGCCACGGCGTTCCTCGCCGTCGGCCGGGAGGGCCTGGAGACCGCACTGTTCGTGTGGGCGTCCGTGCACGCGGCGAGTGACGGCACCCCCCGCCCGCTGGTCGGCGTCGTCCTGGGCTTGGCCACCGCGGTCCTCCTCGGCTGGCTGTTCTACCGCGGCGCCCTGCGGATCAACCTGGCCAAGTTCTTCACCTGGACCGGCGGCATGCTGGTCGTGGTCGCCGCGGGCGTGCTGGCGTACGGCTTCCACGACCTGCAGGAGGCCAACCTGATCCCGGGCATCAACCACCTGGCCTTCGACATCAGCGGCGCCATCCCGCCGGACAGCTGGTACGGCACCCTGCTCAAGGGCGTCCTCAACTTCCAGCCGGATCCGACGGTCGTGCAGATCACGGTGTGGGCGCTGTATGTGGTCCCGGTACTCGCGCTGTTCCTCGCCCCGGTAGGGTTCGCCTCCGGAAAGGGGAACGTGAAGGAGCCCGATGCCCAGGGAACGCAGCCGTCAACAGCTTCGCAGGCGTGACCGGAACGCACTCATAGCGGCCTCGCTGACCACTTTGTCGCTGACGGCCAGTGGTTGCGTGGTGGTGCACGGGGAGCGCGTGGTGCTCCCCTCCGCAACGCGTGCCGGGGCCGCCAAGGCGCTCACCGCGTTCACGAACGCCTACAACAAGGCCGACAAGGCCTACGACAGCTCACTGGACGCCCCTTACGTCACCGGTGCCCTCGCCGACATCGACGCAGCCCGGTTGAAGGCGGGGCACGTCAACAGCCCTTCCGGGAACGCGAACCACACCCCGCTGAAGCTGACGGACGCGAAGTTCACGATCCCCGAGAAGGCCGGCTGGCCCCGCTGGTTCGTCGTCGACGCCAAGGGCAACAAGGGCGGCGACTTCCGCTGGCTGCTGGTGTTCACGCGCAGCGGCCTCGGCGAGCGCTGGCGGGCGGCGTACCTGACGATCGTTTCGCCCGGTGCCGTACCGGAGTTCACGACGGACAAGGAGGGCTGGGCCGAAGCCGTGCCGGCCGGATCTGCTCAACTGGCCGTCCGGCCGGACAAGCTGAGCCGGCGGTACACGGACTACCTGAAGAACGGTGGAACGGCCTTCGCGTCCGGCCGGAACACCAGCGGGCTGCGTGCGGACCGCAAGAAGGCGGCCAAGAAGCCCGGTCTGGTCCGGCAGTTCATCGACGAACCGCTCGTTCACGGCGACTACGCGCCGCTGGCGCTGCGCACGGCGGACGGCGGGGCGCTGGTGTTCTTCGCCACACACCACTACGAGAAGCAGACCGCCGCCGCGGGAGCCTCCGTACCGGTCCAGAACACGGACGTGCAGGCCCTGACCAAGGGCGAGGTCAAGCAGTCACTGACCCTGGAGTCCACTGCCAACGAGGTCGTCCTGGATCCGGCCGGCAACGGTCCGGTGCGGATGCTGGGGCGGGTGCAGGGGCTGACGTCCGCGCAGGGTGGATGAGCCGCTGGTCGCCGCTGGTCGCCGCTGCTCCCGCTCAGTGCCGCAGGGGCCAAGTCGCGCTTGTGGTGTCGGCCGCTGGGTCGGCGTGCCGGGCGCAGGCGTCGGTGAGCGCCTCCAGCAGGGTCAGCGGGTCGGGTAGTGGGTGTTCGGGGCCGCGTGCCCAGTGCACCCGCCGCCCGTCGTCGCCCGGCAGCCGGGCGGGCGGTACGAGAACGTAGGAGCCCCGGCAGTGCCAGCGCAGGCCGGGGTGCTCGTCCATGGTCTCGGGGTGGCAGTCCAGTTCGCAGGGCCACCACTCGTCCTCGTCCTCGGGGGTGCCGCGGGTGAGGGTGAAGAACAGCATGCGACCGTCGTCGCTCTCGGCCACCGGCCCGACCTCGACGCCGGCGCCGAGCAGCCGGTCGAGTGCCTCCCGCCCGGCCTCCAGCGGCACGTCGAGGACGTCATGCACCATTCCGGTAGCCGTGACGAAGTTGGCCTGCGGCTGGTGCCGTGCCCAGCGCTCGATCTGGGCACGGTCGGTGGTGGACTGCGTCTGCCAGGCGAAGGACACCGGATGCCGGGCCGGTGTGGGACAGCCGACGCGGTCGCACGAGCAGCGGTAGCCGGGAGCGGGGTACGCCGCGGGGGCGAGCGGCAGGCCCGCGCCGGCGGCGGCGAGCAGCAGGGCCTCACGACCGTCGTCGGCAGCCTCCTTGGGACGGCGTCCAAGCCGCCACCGGGAGAGTCTGACCTGGCGGCCGGTCCGGCCGCCGAACGTCCCGCTCATCTATCCCCTCGCCTCGCTGGTGTGCGGACAGCATGCCTCATGGTCCCACCTTTGCGTGCTTCGGGGGGCCGATGAGCGAATGAGGGGGGTGCGGGCGAGACGTGCCTCACACGCCGGCGGGTTCTGGTTCCGCATCTGCTGGGGGCTCGTCCCGTATCAGCCGGCGGAGTGCGGTTCCGCACGGCGCGGAGATCGGCCCGGCCCGGGGTGCGATGCCTCCTCCAGCAGCGGTCCTACGGCATGCGGTCCCGCGGCGGCCAGGCGTCGCCCCAGTCGGTGTCCCGGGCCGCCTTGTACAGATCGCCGTGGCGTTTGGTGACCGTCGTACGGTGCAGCCGCTCGTCGACTTCGCACAGGTCGAGGAGCACCTGGCCCTTGCGGATCTGCGGACGGCGGATGACCCGGGCCGCGGCCGGCTCGGCGGGCAGTCGAGTCGCGGCGACGTAGGCGAACTTCTCGTCCTCGTAGGCCAGCGAGCCGCCCTTGACCTGACGGTGCAGCGAGGAACGGCCGACCCGTGCGGAGAAGTGGCACCAGTCCGTGCCGGGCTGGATGGGGCAGGCGGTGCTGTGCGGGCAGGGCGCCGCGACCCGGAAGCCGGCCCGGATCAGCCGGTCGCGCGCCTCGATGACACGGGCGTAGCCGGCTGGGGTGCCGGCCTCCACGATCACGACGGTCTGGGCGGCGGTGGCGGCGTCGACGAGTGCGGCGCGGTCGGCCTCGGAGAGTTCGTTGAGGACGTAGGAGACCGTGACGAGGTCGGTGTGGTCCACGGTGAGGCCCGAACCGATCCGGGCGCGCTGCCAGCGGGCGTCGGCGAGGGCCGGGTTGGCGGCGGCGATCTCCCGACCGAGGGCGAGCGCGGGCTCGGCCCAGTCCAGCACGGTCACCGGACGCGTCCCTTCCCAAGTGGCGGTCACCGCCCAGGTCGCGGCGCCGGTGCCGCCGCCGAGGTCCACGTGGCTGCCGGGTGCCCAGCCCGGGACGGCGTCCGCGAACGCCGCCAGCGCCGAGCGCACCGCCTCGAAGGTGGCCGGCATCCGGTAGGCGGCGTACGCGGCCACGTCGGCGCGGTCGCGCAGGATCGGCACATCGGTCGGAGTGGCTCCCCGGTAGGCGGCGATCAGCCGGTCGACGGCTCCTGCCGCCTGGGTGGGCGGCAGGCCGGCCAGGACATCGGCGAGGGTGGTGCGCAGGGTGTCGGCTGGAGAGGCAGGGGCGTTCACCGTGTGATTGTCTCAGGCGCCGGACGGGTCCCGATCGCCTCGGGCACCGGAGGGCTCCCGGCCGCCTACGCACCGGGCGGTCCGGGGTCAGACGCCCTGCACGGCTCTCGCCAGTCGGGTCGCCAGCGCCGCCCGCGGCCCGCTGTCCGGTGGCCGGCGTCTTGGGTGGACGGTGTTGGCGAGCAGGATGAGGAAGGTGTCCGTCGCCCGGTCCACCACCAGCGAGGTGCCGGTGAAGCCGGTGTGGCCCGCCGCGCCCCGACCCGCCAGTTCCCCCATGAACCACCGCTGGTCCACGGCGAAGCCCAGCCCCGGCGGGGTGAGCATCGGTTCCACGAAGTCAGGGCCGAGGATGCGCGCGGGACCGTAGGAGCCGCCCGCGAGCAGGGTCCGGCAGAACACCGCCAGGTCGCGCGCGGTGGAGAACAGGCCCGCGTGCCCGGCGACCCCGCCGAGCGCCCACGCGTTCTCGTCGTGGACCACTCCCCGCAGCATGCCGCGGTCCGCCTTGGCCCACGGCCGGCGCTGGTCCTCGGTGGCCGCCGCGCCGGGGCAGGGCCCGAAGGTGGTGGTGGTCATGCCGAGCGGCCGGGTGATGCCGTCCTGGACGAGGACGTCGAGGGTGCGGCGGGTGATGCGCTCCAGCACGAACTGGAGCAGGAGCATGTTCAGATCCGAGTACCGGTAGGTGCCCGGCTCCCCCGTCGGTGCCTCGGCACGCAGCATGTCCAGCCGTGCCGCGTCGTCCGGGCAGTCGTACAGGGGGAGTTCGGGGCGCAGTCCCGAGGTGTGGGTGAGCAGCTGCCGTACGGTGACGTCGTGGGCGGCGATGTGGAAGTCCGGCAGGTGACTCCCGATCCGGGTGTCCATGCTGAGGGTGCCGCGCTCGACCTGCTGCATGGCGACGACGGTCGTGAACAGTTTGGTGAGTGAGGCCAGGTCGAAGGGGGTGTCGAGGGTGGCCGGAATCCGATCGGCCGGCGGCAGTTCGACGCCGGTGCCGGTCTTCGGGTCGTAGGCGGCGTAGCGGACCGCCCAGCCCGCGGCCTCGGCCACGGCGATCACGGGGCCGCGGCCGGCCAGGAGGACGGCGCCGGGCGCCCAGGGGCGTGCTCCGGCGGTGAGAGCGTGCACTTCGCCGGCCAGGTGGCCGAGTTCCACCGGGTCGAGCCCGGCCTGTTCCGGAGTGCCGACGCGCAGTCTCGGTGCGCTCAGTTCTCGTCTCCCTCCGACCTCGTGCGAGCGTCGTCGTGCGTGGTCCAGGGGCGGCACATGCCCACGAAGCAGGTCACCGCGACCAGTGCGCCGGAGAGCTGGACCACGGCCATGGGCACGGCGGTGTGCTCACCGGCGATGCCGACGAGCGGGGAGGCGACCGCGCCGATGAGGAAGGACGAGGAGCCGAGCAGCGCGGAGGCGGAGCCGGCGGCGTGCCGGGTGCGCAGCAGGGCGAGGGACTGGGCGTTGGGCAGGGTGATGCCCATTGCGGACATGAGGACGAAGAGCGCAGTGGCGACGGGGGCGAGTCCGACCTCGCCGAAGGCACCGGCGGAGATCAGCAGCAGAGCGCCGGCCGCGAGCACGATCGCTGCCAGGCCGGTGGCGAGCACCTTGTCCAGGCTGACCCGGCCGACCAGTACCTTGCCGTTGATCTGCCCGGCGGCCACCAGGCCGACCGAGTTGAGGCCGAACAGCAGGCTGAAGGTCTGCGGCGAGGCGCCGTAGATCTCCTGGATGACGAACGGTGAGGCGGATATGTAGGCGAACAGTGCGGCGAAGGCGAAGCCGCCGGCCAGCATGTAGCCGGTGAAGGGGAGGTCGGCGAGCAGGCCGCGCATGGCACGCAGGGCCTGCCCGACTCCGCTGCCGTGGCTTCGCCGAGCGCTCGGCCCCGCTGCGGGGGCGATTGCCGGAGTGAGCGGCAGGGTCTCCGGCAGCCGTACCCAGGTCAGAGCGGCGAGCGCGGCACCGACCACGGTGAGGACCAGGAACACGCCCCGCCAGTCCGTCACCCGCAGGATCTGCCCGCCGATCAGTGGCGCCACGATCGGTGCGGCCCCGGAGATCAGCATCAGGGTGGAGAAGAAGCGTGCCATGGCCACTCCGTCGTACAGGTCGCGTACGACGGCCCGTGCGATGACGATCCCGGCCGCGCCCGCGAGGCCCTGAGCCAGGCGGAAGGCCACCAGGGTCTCGACGTTCGGGGCGAACGCACACAGCGCGGTCGCCAGGACGTAGACGACGAGTCCGGTCAGCAGGGGCCGGCGGCGGCCCCAGCGGTCGCTCAACGGGCCCACCACCAGTTGTCCGAGCGCCATGCCGGCCAGGCACGCGGTGAGGGTGAGCTGAACCGTGGCAGCGGGTGCGTGCAGGGCCCTGGTGACCTCCGGCAGAGCCGGCAGGTACATGTCCATCGCGAGTGGGGGTGTCGCGGTGAGGCCGCCGAGGACGAGGGTGACGAGCAAGCTGGTGCGACGCGTGGCGGTCGGCGGAGGTGCCGCTGCGGGGGTGCCGGCGTGTCCCGTTTCCGGTGTGGATGCCGCCGCGTGGTCGGGCATGTGTCACTTCCTCTCCGCCTCTGGGAACCGAACCGGCACTCATGGTCTCAGCTCGTACACACCGCCGGGGCACGCATGAGCGAGAGGGACTGCCGAACCTGGACGGTACCCGGTGCCGTGCGCACGGCACTGACCGGCAACCGCCACACGGAAACCGTATGGCGGACACCTGATTCCGCATGACGGACTTTCGGCCTACGCTGCGGGCCATGACTGACAGGCAATCGAAGATCGCGGTGGTGACCGGCGCCGGTTCCGGCATCGGGCGGGCCGTCGCGGTGGAACTGTTGCACACCGGCTGGTCGGTGGCACTGGCGGGCCGGCACACCGGGACGCTGGAGGCGACGGCGGCGCTGGCGCCGGAGGGCCCCGCACTCGCCGTGCGCACCGACGTGACCCGGCCGCAGGACGTGGAGGGGCTGTTCGCGGCGACCGTGCACCGGTTCGGCCGAGTGGACCTGCTGTTCAACAACGCGGGCACCTTCGGACCCGGTGGAGTCCCGGTCGAGGAACTACCCTACGACGCCTGGCGGCACGTAGTGGACACGAACCTCAACGGGGCGTTCCTGTGCGCGCAGGCGGCGTACCGGCGGATGAAGGAGCAGGACCCGCGGGGCGGCCGGATCATCAACAACGGCTCCCTCTCGGCCCACACACCCCGCCCGCACTCGGTCGCCTACACCGCCACCAAGCACGCACTGACCGGACTGACCAAATCACTGTCCCTGGACGGGCGAACGCACGGCATCGCGGTGGGCCAGATCGACATCGGCAACGCGACCACGGACATGACGGCCCGTATGCAGACCGGCACGCTCCAGGCGAACGGGGAAGTAGCCCCGGAACCGGTGATGGACGTGGCCGATGTGGCGCGCACCGTACGACACATGGCAGAGCTGCCACTGGAGGCGAACGTGCAGTTCGCAACGGTACTGGCGACGGGGATGCCGTACATCGGGCGCGGCTGAACCCGCCCAGGCAAACGGAATTTGAACATCCGCGGTATTGCGACCGATCGAGAGCATATGCTCGACTTTCCCCCACGAGAGTTTCACGGAGCTCCACGAAGCTCCACAGAGCTTCACAAGTGGAGCAGGTGATTCCCTGTAGCCGCACCGAGGGGGGAAGCGGCGGCCGTTCCGCCGGGCCGGAGTGGGGGTGGACCTCGCGAGACCGCGAGGTACGCACCGGCCGGCGGAACGACCGCCACACCACTCAGCGACGGTGCCGACCGCCGTACTCCGTGGTCTCCGCGTCCCCGTCGGCCGCCGAAGCGGGTGCCGTTGCGGCCCGGCGACGCCGGAGCACCCAGGCCCCGGCCCCGAGCACCACCACCGCACCCGCAGCACCCTCCAACAGCCCCACGGCGGAGTGGCCGCCTGAGGCCGAACCGGCGGCGCCGGACGCCGGCGGGGCCGCCTTCCGCGCGGGAGCCGGACTCGCGCTCGCGCCGCCTTCGCTGAGAGGGGCGACGAGCATGCCCACGGCCTGCGCCGAACCACCGCGACCGAAGCCCCAGTCGAACAGCGCAGCGGTCTGCTCGTAGACGGCGTTGCTGCCCGCCGCCGGGTGCATCACAGTGACCAGCAGGGTGCGCCCGCCGCGGGTGGCGACGCCGGTGAAGGTGTTGCCCGCGTGGCTGGTGTAGCCGTTCTTGACGCCGAAGAGCCCGTCGTACGTCTTCAGGCCCCACGCCCCGGTCAGCAGGCGGTCGGTGTTCTGGATCTGGAAGGTCTTCTTGCCACCCGCCGGAAAATCGGCGGTCCTCGTACCGCAGTAACCGCGGAAGTCCGGGTCCTTCAGACCATGGCGGGCGAACAGCGTGAGGTCGTACGCCGAAGAGAGCTGCCCCTTGTGGTCGAAGCCGTCGGGGCTGACCACGTGGGTGTCCAGGGCCTGCAGGTCCTCCGCCTTGGCCTGCATCTCGGCGACCGTCCTGGCGATCCCGCCGTTCATGTGCGCGAGCACGTGTACGGCGTCGTTGCCGGAGCGCAGGAACACTCCCTGCCACAGCTGCTCGACGGTGTAGGTGATGCCGGGCTTGATGCCGACGAGGCTGGACCCGGCCGGGACATCGTCGACATCGGCGTCCTTGACGGTGTACCGCATGGTGCGGTCGAACTTCTTCAGCACGGTGTCCGCGAACAGCATCTTCAGCGTGGACGCGGGGGCGAGGCGCCGATGCGCGTTGAACGAGGCGAGCACCTCCCCGCTCTCGCAGTCGGCGACGAGCCACGCGCGGGCGGTGAGCTTCTTCGGCAGGCCGGAGGCACCACGCACCTGGACACCGCTGCGGGCCAGGCGCTCACCGCCGATGACGGTGGCGGCTGCGGCCGGAGTGGCCACGGACAGGGGAAGGGCGGCGGCCGTCAGCCCGAGGGCGGCACGCCGGCTGAGCCGGGAACATTCACGCACCCGGGGACCGTACACCGCGTCGAGCAGGGGATTCCGCACCGGACGCCGCACGACGCTCGGAAATTTGCCACCTTATGAAAATCCGATGAGTTGCCTGGCTTTCCCACTCCTTACGCATCTCTCACCCAGAGCCGCACGAAGGCTCCTCCGTAGTCCTTGCGACTGCAGCCGCGGTCGCCGGGCAGGTAGGCAGGCAGGCAAAGACGCCACACACCTCCTGGAGCGCAGGCAAGACCAGGACGAGAGTCCCGGCACAGCGCGATGAAACGGGAACCCTACGAAAGGGGCAGCCGACCCCGGCCGGACTCCCCGGCCCTCAGGCCGGGGAGCACATCAACCCTGCCCGGTCTCGAATCGCGAGATCCGCCCGTCGCCCTCGACGGTGAAGGACCACTTGGTGCGCATCTCACCCCAGGTGTCGTTACGGTAGCGGGCGAGCAGCGTCTGACCTCCGTCGGACTCGTTGTCGACCTCCATATGGCCGTGGGACGAAAAGATCTCGCGGTCGATCCAGTCCGCGAGGTCGCGGTCAGAACCGTCGTCGGACATGGTCGCACCGGGTGCGAGGAGGGCCATGAAGCCTTCGCGGTCATGTGAGTTGACGGCGTTGACGAAGGCCCGGACCGCCGGATCGCTGAGTTTGGCTGGCTGAATCGTCATGGCGTCAGGCTCACACCGCTCCCCCGGGTCCGCCACCCGAACGCCCTCCTGAACGGGCCCACCGGAGGAGCGGCTGGGACGGTGGAAGCACGGGGAGGCGTGTCCGCCCGCCCCTCTGTCCGCCCGCCCACGTGTCCGCCCGCCCGTCCGTGCCTGAATGTCCCGGCATCTGTCCGCATGGGAGTCACCGTGACCTGTTACGACCGACGTGATCTGGGTCTGCTGCTGCTCCGGTGGGGAACCGGCGGGGTGTTGGCCGCGCATGGTGCCCAGAAGCTGCTCGGCTGGTTCGGCGGGCACGGCCTGGACGACACCGGCCGGTTCATGGAATCCATCGGCTATGCGCCCGGCAGAGTGAGCGCGACGGCGGCCGGCCTCGGGGAGGCGGGCGGCGGCGCGCTCCTCGCCCTGGGCCTGGCGACCCCGGCGGCGGGCGCGGCGGCGGCCGGTGCGATGGCGGGGGCCGCGGCGGTGCACACGCCCAACGGATTCTTCGCCCAGAACGGTGGCTTCGAGTACGCGGCAAGTCTCGGTCTGGCCGCGGCCGGGCTCGCCGTCACCGGCCCCGGCCGCCTCTCCCTGGACCACGCGCTCGGTCATGTCCTCAACCGGGGCTGGATGGTCCCGCTGGCTCTGGGGGTCGCGGCGGCGGTCACCACGGCGGTGGTGGGCGCGCGGAACCAGCGGGTACGGGCGACTGCGGAGGGGAAGCAAGAGGTGCTGTTCGAGGAGTAGCCGAACAGCGGAACGATGGCGGGGAGGCAGAGGGTGTTGTCCGAGGGATGGGCGACGGGGCAGGCTGCAGCCATGACCCATCCCGGCACCAGCCCCGACACGGACACCGGCAACGGCACCGCCACCACCAGTACCACCGGAACCGCCCTCTGGCAGACCGTCGACGAACTCTGGTCCCGCCTGGAGGCGAGCCGCCCCCACACGGGCACGGAGGGCGTACTGCTGCGCGTACTCAAACTGTCGGAGGAGGTCGGCGAGGTGGCCGAGGCGATCATCGGCACCACGGGCCAGAACCCCCGCAAGGGCATCACCCACACGTGGGAGGACGTACAGGCGGAACTGTGCGACGTGGCCATCACCGCACTGGTGGCGCTGCGCACGCTGACACCGGAGGCACGCGAGGTGTTCGTACGACACCTGGGCCGGGTTGCCTCCCGACCCCACACGCCCGCGCAGGGATGACCGAGCACAGCCATGACGCACGCCAAGCCTGGACATCAAGCAAGTTGCCCGGGCACAGCCGCCCTCTTGCCCGAGGCCGTGGAGTCATGGGCTGATCATCGGCGTCTGCCCCGGCCCAGCCGGCATGGCCACGTGCGCCTTGGCTACGCCGCTGCACGTCGGCGCCTGCGCACCGCCCCAGCGGTCAGAACCCCACCGGCAACCACGACAACTCCCGCACCCCCGAGAATCCATGGCAGCGCAGAGCCGCCGCCCGTAGGTGCGGATGCTGCCGGCGACGGGCTGCCGTCCTCCTTCGCGGAGGCCGTGGCCGACCCGTTGGGTACCTTGGACGCCGCTTGCTTGAAGTCGGGCAACGGGTACACGTCGGCCGGGCCGGGGTCGCCGGGGTCGGTCAGCGCGATGCGGGGGCGGACGGCGCCGTAACCGAGGTAGTCAGTGCGCTCCTTGCCGCTCGTCGGCTTACTCGCGGTGTTGAGCATGACCCGCAGGACCTGGTTGTTGGTCCAGCTCGGGTGCTTGGACCAGATCAGGGCGGCGGAGGCGGAGGCGATGGCAGTGGCGTCGCTGGTGCCGTGCGAACTGCACAGTTGTGTGCCGCGGAGGCAGGCGGAGATGATGTCCTCGCCGGGCGCGACCAGATCGACCTGGGGGCCGCGCTCGGACTCCTGCGTCGCCTTGACGCTCTTGTCGATCGCTCCGACGCCCACTACGCCGGGAGTGGCGCCCGGATAATTGACTTCGTTGAGGGCATCGCCATCATTGCCCACAGCTGCGAAGATCAACTTGTCCTTGGACAGCGCGTAGGCGACAGCATCCGTCAGCTCCCGAGAGTTCGCGGCACTGCCTCCCGAAATGCTGATGATCTGGGCGCGGGAATCGGCCGCGAACCGGATCGCCTTCGCCGTAGCAGTGGGAAAGTCGTCCTGGTTGCCGTCGGTGCGATTGCGTTCAATGAAGCCCGGAGTGCGGATCGGCATGATCTTTGTCCCGGGGGCCAGGCCGTACGTACCCGTGGTGGCACCCTTGGCACCTGTGCCGGCGATGAGGACGGCCATGGTGGTGCCGTGACCGTCGTAGTCCGTACGTTCGTCACCAGCGCGCTTGGAGAAGTCCTTGCCGGCCACGATCTGGCCACGCAGGTCCGGAATGTCGGCCTGGACACCGGTGTCGATCACCGCGACTGTGATGCCCTTGCCCGTATTGGTCTTCCACATCTCATCGGCGTGCATGGCATCGAGGTACCACTGCCGCTCGCGGACGGTGTCAGCGTGCGCGGGAGTGACGGCAAGGCTCGCCAGCAAGGCTCCCGCGGCTGCGGACACGGCTCGGCTGCGCCATCCGGCCCGCTCGCTGCGGCTGCGCATGGTCATCCTTCTCGTCCTAGGTCTCCATCGGGCCCTTTGGGCAGAGGCGGCGGGAGCGGTCGGTTCTTCTTCTCCTCTGCGCGGCGCTCCCTGTCCTCCGCCTGGTCGGTCTCGCGGCTGCGAGCGCGCCTGTCGCGGGCGGAGCGGTCGTCACGCTTCGCGGCGG
Organism: Streptomyces pluripotens; assembly: GCF_000802245.2. NCBI lineage: Bacteria > Bacillati > Actinomycetota > Actinomycetes > Kitasatosporales > Streptomycetaceae > Streptomyces > Streptomyces pluripotens. The sequence goes on from NZ_CP021080.1 coordinate 1,889,657, forward strand.
AGGCGGAGACACCACGGGATGGTCCACCTCGCTGCTGCGGAGGCTCGTTTGCGCTCTCTACGCTTGCAGGTCGGACACCTCTCGAGGTGAAACCTGCCCGCTTGCGGTCTCGGGAAGGTCTGGGCTGCCCTCCGACAATCCCGTTGGATGAGGCAGGCGTTCGCCCTCGCGCCACGCCCTCCGGGTTCGCTGTGCGGTCGTCGTCGCGGGCTGGTATGGCCCCTGCAGCACGGCTTCTCAGCCCGGCGCCACGGCCGCTGGAAACTTGCTGCTCGTTAGGAGCGCCGCCGATGACGTTGCCGCGTGGAATCGCACCGGCAGGCAGTTTGGTGGGTGGCGAAGGACGACCGCCCGTGATGCCATTGGCGCTCCTGGCCGAGAGGGAGCCAGTCGGTCCGGGCTCGGCCCCGGACCGACCGCCGATCGCACCGAGGCCGTAGGGGCCGGAGAATCCGCGTCCTGGGATACCCGGGCCCGCGGCCGTACCCGGTCCGGATGGCGTGGCCAGAGGGCCCCGGCGGCCGTACTCGGGACGTTCACCGCCTCCTCGGACACCGGGAGGCACGGGCGCTCCGGTCCCGAACGCAGGCGGCGGTAGTGGCCCGGTCACCAACGGTGTCCGACCGTCCGGGCTGCCCCCTGGTCCGGCAGGCCGCGCTGACGGGGAGGCAGGAATCACTGGAGTAGGCGGTTGGGTGCCTGCGCTGTCGATCAGCGTGTTCGCGGCATCTACATGATGTCGCGGCAGCGGCGCATCTGACACTCTGGTTACGTCCGTTGGATGGTGCGGCAGGGACGCCCTCGGTACAGGACTTGTCCGGTTCACGCTGGAGTCGACGGTTGTCTGCCGTGTTGGAAACTCCGTTCGCACGGGCGGCCCGGGGTAAGTCCCCTTCCCCTCGTCGGTAGGAGCGGAAACGTGGGTTTCGCTGCCAAACCGATCCGGCACGAATCGCTGAGGCAACTCCGGGAACTTCGGTGCCTCCAGCGCGTTGATCTGCTCCGTGGAAGCTGTGTACGACTGGGCGAGCTTCATCATCAGCCCACCGGCTTCGGCACGGGTGTTGGCGTACTGGGTCTTGGCCTTCGTCACCGCGGAGTCCGACGGACCGCCATCATGGCTACCGACATCCGTCGCCTTCGCCGCATGCGCGTCAAGTACCGAACGCGCGCTGGCACTCTGCTTCTTCAGCATCTCCAGCTGCGGTTTGACCTCGTGCAGCGTGTCCGCCGCATGCCCCAGCCACTCGCCCGCGCTCTCGCTGTAATCGCCCAGGCTCACTGTGGCCAGCGCTGCTTGGTAGCACCAGGTCCGGAACGCCGCTCCGCCCTCGCCCTCCCACTCGACCGCCATGCTGTGGGTCCGCAGATCGCCGCCGATCTCCTTGATCGTCTTGGCGGCCTCCGTCAGAAGCCCACCGAGAGCGCTGGCCGTCGGCCCGTCGGCAGACTCGACCATGGCCCACAGCTGTTCGGGATCCTGAACCAGGAACCGCTCCTGCCTGACCGTCTCCCACATGCGGCTGACAAAGTCAGACATGGACCCCCACCATCCCTCCCATCGAGACCAAGCCGTCGCGCTGTCTCACCACCACGGACATCACAGGCCACCTGCCTGCGAGTCCGACGTGGAACCGTGTCCGCCACGACCGGACTCATCGGCCCCGCCGCCGTGTCCCCTTGCTCCCGGCCCGGCCTCATCGACAGCCAGCTTGTCGGCCTCGACACGGATGCGGTGCAGGCGATCACGAACGTCGGCGTCGAGATGGTGATAGTTACTCCTCGACGCGTCGACTGTGACCATCAGCCCCTCGATCTGCAGCGCCAATACCTTGGAAAGGCGCTCCAATTGGGAATGCACCTGGGTGTAGGCACCGTGGAGCACATCGGCCTCGTCGAAGTTGCCCAACCGTCCCGTCGGCAAGGTGCCGTCCGCGATCCTGTGCGGGGCGGCCTTCGACTTCTCCAGCCGAGTCAGAAGGTCGTTCACCCGGTTCTTGAAGGCAGTCAGAGTCTCAGCCTCGACCTGTAACTCCCGGGCCATCACGGCACCGGCACCTGCGATCGGGCCCGTGCCGGACACAGCCAGCGCGCCGGCAGCCGATGCCAGCACAGCAGCAGTTACCCGCGGATCCCCCGTGTTGTCGGCCATCGCGTCCTCCCCCGTGCGGTCAGCCCCTCAGCAGCACCTTAGCCACTCGCTTGTGCCACCCCTGCCATCCCCATCTGTGACACAAGCAACCCAGGCACGCTAGTCGTGGCCTTGCCTGGTCACCGAGTCTTGACACCATCCCGGAGCAGTACTGTCCGGAATGCGACCATGCCCTGCGTCGCCGCTAGCCGCTGCCGCCACGCATGTCCTTGACACACCCAGAAAATGAACCGCCCCGGGTTCGGTAGAGATCTCAGATTGTGGTGATGACCTGGGGTTTCTTGAGTTCGGTGTAGTAGTTGGCTTCGTATTCGACGGGCGGGATGTGCCCTATCTCACCGTGGAGTCGGTAAGGTCGGCCCGGGGCGCGGTACTGGCCTTTCGACCAGCCCGTTTCCCCGGACCGCCTTCCGAACCCGCCGTGCGCCTCGTCAACGCAACGGGCTCTCCACAAGCCCCAGTTCGGGCCCGCGTCCGGTCCTCATGCTATCGCCAGCGGCCAGGGGGACGGAATTCGTGATCCTCGGTAGCGGTAACGCGTAGTGCGCACCTTTGCCGGGTCAAATAGATCCCGTTCCTGCCCTCTGGGCCACCATTCGCCACCGCAGTAACGGCGACGCAGTTCCTTCCAGTTCATTCGGCGGTGCTTGCTACGAATCCATTTGATGACCCGACGCCATGCGTAGGCGCTCAGGTATTGGAAGGTAGCGCTAGACACCCCCGGCCGGAAGAACATGGTCCAACCTCGCAACACCGAGTTGAGTCGGCGTAGGAGTTCGTCCAATGGTTGGTTTGTGTTGACCTGTCGGCAGATCGTCTTGACCTTGGCCATGACGGCGTGAAGTGCCTTCTTGGCTGGGTAGGTGTAGACGTACCATCGGTCCGTGCCCTTCTTGCGATGGCGTTGGATGCGCCACCCCAGGAAGTCCACGCCCTCATTGATGTGGGTGATTAGGGTCTTCTCCTCTGACAGGTGCAGCCCCATTCTGCTGAGCACCTGTGCTGCCTCTTCCTTGAGGGTGTAGGCGTCTTCCTTCGTGCCAGTAACCGCAATCACCCAGTCGTCCGCGTACCGGCAGAGCCGGTAATTAGGCAGACCGCGGCGACGGCGCTTCGCTCGCTCGTTAGGTGTAGACGCTGGCCCTCCTGGCGCCTGGGCGAAGTGCTCGTCCAGGACGGCGAGGGCGACGTTGCTGAGCAACGGCGACAGGATCGAACCTTGCGGAGTACCGGATCTACTCTCCTTCAACGAGCCGTGTTCCGTGAGGATGCCCGCTTTCAGAAAGGCTTTCACCAGCACCAGGACGCGTCTGTCCCCGATCCGAAGGCGCACCCGGTCCATAAGGGCCGGATGGGCAATCTCGTCGAAGCAGGCCCGGATGTCACCCTCAACCACCCATTCGTAAGAGTGGGAAGTCAAGTGTCTTACCTCGGACACCGCGTCGTGGACCCGATAGTTGGGGCGGAATCCGTACGAGCACGGAAGAAAATCTGCCTCAAAGATTGGTTCCATCACCAGCTTCAGGGATGCTTGCACCACCCGATCGCGGATCGTACTGATTCCCAGGCGTCGACGCTTTGTCGACCCCGGTTTCGGAATCAGTCGCTCCCGTGCCGGAAGCGGCAGGAAACTGCGATCCTTCAGAGAGGAACGCAGCGCGCCGAGAAAACCCTCGACGCCCTGCTGCAGCGAAATGGACGCAGCCGTACGGCCGTCCACCCCAGCGGTTTTGGCTCCCCTGTTACTCCGAACCCGGTCCCATGCGACAAGCAAGAACGCGGGGTCGGTCACGAGGTTGTACAGGTCGTCAAACCGCCGATGAGGATCATCTACGGCCCAACGGTGCAGCTTGGTCTGGATCTCCAGTACCCGGCGCTCGGCCTTCATCAAGGCCCACTCCAGTTCGTCGGTATTCACCAACGCCCTCCCGGCATTCCAGTTCCCTCCCTGCTGACTTGCTGGCCCCCTTCGCCGTGTACGCGCCTTTCGCGCGCTCGGACTACTACGGGGCCTCCGCCCCACTCCACGGCCAACAGCCGACAACGGGCCTGCCCATCACCGCACCGGATGTCCGGCGAGAGGGCGACCGGGAGTGGTTCCCACGTTCACTAGGAGTCGTTCGGCCAGGTCGGCGTCCAGCTCTATCCCGGCAGCATCGCCACGCCTACACCGCAGGTATTCAGCGTGGCCTCTGAGCCGTTTCACCGCGGGCGGCTTCAGAGTCGGCCCATCTCCTTGGAGGACGGGTCGCGTACTGCAACCCCGGCCCATATCCGCCAGGTTGGAGCCGGGAGGTACTGTTACGGGACTTCGGACGCTGATTCACTTTCGTTACGCCTTCTGGCCTTGCTAGCCGGACCCGAGCCGTCTGGCAGTGCCGACTCGTCCCGACGTTGTCGAGGCTGCTTCCCGCCCTCCTCAGCGTTCCCTGAGTTGGACTGCCTCCAGCTTCAACCGGGCCTCTACGGCGGTCCGGCGGTGGGGATTCGCACCCGCACACGATCTCCTAGCGCCTCGTGGCGCACGCGGTGGTTGTACCAGTCGATCCACTCGGCGGTGGCCAGCTCGACCTGGGAGAGCGTCTTCCAGGGTCGCTGGGGTTTGATCAGCTCGGTTTTGTACAGGCCGATCGTGGACTCCATCAGGGCGTTGTCGTACGCGTCACCGACGGATCCGATGCTCGCCGCGATGCCGGCGGCGTCCAGGTGCTCGGCGAGGCGGAAGCTCGTGTACTGCGACCCGGCGTCCGAATGGTGTACCAACTCGCCTGGCTGTATGGGGTGTTGGTCCCGGTCGCGCTGCCAGATCGCCATCTCCAGGGCGTCCAGCACGAACACCGTCTCCTTCACCGTGGCGGCCGACCAGCCCACGATCCGGCGCGAGAAGGTGTCCACGACGAACGCGACATAGACGACGCCGGCGAAGGTCTTCACGTGCGTGAAGTCGGCTACCCAGCAGCGGTTCGGGGCGCCGGCGACGAACTCGCGGTCGACAAGGTCGGGGGCCCGCTCGGCCTGCCCGCCGGGGATCGTGGTGATGACGCGTTTGCCGCGCACCGCGCCCTGGATGCCGAGCTCGCGCATCAGGCGCTCGACGGTGCAGCGGGCCACCGCATGCCCCTGCCGGTTCAGCTCGCGCCAGATCTTCCTCGCTCCGTAGACACGGTAGTTGGACGTGTAGACCTCGTGGATCCTCTCCTTGAGCTCCTCGTCACGCACGGAACGGGCAGAGGGGGTTTCGAGGCGTTTCTTATGGGCGTAGTACGTGGAAGGGGCGATCTGGCAGTCGTGTGCGGTGAGCGTTCTGCAGATCGGCTCGACCCCGCCGAAGCGGTCCCGGTGCTCGTCGATGAACGCTACGAGCGCGTGTGTGGCCGGTCGAGCTCGGCCGCGAAGAAACTCGCCGCGGCCTTCAGGATCTCGTTCGCCCGCTTCAGCTCGGCGTTCTCCTTCTTCAACGCCTTGAGCTGGGCGGATTCCTCCGTCGTCGTCCCTGGACGCTGCCCCGCGTCGATCTCGTACTGCTTCACCCAGTTCCGCAGCGTCTCGCGGGAACCGATGTCGAGCTTGTCCGCCACCGCTTGCAGGGCGGCCGTCTCGTTCGGGTAGTCGTCGCGCACTTCGGCAACCATGCGCACCGCGCGACGGCGCAGCTCAAGCGGGTAACGGGAGGGTCGTGCCATGACTCAATCCTTTCACGGAATCGAGTCTCTACCTGACACGGGGCGGTTCAAAACGAGGCAGCAGTGCTGTCCGCTATCGGACACGGAAACGTGTCGCGAACGGCTGGCACGGAACAGCGCCAGCCTCGGCGCCAGGAGGAACTCCACCGCCCCGATGTGCAGGAAATCCGGCCAGCGAATCACAGCCGTATGGTGCCGACACGGCTTCCCGCGGTCTACCGCCCACAATCCCGACCAGCACGGCTGAAACGGCGGGGATCAACGACACCGCGACCGTCGCTCTCGTGGCCACGATGCAACGACATCACGTCCCGTCTCACGGGGGTGGTCGCAGAACTGCCTACTGAGGCCGATGGAACGGTGATCTGTTCCCTGGTCACAGGCGTCCACCTCGCCTACGCGCCAGGAACGTCTCAGGACTTCCAGCCCTGCCCGAGGAACTTCCGAGGGACTTTCCGCCGCCTCACGCGGCAAGCCTCCGAAAGATCGGAAAGGGCCTCCAACGCAGGTCAGCAATCCAGCGCACCTTCGGTGCGCGCCGGGGGCGTGGTAAATGCCGTGGCGCGCGCCGGGGGTGCTTCTGTCTGCCCTGACGTGGACTGATGGGGTACGGGACGCTGAGCTGGTTCGTTCCGGCCGAAACCGAAGCCTCTGTGATGCAGGTGAGCTCGCAGGTCAGCATGGTGCTGGGGACCGCCCACGGGAACCGTGGAGTGTTGCTGCGAAGCACGTGCGTCAGGATTCCTGATCCGCCCTGGTCCTCCCGGAACGACGCACCCGGCTGTCCGGCGAGGGAGGGAGCAAGGCCGTGGATGTGCTGCACGAACGCTGCGCCGGCCTCGACATCAGCAAGAAGGACGCCAAGGCGTGTGTCCGCACCCCGAGTACCAAGCGGCGGGGATCCTTCACGACCCAGACCACGACATGGGGGTCGACGACGAATGCGGTCCTGGCCCTGCGGGATCACCTGCTTGCCGCGCGGGTGACGCTGGTGGTCATCGAGGCGACCTCGGACTACTGGAAGCCCTTCTACTACCTGCTGGCCGAGGACTTGAACGTGATCCTGGTCAACGCGCGGCAGGTCAAGAACCTCCCCGGCCGCAAGACGGACGTCTCGGACGCGGCCTGGCTGGCCCAGCTAAGCTGCAGGCAGCGGCAGACGAGTCGGGCTGTACGCCGGGTTCTGTTCCCCGGGGTCCTCGCGGGCCTCGGGGCGACGGCCATCCATCTAGGACCGGCGTTGCCACCGGTCTCGTGCGGTCTACCCGCGGACTCGGGCGGGCAGCCCTCGAACGTCCGCGCAGGAGCCCCCGAGAAGGGGTCTCCCTCTTGACCTTGCTCCGGGTGGGGTTTACCTAGCTGCCCAGGTCACCCTGGGCACTGGTGGTCTCTTACACCACCGTTTCACCCTTACCGAGGACCGAGATCCCCGGCGGTCTGCTTTCTGTGGCACTGTCCCGCGGGTCACCCCGGGTGGCCGTTAGCCACCACCCTGCCCTGTGGAGCCCGGACGTTCCTCGGGAAGGCCCCCTGAGGGGACTCCACGCGGCCGTCCGCCCGGCTCGTCTGCCGTGCGCACCATGATACCGGCCGTGTGCGGCCTCCCGGACCGACGCACGACGGGCACGGTGCCCACCGGAACGGACCGGAACGACGGCGGGGGCAGGGGCCGCGAGGACGCGGAGATCAGGCCGGTCCGACCAGTGCCGCGCCGTCGCGGCCACGCCCCGGCCAGGGCCCTCGATCCGCCGCCGGACGCCCTCGCGACCCCGATCCGGACGGCCGGCCCCGGCCGCGGGGCGAGCCGCGCCGACGAAGAGGCCGGCGGCCGGCCGGTGCGAGCGAGGAACAGGACCTCCTCGCGAGGGAGGGAGTGGAAGACCGCCATCGCCCGGGCCCCCGCCGCGCGGCCACCACCTGCACCACCAACCTGGCCGCACGGATCTCCGGCGTACGACGCCATCACGACCTTCCCCGTAGCCACCCACTGACCGGCGCGAGCGCGCCCGACCCGGAGCTCTCCGACGGCACCCGGCTCGGTGCCCCGCTTGCCCACGGTCGCCAGGGACCGCGAACTCCTCTCCTTGCAGGGCGACTTCACGCGCCCTGGCCGAAGCGGTGCACCGCGTGCCGGATATCCTGGGATGACGGGGAGGACACATGCGGACCTTGAAGGTGCTCAGGACGCTGAAGCGACTGGCGCAGCACGAGATGCGGGTGTACGTGAGCCTGGCGCTGTGGCTGGTCCGGCGCCCTCAAGGGGTCAGCGGCGGGAGGGCGTTCGGGTACACGCGCGGGCAGGGCGCGACGACGGTGGGGCTGGTCTTCGTCTGGGTGGTCGAGGCGGTCGGTGTGGCCGTGATGCTGCGTGACTGGCCCACCGCGCACGAGGTCACGCTGGTGCTGGACGTGTACACCGTGCTGCTGGTCGTCGGTCTACAGGCCGCGTGTACGGTCCGCCCGCACGTCCTGACCCCGCAGGTGTTGCGGGTGCGGTACGGGGTCCACGTGGACCTGCGCATCCCGCTGTCCTCCATCGCGTCCGTGCGCCGCGAGACACGGACCACGCACGAACCGGCCGAGGACGCTCTGGACCTGGCCGTCGGTTCCCAGACGTCCATCACACTCGAACTCGCCGAACCCGTCACCCACACGACGTTTCTCGGCCGTCCGCGGGACGTGCGCGTGGTGCGGCTGCACGCCGACGACCCCGGCCTCCTCGTGCAGGCCCTCACTCGACCCTGAACAGCACCTTCGCCGTTCCCGGGTCGGCCCGGACGAGCCGTACGCGCAGGCGTTCGCCGAGTGGCAGCCGCTCGCCCTCGACGCGGCCGGCGACCGCAGGGGATTCCAGCTGCACGGTCCCCACGGTCGGCTGGTGTTCGTCGGCGTCCACGACACAGCCCTCGAAGACGTCCCCCACCCGGTCCTTGAGCAGGGCCGCCGCCACGAGGTCCGCGCACTCCCGGTCGACCGCGCCCGCGCGCCGGGAGCCCTCGGCCAGCTGGCGGGGCAGCGCGTCGAGGGCGGCGAGCACCCAGCCGGGCACGGGCCGGCCGGCGACGGCGGCGAGGCAGATCTCGGAGGCGTAGCGGTCCGCGAGACGGCTCAGGGGCGCGGTGCAGTGGGCATACGGGGCGGCGACGGCGGCGTGCGTGGTGATCGCGGGCGGTACCCCGTCGCGGAATGGGGTGGAGCGGGCTGCGCGCAGGAGGGTCGTGCATTCCTGCAGGAATGCCGCGTGTCGCGGATCGTGCGGGTCGAGGCCGCGGATCAGGGCCGCATACGACACGTGGTGCGGCCAGTCGATGTGCAGGGCGGTCGCGGTGCGGCGCAACCGGGCGACCGCGCCGCCGGGGGCGGCCGGGAGGGTGCGCAGGATGCCGGTGCCGTGGTCGAGCATCAGGCTGGCGGCGGCCATACCGGTGAGCAGGGAGAGCTGGGCGTCCCAGCTGTCGGCGGGAAGCGGGGCGTGGTAGCTCGGCTCGTAGGTGTCGGTGCCCTTCCCGCCCGCGGGGTTCTCGTTGATCTCCAACTCGGGCACGTTGAGGGAGACGCCGCCGCGCTCTGCCTCCAGTCGCTGCAACGCCTCACCGATCTCCTTGAGCAGGGCGACGGGGCCCTCCGCCGTCCCGGCGTCGATCTCCTTCTGCACGTTCGCGCAGTCGAGCCCGGCACGGCTGCGGACCAGGGCGCGGCGCACGTCGACGGCGACGGTCCGGCCCGACGCGTCGAGGTCGATCGTCCACAGCACGGCTGGCCGGGTCCGGTCCGGCAGGAGGCACGCGGCGCCCTGGCTGAGGACGGCGGGGTGGAGTGGGACCTCCTGGTCCGGGAAGCGCAGCGTGTTCACCCGCCGGTGTGTCTCGGCGTCCAGCGGTCCACCGGGTGCGACGAAGGCGGCGATGTCGGCAACGGCGCACCTCACCCGGTAACCGGTGCTGCGTCGGGACAGATGGGTCGCCCGACCGGGCCCGGTGGAGACCATGGGCGGTCGCGCGGCGGATCGCCGTACGGATGGCGGTGGCCGGTGGGCGGGAGGGTCCAGGGTGAAGAAGGGGATGTCCGTGGCGTCGTACGACCCGGTGGTCGGGGCTTTTGCCGCACGCTCGGCCTCTTCCTGGGCCTTTGGCGGGAAGCCCGCGGGGATGCCCAGTTCGGTGCGCAGCGCGGAGAGCGCGGCCCGGAGGGGGGACCCGGGCGCGCCGGTCACGTGGATCTTGCGACGGGGCATACAGCGAGCGTAGGACGGGACCGGGTGGGCGGCACGCCGTACGCTGTCGCGGAGGTCTATGTGAGGAGTACGTGTTGCTGGTCCTGCTGCCGCCCTCGGAAGGCAAGGCGAACCCGGACGAGGGCGCCCCGCTGAAGCCCGGTTCGCTGTCCCTGCCGGGGCTGACCGGCGCGCGGGAGGCGGTGCTCACCGAGTTGGTCGAGCTGTGCGCGGGCGACCAGGAGAAGGCCCGCGAGGTGCTCGGGCTGAGCGAGGGGCTGCGCGGTGAGGTCGCGAAGAACGCCGGGCTGCCGACGGCCGGAACCCGTCCCGCTGGGGAGATCTACACCGGTGTTCTGTACGACGCCCTCGGCCTGGCCACGCTGGACGCGGCGGCCCGGCGGCGCGCGGAGGACGCGTTGCTGGTGTTCTCGGGGCTGTGGGGGGCGGTGCGGGTGTCGGACCGGATTCCGTCCTACCGCTGCTCGATGGGCGTGAAACTGCCGGGGATCGGTGCGCTGGCCGCGCACTGGCGGGCGCCGATGGCCGAGGTGCTGCCCGAGGTGGCCGGGGAGGGCCTGGTGCTGGATCTGCGCTCCTCGGCGTACGCGGCGGCCTGGCGGCCCAGGGGCGAGGTCGCGGGGCGGACGGCGACCGTGCGGGTGCTGCACGCTCCGACCCGGAAGGTCGTGAGCCACTTCAACAAGGCGACCAAGGGACGGATGGTACGGAGCCTGCTGACGGCCGGAGCGGTGCCGGCCGACCCCGCCGAGCTGGTGGAGGTGCTGCGGGAGCTGGGCTACGCCGTGGAAGCGGAGGCGCCGGGGAAGGCCGGCCGAGCGTGGTCGCTGGATGTGCTGGTGGAGGAGGTCCACTGATCCCCTACCCACCCTTGGCATTGCGTTGCAGTATGCGCAACGCGCGTTGTGCGTGCTGTGAGCACTGGGCACGATGAGGGCATGACACCCGCATCGCCACCCTCCTCCCCGGCTGCCTCCGTGCTGGATCTCGCGCCCGTCCTGCCCGTGGTGGTCGTGTCCGACGCCGCCGACGCCGTACCACTGGCGCGGGCTCTGGTGGCGGGCGGGCTCCCCGCGATCGAGGTGACGCTGCGGACCCCAGCGGCGCTGCGGGCGATCCGGGCGATCGCCCGCGAGGTGCCGCGGGCGGTGGTCGGGGCCGGCACGGTGATCACGCCCGAGCAGGTGGGTGCGTGCGCGGCGGCAGGTGCACGGTTCCTGGTGAGCCCGGGGTGGACCCGATCGCTGCTGGAGGCGATGCGCGGCGTCGGACTGCCGTTCCTGCCCGGGGTGTCGACCGCCTCGGAGGTCGTCGCGCTGCTGGAACGCGGGGTGCGGGAGATGAAGTTCTTCCCGGCGCAGGCAGCGGGCGGTACCGGCTACCTGAGGTCCCTGGCCGGCCCACTGCCACAGGCCCGCTTCTGCCCGACCGGCGGGATCGGGCCGACGACCGCACCGGAGTACCTTTCCCTGCCCAATGTCGGTTGTGTGGGCGGTAGCTGGATGGTTCCCGCGGACGCCGTGACCGCCGGGGACTGGACCCGGATCGAGCAGCTGGCGCGGGCCGCAGCCGGGCTCAGGGACGCAGGTGGGACGTGTCGTTGAACAGCCGTACGCTCGCGTTGCCGTCCGCGTAGTACGCCACCGCCGACAGGGAGGCCGCCGACAGCTCCATGCGGAACAGTGACCTCGGCGGGGCACCGAGCGCGAAGCGGACGAAGGTCTTGATCGGGGTGACGTGCGTGACCAGCAGAACCGTGCGGCCCTTGTGGGCCGCGACCAGCTTGTCGCGGGTCGCCGCGATGCGGGCGGCGGTCTCGGCGAAGCTCTCACCGCCGCCGGTGGGGTGCGCCTCCGGGTCGGCGAGCCAGGCGTTCAGGTCCTCCGGGTGGCGCTCGCGGACCTCGCCGAAGGTCAGTCCTTCCCAGGCACCGAAGTCCGTCTCGCGCAGGCCTTCTTCGATCGCCACGTCCAGGCCGAGTCGGGCGGCGACGATGGCCGCGGTCTCCCGGGTGCGGGTGAGGGGCGAGGCGACGACGGCCTGGATGGTCCCGCGTCGTGCCAGCGCCGCTGCGGCGTGGTGGGCCTGTTCGCGACCGGCGTCGGAGAGGGAGGGGTCGGTGCCGCCGCTTCCGGAGAAGCGCTTCTGCGGGGTGAGGGGGGTTTCGCCGTGGCGGAGGAGGACGAAGGTGGCGGGTGTGCCGAGGTCAGGTGCGGCACTCCAGCCGGGAGTGGAGGGCGCCCGACCAGCCGCCGTGCGAGCGGCCCGACGCCCGGTGGAACGGTCGGCCCGGGCCGCTGCCGCACGCCCCTCCCCGACCTCGGCCTCCTCCGCCGCACGCGCCCTCTGGGCCTCGGCCTCCTCCTCGGCCGCACGCACCGCCTCGGCTTCGACATCGTCCTCGGCCGGAGCCGCCAGTGGCTTCGCGGCACCGGCACCCCGCCCCTGGGCCAGAGCCGCCCGTGCCTTCGCAGCCCCGGCCGCCGCGTCCCCGGATGGGCCTGGGGACTGCGGTATGGCGGGAGGGGTGTCGAGGGCAGCCCGGGACAGCGACGGCGACCACTGCTCGCCCTTCGCGCCCGCGTCCATCGCTTCGTTGGCCAGGCGATCGGCGTGCTTGTTGCGGTCGCGCGGGATCCACTCGTAGGTGACCCGGTCCGGCGGGAAGACAGCCCTGGACTGGGCCGCGAGCGGCTTCAGGTCGGGGTGTTTGATCTTCCAGCGGCCCGACATCTGCTCGACGACGAGCTTGGAGTCCATCCGGACGTGGACCGTCGCGGTGGCGTCGAGGGCGTGCGCGGCGCGCAGGCCCGCGAGGAGCCCGCGGTACTCGGCGACGTTGTTGGTGACGATGCCGAGGTACTCGGCCGCTTCCGCCAGGGTCTCCCCCGTGGCCGCGTCGCTCACCACGGCCCCGTAGCCCGCGGGCCCCGGGTTGCCCCGCGACCCGCCGTCGGCCTCGACGATGAACTCCCGCACCCGTGAAGCCCCTTGTCCTCTGATGTCCTCTACAGATGTCCTCTACAGACGTCCTCTACAGACCCGACTCTGCGGTGCGCACCAGGATGCGGCGGCAGTTCTCGCAGCGCACCACCGTGTCCGGAGCCGCCGCGCGGATCTCGTTCAACTCGGTGATGGCCAGCTCCTGGCGGCAGCCCTGGCAAGTGCGGGCGTACAGCTTGGCCGCGCCGATCCCGCCCTGCTGCTCACGCAGCTTCTCGTACAGCTTCAGCAGGTCGGCGGGGACCGAACCCGCGACGACCTCGCGCTCCTTGGTGACCGAGGCGGCCTCACCGTCGATCTCCTCGAACGCGGCGTCCCGCCGGCCGGTCGCGTCGTCGATCTTCGCCTGGACGGACGCGACCCGCCCGGTCAGCTCGTCCACCCGCTCCTGCGCGGCCTCACGGCGCTCCATGACCTCCAGGACCACGTCCTCCAGATCGCCCTGCCGCTTGGCGAGCGACGCGATCTCGTGCTGGAGGTTGGACAGGTCCTTGGGCGAGGTGACGGCGCCGGAGTCCAGGCGCTGCTGATCGCGGACGGCACGCTGGCGCACCTGGTCCACGTCCTGCTCGGCCTTGGTCTGCTCGCGGGCGCAGTCGCTCTCCTCGGTCTGCGCGGCTACGAGCAGGTCGCGCAGTTGCGTGAGGTCCTTGGTCAGCGACTCGATCTCGGCGTGCTCGGGCAGGGACCTCCGCTTGTGCGCGAGCTGCTGCAGGCGGACGTCGAGGGCCTGGACGTCAAGGAGACGGATCTGGTCGGCGGGCGCGGCGTTCAGTTGGGGGCTCCCAGTAACTAGAGGTGGCGGGTGGACGCCGCGTGGGCGGTCCAGGGGTCGGTGACCGTCTTGGAGACGTGGACCCTGAGGTCCCAGTCATGACGGTCGGAGATCTCTTCGAGCTGACTCGCGGCCAACTCGCACCAGGGCCATTCGGTGGCCCAGTGCGCCGCGTCGAGCAGCGCGAGAGGGCTCTGCGCCACCGCCTCGGAGGCAGGGTGGTGGCGCAGATCGGCGGTCAGGAAGGCGTCGACACCGGCCGCGCGGACCTGGTCGAAGAGGCTGTCGCCGGAACCGCCGCTGACGGCGACCGTGCGGACTGCGGCCTCGGGGTCGCCGGCCACCCGGATGCCCTGCGCGGTGGCAGGCAGCCGCTCGGCGGCTCGGGCAGCCAGCTCACGCACGGTGACGGGGTGGTCCAGCTCGCACACGCGGCCGAGGCCCCGGCGGCCCGCCGGGTCGGTGAGGTCCGGCACGAGCGGACGCACGACACGCAGGTCGAGCGCACTGGCCAGGGCATCGCTCACACCCGGATCCGCCGTGTCAGCGTTGGTGTGGGCGACGTGCAAGGCGATGTCGTTCTTGATGAGGGTGTGCACGACGCGGCCCTTGAAGTGCGTCGCCGCGACCGTGGTCGTCCCGCGCAGGTAGAGCGGGTGATGGGTGACCAGCAGATCGGCGCCGAGCTCCACCGCCTCCTCGACGATGTCCTGCACGGGGTCGACGGCGAACAGAACCCGGGTGACCTCCTGGCCCGGGTCGCCCGCGACCGTGCCGACCGCGTCCCAGGACTCGGCCCGCTCGGCGGGCCACAGGTTCTCCAGCGCGGCGATGACTTCAGACAGACGGGGCACGGGAAAAGGCTACCTGGCCGTTCGACGGGACCGTACCGCGCGCCCGCTCTGGCTCCGGTCAGCACACGTGTCCCGTTTTCCTCAGGTGAATCGCTTCTGCACCACCCGTATGTGTGAAGCAGGGCTCGGCCCGTCCCACGCCCGCACGTGCGAAAACTAGCTTCGTCGCTGGAGGTGACCGAACCATGACGGCCTGTGCGATCGAACCCCCTTCCGCCGGGTCCTCCGGTGCGGACGACGTCGTTCCGGCAGCGGGGTGCGTCCTCACTACGGACGGTGCCTATGCCGCCCGGCTCGCGCTGGACGGTGACTCCTGGTTCCCGGAGCGCTGGACACTCGACGGCCCCGAGCCCTACGCGGTACCGCTGCCGGGCAACCAACCGGAGGAGCCCGGTACCGAGGTGCAGCCCCTGGGGGACGGCAGAGTGCTGATCCACCGGCTGGTGGAGCGGCGGCACGCCTTCGCGCTGCTGTACCCGACCGGCCCCGGCACCGGTGAGCTGCCACTGGGCGCGGTGGAGTGCCCCGAGCCCGGCACCCGGCTCACCCTGCTGCCGCCCGCGCCGGGAGGCGCTCAGGCATACGCCCTCGCCGTCGGGCCGCGCTCCAGTGCGGTGTGGCTGGTGGCGGGCGGAGCCTTCGGGCCGGAACGGCTCGCCGAGGTGCCGGGGCGCTGCTCGGGCGGGATCTGGCTGGACGGCACCGGACGGATACTGGCGCTCGACCGGGAGCTGGGCGGGCGCACCAAGACGGTCGTGGTGGACTTGGAGCGCGGCGAGATCTCCCCCTTGTTGCAGATCTCGGAGCGCAGCGACGACCGGCTGCTGCTCGCCGACGCCGACAGCGGACTGCTGCTCATCGCCTCCGACGCGCCGTCACCTGGGGAGGAACGATTGGGCTGGGGGGTGCTCGGCAGCACGCTGCCGGTGCGTTTCCCGGAGTGCCTGCGGGTGCCGGACTGCAGGGTGGTCCCGTTCGCGGTCCAGCCGGGACAGGTGTTGATGCCGGAGAACTGCGCGGTGGCGTTGCGGATCGACGGGGCGTTCGGCACCTGGGTGGGCACCTGGCGGCCGGTCGAGCGGCAGGTCACGCATCTCCCGGCGCCCGGGGGATGGCTGACGGGGTCCGGGTTGTGGACGCGGGACGGGGTGCTGCGTCTCCCGTACGCCACGCAGGAGACTCCCTGCGGTGTGGCGGAGTTGACGGCACCCAGAGGGGAGACGGGGAGTCCGGAAGCGACGGGAGGCACGGCGGGTACGTCGCCTTCGGGCGGTACGAGGGACACTTCGGTCGCAGGGACCACGGGGACCGCAGAGGCCACGGGGACCACAGGGTTCACCAGGGCCGCGGAAACCAGGCGGGTAGCGGGAGTCACGGGAAACCCGGTCGGCGCGACGTGGGGGAGTCCGGGGGACAACGGCCTGGAGGGTCCGGTACGGGACGGCACGGCCACCGGGGCGCCCGGGGTGTCCGGGGTGTCCCGGGCCGCGGCGGAACCGGTCCCTCCGATGCCTGTGGTGACCCGTCCGGTGCCGCTGCAACAGGCGCCCCTGAGCCGTCTTGTAACGAAGTAGTGCCAGTTGGCGTGTGCGCCTGGATTCAGCCCGTGGTATGCCGGTTAAACTCACCCGGCTGTACGAAAGATCATGTTGACGGGGTGAATACGTCCGATGAGCGACACCAGCACGACGGAGCAGCTGTCTGCCGACTCTTACGAGATCGCCGGCCACGGTCGGCACCGCGGCCCGGTCGCGGCTCAGGAGAGCGAGATGGCTCCGCACGGCCGGCACCGCAAGCCGGTCGAGGAGACGGCCGAGGCAGCTGCCTGACGGTCGGACAGGAGGGGGCTTTCCGCCGTACGGCGGAAAGCCCCCTCCTGCTGTCTCCCCTTGCGGGCCCTCCGGCGTCACCCCCGCTTGAGACCCAGCACCTCCGCCGCGGCGAAGGTCTCCGCAGTCGACCGGTCCGCGTAGTGCGGGGTGAGCAGGGCGTCGAGTTCATCGTAGGTGAACGTCTCCTGCTTGCTGTCGAACTTCGCCCCCACCCGGGGCCGTTCGACGACGGCGACCATTCCGCCGTGGACCACCAGCAGTTGGCCGTTGACCCGGGCGGCGGCCGGGGAGGCCAGATAGCCGACGAGCGGAGCAACATGTTCCGGAGCGAGCGGGTCCAGCCCCTCATCCGGTGTGCGCAGAGCCGCGAAGACGTCTTCGGTCATCCGGGTCCGGGCCCGCGGGCAGATGGCGTTGGCCGTGACGCCGTACTTGGCGAGGGCAAGCGCGGTGGACGTGGTCAGGCCGACGATTCCACCCTTCGCCGCGGCGTAGTTGGGCTGGCCGGCGGAACCGGCGAGAAACGCCTCGGAGGACGTGTTCACGATCCGCCCGTACACCGCTTCCCCGACCGCCTTGGACCGATCCCGCCAGTGTGCGGCGGCGAATCGGGTGGTGTTGAAGTGTCCCTTGAGGTGGACGCGGATCACTGAGTCCCACTCGTCCTCAGTCATCGAGAAGACCATGCGGTCGCGCAGGATGCCGGCGTTGTTGACGAGGACGTCCAGCCGGTCGAACTCCTCGATCGCCAGCTGGATCAGAGCGCGCGCCTGCTGGAAGTCGGCGACGTCCCCGGTGTGCGCGACGGCCCGGCCCCCTTGCTCGCGGATCTCGGCGGCGACCCGCTCGGCGGGGTCCGCCGACGCCTCACCGGTGCCGTCGCGGCCGGGCTGTCCGTAGTCGTTGACGACGACGGCCGCTCCGAGCCGGGCGAGTTCCAGGGCCTCGGCCCGGCCGAGCCCTCGGCCGGCGCCGGTGACGATGGCGGAAAGCCCCTCAAGTGGCAGTGACATACGCTGCGTCCTCAGATCTCGATGCACGTACGCAGGGCGGTCCCGGTACGCATCTGGTCCAGTGCCTCGTTGATCTCCGCCAGTCGCACCCGATGCGTGATCAGACCGGCCAGGTCGACGCGGCCCGCCCGCCACAGGGCAATGGTGCGCCCGTAGGAGCGCACCACGTCCCCACCGCCGTACAAGGACGGCAGGATGCGCTTCTCGTCGAAGAACAGCTCGAACATGTTGAGCTGCAGGAAGTCGTCCATGGCTCCGGCACCAACCACGACGAGGGTGCCGCCACGCCGGGTGTTCTCGTAGGCGGTGCGGGCGGTCTCGGACCTGCCGACGACCTCGAAGACGTAGTCGAAGCCCTCACCGCCCGTGACCTGCTGACGGACGTCGGCCAGCCCTTCCGGCGAAACTGCCTTCGTGGCACCGAACCTGAGGGCCGACTCACGCCGGGAGGCAACCGGGTCGACGGCGACGATCTCGGCCGCGCCCTTCAACCGCGCCCCCTGTACGGCTGCGATGCCGACGCCTCCGCACCCGATGACGGCGACCGACGAACCGGCCACCACATCGGCGGTGTTGAGGGCGGCGCCGAGGCCGGTCGTGACCCCGCAGCCGATCAGCGCGGCGATGTCGAAGGGCACGTCGTCGGGTATGGGGACAGCACAGCCGGCGTCGACCACGGCTTCTTCGGCGAAGGTTCCGGTTCCGGCGAAGCCGAAGACGTCACCACCCGAGCGCTTGAAGTTGGGGGTGCCCGCGTTCGCGAACCCGGCCAGGCACAGCTCGGTCTGCCCCCGCTTGCAGGCCGGACAGGCACCGCAGGCGGGCAGCCAGCAGACGACGACCCGGTCGCCGGCGTGCAGGTTCCGCACGCCCTCCCCGACTTCGAGGATCTCGCCCGCGCCCTCGTGGCCGGGCACGAAGGGGGCCGGCTGGGGCAGCACCCCGTTCATCGCGGACAGGTCCGAGTGGCACAGCCCGGTGGCGCGGAGCCTCACCCGGACCTTTCCCGGGCCGAAGCCCGCCGCCTCGACGTCGTCGAGGACCTCCAGCTTTTCCTGGCCGATCTCGTGCAGTACGGCTGCGCGCATGGGTGCGGCTCCCCTCGAATGCTGGGTCGGGCGTGCTGTCAGGAGTGCTGGACGACGGTGTCGGCGAGAACCGGCGCACCGCCCCGCTCGACGGCACCCACCTCGACCCGCACCACCGGGCCCTCCGCGCCCTCCCCGCACCACATGCGGATGCGCAGGGTCTCGCCGGGGTAGACCACCCCGGCGAACCGGGTGCGGTAGGCGCGGACTCGGGTCACATCGCCGCCGAGCAGCGTGTCCACGACCGCCTTGAGCGTCATGCCGTAGGTGCACAGCCCGTGCAGGATCGGCTTGTCGAAGCCGGCCAGCTTGGCGAACTCGGGGTCGGCGTGCAGCGGGTTGTAGTCACCGGAGAGGCGGTAGAGGAGGGCCTGGTCCTCCCGGACGTGCCGCTCGACGGTCCGGTCGGGCTCCCCCGTCGGCGGGTCCAGGCGGGTCGAGGGGCCACGGTCACCGCCCCAGCCGCCCTCACCGCGGACGAAGATCTGGGCGTCGTTGGTCCACAGCGGGCCGTCGGCGTCGGTGACCTCCGTGCGCATGACGAGGATGGCGGCTGTGCCCTTGTCGTACACGCCGGCGACCCGGCCGCTGGCGGTGGCGGTACCGGCGACGGGGATCGGACGGTGGATCGTCAGGCTCTGGCCGCCGTGCAGGACCTTGGCCAGGTCGACGTCGACGCCCGGCATGGACAATCCACTGATCACCCCGGGCGAGCCGGCGCCCGCGACGGTGGCGAAGCTCGGCAGGACGTGCAGCCGGGACTCCAGGGTGTAGCGCAATTCGTCCGGATCGGTGGCGGGAACACCGGCGCCGATGCCGAGGTGGTAGAGCTGGACGTCCTTCGCGGTCCAGGTGATCTCGCCGGACCGGGGCTCGGCGGAGAGGGCCAAGGCTGCGTCGATGGGCATGAGGCTCCTGACATGGCGACGGGCGGACGTGGCGGCGCGAAGACCCCGGCACGGCCGTCCGCACCGTCGGCCGCACCGAGGTCGCTACGGGCCGATCTAGAACGCGTTCCAGTCCGGCGCCCCTTGTATAGCCCAGCGCTGCGCAGTTGTGAAGGCTCCTGACGCCGTGTCAGTTCACTGGGCGGGAGTGTGACTTTTGTACCGCCCGGGTGCGTACATGGGCACCTGCCGGAGCGCAGTACCCGTTCCGTACGCTGTGCCCTCCAGCCGCCGTGGCGCGGAAACTGGCTGACCGGGGGAAACAGAGACATGACAGGATGGCGGAGAGTGCGGCGCCAGGCTCGGGCCTGGCAGGTGGCAAGGACGCGGTGGAAGGCCGACCGCGACCACCTCAAGGACGCGCGCGCGAGGAACGGAACAGCCGTCGACGATCGCCTGGGCCCGCCCCCCAGCGGCTTCACCCTGCTCCCCTGGCTGCTCATGGGGATGGGTTCTTTCACCGGCCTACTCCAGGGCAGGACGCCGCACCCGTGGCTCGGGGGGCTTGGCCTGCTGGCCTTCGGCTCCCTCTACATCTACGTCACCTTCCGCTCCTTTGACCGCGAGCGGCGCAACGCCGCCTCCACCCGGGTGGCACTCGGACTGATGGGCCTGCTGACCACGGCTCTGGCCCTCGGTTACGGCGGCAACTGGTTGGCGTTCTTCCCGCTGGTGGGGCTGGCCGCGGGCGCCATGTTGCGGGGCCCGCGGTTGGGTCGCACCGGGCTGCTACTCGCGGTGTACGCCGGTGGCATCGCCGGCCTCCGCGGCGGCTGGGGAGACGCGATGACCATCGGCTACTCCACCTTCATCTCCGGCATGGTGACCGCCGCGGTCCTCAGCCTGTCCGAGGCCGTACAGGAACTGCGCGCAGCCCGTGAGGAGCTGGCCCGGCGTGCGGTCGAGAAGGAACGGCTGCGCTTCTCCCGAGATCTGCACGACCTGCTCGGCCACACCTTGTCGGTGATCGTGGTGAAGTCGGAGGCGGCGCGGAGGTTGGCCCGACGGGACATGAGTTCGGCGCTGGAACAGGTCGAGGACATCGAATCGGTGGGCCGGCAGGCGCTCACCGAGATCCGCGAGGCGGTCACCGGCTATCGCGAGGGCAGCCTGGCCACCGAACTGACCCGGGCCCGCTCGGCGCTGTCCGCGGCGAGCGTGGAGCCGGTGGTCCGCCAGTCCGGCACACCACTCGCGCCACAGACCGAGGCACTGCTCGGCTGGGTGGTTCGCGAGGCGGTCACCAACATCGTCCGGCACAGCGATGCGAGCCGCTGCGAGATCGTGATCGAGGGTGCTCCCGAACGGGTCCGGCTCACCGTCACCGACAACGGCACCAGCACCAGCAAGGCCGTCGACCGGACCGTGGGAAGCGTGGGCGGGACGGGGCTGAAGGGACTGACGGAGCGTCTCGCGGCGGCGGGCGGCTCCCTCACGGCCCGCCCGTCGCCGCGCGGCGGCTTCGGGGTGACCGCCGAGCTTCCGGTGGATTCCGAGGAGCTGACCGGGGTGGGGGCGATGGCACCCAGGACGGGCTGACCGCCCAGCCCGCACCCCCGGCCCGATGGGTGCCGCTGTCCCAGTCGTCCGAGCCGCCAACAGGTACCGCTCCCGCCGCACTCGATCATCTCTCGGGTGCCACGGCTCTCGCCGCAGTCGCCGGTCTCGCTCATGCCGCCCGTCGGCGCGGTCCGGGAGCCGACGGCAGGCGCGGCGCTTGGCTCCATCCGAAGCATGCACGCTCGCACCGGCGTGCCGGCCCCCCGCCGCTCCTCCCCGTACGCCCGTACGCCCGTGTGCCCGTCTGGCCGTCTGGCCGTCTGGCCGTCTGGCCGTCTGGCCGCTGGAGCTGCGTGATGGCCGTAGCCTGTGCCCATGGCCGAAGCTACGCCCGCAGAGCACCGACCGGTCCCCCGTGTGAGAGTCCTCCTCGCCGAGGACCAGGGCATGATGCGGAGCGCACTCGCCCTGCTGCTCGGCATGGAGGCGGACTTGGAGGTCGTGGCCCAACTGGCCACGGGAGACGCCATCGTGGACGCCGTGCTCTGCCATCGACCGGATGTGGCCCTGCTGGACATCGAGCTGCCGGGCACCAGTGGACTGGACGCGGCGGCCGAGCTGCGACGGCAGGCTCCCGATTGCCGGGTACTGATCCTCACCACGTTCGGCCGGCCCGGCTATCTGCGCCGGGCCCTGGAGGCCGGGGCGGCCGGGTTCCTGGTCAAGGACGGACCGGTGGAGGAGTTGGCCGCGGCGATCCGGCGTGTACTCGCCGGCGAGACGGTGGTCGATCCGGCGCTGGCCGCCGCCGCGCTCAGTGCCGGGCCGAATCCGCTGACGGCTCGTGAGTGCGAGGTGCTGAAGGCGTCGGTGGACGGCGCGACGGTGGCCGACGTCGCGGGTCGGCTCCATCTGTCCGAGTCCACCGTCCGCAACTACCTGTCCTCGGCGATCGGCAAGACCAGCACCCGGAACCGGACGGAGGCGGTGCGGGAGGCCCGGCAACAGGGCTGGCTGTGAGCCGCTGATCCGTCGCCCCGGCCGCCTGACGGTCGCCCCGGCACGGTGCGACCAGGCAACGGCCGCGGGTTCCCGGGGCTCGGGTCCAGCGGGCCGGCTCGGGGCCGAGCAGCCCCGTGCGGCCGTGTCACCGCCCCGTCCACCGTCCGTGTCGTCGCACTCCGCCGACCCGGTTGCGGAATGGAGGGCTCGCCCCCGTGCCGGGACGCGTTCATCCGCTCTGGACCGACCGGAGCAGCGTCACGACGGCCGCCCCGCCCAGCCCGATGTTGTGCGCGAGTCCCACCCGCGCGCCGGGGACCTGCCGTTCCCCCGCATCGCCGCGCAACTGCCACACCAGCTCCGCGATCTGCGCGAGGCCGGTCGCGCCCAGCGGGTGTCCCTTGGAGATCAGCCCGCCGGATGGGTTCACCACCCACCGGCCGCCATACGTCGTCGCACCCGACTCGGCCAGTTTCCCCGACTCCTCCGGCGCGCACATGCCGAGCGCCTCGTACGTCAGCAGTTCATTGACGGAGAAGCAGTCGTGCAGCTCGATCACGTCCACATCCTCGATGCCGAACCCGGCCCGCTCGTACGCCTGCCGTGCCGCCTCCCGGGACATGGGCCTGCCCACGGCGTCGATGCACGAGCCGGACGAGAACGATTCCTCGGTGTCCGTGGTCATGGCCTGACCAGCCAGCTCGACCAGGCCGGTCAGGGCGCGCGCCTCGGCGAAGCGCTCCGACACCACCACGGCCGCCGCCGCACCGTCCGAGGTCGGCGAGCACTGCAGCCTGGTGAGCGGCCGGTGCACCATGGGTGCGGCGAGGACGCCGGCCACGTCGTACACGTCCCGGAACTGAGCGTACGGGTTGTGCGCGGAGTGCCGGTGGTTCTTGGCTGCGACCGCGGCGAGCTGTGCCTCGGTGGTGCCGTAGCGCTCGATGTGCTCGCGGGCTGCGGCGGCGAAGATCTGCGCGGTCGGCGGGGTGTTCCCGAAACCGTGCCGGGCGGCCATGACGCCGTAGTGCCGGGCCACCGGCGACGTCGAGAAGTCCCCGCCACCGGCTCCCCCGCCCAGCGCGCCCCGCTTCATCTTCTCGAAGCCGAGCGCCAGCACGCAGTCGCAGACTCCGCCCGCGACGAGTTGCCCGGCGAGCATGAGGGCGGTCGCACCGGTGGCGCAGTTGTTGTTGACGTTGTAGACGGGGATGCCGGTCAGACCGAGTTCGTAGACGGCGCGCTGACCGGCTGTCGAGGGCTGGAAGCAGTAGCCGACAGGAACCTGTTCCACATCGGTGTAGGTGATCCCGGCGTCCGTCAGCGCCGCGCCACCGGCTTCCCGAACCATGTCCCAATACTGCCATTCACGGGTTTCGGGCTTCTCGAACCTGGTCATCCCGACCCCGGCGACATAGGCCTTCATGGCGCGCCAGAATAGAACGTGTTTCACCAAGTCGCCATCCCCTGACAGAGGATCAGAGTCCCATGAAGCGGTCAAGAACTCATGAGGACCCCGACGTCATGGAGTAGTTGCTTGCGCATTCGGGGTTGACCTGCGGGGATAACCCGACCAGGTCCTGGACTCCGACGGCACCGCGGTCGCCCGGGCCACGGTCACGCTGATCGACCGCCGGGGCCGCCGGGCCGGCGCCGCCGTCTCCCCGGAGGGCGCCCCCCACGTCCTCGCCGTCCCCGCCCGGGGCACGTACGTCGTGGCCGCGAAGACCACCGGGCACGGCCCGCTCGCCCCGTCGGCGCCCCATTCCGGCGAGGGCCGGACGGTCGCCCTGGACCTCTGCCTGCCGGACGAGACGGTTGCCTGCCGGACGAGACGGTCGGCGTCTGATCCCCGACTGAGAGGCACACCACGCGCACCCACGTCGCTTCGGCGGCAGGGGTGCGCGAGCATGGGGCGCCGAGAGAACCGTACGACCGACCGGAAGGACCCCCCATGCCCACCGCACCCTCCCCCAAGCTCTCGGTCCCGTTCGAGCAGGGGGGACCCTCGACCCAGATCTTGGCCGCGTTCGAGGCGGCGAAGGGGTTCATGCCCGTGGACGAGGGACTGGCGCTGTACGCGGCGGCGGTGGAAGCCGGACGACTGGGGCTGCCCCTGCTGGAGGTCGGAACCTACTGCGGCCGGTCCACCGTGCTGTTGGCCGCTGCGGCCCGTGCGGCCGGGGTCACGGTGTTGACCGTCGACCATCACCGGGGCAGCGAGGAGCAGCAGCCCGGCTGGGAGTACCACGACCCGGAGACGGTCGACCCCGAGACCGGTCTGATGGACACGCTTCCGACCTTCCGCCGTACGCTGTTCCGGGCGGGACTGGAGGAGCACGTGGTCGCGCTCGTCGGACGCTCCCCGCAGATCGCGGCGGTCTGGAACTCGCCGCTCGGCTTCGTCTTCATCGACGGCGGCCACACCGACGCACACGCGACCGCCGACTACGAGGGCTGGGCGCCGCACGTGGCCGAGGGCGGGCTGCTGGTCATCCACGACGTCTTCCCGCACCCCGAGGACGAGTTCACCGGCCAGGCGCCGTACCGGGTGTATCTGCGGGCACTGGAGTCGGGGGCGTTCACCGAGGTCTCGGTGACGGGCTCGTTGCGGGCACTGCGGCGCACCGGGACAGGCATCTGAGCCCCTGCACCCCGGGGCCGTGGGCCCGTAAGGTGGCAGCGTGTCCTACACAGGCCCGGACTTCGATCCCCCGCAGCGTCCCCCGAGTTCTCGGCTTCGCTCGAACAAGGGGTACCCCCGTCGCCCCCGGCGCGGCCCGCTGACCGTAGCACTGGCCGCGCTGGTACCAGGTGCGCTGCTCGGCTGGGTGGTGTACGAGGCGGTGGGCGATGGAGGTTCGGGCGGCTCGGGCCGTACCGCCTCCCCGGCCTCTCCCGCCTCCGCCTCGGCCTCGGCCTCACGCACGGCGGCGGCTCCGTCCTCCCCGTTGGCTCCGTCGGCCCCGTCGCCCCGGCCCACCTCACCCGGTGACGGGGGCAAGCGGCGGACCACGCCGCCGACTGCGGGCACCGGCTCCGGCCCTCTCCGGGGCAAGGTCGTCGTCATCGACCCCGGCCACAACCCGGGCAACTTCCACCACACGGCCGAGATCAACCGCAAGGTGAACATCGGGACGAACTGGAAGGAGTGCGACACCACCGGGACGTCCACCAACGGCGGTTACACAGAGGCCCGTTTCACCCTCGACGTGGCACACCGGCTGCGCACACTGCTGGAAGAGCAGGGGGCCACCGTGAAGTTCACCCACGACGGGAACAGCCCGGCCTGGGGTCCGTGCGTGGACGAACGCGCCCGGATCGGCGACGACGCACACGCCGACGCCGCCGTCTCCATCCACGCCGACGGTTCGGTGGAGGGCAACCGCGGCTTCCACGTCATCCTTCCGGGAGCGGTGCACTCCGGCGCCGCGGACACCCGCCCGATCGTCGATCCCTCCCGTGACCTCGGCGCGCGCATCGCGGGGAACTTCCTGCGCGACACCGGCGAGCCACCGTCCAACTACCTCGGCAAAGGTACCGGTCTCGTCACGCGTACGGACCTGGGTGGTCTCAATCTGTCAACGGTCCCCAAAGTGTTCATCGAGTGCGGCAACATGCGCGATAGCAAGGACGCGACATTGCTCACCAGCGGCGCCTGGCGGCAGAAGGCGGCGCAGGGGATCGCCGACGGAATCGTGGGTTTCCTGCGCGCGTCGTGACCGGCGCACGGAACCGACCGGACATCCGGTTCTGGTGAACGATAGTGTCTACCGACTAAGACGACCTACAAAGGACCTGAAGTGAATATCCGCTCCCTCACTAGAGGCGACGGCGTGGTGATCGGAGCAGCGGTGGTGCTGTTCATCGCGTCATTCCTCGACTTTTACAGCTTCTCCGGCTACAACAGCACCTTCAGCCGGAACGCGTGGGACAACCTGGGGACGGGCCTGGGTACCTACATGGGCGCGGTGATCGGAGCCGTTCTCATCGTCGTCAACCGCTGTCTGCCGCAGCCGCGCAAGGTGGCCGGGCTCGACCTCGGCGCGGTCGGCACCGCGTTCACCGTCCTGGCGGCCTGGACGCTGCTGTGGACCCTGCTCGACCTGAACGGCGTGGACGCCGGCGCCGGCCTCGTCCTCGGCTTCATCGCAGCCCTCGTCCTCGCCGCCGCCGCCGTCGCCACTCCCCTGGTCCCGGCCCTCCAAGCCGCGCTGCTCTCGGCCCCCAAGCCGGCCGTTGCGCACCCCTACGGCGCCCAGCCGCCCGGTGGTTACGGCTACCCGGGTGCCCAGCCGCAGCAGCCGTACGGCGCCCAGCCGCAGCCGGGTCAGCCCCTTGGGCAGCAACCGGCTCCCCAGGGCCCTGCGGCAGCGCAGGGTGTCACCCCCGCCCACGGCGCTCCGGCCCCGCAGCCGGCCGCCGCGGAATTCTCGCCCTTCTGGTTCGCCGTGCCGGTGGCCCGTCCGTTGTTCCCAGAGGACGGTTCGGCGACCCCGATTGCCGAACTGGCACCGGGCACCTGGTACCTGGCCGTCGAGCAGCGCGGCACCGCGCTGCTCGCACAGACCCAGGACGGGCGCCGGGGCGTGCTCCAGGACACCTCCGGCATCCAGCGCGGCTGAGCCCGGCGCACCGCCGCTTTCCGGCCCCCCGCCCTTCCGGGCGGGGGGCCGCTGTCGTACAGTCGCCTCCCGTCAGCGAACTGACGTACTGTCAGGAGGCTCCGGCATGCGACTTGGTCTGGCACTCGGGTACTGGGGGCGCGGTCCGGACCCCGGTCATGTGCCGCTCGCCAGGGAGGCGGAACGGCTCGGGTACCACTCGGTGTGGACGGCGGAGTCCTGGGGCTCGGACGCCTTCACTCCGCTGACCTGGATAGCCGCACAGACGTCAAGGATCAGGCTGGGTACGGCCGTCGCCCAGATGGCCGCCCGCTCACCGGCCGCCACCGCGATGCACGCGCTCACCCTGGACCACCTGTCCGGCGGACGGGTGCTGCTCGGGCTCGGCCTTTCCGGGCCACAGGTGGTCGAGGGCTGGTACGGCCGCCCGTTCCCGAAGTCACCGCTGACCGCGACGCGGGAGTACGTGGACGTCGTACGACAGGTGCTGCGCAGACAGGCGCCGGTGGAAGTGGACGGCCGCTTCCACCCCCTTCCCTACCGGGGGCCGGACGGCACCGGTCTCGGCAGGCCACTCAAACCGATTACCCACCCCCTCCGCCCCGGTCTGCCCGTGCTGCTCGGCGCCGAAGGGCCGCGGAACGTGGCGCAGACGGCCCGGATCGCCGACGGCTGGCTGCCGCTCTACTGGGCACCGAGCCGGCCCGAGGCATACGGGGAGGTGGTTCGGAAACTGCCCGAAGGGTTCCTGGTGGCCCCCATGGCCCGGGTCAAGGTGTGCGACGACGTCACCGAGG
This sequence comes from Streptomyces pluripotens, assembly GCF_000802245.2. NCBI lineage: Bacteria > Bacillati > Actinomycetota > Actinomycetes > Kitasatosporales > Streptomycetaceae > Streptomyces > Streptomyces pluripotens. Next base: position 1,917,162 of record NZ_CP021080.1, read on the forward strand.
GCTTGCTGCCGGTGAAGGCCATGTTGGGCTTCTACATCGGCGGGATGGGGCACGCTGCCCACAACTTCCACGCCGACCTGATGGCCCGCATGGGGTACGAGGAGGAGGCTCGGCGGATCCAAGAGCTGTTCCTGGCGGGGCGGCGGGCGGAGGCCGTACTGGCTGTCCCGGACGCCTTCGCGGATGAGATCTCGCTGGTCGGACCGCGCGAACGGATCGCCGAGCGGCTGGAGTTGTGGCGGGCGGGCCCAGTGACGGACCTGCTGGCCCTGGCACCGGACCCGCACAGCCTCAGGGTACTGGCGGAGTTGAACTCCTGAGCTCGGGAGAACGGGGAGGCGGAGGACGGTTGTTCCGTTCCCTGATCGCGGCGGGGTCGAGCGTCCCGGTCAACGGCAGCAGTCGGGATCCAGACCGGACGGCAGGCGTTCGCCGCCGAAGACGGCGCACGTGGCGTCGTGGCCGCCCAGGGCCGCGACCGCCAGCAGTAGGGAGCCCGCCGTCCAGGCGGTCAGTTCCCGGGGCCAGATCGCGTCGTCCTCGAAGACGTAACCCGTCCAGTACAGACCGCTGTGCGGATCGCGCAGGTGCTGGATGGACTGCAGGATCTCCAACGCACGATCGGACTCGCCCACCGCCCAAAGGGCCAGGGCGAGTTCACTGGATTCGCCGCCGGTCACCCACGGGTTGGGGGCCACGCAGCGCACGCCGAAGCCGGGGACGACGAAACGGCTCCAGTCGGCCTCGATGCGGGCCTTGGCCTCCGTCCCGGTGAGCGCGCCGCCGAGGACCGGGTAGTACCAGTCCATCGAGTAGCGACCCTTGTCGAGGAAGCGTTCCGGATGGCGGCGGATCGCGTGGCGCAGTGCCCCCGCGGCCAACTCCCAGTCCGGCTGGGGCTCCTCCCGCTGCTCGGCGATGGCCAGCGCGCAGCGCAGTGCGTGGTGGATGGAGGAGCTGCCGGTGAGCAGGGCGTCGGTCGAGGGCGTGCCGTCGTCCGCGCGGCGCCAGCCGATCTGCCCGCCGGGCTGCTGCAGCCGCAACACCCACTCGACGGCCCCGTAGACGCACGGCCACATGCGGTCCAGGAACGTGTCGTCACCGGTGGCGAGGTAGTGGTGCCAGACGCCTACGGCTATGTAGGCGACGAAGTTGGACTCGCGGGCCCGGTCGGTGACGTCGTCGTGGGCACCGTCGGCGTAGGCCGCGTACCAGGAGCCGTCCGCGTTCTGGTGCCGGGCGAGCCAGGCGTACGCCCGCCCGGCGGCCTCGTGTTCACCGGCCGCGTCCAGCGCCATGGCCGCCTCGGTGTGGTCCCAGGGGTCGAGGTGGTGACCACGGAACCAGGGGATCGCGCCGTCCTCCCGCTGCACGGCGAGGATGCCGCGAACGGTCGCGGCAGCCTGCTCGGAGGTGAGGACCCCGGGTAGGACCAGGTGTTCCGTCCGGGGGGTGGTCACTTGGCGGCCGCCTCGGGGGTCTCGGAGGCGGCGCCACCGGAGACCGGAGGAAGATGCGGCTTTGTCGCGTACACCACGAAGCTCTTGCCGATCAGCGGGTTCAGCGCCTGTTCGGCGACGCGCGTGGCGAGCGGCTTCTTCATGATGTCCCAGACCAGCAGCTTGTGGTACGCCCGCACCGGCAGCGCCCTGTCGTTGTCCACGCCGAAGGCGCACTTCAGCCACCAGTACGGCGAGTGCAGGGCATGGGCGTGGTGGCTGCCGTACGGCCTCAGCCCCGCCTCGCGGACCCTGTTGACCAGTTCGTCGGCCTTGTAGATGCGGATGTGGCCGCCCTCGACCTCGTGGTAGGCGTCGGACAGCGTCCAGCAGACCTTCTCGGGCCCGTAACGCGGCACGGTGATCGCGATGCGCCCACCGGGCCTGAGTACCCGGACCATCTCGGCCAGGACACCCTTGTCGTCGGGAATGTGCTCCATCACCTCGGAGATGATGACGACGTCGAACGACTCGTCCGGGAACGGCAGTGCGAGGGCATCGCCCTCCATGGCGGTGGCGGTGGCCCCGGCGGGTGCCTCCCCGGCCTCTTTCATCGCCGCGAACCACTTGGCGACCTCGCGGATCTCCTCGCCGTTCTGGTCGAGGGCCACCACCTGTGCGCCGCGCCGGTAGCACTCGAAGGCGTGCCGTCCGGCACCGCAGCCGAGGTCCAGGACACGATCGCCGGGGGCGAGCGGGAACCGGGAGAAGTCGACGGTCAGCACGTGGCCCTGCTTTCGGTGTAGACGCCTGTTGCGGCCGCGGCGCGGCCCGGGTTCTGCGGCCTGGGGCGCAGGCCGCCGGAGCGGGCGATGGCCTCGCGGTAGCGGGCCACGGTGCCCTCGGCGGCCCGCGCCCAGGTGAAGCGGTCGAGTACCCGCTCCCGGCCCGCCGCGCCCAGTCGGGCCCGCAACGCACGGTCGCCGAGCAGCCGACCGAGCCCGGTGGCCAAGGCGCCCGCGTCCCCGGGCGGCACGGCCAGGCAGGTCTCGCCGTCGCGGCCCGCGACCTCGGGGATCGCACCGCCGGTGGTGGCGAGCAGCGGGGTACCGGTGGCCATGGCCTCGGCAGCGGGCAGCGAGAAGCCCTCGTACAGGGAGGGCACGCAGGCGATTTCAGCCGAGCGGATGAGGTCGACTAGTTCGGCGTCGGAGATGCCCTTGACGAACTCGACGGAGCCTTCGAGGCCATAACGCTCGATCGCCTGGGCGACCGGACCCTCCTGCGGGCGTTTGCCGACCACGACGAGGTGTGCGGCCGGATGTTCCGTGCGCACCTTGGCGAGCGCCTCCACCAGGAACACCAGGCCCTTGAGGGGCACATCGGCGCTGGAGGTGGTGACGATCCGGCCGGGAACCTCGGGGACCGCCGGATTCGGCGCGAACAGATCGGTGTCGGCACCGATGTGGACGACCCCGATCCGGTCGCCGCGGACGCCGAGGTGGTCCACGATCTCCTGCCGGGAGGTGCCGGAGACGGTGAGCACCGAGGGCAGACGGCGGGCGACGCGCTTCTGCATCCGGGTGAAGGCGTACCAACGGCGCACCGAGTAGCGGCGCTGCCAGCCCTCTGCCGCGTCCAGCTCCAACTGCCGGTCGACGGTGATGGGGTGGTGGATGGTGGTGACCAGGGGGGCGCCGATGTCGCCCAACAGCCCGTACCCGAGGGTCTGGTTGTCGTGTACGACGTCGAACTCGCCGCGGCGGGCGCGCAGGAGGCGGCGGGCCCGCAGCGAGAAGGTCAGCGGCTCGGGGAAGCCGCCGGTCCACATCGTCGCCACTTCCAAGCCGTCGATCCAGTCCCGGTACTCGTGCCGCCCCGGGGTGCGGAAGGGGTCGGGCTGGCGGTAGAGGTCGAGGCTGGAGAGCTCGGTGAGGGTGAGTCCGGGGCACCCCTCGTCGAGCACGGGGTACGGCTGGGAGCCGATGACCTCCACCCGGTGCCCGAGGCGGGCCAGCTCGCGGGAGAGGTGCCGTACGTAGACACCCTGCCCACCGCAGAACGGGTTCCCCTTATAGGTGAGGAGCGCGATGTCGAGCGGTCGCTCGCCGTCGGAAGCGGAGTCCTCCCGGGCACCCGCTTCCCGGGCCTCAGCGGTCACTCTGTGCCCCCTTCTGCCTGCTCTGTCCCGCGAGACTACGACGGGACGGTAATCTAGAACAAGTTTCAGACTTGATCGTTCAGGAGGCTCTGAATCTACCGGCAGGTAGGGGCGCTGTGAGCAGTGGATCAGGTGATTCACGCCACGACACGCACCCCTGCTGCGCCACTTGATCACGTGTCCTACAGACACCCTCACCGATCGTCACGGACGGGACCCATGCCTGCGGAATCCAAGACGGAAGCCACGACGGCCCGGCCGCCCTCGTCACCGCTCACCGAGCGGCAGGAGGCCCGCCGCCGCAGGATCCTGCACGCGAGCGCCCAGCTGGCCAGCCGGGGCGGTTTCGACGCCGTGCAGATGCGCGAGGTCGCCGAGTCCTCTCAGGTGGCGCTCGGCACCCTGTATCGCTACTTCCCCTCCAAGGTGCACCTGCTGGTCGCCACCATGCAGGACCAGTTGGAGCAGATGCACGGCACGCTGCGCAAGAAACCTCCGGCGGGTGACACGGCCGCCGAGCGGGTCGCCGAGACCCTGATGCGAGCCTTCCGGGCACTGCAGCGCGAGCCGCACCTGGCCGACGCGATGGTCCGCGCCCTGACCTTCGCCGACCGCAGCGTGAGTCCGGAGGTGGACCAGGTCTCACGCCAGACGACGGCCATCATCCTGGATGCGATGGGCCTGGACGCCTCGGGCCCGCAGCGCCCGACCCCCGAGCAACTCTCTGCGGTACGGGTGATCGAGCACACCTGGCATTCGGCGCTCATCACCTGGCTCTCGGGACGCGCCTCGATCGCCCAGGTGAAGATAGACATCGAGACGGTGTGCCGGCTGATCGACCTGACGGAGACGGAGGCGGGTGCGCCCGAGTGACCACCGCCGGCGCACGAAGAGACCTACGAGACGGGTTCCCTGCGCCGGCATGATCCGGATCAGGTATTGGGGGTCGCCGTCTGGCCTGCGCCTTCCGGCCTCTCAGCCCTACCGTCGCTGTCGGCCCGGGCGGATGCTTGCGCGTCTCGCCTGAGTCGGCTACTCCGGTCGAACTCCCTCACTCGCCTCGTAGGCTGTTTTCAGGATAAGACATACAGCCACGACAGAACCCACCATTTCAGACCATTTACCAACTTTCATGGTATTGACGGGAAGACTTCTGGCTTCGGTGGGTCCAGCGCCATGAGGAGAGGAGTCCGCCCGGTCCGGGACCGGCAGGCGCGACGACCCGGTGGCCCCCCAGCCCGCCGCCGGTGGACGGGGCACGATCGCCGCCGTCGTGGACGGACGCGGTCGCCGCCGGGCTCACGCCGCGTCGTTCCCGTGGCGGGTGAGGTTGGTGCCGCTCCCCGGATCGAAGACGTGCAGGGTGGAGATGTCGACGTAGAGCTCCGCCCGCCTGCCCTCGCGGACGCGGGTCGCAGTACTCAGACGGGTGACGATCTGATGGCCGTCGCCGCCCGCCTCGGTGACACCGGAGTCCGCGGCCAGCTCCGTCAGTTCCTTCGAAACCGCCGGTTCCCAGCCTTCCTCGGTGAAGTGCGCGTAGACATCCGACCCCAGCGACTCGACCACGTCCACGATGGCCGTGAAGCGGACGCCCTCCCGGTGGGGGTCCACCAGAGAGGCGTCCTCGAACGCCTCGGGACGCAGGCCCACGATGAGGTCGCGGGGTGCCTTCTGCTCCTGGAGGCGTCGGATCACCTCCGCCGTCAGCGGCACTTCACCGAGGGCCGTGCGCAGCACATTCTCCTCCAGCGTGGCGTGCAGGAAGTTCATGGCGGGCGAGCCGATGAAGCCCGCGACGAAGAGGTTGCGCGGCTCGTCGTACAGGTGCTGCGGTGTGCCCACCTGCTGGACGACACCGCCGCGCATGACGACCACGCGGTCGCCGAGCGTCATGGCCTCCGTCTGGTCGTGGGTCACGTACACGGTGGTGGTGCCCAGCCGCTGCTGGAGGCGCGAGATCTGGGTACGCATCTGCACCCGCAGCTTGGCGTCGAGGTTGGACAACGGCTCGTCCATCAAGAACGCCTTGGGACTGCGGACGATCGCGCGCCCCATGGCCACGCGCTGGCGCTGCCCGCCGGACAGGTTGGCCGGCCTGCGGTCGAGGTGCTCGGTCAGGTCGAGGATGCGCGCGGCCTCCTCGACCTTCCGGGCGATGGTCGCCTTGTCCACCTTGGCCAAGCGCAGGGCGAAGCCCATGTTCTCGCGCACGCTCATGTGCGGGTACAAGGCGTAGCTCTGGAAGACCATCGCGATGTCCCGGTCCTTGGGTGCCTTGTCGTTGACGACCTCGCCGCCGATGCGGAGGGTGCCGTCGGTGATGTCCTCCAGGCCCGCGATCATGTTGAGGGTGGTGGACTTCCCACACCCGGAGGGGCCCACCAAGATGACGAACTCGCCGTCCGCCACGGTCAGGTTGACGTTCTGTACGGCCAGGGCGCCGTCGGGGTACCGCTTCGTGACGCCCTCAAGAACGATCTCGGCCACAGTGGGTGCTCCTTGGAACGGGGTGCCGGAGGCGGTGGTGAGTCGCCGGTCAGCCCTTGACGGCTCCGGAGGTCAGTCCGGCGACGATGCGGCGCTGGAACAGCAGGACGAAGACGATGATCGGCACGGTGATCACCACCGCGGCCGCAGCGATCGACCCGGTCGGCTGCTGGAACTGGCTGCTGCCGGTGAAGAACGCGATCGCCGCCGGCACCGTGCGCGCCGCCTCGGTCGACGTCAGGGAGATGGCGAAGAGGAAGTCGTTCCAGCAGAAGATGAAGACCAGGATCGCGGTGGTGAACACGCCGGGTGCCGCCAACGGCGCGATCACCAGCCGGAACGCCTGCGCGGGCGTCGCCCCGTCCACCTTGGCGGCCTTCTCCAGGTCCCAGGGGATCTCCCGGAAGAACGCCGACAGCGTGTAGATCGCGAGCGGTAGGGAGAACGTCATGTACGGCAGGATCAGACCGGGCCAGGTGTCGAAGAGGCCGAGCGCCCGCTCGATGTCGAACAGCGGCGAGACCAGTGAGATCGGCGGGAACATCGCGATGAGCAGTGACACCCCGATCAGCAGCCGCTTGCCGGGGAAACGCAGCCGGGCCACGGCGTAGGCGGCCATCGTGCCGAGGACGACCGCGATCAGCGTCGCGATCAGCGCGATGCCGATCGAGTTGACCAGTGCCCGGGTGAACTCGGAGGTCTGGAAGATGCCCCGGTAGTTCTCCCAGGTCCACTTGGTCGGGATGAAGTTGCCGTCGGTCAGCGTCGAGGGGTCCTTGAACGACAGCGCCGCGATCCACCACACCGGGAACAGCGCGTACGCCACGACCAGGATGTTGACCACGGTCCACCCGGTGAGATGCCGCTTCCCCGCGCCCGCCATCAGCGTCCCGCCTCCTGTGAACCGGGGGCGGCCGCCCCGAAGAGTTTGACGAAGGTGAAGGCGATCAGCGCGACACAGACGAAGATGAGCACGGAGATCGCGGATCCGATGCCGAGGTTGAGCGCGGTGAACAGGTTGTCGTAGCCGAGGATCGACACCGAACCGGTGCCGTGCGCACCCGCCGTCAGGATGAAGATGCTGTCGAAGACCCGGAACGCGTCCAGCGTGCGGAAGAGCAGTGCCACCAGGATCGCGGGCTTCATCAGTGGCAGGGTGACCCGTACGAACCGCTGCCAGGGGCCGGCTCCGTCGACCATCGCGGCCCGCAGCGTCTCCTCGGGGACCAGGGCAAGCCCGGCAAGCAGCAGCAGGGCCATGAACGGGGTGGTCTTCCACACCTCGGCCAGGATGATCAGACCGAGAGCGGACCACTGCTCGGTCAGTGGCGCGTCCCCGGCCGGGAGGAGCGCGGCGAGGTAGCCGGTGCCCGGTGTCCAGGCGTACTGCCAGGAGAACGCGGCGACGACCGTGACGATGCCGTAGGGAACGAGGATTGCGGTGCGCACCGTGCCGCGGCCGAAGACCGTGCGGTGCATGACCAGGGCAAGCGCCATGCCCAGCACCAACTCGACGGCGACCGACACCACGGTGAGGAACAGGGTCACCCAGAACGCCTGCCACCAGAACGGGGAGGAGAGCACCGAACCGTAGTTGCTCAGCCCCACGAACTCGGCTCTGGCGGGGAAGCGGAGGTCGTAACGCTGGAGCGACAGGTAGACCGCGTACCCGACCGGATAGGCCGTCACCGCGAGCATCACGAGCACGGCGGGCGCGCACAGCAGCCAGCCCAGGCGGCGCTCCTGGCGCGCCCCCTGGGACAGCCGGGCCGCCAGGTCCGCACCGGCCGGCCCGTTCCCGCCCCTGTCCGCCGTCGCAGTGTGCCTCACGGGATCAGCCCCTTCGACTCCAGGGCGTCCTGGATCTGGCTCTCCATGGTCCGCACGGAGCCAACGGGTTCGATGGCCGCGGGCGGAGACAACGTGTGGGAGATGACGATGGACACGTTCTGGTACGCGGGCGTCTGCGGCCGGACGCTCGCGTTCTCCAACGCCTGGTAGATGGCGTCGGCGAACGGGTAGTTCTTGACGAAGTCCTTGTCGAAGTAGAGTTCCCGCAGGGTGGGCGGCAGACCGCCCTTGACCGCCGCGGTGATCTGGTTCTCCTTGTCGCGCAGGCACAGGGCCGCTTCGAACGCCAGGTCCGGTTGCCTGGAATAGGCGCCCACGGCCAGGTCGATGCCGCCGATGGTGGGCTTGGCCGGCCGGTCGGCATCCACACGTGGGTACTGCGCCCAGTGGAAGTGCTCGAAGAGCCGCCGGTTGTCGGCTTTCATCGCCGGGTACACGAACGGGTAGTTCAGCTCGAAGGCGGCTCGCCCGGCCTCCATCGCCAGCCGGTTCTGGTCCTCCATCTGGTTGGGCAGGGACGGGTCCGCGGCCGGAGAGGTAGCCAGGTCACGCATGATCGTGGCGGCCCGGACGGCGGGCGGTCCGAGTGAGGGTGCGGTGGCGTCGGCGTTGAGGATGGAGCCGCCGGCACTGGCCACGAGACTGTTGAACCAGACCGTGAGCCCTTCGTACTGGGCGCCCTGGATCTCGACGTAGTGCGGCTTGTGCGCGGCGGCCAGACCCCGCGCCGTCGAGAGCATCTCGGACCAGGTCCGAGGCGGCCGGTCGACCAGATCGGTGCGGTACCACAGCAACTGGGTATTGGTGTTGTACGGGACGGCGAACAGCCGGTTCTTCCAGGTCGCCGTCTGCAGCGGCACCTTCAACGTGCCGGTCACGGCCCGGTCCCGCACCGTACCGGTCCACGGGAGGATCCAGCCCGCCTCGGCGAATTCGGGCGCCCAGGTGACGTCCAACCCCATGATGTCGATCGAGTCGTCCTCGGCGGCCAGCCTGCGCACCAGCTGTTGACGCTGTCCGTCAGCGGTCCGGGGCAGTTTGTTGTAGGCGATCCGGTAGCGCCCACCGGATGCCCGGGTGCAGTTCTGCGCCGCGGCGGCCAGGGCTCCCGAGTCGTCCGGGAAGTTGTACCAGTTCAAGGTCGGCGAACCACCGGTGCCCGCCGCGCCGCAGGCCGTCAGGGACGGCGCCAGCAGCGGCAGGACGAACAGGGAACGCGCCCTCAGCACGACCGTTCTCCATGTGCCCGCACCACGGCCCTCACCTGACATCGCAGCGACCGTAGGACACGTCGGGGGTCTGGGCCCGCAGGCGCGGAAGCTCCTCGCGTCCGGCCACCCGAGTGGCCGACGGTTCACTTCGTGGTCCGCTGCCGCTCCGCCCCCGCCCCGCCAAGGCGACGCGCTCGCCGTGGCACCGGACCGGGTGGCGTGCCGGCCGGGCAGACCGCGGGCACCGGCCGGTTGCGGTTGGCCGCCCCTGCGGTCGTCCCGTGCCTATGGTGGAGTGTGATCAGCAGCGGCACAGAACGCCCCCGGCCAGCCCGGCTGCGGCCGGGGTACAAGTCCGCAGCGGGTGTCTTCGCCGTCGGCATGCTGGGCACCACCCTGCCCACACCGCTGTACGGGTTGTACCGGCAACAACTCGGTTTCTCCGAACTGATCGTGACGGTGGTGTTCGCCGTCTACGCGGTGGGCGTCATCACCGCCCTGCTGGTCGCCGGCGGGTTCTCCGACGTGTTGGGGCGGCGGCCGGTGCTGCTGGCCGCGCTCGCCCTGGCTGCGCTCAGCGCGGTGTGCTTCCTGACCGAGGACGGTCTGCCGCTGCTGTACACGGGCCGTGTGCTGTCCGGCTTCTCGGCTGGCCTACTGAGCGGCACCGGCACCGCGGCCGTCCTCGAACTGGCACCGCCCGGTCGACGCGCCCGGGCCGGACTCGCGGCGACCGCGGCCAACATGGGCGGGCTGGGACTCGGCCCCCTTGTCTCCGGGCTCCTGGCCCAGTACGCGCCCTGGCCGCTCAAGCTGCCGTTCCTCGTCCATCTGGGGCTGCTGGCGGTCGCCATGGCGGTCGTCTGCCTGCTGGCCGAGACGGTGCGGCAACGCAGCCCCAGGCCTCCGCTCCGCCCACAGGGCATGAAGGTCCCCCCGGAGGCACGCCAGGTGTTCACGCCCAGTGCCCTCGCCGCGTTCGCGGGCTTCTCCATGCTGGGGCTGTTCACGGCAGTGGCCCCCGCCTTCCTCTCCCAGACCCTCGGCGAGCACAACCTGGCGGTGGCCGGGGCCGTCGTCTTCTGCGTGTTCTGCGCCTCGACCGGTGGGCAACTGCTCATGGGACGCGTCGGTGCGCACCGGGCCCTTCCGCTGGGCTGCGCGGTGCTCGTCGCAGGACTCCTCCTCATCGGGGCCTCGCTGCTGCTGACGTCCTTTCCGGTACTGCTGGCCGGGGCGGTGACCGGTGGCACCGGGCAGGGGATGGCGTTCCGCGCGGGGCTGACCGAGGTGAGCGCCGCGGCGCCCGCAGCGCACCGGGGCGCGACGATCTCGGCGTTCTTCGTGATCGCCTACGTGGGGATCTCGCTGCCGGTCGTCGGGGTGGGTGCCATGGCGGTGACACTGGGGCTGCGGGACGCGGGCGTGGTGTTCACCTGCTGCGCGGTCCTGCTCGTGACGGCGGTGGGCGTCCATGTGACACGGAACCTGCCGCCTGCGGCCGACACGGCATGAGCCGGCGGAAAGAGCCGAATGCCCACCCGGGCCCGCTGCGTGGCCGGGTGCCGGGGCGCCTCGGGACCCGCCAGGACTTTCGGTGCACTGTGACTTCCCCCACCTACCCTTGCCGAGGCAGGGAAGACTTACCTACTTTCAGTGACATGTCCCCCCATCACTCCACCAGCCCTGGCGAACCAAGCGAACCGGACATAGCGCATATGTCCGCGTCGGAGCGGTCCGATGCCGCCGCCCCGGTCGACTTCGTCGTCGACCTGAGCGCGCACGAGATGCTCCGGCGGACGCACGTGGTGGCCGCCCTCGGCGCCGGCTGGGACCCCGTCGCGGCACTGCACGGCGAGGAGGAGGCGTACGACCTGCTGTACTCAGGTCTCAGCGCGGAGCAGCAGCGCATCTACGACGAGCTGGTCTCGGCCGGTGTGCTCCCGGTCCGAGGGCGTGGCGACCGTGCTGCCCCTTGACCCGCAGGCCGACATCGGGCGCCGGGCCTGGGTGGCCTGCCCGAACTGCGACGACCGCCGCGGATGCGCCGTGTGCGAGCAGAAGGGCACGTGCACCGAGCACTGGCGCTACCTGCTCTCCAACACCGGCAGCCTGCTCCACCTGCAGTGCCCGTCCTGCACCCACGTCTGGACGCACGAGACCCACTTCGGCGCCACCCGCTCCCAGTGAGCGGGCCCGAGCGGATGCCGGGCGCGGGTGGCGGATCCTGGTGGGGCGGCACGGGATAGAGGCCGGAGGCGCACTTCCCCGAACCTCCGGGGCGGGTTCCGCCCCTGCTTGACGCGCCGCGCGGCTGCGCCATTCCGGCCCGCCGGTCCCGCGCCCGGCCGGGCGCGGGACGGAACCGGGCACCGGGCACCGGGAGCGTCAGGACCCGGAGGACCTGCGGAACCGCTTGGCCAGTACGGGGTCGGACTCCCACCACAGCCCGATCCCGCCATGCTCCTCCTCACCGGCCCCGTCGGCCGGGGCGGGCCGGGTGGTCCGGAGCTCGGGATCGCCGTCGTCCCGAACCCGGAACATCAGGCCCGGGACGGCGAAGACCACCACGGCGGTCAGCAGGAAGAGCGCTAGCCCGTAGCCCCTGGGCAATGCGGCGCCGACCATGAACGGCAGCGCGAGGAAGGCCACCATTCCGGTGCCTCGGGCCGTGACCAGGACGTCCCTGCCCTCCGCCACCTCCACGGTCACCGTGTTGGAGCGGGTGCGGTCCCGCCCGGTGACCCGAACCGTGTGGGTGCCGGCCGGCACAGGGAGTCGTACGGTGGTCCCCTGCTTGACCTGGCCGGCCTTCACCCCGTCCACCACGACGCGGAAGGTGCCCGCCCGACGGATCCCTCCCGGCGGCTCCGCGTGCACCACGACGGTCCCGGACAACGGCCCCCCTCATTTTATGATCATGTGCTGAGTCGCGGCCATGATAGGGACGTTCCCCCTCGGTGATCCACCGGGTAGCAGACCTCAGCGCTGACCGTCAGCAGGGAGATCGGGCGCAGGGTGTCTCCCCTCGGGCGCAGTTCAGCGGACTCGCCACCCACGCGCGGGCTCAGTCTGGTGTCCTTGCCGAAGCGTGCGCCGGTGGCTCACCGGGCGGTCCTCAGTCCTCCGGTGGGAAGACCGGCTCGCCTCCGTTCAGCAGTGTGATCACGATCGCCTCCACCGGACAGCTCTCGGCCGCCGCCAGCACCGGTTCGCTCGCGTCGGTGTCCGGCTCGACCGGGTGGGACTGACGGGCGGAGTCGAGGCGGAAGCCGTCCGGCGCGTGGTGGACGCACTGGGCGGAGCCGATGCACACGGAACGGTCGACCTCGACGTGCCAGCGGTCGCCCATCCCTATGCCCCCGCCGGCAGGTGGATCATCTTGTGCTCCAGGTATTCGCCGTAGCCCTCGGGACCGAACTCCCGACCCAGCCCGGAGTTCTTGTAGCCGCCGAACGGGCCGAGCATGTCCAGGCTGAAGGTGTTGACGCAGTAGGTGCCGGTACGGACCCGCCGGGCGATCTCGATCCCGTGCTCGGTGTCCGCGGTCCAGACGCTGCCGGACAGGCCGTAGTCGGAGTCGTCGGCGATCTTCACGGCCTCGGACTCGTCGCCGTACGGCAGAAGGCAGATCACCGGACCGAAGATCTCCTCACGGGCGATCCGCATCGAGTTGTCGACGTCACCGAAGAGGGTCGGCTCGACGTACCAGCCCCGCTCGATGCCCGCTGGACGGCCGCCACCGGCCAGGACCTTGGCGCCCTCTTCCTGGCCGACGCGGATGTAGTCGAGGCTGCGCTGCTGCTGACGGCGGGCGACCAGTGGGCCCACCTGGGTAGCGGGGTCCAGTGGATCGCCGACCTTCAGCGCATTCGCGGCCTGCGCGAAGGCGTCGGCGAACTCGTCGTAGCGGGTGCGCGGGACAAGGATGCGGGTCTGGGCCACGCAGGCCTGTCCGTTGTTCATCCAGGCCGCCGGGACGATCCCGGACACAGCCGTCGCCACGTCAGCGTCCGGGAGCACGAGCGCCGCCGACTTGCCGCCCAACTCCAGCGTCACCCGGGTGAGGTTGCGCGCGGCCACCTCCATCACGCGCCTGCCGGCCGGGGCCGAACCGGTAAAGGAGATCTTGTCGACTCCCCGGTGGCCGACCAGGTACTCGCTGACCTCCCGGTCGGCGGGGAGGATGGAGAGAACCCCCTCCGGCAGGCCGGCCTCGCGGGCGATCTCGCCGAGGAGGTAGGCGTCCAGCGGGGACTCCGGGGACGGTTTCAGTACGGCCGTGCAGCCGGTCAGCAGCGCGGGAGCGAGCTTGGCGGCGGCCACGAACTGCGGGACGTTCCAAGGGACGACGGCCGCGACCACACCGACGGGTTCGCGGCGCACGAGGAGCGGGCCAAGAACACCGTCGCGGCGCTCCTCGCAGGTGAAGTCCCGCGCCACCCTGATCGCCGCGTCCCACACCATCATCGCGCCGAGCGCCTGGGCGAGGACGCTCCAGGAGTACGGGGAGCCGTTCTCGGCGGAGATCACCCGGGCGATCTCCTCGTGCCGGGCGGCGATGCCGTCCTTGATGCGGGTGACGATCTCGATCCGCTCCTCCAGCGAGGTGCGCGGCCAGGGACCCTCGTCGAAGGCGCGGCGCGCGACGGCCACCGCCCGGTCGACGTCCTCCCGGGAGGCGTGCGGCACCCGTCCGATGACCTCCTCGGTGTGCGGGGAGACCACCTCGATGACGTCCTTGCCTCGGGGTTCGATCAACTCCCCGCCAATGAACAGGTGTTCGTGTTCCACGAGCTCGGTCATCGCCGACTGCCTCCCGCCGCACCGCATCCACTGTTTCTGACGACGTCTCAGAACTGATACCAGTTCTAGTTATAGTGGGCAATGGTCGGGACGGCGGGGCGGAGGGACGAGGCCAGATGACGACGTTCGATCACGGCGGGGGCGTACGGTCCGTGCAAGTACCCATCCCGGACAACCCCCTCGGACACACGCTGGTGTACGCGGTGGACACCGATCGCGGGCCGGTGCTGGTCGACACCGGGTGGGACGATCCCGCCTCCTGGGACGCGCTCGTGGCAGGCCTGGTGGCACTCGGCACGTCGGTGCGGGAGGTGTACGGGGTCGTCGTCACCCACTACCACCCGGACCATCACGGGCTGTCCGGGCGGGTGCGCGAGGCCTCCGGCTCCTGGATCGCCCTGCACGCGGCCGACGCCGCGATCGTGCGGCGGGCGCGGGAGACGCGGCCGGAGCGGTGGTTCTCATACATGGCCGCCAGGCTGACGGCCGCCGGGGCGCCGGAGGAACACGTGGCACCGCTGCGCTCCGCCCGCGGTCGCGGCGCGCCCGGCCTCTCCCCCGCCCTCCCCGACCGGGAGATCGATCCCGGCGAGCTGCTCGACCTACCGGGCCGGCGGCTGCGCGCGGTCTGGACGCCGGGCCACACCCCCGGCCACGTCTGCCTGCACCTGGAGGAGGAGCATCCGGCCCGACTCCCGGGCGGCGGACGCCTGTTCTCGGGCGACCACCTGCTGCCCGGGATCTCCCCGCACATCGGGCTGTACGGAGATCCCGACGGCACCACCGCCACCGATCCCCTCGGCGACTACCTCGACTCCCTGGATCGGGTGGGCCGCCTCGCCCCCGCCGAGGTGCTCCCCGCCCACCAGAACACCTTCACCGACGCGCCGTCGCGTGTACGCCAGTTGCTGGCCCACCACGAAGAACGTCTCACCGGCCTGCTGGCCCTGCTCTCCCGGCCGCTCACGCCCTGGCAACTGGCAGAACGGATGACGTGGAACCGCCCCTGGGCCGACATCCCCCACGGTTCCCGGAACATCGCGGTTTCCGAGGCCGAGGCCCATCTGCGGCGGCTGGTGAAGCTGGGGCGGGCGGAACCGGTGGCGGGGAGCGAGCCGGTTGCGTACATCGCCACCTGACGCGGATCACCAAACCGCGTTCACAGCCCCGATTACCGATGCTTTCACTACGCATGGTTCAGCCGACGTCCACCCCACGCGCGGATGCCGCATTCCTGGAATCCTTCCAGTTCATCCGGGCCCCCGATGAAGCCTCTTGGTGCCTTTGCAGGTATTGGCGAAATGGTCACGACGGGCGAGGGTGTCGGGGTGGTCGGCACCAAGAATGCGTTCGCTGTCAGCAAGGGTGGACTCGAACAACGGGATGGCACGCTTCAGATCACCAGCACCCTCGTAGGCGACCGCAAGGTTGTGACGAACGGTAAGGGTTTTTGGGTGGTCTGGACCGAGCACGCGTTCACTGTCGGCGAGAGTGGACTCAAGCAACGGGATGGCGTGCATTAGGTTACATGCGCTCTCGTAGGCGTTCGCGAGGTTGTTGCGACGCATGAGGGTGTCGGGGTGGTCGGCACCAAGAATGCGTTCGCTGTCAGCGAGGGTGGACTCGAACAACGGGATGGCACGCTTCAGATCACCAGCACCCTGGTAGCCGGCCGCAAGATTATTGCGGCAGGTGAGGGTGTCGGGGTGGTCGGGGCCGAACACGCCTTCGGTGTCTGCAAGGTTTGACTCAAACAGCGGGATAGCACGCTTCAGATCACCAGCACCCTCGTAGGCGACCGCAAGATTATTGCGACGGAGCAGATTCACGAGATGATTAGAACCGAATATGCGTTCGCTGTCAGCGAGGGTGGACTCGAACAACGGGATGGCACGCTTCAGATCACCAGCACCCTGGTAGGCGCTCGCAAGATTATTGCGACTGGCTAGGGTATCGGGGTGGTCGGGGCCGAACACGCCTTCGGTGTCTGCAAGGTTTGACTCAAACAAAGCAACGGCACACTTGAAGTCCCCGGCAGCCGTATAAGCGTTCGCGAGGGTATTCCGGCTGTACAGAGTGACATAATGCTTTCGCCCCAGCAGGCGTTCGTAAATTTGGACCGCCCGGATTCCAGCAGCTATGCCCCTAGATACAACTCCCCGCCGGGAGTAGAAATTTGAGACCTCCCTGAGGAGACGAGCAGTAGCGAATGTTTCCGATTGAGGCGGGGTGCAATCGATGTGAGCGGCGACATGAGGCAGCAACGCGTGCCATGTCGGCCAGGTGTCAGGATCATCCGGATCGGTGGGTAACGAGCGCCCTATGGCATGCGCCGCAATTTGTTGTGCTTCTGCGATGTCCCTGGCACGGCGGTATGGATCCATAGGGTCAGGCGTTCGAGCGAAGGCCTGCACGAGCCGGTGCACCGTGATGGTGTCGCCTTGTCGGCCGATCATGCTGTAGGCGGCCAGTTTGCCGATGGCCGTACTCAACGCCAACCGGTCGGCTTTCCTTTCCGCGTAGTGGCACGCGAACCTGTGGAGCCGGGTACGCAGCGCGTTGGCATTGCCCAAGGGCTGAGAACGAAGCCTCGTGACCATCGACCGCAGAGGGGGCGGGTAGGCGAGATCATCGAGAAGGCCGCACGGAATGCCATCGGGGGCGTACCAGGCAAGCACCCGCAAAACCTCCCACGCCAAGGGCATGTCCTTGAGACGGTCGAGAGTGATGCTCCAGATCCGGGCGATCGTACGGTCCGCGTCCCCGCCTTCGGCTGTCCTGGTGAACGTCTCAGCCGGCTTACGGTCGAGCAGGCCCAGATAGTGGCGTGGGGAGATGTCGGTCTCGACGCAGTACGAGGCTGCCTGCTCCACCGCCAAGGGCAGAAAGCCCACTTCCGCGCAGACCTCGGCGGCACCGTCGCTGTCCCGCTGCTTCTCGTGAGTGAGGATGCGGGTGAACAACTCGACCGCTTCGGCTTCTTCCAGGACGTCCAGGGGCACGGTGGAGGACAGCTGATGCCAGCCGGTGGCACGGCGGCTGGTGATGAGGAAGCGTCCACCGTTACCGGCTCGCTCGACGACCGGACGGACATGCTGGGGGTCGATGACGTTGTCCAGCACGATCAGCCAGTTCCGATGGGCAGCGAGCCACAACAGAGCCCACTCCCGCAACTCGTCGGCGCCCATCTGCGTGCTCGCGAGCGCGGGGTGAAGGGCGACCGCGAAATCCGCCAGCCCGGCATCCAGGGCAGCAGGCGACTCGGCGGTGATCCACCACTGCGGGGAACTACCTGATCTTGTGCTGGCCCAGTACGCGGCAAGCGTGGACTTGCCGACGCCTCCCAAGCCGTGAAGCGCCTGCACCACCACTTCCCCCGACGTGGCGAACGCCGCATTCAGCGCGGCAAGCTGGCGATCACGCCCGACGAACCCATGCGGTTGCGGCATGTTGCTCAGACCTGCCGGCGCCTTCACCCTCGGCGCGCTCTTCAGCGCTCCCGCAGGCAGCACCGCGTTGTGCGTGTGGAAAGACGTGGCGCTCTTGACGTCACGGCCCGCCACGATCGAGCCCTTGTCGGCCGACAGGCCCGGTGCCCTACCGCCGCGCCTGGTGCGATTCGGTCTCCGGCGGCCCACTACGAACCCCGCCGAGCCTCGGAATCCCGGACGTCACCGTCTGCCGCGATCGCCCCACTGTCAGCCAAGGGCCCAGCCCCTCCCGGCGGCGCGGACGGCCAACCGGACGGAGCGGCACCCGAACCAGTATCGACAGCCGTCGAACCGCGCACACTCCCACGCGAGGCGATCGACCCACCGCGCGCAACAGGCGAGGGTCCATTCACAGGTTGCTGCCGCAGATGGCTCACCACCGCCAGCACAAACCCGGCCACCGTAAAGAACAGACTCAGCACACTGCTCAGCTGATCTGCCCGATCCAGCCCCAGCAGGGCGAAGAAAACGATCAGAGCGATCAGGCCGACAGCAGCCCCCGCCCAGCGCAATACCCGCCACAACGTCATACAGACATGATTCCGAAATGGCCACGCCCGCATGCCAATTTCAGGCAACTGACGTGCAACAGCACACATGGGTTCGCGCTCTCCGAGGTTCCGAAGCCCGCGTCGCGGAGTGCACTGAGCCGACGCGATGAAAAGGTCTATGAACATGGCTTGACATGGGCCACCAAGCCCCGCTCACAGACCTTCAGGGCGCTGGCAGAAGGCTGTATTCACGTACGGATGATCTACTCCACCTCGACGCCGTAGTCCGTGACGAGTTCGTCTCGCCGTCACCGCCATGACCGTGACCCTGGTCACCGCCCCCGTGTGCTCACGGCCACCCCTCGGGCCGCACGGAGCTGCCGGTACAGTAGCCGGGTCGTCATCACACCCGTACGGGGGAAAGCCGGTGCAATTCCGGCGCTGACCCGCAACCGTGAGCCGTCATCGGACGGTGAGCCGGACTGCCCCGAACGGCACGTTGACCGGCTCATGTGCGCGGCGGCCCGCCGCGCACGGCACCGTCGAGGATTACGGAGCCGAGCCGCCCGGGGTGTCTCCCGTGCGCTGCCCGGCTCCCCGCAGGAGAGGCAGTCGCCGATCATGAACGTACGCCGCAGTGCCGCGGCTCTCGCCGCCATAGGCGTGCTGGCAGCCGCCGCCCCCGCCACGGCCGCCGGTTCCTCCCCGTCCCCGTCCCCGAAGACGACGATCCCGACAGGTCTTTACGGCACGGCGGACCCCACCTACGACGGCGTGTGGCGGCAGTCGCTGACGCTGCTCGCCCAGCGCACGCTCGGCTACCGGCCGGCCGCCGAGGCCGTGGACTGGCTCACCGGACAGCAGTGCGCGAACGGCGCCTTCGCCGCCTTCCGCGCCGCACCCGCCAAGGCCTGCGACGACAAGGTCCAGCCCGACACCAACAGCACGGCCGCCGCCGTCCAGGCCCTGCGCGCGGTCGGCGGGCACGGCGGTTCCGTGCAGAAGGCGGTGGGCTGGCTGAAGTCCATACAGAACAAGGACGGCGGCTGGAGCTACTACCCGGGCAGCCCCAGCGACACCAACTCCACGTCCGTCGTCATCGGCGCGCTGTCGGCGGCCGGTGCGGATCCGGCGGACGTCCGCGCGTCGGGCAAGTCCCCCTACGACGCGCTGCTCGCCTGGTCCGTCCCCTGTGATCAGGACGGCGGTGGCGCCCTCGCCTACCAGCCGGACAAGAAGGGCAAGCTGGTCGCCAACGTGGACGCGACCGCGGCCGGCCTGCTGGGCGCACTCGGCAAGGGATTCGTCGCACAGGCCGGCAAGGCGCCTGCCGAGGCCGCCTGCGCCGAGGCCGGCCACCTCACCCCGGCACGGGTCGCGGACAACGCCGGCGCGTACCTGGCGGCAGCCGTCGCCAAGACCGGCCACGTGCAGTCGGCTCTGCCCGGCGCCAAGGACCAGCCCGACTTCGGCAACACCGCGGACACCGTCGTCGCCCTCGCCGCGGACGGCCGCGTCGAACAGGCTGGGAAGGCGTATGCCTGGCTGGAGAAGAACGCCGGCCCATGGGCGAAGCAGAGCGGCCCGGCCGCGTACGCCCAGCTGATCCTCGCCGCGCACGCGGTCGGCGCGCAGCCGGGGGACTTCGGCGGCACCAGCCTCGTCCGCTCCCTCAACGCACTGGGCCCGGCTCCCCACGTGGAGAGCGCCCCGGCCCTCAAAACGCAGCAGCAGGCGAAGTCGTCCGACGACGGCTCGGACCCGAGCGTGTGGTGGATCGTCGGCGTCGTTCTCGTCGCGGGCGCCGGCGTCGGCTTCCTGCTCGCCAGCCGGAAGAAGCGGCAGCCGTGACCGCCGTCCGCCGTGCTGCCGCGCCGCTGCTGCTCGCCGCGCTCGCGCTCCTCCTCGGCGCCGCCCAGGCCCACGCCACCGGCTACCGCTACTGGTCGTTCTGGGAGCGCTCCGGTGGTCGCTGGACGTACGCCACCCAGGGGCCGTCGACCGTCCGCCCCGAGGACGGCTCCGTCCAGGGCTTCCGCTTCGCGGTGAGCGCGGACTCCGCGGACGCGAGCCGCCCGCGCGGCACGGCGGACTTCACCTCGATCTGCGCCGGCACGCCCGCCAAGTCCGGCACCAAGCGGGTGGCGCTGGTCCTCGACTTCGGCACCCCCGCGGACGCGCCGTCTGGCGAGACCCCGCCCGCCCCCCGCACGGCCTGCGCCCGCGTCTTCGCTGACGCGACGACGGCCGAGGCGCTCGCCTCGGTCGCCAAGCCCCTCCGCTACGACACCCGTGCCCTGCTGTGCGCGATCTCCGGCTACCCGGAGAAGGGGTGCGGCGAACAGGTGTCGACGGCGCGGAAGGACGGCGCGGCCGAACGGACGGACGGTGCCGCGCAGGAGAAGAATGCTGCCGCGCAGACGGAGAAGGGTCCGGACGGCGGCCCAGCACTGGGTCTACCGATCGGCGTGGCCGTCGTCGCCCTGTTGGCAGGGGCAGCGGTGTGGCAGGCACGGCGGCGGCGCGATGGGGCCGGGTGACTCCGGGCGGTCCGTGACCGCTCGCACGGTTCCCCACGCCCGCGGGGACGTGCGGCCACCGCACGTGCGCCGTTCCGCGAGCGGCCCGGCCCGTGCCGGGTACCGGGTCGCGGTGCATCCCGGCGCCTGGTGGCTGTGGTCCCTCTCCCTCGGTACCGCGGCCACCCGGACCACCAACCCGCTCTTGCTCGCCCTCCTCGTCACCGCGTCCGCCTACGTCGTGGCGACGCACCGCTCCGCCGCCCCCTGGTCCCGCTCCTACTCCGCCTTCGCCAGGCTCGCCGTGGCCGTCCTCCTCGCCCGCTTGCTCTTCGCAGTGGCCCTCGGCTCGCCCATCCCCGGCACGCACACCCTCTTCACGCTCCCCGAAGTCCCGCTCCCGCACTGGGCGCAGGGCATCCGGCTGGGCGGCAAGGTCACCGCGGAGGCGGTCGTCTTCGCCGCCTACGACGGCCTGAAACTGGCCACCCTACTGATCTGCGTGGGCGCCGCGAACGCCCTGGCCAGCCCGGCCCGGCTGCTCAAGTCCCTGCCCGGCGCGCTCTACGAGATGGGGGTCGCCGTGGTCGTCGCCCTGACCTTCGCGCCCCATTTGATCGCGGACGTCCAGCGGCTGCGTGCCGCCCGTCGGCTGCGCGGCCGTCCGGACCGCGGTGTACGGGGGCTGCTCCAGGTCGGGCTGCCGGTCCTGGAGGGGGCGTTGGAGCGCTCGGTGGCGCTCGCCGCGGCCATGGAGTCCCGCGGCTACGGCCGTACTGCCGAGGTCCCGGCGCCCGTCCGCCGCACGACGGCCGCACTCACCCTGGGCGGCCTGCTCGGGGTGTGCGCAGGGACGTACGGCCTGCTCACCGCTGACGGCGGCACCTACGGGCTAGTGGTGCTCCTCGCCGGGGCAGCCGCCGCGCTCGCGGGCCTGCGGCTGGGTGGCCGCCGCTCGTTGCGCACCCGCTACCGGCCGGACCCCTGGGACCTGCGGGCCTGGCTGGTCTCGGGCTCGGGCGCCGCGGTGGCCGCACTGCTCACGCTCGCCTCCGCCCGTGATCCGGAGGCCCTGCATCCCGGGGTGGTCCCCCTCGTTGCACCCACGCTCCCGCTGTGGCCCGCCGCCGCCGTCCTGTTCGCCCTGCTGCCTGCCTTCGCCGTCCCCCGGGACCCCGGCCCAAGGAAGCCGTCGTGATCCGCTTCGAGAATGTCACCGTGTCCTACGACGGCGCGGCCGGACCCACCGTCCGGAACGCCGACTTCGAGGTACCGGAAGGGGAATTGGTGCTACTCGTCGGCCCGTCCGGGGTCGGCAAGTCGACCCTGCTCGGCGCGGTCAGCGGGCTGGTGCCGCACTTCACCGGCGGCACACTGCGCGGACGCGTCACGGTGGCCGGCCGGGACACCCGTACCCACAAGCCTCGCGCACTCGCCGATGTCGTCGGCACGGTGGGGCAGGACCCGCTCGCACACTTCGTCACGGACACGGTGGAGGACGAACTCGCCTACGGCATGGAGTCGTTGGGGCTCGCTCCGGAGGTGATGCGGCGCCGGGTGGAGGAGACGCTGGACCTCCTGGGCCTGGCCGGGCTACGGGACCGCCCGATCGCCACGCTCTCCGGCGGGCAGCGGCAGCGGGTCGCGATCGGCTCGGTCCTCACCCCGCACCCCCCGGTGCTGGTGCTGGACGAACCGACCTCGGCGCTGGACCCGGCCGCGGCCGAGGAGGTGCTGGCCGTGCTGCAGCGGCTGGTGCACGACCTGGGGACGACGGTGCTGATGGCGGAGCACCGGCTGGAACGGGTGATCCAGTACGCCGACCGGGTCGTACTGCTGCCCGCTCCGGGCGCCGCCCCGGTCGTCGGCCCTCCGGCCGAGGTCATGGCCGTGTCCCCGGTGTACCCGCCGGTGGTGGGCCTGGGCCGGCTGGCCGGCTGGTCCCCGCTCCCGCTGACGGTGCGGGACGCCCGCCGCCGCGCGGGCGAGCTGCGCACCCGCCTGGCCGACCGTCCCGACCGTCCTCCCCTTCCCCTTCCATCCTCCTGTCCCCCTCCCCCTCCGCCTTCCCTGCCCGAAACGGCCTCCCCCGCCGGCACCACGCCACCGTCGGCATCCACGGCACCCGGCGCCACACCACCACCAGCATCCACCGCACCCATGAGGCGCTCCCGTCGCCGGCTGTTCTGGCGCGCCACGCCCGAGTCCCCGCAGCCCTGCCCCTCGCAGGTCGCCGAGGTCCGCGCGCTGGGCGTCCGCCGGGGCGGGATCGACGCCCTGCACCGCGTGGACCTCGCCGTGGCTCCCGGCGAGACCATCGCCCTGATGGGCCGCAACGGTGCCGGGAAGTCCACTCTCCTCGGCTCGCTCGTCGGGCTGGTGGAGCCCACCGCCGGCACGGTCCGGGTCGGCGGAGCGGTGCCGCACCGCAGCGCGCCCCGCGATCTGGTGCGCCACGTCGGACTCGTCCCGCAGGAGCCACGCGATGTGCTGTACGCGGACACGGTGGCAGCCGAGTGCGCGGCGGCGGACCGGGACACGCAGGCCGCGCCCGGCACCTGCCGGACGCTGGTGTCCGAGCTGTTGCCAGGCGTCGCGGACGACACTCACCCTCGCGACCTGTCCGAGGGCCAGTGTCTGGCCCTCGCCCTGGCCGTGGTCCTGACCGCCCGCCCCCCACTGCTCCTGCTCGACGAGCCGACACGCGGCCTGGACTACGGGGCCAAGGCCCGTCTGGCGGCCGTGCTGCGCGCCCTGGCCGCTGACGGGCACGCGATCGTACTGGCCACGCACGACGTGGAGCTGGCGGCCGAGATCGCCCACCGCGTGGTTCTGCTTGCCGAGGGCGAGGTGATCGCCGACGGGCCGACGGCCGAGATCGTGGTGGCCTCACCGTCCTTCGCCCCTCAGGTGACGAAGATCCTGGCCCCCCAGCAGTGGCTGACGGTGGCCGAGGTGAGGGAGGCGCTGGCGTGAGCCCGCAGTCACGGGTCCGTGCCGTACGCCTGGGCCCCCGTTCCCTCACCGCGCTGGTGCTGGTCGGCGCGGTCGGTGCGGTCGCGTTCGGCTGGCCCTTCCTGGCCCCGCCCACCGCACAGCTCAGCGCCCATGCCCAGGACGCGCCCTGGCTCTTCGCGGGTCTGCTGGTACTGCTGGTCGCGGTGGTGGCGGCGACGATCTCCGAGTCGGACCTCGGGCCGAAGGCCGTGGCCATGCTGGGGGTGCTGGCGGCGACGGGGGCGGCGCTGCGCCCGATCGGCGCGGGCACGGCCGGGATCGAGCCGATGTTCTTCCTGATGGTGCTCAGCGGCCGGGTGCTGGGCCCCGGTTTCGGCTTCGTGCTGGGCTCGGTGACGATGTTCGCGTCCGCGCTGCTCACCGGCGGGGTCGGACCGTGGCTGCCGTTCCAGATGCTGTCGATGGGCTGGTTCACGTTGGGAGCGGGCCTGCTCCCGGGCCCGGTCCGGCTGCGCGGCCGGGGTGAACTGCTACTCCTGGCCTGCTACGGCTTCCTGGCGGCCTTCGCCTACGGCACGGTCATGAATCTGGTCGGCTGGCCCTTCCTCGCCGCCGCGGCGTCGAACATCTCCTTCGACCCGCATGCCTCGGTCCCCGCCAACCTGGCCCGCTTCGTCGCCTACTGCCTGGCCACCTCCCTGGGCTGGGACCTGGGCCGGGCGGTCTGCACCGTGGTGCTGACCCTGGCGCTGGGTCCGGCGGTGCTGCGCGCGCTGCGCCGGGCCACGCGGCGGGCCGCGTTCGAGACCGCGGTCACATTCGACGGCCCGGCCGCGTGACGGGCGGCACAGCCAACCGTGCCGCTGCGTGAGCACCCGGTTCCGCCTCGTGAGCCGGACGGTGAAGCACCCCACATGACACAGGTCACCTACGCACCAGGATAGTAGTCCCATTTGTCCGATACATCCTTTCGAGCACCCCCCCTGACCTGCACTTTGAGACCCAGGCCACACGACGGACGTTCCCCGCGGATCCGGCCACAACTAGTAAAAGGGGTCATTGCGGGCAGGCTTCGATCCTGCTTCTCTGGACGACGTCGCCAGGCGCCACGAGCCCTCACGGGCCGCGGCGCCGACGTATGCGGCCACCACGCGGAGCGTGGTTCACCGCATGCGGGCGATCCCCATGTCCCCGACGCAAGAGGTTCTCCGTGTCCGTCTCCTTCATCCGCCGCATCGCTTCCCCGAAGAAGGTCCTCACCACTGCCGCCGTGGCCGCCGCCACCGCCGGTATGGCACTGGCCGCGGCGCCCGCCCAGGCCGCCCCGACCTCGGCCTCCTCCGCCAAGGCGATCGCGCACAAGATGATCCCGGACGCCGCCCAGTTCAACGCCTTCAGCAAGATCGTCGAGCACGAGAGCGGCTGGAACCCCACCGCCACCAACAGCTCGTCCGGCGCCTACGGCCTGGTCCAGGCCCTGCCGGGTTCGAAGATGGCTTCCGCCGGTTCCGACTGGAAGACCAACCCGGCCACCCAGATCAAGTGGGGTCTGGACTACATGAACTCCCGCTACGGCAGCCCGGTCAAGGCCTGGAACTTCTGGCAGACCAACCACTGGTACTGAGCCGTACGGCCTCCGGGCGCCCGGCACTGAGCCGGCACCCGCACCCGCATCCGCACCCTCGCCCCCGGCGAGGGTGCGCGCGTATGTCCGGACCTTGCCGACCGGCAGGTGGTGGAGTTGTCACCGCCCTGTCCGTCCGGCGAACCGGAGGCACGAGGAACGATGACGACGCCGACGACACCGGTGCCACCGGCCCGGGACTCGGAGGAACGCGGGGTACGGCTGGTGCCCGTACTGCTGATCCTGACCGTAGTGAGCGGCCTGGTCGACGCCGTCAGCTACCTGGGGTTGGGCCACGTCTTCACCGCCAACATGACCGGAAACGTGGTCATCCTGGGCCTCGCCTCGGCCGGCGCCCCCGGCTTCTCGATCCGCCACGCGGCCACCTCGCTGGCCTGCTTCCTGCCCGGCGCAGTGGTGGGCGGCCGGTTGTCGGCCCGCCTCAGAGGCGGCTCCCACCGCACCTGGGCCCGTCTGTCCCTGGCGGCGGAGGCCGTCCTGATCGGCGCGGCGTCGGCGGTGGCCTTCGCCTGGCCGCATGCCGGCGCTGCCCAGTACGCCCTCATCGCCCTCATGGCCTTCGCCATGGGCCTGCGCAACGCGACCGTCCGCCAGCTGGGCGTGGCGGATGTCACCACCACGGTCCTGACCACGACCCTGACCCACCTGGCCGCCGAATCCCGACTCGGCGGCGGCACGGATCGCCGTTTCCCCCGCCGTGCGGGCGCGGTCGTCGCGATGTTCGCCGGAGCCTGCCTGGGGGCCTGGCTGGTCTTGCACCACGGGCTGGGGATCCCCCTGGTGATCGCCGCGCTGGCGGCGGGGGCGCTGGCAGTAGCGGCCTCCGGGCGGGAGTGAGTCGAGGGAACGCACGGGCGCCTGCGCCGGTCAGCCGAGGGTGACCCGCAGCTCCTTGACGCCGTTGATCCAGGCCGAGCGCAGCCGGCGCGGGGCATCGGCCGCCCTCAGGCCGGGCATGGCGTCGGCGATCGCGTGGAAGATCAGGTCGATTTCCAGAACCGCGAGGGACTTGCCGAGGCAGTAGTGCGGGCCGCCGCCGCCGAACCCCAGGTGCGGATTGGGATCGCGGGTGATGTCGAAGGCGTCCGGGGCGGTGAAGACCTCCGGGTCGTGATTGGCGGAGGCGTAGAACAGGCCGACCCGGTCCCCCTTCCCGATCCGCACCCCACCCAGCTCCGTGTCCTGGGTGGCGGTCCGCTGGAAGGCGTTGACCGGAGTGGCCCAACGGACGATCTCCTCGGCCGTGGTGGAGGGGCGCTCACGCGTGAAGAGGTCCCACTGGTCGGGGTGGGTGAGGAAGGCGTGCATGCCGTGGGTGATGGCGTTGCGGGTGGTCTCGTTGCCGGCCACCGCCAGCATCAGCACGAAGAATCCGAACTCGTCGGAGTTCAGGTTGCCCTCGTCCTCCGCCGCCACGAGGGTCGTCACGATGTCGCGGGCCGGGCACCGCTTGCGTCCGGCGGCCATGTTCATCGCATAGGCAATGATCTCGGCGGCCGACTGGGCACCCACCTCCTCGGTGATCGCGTACTCGGGATCGTCGTAGGCGATCATCTTGTTGGACCAGTCGAAGATCTTGCCGCGGTCCTCCTGCGGCACGCCGATCAACTCGGCGATGGCCTGTAAGGGCAGTTCACAGGCCACTTCGGTGACGAAGTCGAAGGGTCCGGAACGGGTACGGGCACGGGCGACGATGGCCTCGGCGCGGGACCGGAGCCGGTCCTCCAGGGCCCGGATGGAGCGCGGCGTGAACCCCCGCTGCACGATCTGGCGCACACGCGTGTGTTCCGGTGGGTCCATGTTGAGCAGGATCAGCCGCTGCGCGTCGATCACGTCACGTTCGATGTGCTCGTTGAAGCGGATGATCGCCGTGTTGAGGGAGGAGGAGAACAGCTCCGGATGCGTGGAGACGTACTTGACGTCGGCATGCCGGGTCACCGCCCAGTACCCGGTGTCGTCGAAGCCCGCGACACCGGGCGGCTGCGGGATCCAGCGGACGGGTTCGCTACGGCGCAGTTCGGCGAACTCCCACAGGGGCACGCGGTGGTGCAGCACATCGGGGTCGGTGAAGTCGAACCCGTCGGGCAGCGCAGGGCAGTGCATCGGCGGACTCCAGCCATCTGACGGACCATCAGCAGTTGCGGTGAACGTAGTAACGAGTTCTAGAACTGGCAAGAGGTGCGACACCGTCGATGCGTGCGAATTTCGCGCAGATCTCAACTTCGGCGTCTGCAAGACCCTTGCGGCGATGGACATCGTGTCAGCAGACTGCATACAGAACTAGAACGCGTATCAGTTCTGGAGGAGAGCCCTCTCGGAGAGGACCCACACCCATGGCCGCCGAACCCGTGATCGTCGAAGCCGTACGCACCCCCATCGGCAAGCGCGGCGGCGCGCTCGCCAATCTGCACCCCGCCTATCTGCTGGGTGAGACCTACCGTGAACTGCTCGGCCGCGCCGGCATCCCCGCCGACGCGGTCGAGCAGATCGTCGGCGGCACGGTGACCCACGCCGGCGAGCAGTCCATGAACCCCGCGCGCACCGCCTGGCTGGCCATGGGGCTGCCGTACGAGACGGCTGCGACAACGGTCGACTGCCAATGCGGTTCCTCGCAGCAGGCGTCGCACCTGGTGGCCAACATGGTCGCGGCGGGGGTGATCGACGTAGGGGTCAGCTGCGGCGTCGAGGCCATGTCGCGCGTACCACTGGGCTCCGGCTCCAAGCACGGTCCGGGCAAGCCGTTCCCCGACGAGTGGAACGTCGACCTGCCCAACCAGTTCGAGGCGGCCGAGCGGATCGCCCGGCACCGGGGGCTGACGAGGGAGAACGTGGACGCGCTGGGGCTGTTGTCGCAGGAACGAGCGGCCAACGCCTGGGCGGAAGAACGTTTCAAGCGGGAGACCTTCGCCGTCCAGGTCCCCACCACCGAGGAGGAGCAGTACGCCGGGCAGGGCATGTGGCGGCTGGTGGACAGGGACGAAGGGCTACGGGACACGTCCATGGAAGCCCTGGCCGGTCTGAAGCCGGTGATGCCGACGGCGGTGCACACGGCGGGCAACTCGTCGCAGATCTCGGACGGCGCGGCGGCCCTCATGTGGGCCTCGAAGCGAATGGCCCGTGCCCTGAGGCTGAAGCCCCGGGCACGGATCGTCGCCCAGGCCCTGGTCGGCGCCGACCCACACTTCCACCTGGACGGCCCGATCGACGCGACCCGCGCGGTCCTGGGCAAGGCGGGGATGACCCTAAAGGACATCGACCTCGTGGAGATCAACGAGGCCTTCGCGTCGGTGGTGCTGAGCTGGGCCCAGGTGTTCGAGCAGGACCTGGAGAAGGTCAACGTCAACGGCGGTGCGATCGCCCTCGGGCACCCGGTCGGCGCGACCGGGGCCCGCCTCATCACCACTGCGCTCCATGAACTGGAGCGCACCGAC
The DNA here is from genome assembly GCF_000802245.2 of Streptomyces pluripotens. Taxonomy (NCBI): domain Bacteria; kingdom Bacillati; phylum Actinomycetota; class Actinomycetes; order Kitasatosporales; family Streptomycetaceae; genus Streptomyces; species Streptomyces pluripotens. The sequence continues at coordinate 1,945,655 of NZ_CP021080.1, forward strand.
AAGGAGTTCGCACTCATCACGATGTGTGCGGGCGGCGGCCTGGCCACCGGGACGATCATTCAGCGACTGTAGCCGTCCAGTCGGCGAAGGCGGCGGGGGCGGCCATGCGGACCGGCCCGGCCGGGGTGTGGGAACCGCGCGCGGCCACGACGGCGCGGAGGGCTCCGGCAGCCTCAGTGCAGGCGCCGCCCGTCACCTCGTGCGGCACATGCCCGCCCGCCGCCGCGCCGTGCTCCTGGCGCGGCAGTGGCGGGCGAGCGGGCCGAGGCGACCGGCGGCCTCGCCCAGCCGCTCCGCGTGGCCGGACGGGACCGACCACGACGCGGAACGCGGACGCGGTCGCACGCTGCCCGAGACCGTGGCCGACACGTGGGACGGTGCGTCACCGGGTTCCGGCGACGACGAGACGCTCTGGTTCGGGTGCAGGGCGGGCCGAGGCGGCGGCGACGGCGGCTCTGGGTCCCTGGAATAGGTACGCCAGACCGAAGCCCGCAGTGACCACCGCCGCACCGCCGACCGCGTCCAGCACCCAGTGGTTTCCGGTCGCGATGATGGCCGAGACCGTGCAGAAGGGGTGCAGCAGGCCGAGGACCTTCATCCACCACTTCGGGGCGATGATCGCGATGACCAGTCCGCACCACAGGGACCAGCCGAAGTGCAGGGACGGCATCGCCGCGTACTGGTTGGTCAGGGCCGTCAGGGTGCCGTAGTCCGGCTTGGAGAAGTCCTGGACGCCGTGGACGGTGTCGATGATGCCGAGGGTCGGCATCAGGCGGGGTGGCGCCAACGGGAAGAGCCAGAAGCCGACCAGGGCGAGGAAAGTGGCAAAGCCGAGGGAGGTACGGGCCCAGCGGTAGTCGACCGGACGGCGCCAGTACAGGACGGCGAGGACGGTCAGCGGGACGACGAAGTGGAAGGACTCGTAGTAGAAGTCGAAGAAGTCCCGCAGCCAGCCGATCTTCACGACCGCGTGGTTGGCCCCGTACTCGATGTCGATGTGCAGGAAGCGTTCGAGTCCGAGGATGAGGTGACCGTGGTGTTCGGCGGTGAAGCGACCCCCGGTGCTGCTACCACCGGTTGCGGCCAGGCGGACCTGCGAGTAGGCGGCATAGACCACGCGGATGAGGAGCAGTTCCAGCAGCAGGTTCGGGCGGGTGAGGACCCGACGGAGGAAGGGAAGCAGCGGGACGCGCCGGAAGCGGGCGGGGACCCGCGGGGCGTACTGGGTCGGCACGGGCGTCCGGTAGTACGGCGAGGTGCGGCGCAGGAAGGGGACGACCGTGGCGGCGGCCAGGGCCGTGAGCAGGACGAGGTCGTCGCGCAGCGGGTAGAGCGCCGGCATGTTCGGGAGCATCATCTTCGCCGGCAGTGTCGTCACGAGGATGACCGCCACCGGCCAGACGTACCGGTCCGAGGCCCGCTTGCCGACCCGACCGACCGCCGCGAGCAGCACCCACAGCAGCTGGTGCTGCCAGGCGGTGGGTGAGATCGCCACGGCGGCGCAGCCGGTGATCGCCACGGCGAGCAGGAGCTGGCCGTCGCGGGCGTAGTCGGCGGCGCGGCGCAGGGTGAGGGCCGCGACGGCGGCGCTCAGGAGCAGGAAGAGAGTGATCTCCACCGGGCCGGCGAGGCCGAGGCGCAGGAGTGCGCCGTGCAGCGACTGGTTGGCGATGCCGTCGGCCGGACCGCCAAGGCCCACTCCGGCCACATGGTGCACCCAGTAGGTGTACGAGTCGTGCGGCATCGCTGCCCAGGCGAGCACGGTGCATGCGGCGAAGGTGCCGGCCGTGGTGAGGGCCGCCCTGCGGCGGCCGGTGAACCACAGCAGCGGGGCGAAGAGCAGCACGGTCGGTTGCAGGGCGGCGGCCACGCCGATGCACAGGCCGCCCGCCCGTGCTCCGCGTACGGTGAAGCAGCCGAGCAGGACGAGAAGGACCGGGATGATGCTGGTCTGGCCGAGCCACAGGGTGTTGCGGACCGGCAGTGACAGCATGAGCAGGCTGACCGCCACGGGCGCGGCCAGCAGCGAGGTGCGGCGGCTGACCGGCTGGGGCAGCGCGCGTGCGGCGACCAGGCCGAGGGCGGCGACGAGCAGCAGGGTGCCGAAGGTCCAGCTCCAGCCGAGGGCCACTTGCGCGGAACGGGTGAGCGGTTTCAGGACCAGGCCGGCGAAGGGGGTGCCGGTGAAGCGGGTCGAGTCGTAGAGCGAGCCGTTCACGTGGAGGACGCCGTGGGGGCCGACCCAGGTCTCCAGGTCGGTGAGCCGCCGGCCGCTCGGGGTGGTGAGGACGACGGTCATCTGCCGTACGGCGAGGATCGCCGCCACCGCCCACAGCGCGAGCCGGGCCGCGCGCAGGCGCGCTCCCGGTTCAGCCGGCCCGAAGGCATCCGTCGGTCGTCCGCTGTGCTCCACGTTCGCCACGCCTCGTCGGCCTCCCGCCCCTACGTCCCGGGCGCCGTGCGCGCCGGGTTCCCACCGCGAACCCTATGAGGCTCGCAGACCCCCCGGAGAAGGACGCAGGCAACCCCCGCTTCACCTGTCGTCCGTCCGCCTTTGGTCCGGACGACGATAGCCGCGGGGAGGGTCCGGTGGCCCCCGGGACGGCGCGAGAAGCGTCACAGCTGCCCGGAACCATTCGGACACCCGACTTCGTCTGTATCCCCGGCTGTATCTCTGGTAACAGCGGGAACGAAGGCCACTCTTCATGACCGCCGGACACCGGGCGGCGCGAGCGTGCGTGCTGGCCGGTGATCCCGCCGCCACCCGTACAGCCCCCGCCGCCGATCGCCCCATCCGCGCCACCCGGCTGAGATGATCGGTGCGGGCAGGACCACGGAGCTTCGGGAAGACACTCGGGAAAGGCAGCAGACGCATGAGCGGGGCGCAGCTCTGGAACGACGTCGACGACTACTTCAGCAGCCAACTCTCCACCGATGACGAGGCGCTCCGGGCGGCTCTGCGGGACAGCGGTGCCGCCGGATTGCCGCCCATCAGCGTCACGGCCACCCAGGGCAAGTTCCTGCAGCTGCTCGCCCAGGTACAGGGCGCGCGGAACATCCTGGAGATCGGCACACTCGGCGGGTACAGCACGATCTGGATGGCCCGCGCCCTGCCCGAGGACGGCAGACTGGTCTCGCTGGAGTACAACGCCAAGCACGCCGACGTGGCCGCCCGGAACCTCGCCCGTGCGGGTCTGGAGCGGATCGCGGAGGTGCGGGTGGGCGCGGCCCTGGAGTCGCTGCCCAAACTCGCCGACGAGAACCCGGCCCCCTTCGACCTGGTGTTCATCGACGCCGACAAGGCCAACAACGCGCACTACGTGGAGTGGGCGCTCCGGCTCACCCGGGCGGGCAGCCTGATCGTCCTGGACAACGTGGTGCGCGGCGGCCGGATCACCGACGCGCGCAGCACCGAGCCGGACATCGTCGGCACCCGCGCCGCGATCGAACTGATCGCAGGCCACCCGAGGCTGAGCGGCACGGCGATCCAGACGGTGGGCAGCAAGGGCTACGACGGCTTCGCCATGGCCCGGGTACTGGCCTGACCCGGGTACGGGCCTGAGCAGCGTGGTCCACTCGGGGATCTCCACCTCCGCCCGCCGGCTCAGCCCTCGTGGTAGAACCCCACGTTGACACTGCGGGGCGCGGTGCGGTCCTGGACAATGATCTCACCGGTCCCGCCCTGCGGCAGCAGCACGGTCGCACCGTAGGCGACACGCTGCGCGTACTCCCCCACGATCAAACGCACTTCGGACGCCGGGTCGGCCTGGGAGCCGTGCAGCCAGGTCAACTGCCAGCCCCCGTCGGGACCGCACAGGAACTCCAGGTGGACACGCGAGACGAAGAGCCAGTCCTCCGGGGTCACCAGCCGGCACACCGACGCGTCACGGCCGACCCGGAGCACGGCGCCCGGCTCGCTGGGCGCTTCGGCCATCGACATCCCGGCCGTGGTCCCCGAATCGGCCCCCGAGACGGTGGCCATGGTCAGTTCGAGCACGCCTGGTTCCCCCTGAAGCAGTAAAGCGGCTGCAGCGGGTGGAGCAGGTGCTGCAGCGTTCGAAGGTTCTGGTGCGGTGGCCGGAGCGGCATACCGCCGCCGAATGATAAAACGCCCGACCGGGCCGCGTCCGGCACAATGGGCTCATGACCGAGCGAAAGCCACCGGGCGTCCCGTTCGAGTCCTGGGTCGACCAGCAGATCCGCGATGCGCAGGCCCGCGGTGAGTTCGAGCGGCTGCCGGGGACGGGCGAGCCGCTGCCCGCCGACCTCGAGGCAACCTATGACGAACTGTGGTGGGTGAAGCGGAAGATGGCGCGCGAGGGGCTGGCCGTGCTGCCACCCGCCCTCGCCCTGCGCAAAGAGGCCGAAGACGCGCTCGGGGCGGCGTACGCGGCGCCCTCGGAGAGGGTCGTCCGGAAGCTCATCGAGGACGTCAACGTCAAGATCCGCGACATGATGTTCAAGCCGCCGCCCGGCCCGCCCCTGGGCAAGAAGCCGTACAACGTCGAGGAGGTCGTACGTGAGTGGCGGCAGCGCAGGGCCACCGCCGGGGGAGGTCCCACGGCACGCGGGGACACACCGGGGCCGGCGGTCTAGGGGCGGCCGGCTGCCGGTGGTCGCGCCGACCGGCCACAGCTGACCGGTACCGGGGCCGGGACCGTGTGTCGGGCGGGGCGCGGCGGCGCGCGACTCCTCGACGCGGGCGTAGAGGCGACCCGTAGGGTTCACGACAGGCAGTGTCCTGGACTCCTCCGGCTCGTGTTTATGCAGTTGCGGACGGCGCACGGCAGCGCCCGATCATGACCGGCATGACGTGGATGATCACCCCGGAGCCGTACGACTCGCCTGCCGCCGCCGCGCTGTGGCGGGCGTACTACACGGAAGTCAGCGACCGCTGGTACGTGCTGCACGAGGGGCACCGCACCGACCCCGACGAGCTGGAGCGGGAGATCGCGGCCGAGACGGGTGCTGAACTCGCGCCACCGACGGGTCAGTTGCTCGTCGGATGGTACGCGGGTGAGCCGGCCGGGTCAGCGGGGGTACGGCTCCTGGACCCGGACACGGCCGAACTCACCCGGGTCTTCGTGAGGGAGCGGATGCGCGGCAGCGGCGGGGCGGCGCTCCTCGTGGTGGCCGCGGAGGAGGCCGCCCGTGCTCTCGGCGCCCGGCGGATCGTCCTCGACACCCGCTCCGATCTGGTGGCGGCCCGCGCCCTGTACGCCCGCCTCGGCTACACCGAGACCGCACCGCACAATGACTCCCCGTACGCCGAACACTGGTTCTGCAAGGAGCTGATGGCGGACCAGGTCGTCAGCCAGCCTCCTTCATCGGACCGTCGTGCGGCCGCTCACGCTCGGCTCCGCACAACTCGCCGGTGAGCTCCTTCACCAGCTGCGTCAGGTCGGTGGAGCGTCCCGGCTGCCACCAGTCGCCGAGCAGGTCGGCCAGGGACTCCTCGCGGGCCTTTGCAAGCCGTTCGGCAGCGTCACGGCCGGAGTCGGTCAGGAACAGCTCCAGGCCCCGGCGTTCGGCCAGGCGCCGCTCCTCGACCTGACGGACCGCGGCCAGGACCGTCTGGAGCGGGACGGGGCCGCGTTCGGCGAGCACGGCCGGCTCTACAGAGCCGTACCTGCGGACGCGCAGCAGCAGCCAGCTGGCCGCCGGCAGCAGGTCGTAGCCGGCCCGCTCGGTGATCTGCCGGTAGACCTCGTGGCGGCCCTCGCGGGTGCCGAAGACGGACAGCGCGCGGTACACCTCGTCGTAGGAGGAACGCTCGACCGGGTTGGGCGGGATGGTCTCGGAGCCCTCGGGCGCGGTGACCGAGCCGCGCAGGGGGTCCTCCTTGAGGAACCAGGCCAGTACGAAGCCCAGCGCGGCGACGGGCGCCGCGTATAGGAAGACGTCGGTGATGGCGGAGGCGTACGCCTGCAGGGCCGCCGGGCGCAGCGCGGACGGCAGGGCGGCGATGCCCCGGGGATCGGACTTGAGGGCGTCGACGGTGGCGCCGGGCGGCAGCCGCACCCCGCGGAGGGCCTCGGCGAGCTTGTCGCCGAGGCGGCTGGCGAAGACGGTGCCGAAGATCGCGACGCCGAACGCGGCACCGATGGAGCGGAAGAAGGTCGCACCGGAGGTGGCGACGCCCAGGTCCTCGTAGGAGACCGCGTTCTGCACGATGAGCACGAGCACCTGGAGGACCAGGCCGAGACCGGCACCGAAGACGAAGAAGTAGATGCTCATCTCGGCCGTCGAACTGTGCTCGTCCAGTTGGTGCAGCAGGAGTAGGCCGATCGTGGTGACGGCCGTTCCGGCCAGGGGGAACACCTTCCAGCGGCCGGTGCGGCTGACGATCTGCCCGGACCCTGTGGAGGACAGCAGCAGCCCGAACACCATCGGCAGCATGTAGACGCCGGACAGGGTCGGGGAGACGCCGTGCACGACCTGGAGGAAGGTCGGCAGGTAGGTCATCGCGCCGAACATGGCGAAGCCGACGATGAAGCTGATCACGGCGGAGAGCGTGAAGGTCCGGATGCGGAACAGCTTGAGCGGCAGCACCGGTTCGGCGGCCCGGCGCTCCACGGCGACGAACGCCACGACGAGCAGGACGCCCAGCACGATGAGCCCGATGATCCGTGCCGAGCCCCAGGCCCAGGTCGTACCGCCGAGCGAGGCGACCAGGACCAGGCAGGTGGCGACCGAGGCGATCAGGAAGGTGCCGAGGTAGTCGATGGCGTGGCGGGCGGCACGGCGCGGGATGTGCAGGGCGGTGGCGATGACGGCGAGGGCGACGACGCCGACGGGCAGGTTGATGTAGAACACCCAGCGCCAGCTGAGGTGTTCGGTGAACACCCCGCCGAGCAACGGCCCCAACACACTGGTGGCGCCGAACACGGCGCCGAACAGGCCTTGGTAACGCCCGCGTTCGCGCGGCGGGACGATGTCGCCGACGATCGCCATGGACAGCACTATCAGCCCGCCGCCACCGAGGCCCTGCACCGCGCGGAAGGCGATGAGCTCGGGCATGTTCTGTGCCATGCCGCACAGCGCCGAGCCGATGAGGAAGATGACGATCGCGGTCTGGAACAGCTTCTTGCGCCCGTATTGGTCGCCGAGCTTGCCCCACAGCGGAGTGGCGGCGGTCGACGCCAGCAGATAGGCGGTGACCACCCAGGACAGGTGCTCCAGACCGCCGAGGTCACTGACGATGGTGGGCAGCGCGGTCGACACGATGGTCTGGTCGAGCGCGGCGAGCAGCAGCCCGAGAAGCAGGGCGCCGATCGGGACGAACACGTTGCCCGGGACGTGTTCGCCGCCGCTCACGTCCTCCGTCGTGCCGTGCGTGTCCAGGGCCATGGAGACCTCCCGGGTCGGCTGGGATGCATCCCTTCCATCCTGGGTGGTGTTGTGGTGCACGGCCTCTTGAACCGTCCCAGGCCGGGCCCGGAGCACACCGCGCCCACAGCCGGCTGCGGCACGTCGGCGAACCGTCCCGGGCCAGGCTCGGGACGGCTGCGGCGCGTCAGCCGATGTGCAGCCGGATGGTCCCGTCGGTCGTAGCCCGGACACGGACTTGGGTGAGGTCACGCACGGTCACGTCGGGTCCGTGGGTGCAGGCGCGCGGCCCGACGCCCACGACGCGCATCCCCGCGGCACGCCCCGCCTCGATGCCGGCGCCGGAGTCCTCGAAGACGACGCAGTCGGCCGGATCGACACCCAGGTCCGCGGCGCCCTTGAGGAAGCCTTCGGGGTCGGGCTTGCTGGCGCCCACCGACTCGGCGGTGACACGGACGCCGGGCAGGGCAAGCCCGGCGGCGGCCATTCGGGCCGTGGACAGGGCGATGTCCGCGGACGTCACCAGGGCGTGCGGGAGACCGCGCAGGGAGGCGAGGAAGGCACTCGCGCCGGGGATCTCGACCACGCCGTCGGTGTCGGCAGTCTCCTCGGCGAGCATGCGGGTGTTGTCCGCGAGGTTCTGCTGCACCGGGCGATCGGGCAGGAGCACGGCCATGGAGGCGTGTCCCTGCCGGCCGTGGACGACCTTCATCACCTCGTCGCCGTCCAAGCCGTGCCGCTCGGCCCAGTTGCGCCAGATGCGCTCCACCACGGCGTTCGAGTTGACGAGGGTGCCGTCCATGTCGAGCAGGAGGGCGCGGGCGGTGAGGACGGTGGACGCGGCGGTGGCCGTCATCGGCAGCTCCAAGGGGCGGGTGAGGGGACGTACGGGCGGTCCCCGCAGGCCCCCCGAGGTTCCGGAGGGACAAGGCGGCCCCACCCGCCGGTCAGGGAAAACGGGCGGGAGCCACTTTGTTTCCCTACGGTACAAAATCCGGACCGGGTTCCGCCAGCTCAGCCATAAGGCTCAGCCGTAGGACTCAGATGTAGACCCTCCCATAGCGCTCACGCACGGCTCACCTGCAGCAGGGCTCATGAAAGGGCTGGGGGCTCACCTGACACGGGTCACGCAGGACCCACCTGGCGCAGGCAGGACCCACCTGGCGCAGGGCTCACGCACAACTCACCCGGCACGGTGACGCGTGCAGGACTCACCCGCCACCCGACTCAGCCCGCCACGGCCTCCCACAGGCTCCACACCCCGAGCACCGACATCAGCAGCGCGGCCACCTGCGTAATCAGCCGAAGCGGGACCCGGTTCATCAGAGCCTTCCCACCGGCGATGCCGAGTCCGGCGACGGCCCACAGAGCGAGCACCGCGCCGAGGCCGACGGAGAGCGGGGCGTCGTAGCGGGCGGCGAGGTTCGCGGTCATGATCTGCGTGAGATCGCCGAATTCGGCCACCAGGATGAGCGTGAAGCCCGTCCCCGCAACTCTCCAGAAGGTCTGACCCTCGGGCTTCTCGACCCCCTCCTCGTCCCCGCCCTTCTGCCACAGCATCATCGCGGCACCGCCGAGGAAGAGGACACCGGTCAAGGCGTACACGATCCGCTGCGGCAGCAGCGTCAGCACACTCCCGGCCGCGACGGCGAGCACGACATGCAGCAGGAAGGCGGCCGCGACGCCCGTGAAGACGTATGAGGCGCGGTAGCGGGCGCCGAGGACGAGGCCGGCGAGCGCGGTCTTGTCCGGCAACTCGGCGAGGAAGACGACGCCGAAGACGAGCGCCGCCACGGTGATGCTGATCAAGGTTCCTCAATCGGTCGGGGCTGCCCCGCCGAGAGTGCGGTACGTCACACAAGAACACCTCGGCACGGCAGCGCACGCTGCGCCCGCGCCGGTGGGCACGGGCGTGCACTGCTTGCCGAAGGTCTCGCTGGGCGGCCCATGAGATCCGCCTCCGGGCGCCGGCCCAGCCTGGCTGAGCAGTATGTCGACGATCCGGCGAAGAGCTACTCCCCTTCTGCGCCGTCCAGGGTACGGGATGGCGGACTTCCGCCCGGATCACCATGAGCGGCACCCGGCTGACCGACGGCGGCGCCGGCAGCACCGCGATAGGGCCCTCTGCGAAGCAGGACGGCACGAACGTCGCACACGGCACGCGCCGTGCGACCGTCAGCCGCACCGGGCACCACTCGCGCCACGGCACCCCGGCGCACCGGCGGCACGACGTGAACGATCAGTCGACGGCCCGCCCCGACAGGGCAGGACCCCGCGCCACCGCGAAACCCCGGACCCTGGGTGGCGCGTGAGCACGGCTTGCCTTCGGCCGCCCGACCGGCATCCCGCGACTTACCACCGCACCTACGGGGTCCGCTACTTCCACGGCTGCTACTCGATCGGCGACGACACCCTGTGGGGCGTCAACCGCCGCAAGAAAGGTGCCGTGAACACCCTGGCCGCGCTGAAGACGATCCGTGCCGCCCGCCCCGACGGGGCCCCGATCTCCGTGATTCTGGACAACCTGTCCGCCCACAAAGGCGCCGACATCCGTCGCTGAGCGAAGAAGAACAAGGTCAGCCTGTGCTTCACCCCGACCTACGCGTCCTGGGCCAACCCGATCGAGGCCCACTTCGGACCGCTGCGGCAGTTCACCGTCGCCAACTCCAACCACCGCAACCACACCGCCCAGACGCGGGCCCTCCACGCCTACCTGCGCTGGCGCAACGCCAACGTCCGCCACCCAGACGCCCTCACAGCTCAACGCCGTGAACGTGCCCGGATCCGCAGCGAGAAGGGCGTCCACTGGGGCGGCAGGCCCCTCCAGGCCGCAACCTGACCCAGCCCGACGAAAACCCATGCGGTCAAAGCACTAGCTTCGGCAGTGCATCATCGACATCAGCAGCCTGTGGGTCTCGTCGTCGGCGGCAACCACAAGCCCACGACCTGCCTCCCCAATCGGGGCACCGTCGATCCCGGTGACAACGCAGCCAGCAGCCCGGCACAAAGCGATGCCAGCCGCGAAATGCACGCTCCTGGAGAGGTCGCCGCCATCGGTGACATACGCAGCGCGCTTGCCGGCAGCCACCCAGGCCAGCGCCAGCGTCGTGGATACGACGCGCGGCCGGAAACGTTCGATGAACCCAGGATGGGCCAGCAGTTCCACGGCCCGGAATCCCGGCGCACTCGGGAACGGCGGATCCAGGTTGACGTCCACCAATCGGGTAGCGGGCGTGGGAGTCAGCAGTGCGTCGTCGGCCCCGTCATGCCGCACCCAGGCGGTCGCCGCGTCGGTGAAGAAGACCTCGCCGCTGAACGGGTCGGCCACGGCCGCCGCCCCACCGCGCAACGCCACGTTGACGGCCACCAGCATGTTGCCGACGGCGTAGTTCAGCGTGCCGCACAGGGGATCCACCAACCACTGGCGCACAGCGTCAGCAGCGCCCTGCTCCCCGCCTTCCTCGCCGAGCACCGCGTCATCGGGCCGTGCCGCACGGATGACGCCGAGGATCGTCTTCTCGGCCTCCACATCGGCGGCGGTGGCAAAGTCCCCGGCACCCTTGTCGATGCGGTTGAGCCGCTGGCCGTACATGTTGCGGACCACGTCCGCGCCAGCCCGCGCCCCGGCTATCGCGACTGCAGCATCGTCAGAGCTCGCGTATGAGTCGATCACGCCGTGCAGACTATCGAGGCGAAGCTACCGCCCCGGCGAACCTTCCCGGTCAGAGCACTAGAAAATGCCTCTCAGGGCCGGTGGGATGTCCGGTCCGGTGGTGCGGCCACGCACCACCGGACCGATCCCGAGTCAGCCGGTGGCTGCCGTCTTCAGCTTCTCGACCTGCTTGGCCATCAGCAGCTGCGGAACCGCAGGCACCTTGGCGGCCTTGAAGTCGAAGCTCGTAAAGACGGCCATAGACGAGCCGATGCGGATGTCGACCAGGCGTATCGTGAGGGCGTGGCCCTGGACGTCACCCGTCGCGTCCAGCGTGACGGCGTCGTCGCCCAGCGCGGGACCCGGCTGGACGGCGAGCCGCAACCGGGTGATGCTCCCGTCGTCCGGGCTCTTGCTCTTGTAGGTGGCGCAGGACTTCACAGCCGCCTTGAGCGCGGTCATGGCCTTCTCGGCGTCGCCCGCCGGGTAAGAGACGAGACGGCTGGAGATCATCGCTGATGCCTTGGCAGGCTGCGGATAGTCCTGGTCCACCGCTGCGGACGGCCTGATGGCCGCGTCGTTGGCCGCGATGTCGGCGATGGGCTGGCAGCTGGCAGGCATTGTGGTATCGGCCTTGCCGAACATGTCCTCACCCTTGTCGGGCTTGGATGCCTTGAAGCCGGCCGGTACCTCCGCACTGGTCAGCAGGGCCTGCTGCAGCGCAGCCTTGGTCAGCGTGTGGTCGACAGGTGACGGAGAAGCCGGCGCCGAGGCGGCGGGGGAGGCAGCAACACCGCCGGTCGCCGTGCCGCTGCTGGAGCAGCCCGAGACGGCCAGCGCCAGGCCGGCAACCAGCGCGGCACCGGCAAGACGGGTGGTACGGGACATGAACCGTCCTTTGTTGTAGGTAATGAGGAGCGGTCAGATTAGTACGCCGTTCGGACGCCACCGGGAGGGGACCGGTCGGAACCGCACGGGCAGCCGTGGAAGTAGGTGCCCTGCCCGCAGGGCTGCGGCTACGTCGGCCAACCGGAGATCCGGCCGAGCATCCTTTACGGGCTATTCGCAGTTTCGACAACTCTCCCACCGGGGGGGAGACTCACTTTTCAGGTCTTCTTGGACGGGAATCCGCAACCAGCGCATGACGCCGACGCGCTCGCCGAAGGGTTGCTGGAACGATTTGGGGCGCTTGACGTCTCTCCCTTGATCGTCGGATCCGCCGTTAGATTTACACTCCACCTCGCCGGTCATGGCACTCGTCGGCACCACGCGCGTTGCTCGCGTCGACACCGCATCTCCCGCCGAGGTGTGGAAGCAGCATCGTTCCGAAACAGGGATCAGCCGCGCCGAGTACGACACCTCCATGGACGGCGCAGCCCAGGCATCGGCGCTTTTGCCGGAAGCCCCCGAACGGCTGGAAGAACCCGTGCCGCTGGCCCACCTTCGGGCCGGTGGCACCTTCCACCCGCCGCAGAGCTACCGCTACATCGCTGAAGACGCCCTCCGAGGCTTGGTCGCTGAGCATGCCATGGCTGACGTCCTACTCGATCAGCTCACCAGAGCGACTCCGACTGCCTCCGCTGCTTCCACAGCACGTGCGTCGGGCGCAGCCGTGCGTGGCTCACTCCGGTCAAACTTTGGCAGCCAAAATGGGGCACTCGGCGCTCCGCTCCGCTGTCCTGTTGGTGGGGCCGACATCGCCCCAGTCCGGTGTGACGGTGCCCGAGCTCACGGCTCGTATGGCGTGGGCGGGCAACCCACGCAGACGGCGTCGCCCCGACGGGCTTCAGGCCGGACGGCGCCGGACCAGGAAACCGGCCACCGCCCCGGCCGCGAACAGCGCGGCCACCGAGACCACCGTGGCCAGCCAGGTCGCGCCCAGCCACTGGGCCCCGTAGTAGCCGAGGGCCACGCTGTAGGCGGCCCAGAACAGGCCGGCCAGGGCGGACCAGGGCAGGAAGTCGCGGGCGCGCCGGTGCGCGGCGCCAGCACACAGGGAGACGACCGAACGGCCGGCCGGGGCGAAGCGGGCCAGGATCACGAGCCCACCGCCGCCCCGGGTGAGGGCGTCGCCGAGACGTTCCTGCGCGGTGGTCAGCCGCCTGGAGCGGGCGATCGCCCGGTCCAGGCGCTCCCCGCCCCGCCAGGCCAGTCGGTAGACCGCCAGGTCACCGAGGAGCGAGGCGGTCGCCGCGGAGAGGACCAGGGCCAGGGTGTCCGGAACGCCGTGCGGGACCCGGCCCGCCGCGGCGCCCGAACCCGCTGCCGCGGCGGTGCCGGCCGTGATGACGAGCACGCCGCTCGGCAATACCGGCAGGAACACGTCAAGCAGCACCGACAGGGCCACCACGACGTATATCCATGGCCCGGCCGCGAGCGACCCCACACTCTCGAACACGGCGACTCCCGTCACTCCCCCATTGACAGCCATACAGCGTACGCCGGGGGTGCGACGAAAGATCCGCGGGGGGCTCAGGTGACCCTGGGGCTCACGCCGCTATGGGCGCCCGCTCCGCGGCGGTCTCGCCGTCCGCCGCTGTGCGCCGGCCGAGGAACCGGTCGAGGCCGAAGGCGCCGGAGCCCGTGAAGACCAGCAGGAAGAACGACCAGCAGAACAGGACCGACAACTCGCCGCCGTTCTGAATGGGCCACAGGGCGGCCCGTTGGTGAACGTCGAAGTAGGCGTAGGCCATCGAGCCCGAGGCGATCAGCGCGGCCCCGCGGGTGCCGAGGCCGAGGAGCACCAGAGCGCCGGCGACCAGTTGGATCACGGCCGCGTACCACCCCGGCCAGGTGCCGGCCTCGATCGCGCCGCCGTGGCCGCCCCTCGCGCCCCCGAGGACGCCGAAGAGCGAGGCGGTGCCGTGCACCGCGAAGAGCAGGCCGACGATGACGCGGAACAGCCCGACGACGTAGGGCTGAGCGGCGTTGAGACGTGGGGACATAGAGGGTTCTCCTCTTCGGTGTCGGTCGGGCCGGCCGGCGCCAGGGGACAGGGGGGACAACGCGGTCGGCCAGGGGAGCGGCGGTACCGAGTGAGGGAAGGTTAGGTGCCCCTAATCAATACTTGCAAGTTCAACATCTGGCCATTTCTCCACCCCTGCCTGTGACCCCGCCCCGGGAACCGCCGCACGCAGGACACCCCGTGCCACCGCGTCGGCATCCGAAAGAGTGACCGAATCCACACCTGGACGAGCGCCGGCAGCAGTCACCCAGTGGACGCCTTCCGTCGGCACTCCGAAAGCGAACCTCCTTTTGTTGACGCAACCTTGACGGTCGATCAGGCGATAGGGCCGCCGTGTTACGTCCAGCCCTCCCGTTTCGTAACCGTCCACGGCGTGCGGTCGGCAGCCCCCGTCCGCCAGCAGCCGCGCGAGCAGGGGGTCGGCGGTGCGCCGCAGATCCGGCACCGGAAGACGCGCCTCTATGAGAGTGGTCACGCGCACTGCCGAGCCCGGCACGTCCGGCGAGTACGCCACCCAGGCCGCGTCCCGCGTGTGCACCTCGAGACGGGGGCCGAGCACCTCCACCACACCCGCCGCGAGCAGGGCCGTCAGTTCCTCGATGCGGCGCCGGGGCGGACCGATGGAGAGGAAGGCGTTGAGCGGGGTGTACCAGCCGTCCAGGTGAGCCCGGCGGGAGGCCCCGCTCAGCCCGCCGTGATCGACCAGCAGCCGCAGCTCGTTGCGCAGGTCCCGGAGCACATCGAGCGCGGCCTTGCGCGGCCCGCGCACATTGCCCAGGGCTGCCTGCGCGGCGTCCGCGCGCAGGTACCCCAGCAGCCAGGTGCGCCACTCCCCCGGTTCGGTGAACTCCCGTTCCCCGTACGGACGGGACATCTGCTCCCAGTTCCACCGATCGCCCGCCGGAACCGCGAACTCGTCCAGCAGGGCGGCCTCTTGAGGGGCACCGTGCGGCACAGCGAGAAACCGCGGCACGAAGTCCGGTTGGCGGACCAGCGCGCCGTAGTAGACCGCTTCCACCTCCTTCGCCACCAACGGCCATATGCCGGTCAGGAAATCGGAGGCCTCACCGGAGTCGGCGCGCTTGCGGAACCCGGCGATCACCTCCGGCGTGAGGATCAGGGGGGCGTGCCGGCCGTACGGGCCCTTGGCGTTGTCACCGCGCGCCTGGTACGGCACCCCACGCCGCGAACCGGCGTACAGCCGGGGCTCCCGACCAGAGGGCAGGTACCGCAGTCCGTCGTCAGATCCGCGCGACACGAAGCGGCCACCTCGACCGGTCGTCAACAGCGCTACGTAATCAAAGAAGTTGAGGCCCAGTCCACGCAGCAGCACGGGCTCCCCGGGCCGGAGCGCACCGAGGTCGACGTCGGCCGGATTGGCGGGCGGAACGTGGCACAGGCCGTGCCGGGCCGCGTAACCGGCGGTACGTCGCTGTTCCTCGTCGCCGACGACGGCCAGGTGCCCCTGGATCAGGACCACCGCTGCCAGGCCCGGCAGTACTCGTCCGTTGTCGAGGGTGAGCACCTGGCGGCCGTCGGCTTCGTCCTCCAGTTCTACGGCGCAGGCCCGGTGGACGTGCACGCGGACCGCCTCCGGGGCCTCGCGGACGATCTTGGCGAACACCCACGCCAGATAACGGCCGTAGTGGGACCGGGACGGATAGTCGTCCGGGCCAATCTCGGTCCCGGCCCGCCCCCACTCGTACAGGCTGGGGCCCGGGCATATCGGACCCGAGCAGTCCACGGTGGCGTCGGTGAACAGCGTCACCTGGCTCGCCACGGTGTTCATCAGCAACTCGGCGGGCTGGTCGGTCCGCCACACCCGGCCGGGGCCGGGCGGCGCCGGGTCGATGACATGGACCGTCAGTCGGACCCCGGGCGGCAGCAGTTCCGGTACGGAGGCGCAGAGACGCTCCAGGACGCTGGTTCCGCGCGGTCCGGCCCCGACCAGGGCGACGGAGACCGCGGTGGATTCCTGGTTCGGTGCAGACAAAGGCGTGACTCCCGGGCGTTGGGGCGCATGACGGCGAACTGTCCGCGGAAGGCGGACGGCCTGCCTCATCATGCCCGTCCGGCTACCGCGGAACAGGCCCCACTCCCGACTCCGCCTACTTCAACGTCCTATACGCAGAACTGAGTTGTCCACACAGCAGGGGCCGTCGGCGCATCTGGCTAGCCCGCCCCGCCCCCGGGGCGCCCGGCGGCGCTCCCTCGCACCTGCAAGTCACCGAGCAGCTCCGCCGTGGCCTCGGCCACGGCGGTCACCGCACGATCGAAGACCTCGCGGTTGTGGGCGGCGGGGGCCCGGAAGCCCGAGACCTTCCGGACGTACTGCAGCGCGGCGGCACGGATGTCCTCGTCCGTGGCCTCACCGGGCAGTGCGGGCGGGCGCAGCGTCTTGATGTTCCGGCACATGCCACCAGTCTTCCGCAGCCCGGCCGCTCCTGCGATGATCACGGCGAAGGCGGCCACCGACCCGGGGCCGACCGTCGAAAGGAACAGCCTCATGGCGACCCAGTACACCGTGGCCGTACTCGGCCCCGGCGGCACGGGCGGCCTCCTCGCCGCCCTTCTGACCCGCTCCGGCCATCGCGTCATCTGCCTGGCCCAGGACAGCACGGCGGACACGCTGCGCCGCACCGGAATAGCCGTCCGCAGCGCACAGTTCGGCGAGTTCACCGCCCCCGTCCAGGCGGACACCGAACTGCGCGAACCGGTCGACGCGTGCCTGATCACCGTCAAGCACACCGCACTCGACGCCGCCCTCACCCGCGTCCCGCCCACCGTCCTCGGTGACGCCCTCGTCGTACCGCTCCTGAACGGCGTCGAGCACCCCGCCACGCTGCGCGCCCGCTACCGGCCCGACCGAGTCGCCCCGGCCGTGATCCGCGTGGAGTCCACCCGGCTGGCTCCCGGCGTGATCGAACACGGCAGCCCATTCACGGAGATCGACCTCGCCGGCGACGCCGTGCCCCGTACGCGTCTCGACGGGCTCGCCGACGCCCTCACCGCCGCCGGTACGACGGCCCGCGCGGTCGGGGACGAGACGGCGGCCCTGTGGGCGAAGCTGACGTTCCTCGCTCCCTTCGCCCTGCTCACCACGCGCTACCGCCTCCCGCTCGACGAGGCCCGCACGCGCCACGGGGAGGAGCTGGAGGCACTGGTCGCCGAGGCCGCCGCGGTCAGCCTCGCCTGCGGTGCCCCCGCCGACCCGGCACAGGCCCTGCGCCGCTACGACGCCTTCCCACCCGGTGCCAAGTCGTCTATGCAGCGCGACGCCGAGGCGGGCCGCCCGCTCGAACTCGACCCGATCGGCGGGGCGCTGCTGCGCGCGGCCGGGCGGCACGATGTGCCCGTGCCGGTGACGGCACGCCTCGTACGAGAGCTACGGGACGCCGGTCACTGAACGCCGCCAGTCGTTCACCAGGCGTGCCGGCACTGGCCTTCGGGCACTGAAGGCCCGCGTCCGGGCCGGCACGCCCACCCGGCACGGGTGTCACCCGCGCCGAGGGACGGGCAAGCGGATTCGCTCCGCTAAATCGAACAGGCGTAGCATTACCGCGTGGCTACGACCTCTGGATTCCCCCGTGACCTCCTGGCCGGCCAGGAGGAACTGCATCGGGTCCGGGCCGAGCTGTCGGCCCTGCTCAAACGGCTTCCCTGGTCGGTGGAACCGATGGACGGCTTCCATGACGACAGCGGCTGGCGCAAGGTGGAACGGCCCGCGTCCCCCGGCTGGACGGTGAACGAACAGGCCGAGGTGGAGAAGCTGCGGCGCCGCGAACACGAACTCGCGGTGTTCGTCAGCACGCACCGTTTCTGGGCCGAGGTCGCCGCGGCGGATCGGGTGGAAGCCCGCAGGAACCTCAAGTACGCCCACGAAGGGACGGCGACCGAAGACAATGGCTGAGCGGCTTCGGCGCCGCCCGTCGCGACGAACCCAGAACCACCACGAAGACCGTGGTCACGCAAGACTGCGGAAGACCGTGGACCACGGCGGAAGCATCACGAGGAGCCTCGGAACTGCGGAAAACCCTGGACGCCTCGTGGAAGAGACCCCGCGGAGACTCCTCCGAGGGGCCGGACGGTGGGCGCGGACGGTTTCGAACCGCCGACATCCTGCTTGTAAGGCAGGCGCTCTACCCCTGAGCTACGCACCCCGAAGGCCCGGATCGCTGCCCGGGACGAGTCGACAGCCTACCTTGCCGGGACCTGTGCGCGGCAAATCCGTGCCGGGGTCGTTGCGCGCAAACCCGCGCCGACTGTGTCCCGTGCGGGCACGGAAGAGGGGGTGGGGCTGGCCCCTCTTCTCTTCCGGAACGGCTCGGTGGACACCTCCTCGGGAACCGGACGCCCCTTTCGGAACGGCTCGGCGGACGTCAGGCTCTCCGAGCCGCGCGAGCGGGTGGATGCCTCCCGCGACAACGGAGCCCGTGACGGTCGCCCTGTCCAAGGGCGCCCACCGGGTGCTCGCGGGGTCCGACAACGGGACGGCGCCGGTGTCCGTACCCCGCGACGACGCCCGCGGGCACCGGGTGTCGATCCCGTCCTCGAACGGAAAGGTCACGGTGCGCACAACGAACTGACCGGCCCGTGTGTTCGTCTTCAACGGGTGGGACAATGGCAGGCACCACCCACGGCGAACCACAGCACGGGAGAGGGATGTGACGGCGACACCGGGCACGCCACCTTCGCAGCCGTACCCACCGCCGCCGACCGCACGGCCCCGGCGCAACCGTGAGACGGCGCAGTCGCCGTCCGCACGGCCCGCGCACGCTGGACGACACGCGGCACCTCCTCGCCGGCCCACGGCTCTGCGCGACGCCCTCACCCTGATGGGGCTGCCCGTGCTGGTCGCGCTCGGGCTGTCCGCCACGTTCGCCGGCGGGGGCACCCGGCGCTGGTTCGGCGGGCGCGCGGACAGCCAGCGGGTCGAGGCGCAGGCCGCGAAGGACGCCGCCGCAGCGGCGTTCTACGAACTCGACACCGCCCAGCGGGACCTGAGGATTTCCATCGAGACCATCACGGCCGTGGACGACTCCCCGGCCGCTCAGCGTGTCGTCGCCGACTTCGAGGCGCTCGGCGGGCGGATCGACGAGGTCAGCCAGCGGTACA
Source organism: Streptomyces pluripotens (assembly GCF_000802245.2). Lineage (NCBI taxonomy): Bacteria > Bacillati > Actinomycetota > Actinomycetes > Kitasatosporales > Streptomycetaceae > Streptomyces > Streptomyces pluripotens. The sequence continues at coordinate 1,964,716 of NZ_CP021080.1, forward strand.
TCCACGCCGTCGACGCCCATGATCTCGACCGGGACGACCTGACGGCCGCGACGGCCGGACGCGCGCGTTCCGAGCTGACCGCGGCGAAGGACGAGCTGCTTCGGGTCAAACAGGAGCTGGACCGGTTCGGCAGCTCGCTGGGGCCGCTCCTCGGGAAGGCCGAGACCCAGCTCGCCCGGCTGGCACCCGCCGTGGAACGGGCCCGGCAGTCGCTGCTGGCGGCGAGCAACGCCCTGGACACCGTGCGGGAGCACGGTCTGCGGGCCGATGACCTCGCCGCGCGGCTGGCCGCCCTCTCCCCGGAACTGACCATGCTGAACCAGGGAGCCGGACAGCACGGCGTGGACCAGACGCTTCAGCGGGCCGAGCGGGTGCAGCGGGAGGCTGGGGCGATCCGGGCCGAGGCCGAGCGGCTGCCGGAGAAGGCGGCCGAAATCGATCACCGGCTGGTCTCCCTGAGGACCAGGGCCCAGGCGCTGACCACGCGTTCCGGGCAGGTGGAGCCGGTGCTCAGCGAGTTGCGGCGCCGATTCGCGGCCGCGTGCTGGCAAGATCTGCAGCAGGTACCGGAACAGGCCGCACAGAACGTCCGGCAGGCCGAACTGAAGCTCCGCGAGGCACAGACGGCGCGGGAGGCCCAGCGCTGGCCGGACGCCAGCTCGCTGCTGTCGACCGTGCGAGCCCTGCTCAATGCCACGGACGAAGCGGTCTCGGCCGCTGGTGACCGGCTGAACAGCCTGAACGCCGTGCAGAAGGATCCGCAGGCGGAGATCGACCGTACCCGGTTCGCGATCCGGGACGCCCAGCGGCTGGCGATGACCGGCCGTACGACCCCCGATCCGCGGCACGCTCGGCCGCTGGACGACGCCGTGGCCCGGCTGGAGCGGGCGATCGGCACCCTGGAGGGTGGCCGGCACCCCGATTACTGGCACTTCCTGACCGAGACGGATGCGGTACGGCAGACGGTCGCGCGGGTGGTGGCGCAGATCCGTGAGGAACGCGGCGGCGGGCATTGATGCCCGATCCGACCCGCGCGTGTTGCCGGGTGGTGGTAGGCAGGCGGATATTGAGATGGACGAAGGGCCTCCGCTAACGCCCGAGGGAGGCGGATATGGCCACACACACAGTGCACACGGGGCCGCGACGGCGGATCCGGTTCGACGAACACCTGCCTGTTGACCACCGGCTGAACCTGGTCTACCGGATCGGTGCGGGCCTGATCGGCCTGTTCCTCGTCGTCTTCGGCATCCTGGGCCTGCTCGACCAGATCGGATTCTTCAACACGGGTGGTGACACGGTCGTCGGGCTGAACACCAACGGCGCGCTGAGCGTGCTGTCGATCTGCGTCGGGGTGATCCTCTTCGTGGGCATGGTCATCGGCGGGAACGTCGCGTCCACGCTGAACATGGTGTTCGGCGTGCTGTTCCTGCTGAACGGTTTCCTGTTCCTCGGTCTGCTGGACACCGACAGCAACTTCCTGGCCTTCAGGATGCAGAACGTGTTGTTCAGCTTCATCGTGGGCCTGCTGCTGATGACCTTCGGGATGTACGGCCGGGTGGGTTCCGCCCTGCCGCACGACAACCCCTACTGGAGGGCCCGGCACCCCGAGGCATCGCCGCAGCGGCCGGAGCAGCCGCGGGAGCCGGGGAGCCGGGACCAGAGTCAGGTGCGGTAGGCGTAGAACGCCGCGTTCGGGTACGAGGCGACGAGACTCGCCACCGACCTGTTGTAGGTGTTGGTGGAGTGGTACGTCACGTACGGCACGCCCCACCGGCTGCGGTAGGTGACGATCATGGAGTGGTCCTTGGACCCGTCCCTGTTGAAGTCCATCTGCAGCACGTCACCGACGTCCATTTGGTAGACGTTGGAGAGGCTGGTGACGCGCTTGGAGGACAGGGCGAACCAGGAGAACTCGTTGACGCCGACGAACGAGTCCGACTGGATCTCGGAGTTCCCGAACCACTTGTGGTAGTCGTACGTGTAGCCCGGCACATGCTTCCAGCCACCCGCCTTCAGGGACTGGCTGACGAAGTTGGTGCAGTCGCCGCCGGCGCCCGCCCCGTTGAAGTCGGGGTAGGCCGGGTTGTAGTGGTTCCAGTACTTGGCCGCGTAGTCCGCCATGGCCTTGTAGTCGTAGCCCGAGGACGAGAAGTCCTTGGGCCTGGACGGGGCCGGCCACGAGGTGGAGGCGCGGGGGGCGTCCGGCGGACCGTCGTCCGTGGCCGCGTCCGCCTTGGTGACGGTCGGCTGGGCAACCTGGTTGACCGCAAGGTAACCGTCGTCGGTGTCCTTGATGCGGGTCAGCTGCCAGTTGCCCCGCCGGTCGGCGCGGAAGGTCAACTCGTGGTGGGCCTGGAAGCCGGTGGTCTTCGGCTCGTTGCCCTTCACCTTCCGATACGTCAGAGACGTGGTCTCGGTGACGTCGACCGTGGCGCGCCGCCCGTGCACCTGGGTGGCGTCCAGCTTGACGCTGGTGTGGCCGGCACTGTACTTCTCGCCCAGCTTCGCGAGGCGGGACTTGCGCCCCTGCAGCTGCGCGAGCGCCGAGCGCTCCTCGCGGGACTGCTTGCCCGACAGGCGCACCCTGCCGGAGAACCTCTTCGTGCGCTGCTTCCTCTTGCCGTGCCCCGAACCATCCACCAGCGCCTGCGTGCGGTCGGTGAACACCGCGTCGGCCAGCCGTTGGAAGGTTGCCTTGGTCGCCGGGTTCACGGTCGGGTCGTCGGTAACCGCTGCGCCCGCAGTCCAGTTGGGCACCAGTGCCACACCGGCGACCACGGAGGCCGCGGCGGCGGTGACTATCGCGGTACGGCTCCGCTTACGACTCAGTCTTCTTGATTTCAATGATGTTTCCCCTCTATGCCGGTACACCTACCGGGCGAGGCATCTTTGCACGAAACGTGTGTCCGGTGTGAAGACTGTTGCACAAGTGGAACGAACAGTCCGGGAAGCTCACTTGATGAACGTTGACCAGTCGGGCGCCTGCGCCGGATCGAGCGTCCTCAGCCGCTGGAGCGTCGCCGGCTTCTGCGCATCGAGCCAGTTGGTCAGTTCCCTGAAGGACACGCACTTGACGCCCTTCTTGGTACAGACGTTCTTGATGATCTGGTCGATGGCCTTCATGTAGATGCCACCGTTCCAGTCCTCGAAGTGGTTGCCGATGAACAGCGGGGCGCGGCTGCCGTAGTACACGCGATTGAAGCCGGCCATGTAGGAGTTGACGGTCGTCTGCTCCCACTCCGCGTACTTCGACGGATCGCCGTGGGTCTCGCCGTCCGACTGGTTGTAGAGGAAGTTGAAGTCCATCGACAGGCCCTGGAACTTGCCGTTCTCGTACGGGAGCATCTCCAGTGGGAAGTCCCAGATGCCGCTCTTCTTCCTGGGCCATATCTGGAAGTCGCCGGGGGAGCTGGCGTCGTAGCGCCAGCCGTAGTTCTTGATGGCCTTCAGCAGGTTCGGCTGGCCCTCCAGGCAGGGCGCGCGACCGCCGATGACCTCCTTCCTGAAGTCGAAGGGCAGCGCGGGTATGTCCTTGTAGCCGGTGTTGGTCTTCCAGTGCTCCACGAAGTCGTAGAACTGGTCGATCTCGCTCTTCCACTCCTTGACGCTCCAGTCACCGCCGCCCTTGGGGCCGCAGAAGTGGCCGTTGAAGTGGGTGCCGATCTCGTTGCCGTCGTTGTAGGCCTTGCGGAGTTCGCCCAGCGTGGCGCGGATGTGCTCATCGGTGGCGTAGTCGATCGCGGCGTCACCCGGCGAGTGCTGCGGGCCGTGGTACTGGGACTTCTTGCTCTTGGGCAGCAGGTAGATGCCCGTGAGGAAGAAGGTCATGTGGGCGTTGTACTGCTCGGCCATCTCCCGGTAGTGCGAGAAGAGGTGGTCGCTGCCTTCCAGGGCACCGTCCCAGGAGAAGACCACGAACTGGGGAGGCTTCTCACCCGCTTTGAGCGGCACCGGCTTCAACAGGCCTTTCTGCGGGCCCGTGTAGGACGTGGAGCCGTCACCGAGGATCTTCGTCTTGCCGTCCCACTGCACGGACGGCGTGGCCTGCGGGGTGGCTTCCTCGGGCGCCTTGCCGGCAGCGGCGGTCGGCGCCGTGTGGTCCGGGCGGTTCAGCGCCAGATAGCCGGCGACCAGAGAGGTCGTGACGAGGAAAGCGGCCAGCGTCAGGACCTGCGGGCGGCTGACGGCGGGTACGCGTCGGCGGGCGGGGGCGCGACGGCGCCCCGTCGATGACTTCTTTCGGAACATGGGCGGCTCATTCTCCGAGGGGGGCGGGGGTGGTACGGGTCCGACGTCAGTCAAGACCCATCGCCACCGACCAGAGGTTGTACGGCACGCTGTCGGTGGATGTTCCGGCCAGTCCGTGGAGCGGCAGCGGCTCCAGGGACTTCGCCAGGTCGATCCGGTAGACGACGACCGCAGTGGAAACGGAGTCGGCTGTACCCGCGTACCAGGCGGCCGTGTCCTTCTCATTGCTGCCGGCCTTGCCGGACACTCCCGCCTTAGTGCCGGCCACGGACGGGTGGGCGGCCCGGAACGAGTCGGTGAGCGCCTCGGTGACATCCGCGGCCACACCGGCCCTGACGGCACGCTTCGGTCGCGGGGTGGCCAGGGCGACCGGGGTGCCGTTGCGGGTGATCCGGCTCACCGAGTACGGATCGGTGTGCTTGCCCCCGGCGGCGAACGTGCTGTAACCGCTCGCCATGCGGATCGCGCTGGGCGTGGAGGTGCCCATCGACAGTTCGGGCACCTGGCGGCCGATGCTGGAGCGCAGCAGCCCGGATGCCACGGCGGTCTGCCGCACCTTGTCCAGGCCGGTGTCCATGCCCAACTGCATGAAGGGCGTGTTCACCGACTGAGCCAGGGCGTGACGCAGGGTGATCCGCCCGTAGGACTTGCCACCGTCGTTGCGTGCGGCAACCTTTCTGCCACTGCGGTCCCAGTAGGGCCCCTCGGGGGTCGAGACGGGCACGGCGTCATCGCCGTCGTAGACGCTGTACGGAGTGACGGGCGTGGCGGGCCCCACCCGCGTCTTGTGGACACCGTGCTGGAGCCCGGCGGCGTAGACGAACGGCAGGAACGCCGAACCGGCCGGTACGGTGGTCGCGTTGGACTCGTTGTATCCCTGTCTGCGGTGGTCCGGACCACCGTAGACGGCGAGGATCCGGCCGTTGGCGGCCACCGAGGCGGCACCGTAGTGGCCGCTCTTCGCCGCGGCCGGGTTCTGCTTCTTCGCCTGCTTGCGGACCTTGGTGACGGCGTCGGTGAGCGCCTTCTCCCGCTTGCGGTCGAAGGTGGTGTAGATCTGGTAGCCACCGAGGTCGAACTGCTTGTCGGTCAAGTGTCCGGCCTTCTTCGCGTACTGCGAGGCCAGCTCCACCAGATAGTCGCTCTGCTCACCGGTGTCGTAGAGCGGGTTCGACTTCAGCGGCTCGGGAAATGTCTTGTACGTGGCCCGCTCGGCCGGCGACAGCTTGCCGATCTTGACCATGCGATCCAGGATCCAGCTCCACCGCTGCACGGCCCGGCGGTGGTTGGCCTTGCTGAGGGTCGGGTCGTAGAGGCCGGCGCCCTTGAGCAGCGAGGCGAGCATGGCCGCCTCGGAGGCGTTGAGTTTGCTGACGTCCTTGCCGTAGTAGGCCTGGGCAGCACGCTGGATGCCGTAGGTGCCGCGGCCGAACCAGCTGGTGTTGAGGTAGCCCTCCAGGATCTGGTCCTTGCTCATCTTGTTGTCGAGCTTGAGGGCGATCATGGCCTCGGTGAACTTCCGGCTGATCGTCTGGTTCTGGTTGAGGTAGACGTTCTTGACGTATTGCTGCGTGATCGTCGAGCCCCCCTCCGTGTCACCCTGGCCGACCGTGCGCCACACGGCCCGTGTGATGCCCTTGAGGGAGATACCGGGATCGGTGTAGAACGTCTCGTTCTCCGCCGCTATCACCGCCCAGCGGACGTCCTGGGGTATGTCCTTCAGTGGCATCGCCTGCCGCTGCACCCAGCCGGTCCGGGCCATCGGCGTTCCGTCGGACCAGAAGTAGACGTTGTCCTGCTGGGTGGCGTACGAGTTCAGGTTGTCGGGTATGTCCGTGGCAGCGTACGCGACGACCAGGAACAAGGTGACCAGACCGCAACCCGACAGCACGGATCCCAGCCACTGGCGCCAGGACGGTATCCAGCGGCGCCATCCGGTGCGTCCAGGACGCGGGTAGCGCGGTCTGAGGCGGCGGGCGTACCGGGCGAGCGGCGCGAGCCGGGACCCGAGAGCGGTGGCCGGCGTGGCCCGGGCCGTCGGACGAGCGCGGGAAGGGCCCGTGCCGTGCCGGCGGGCGGCCCGGCCGCCGGTACCGGACGGTTCCGGTTGCGGAGGCGGAGGCGGCACGCGCAGTTGCATCGTGGCGTCGGCGCGGAGCGCATCGACCCGCAGATGCAGCGTAGCGTCCGCACCCTGGGACTGGTCGTCCCGTGGCCGGGCGTCCCCGTCCCCCTTCGTCTCGTCCGTCCGCTGCCATGCATCGGACATGGCTGCGCCTCCCCTCGCGATCGTTCTTGCGCGCGTGGTCGGACAGAGCAAGAGGCCACAGCAGGTGGCAGCCGCGTCGTTCGCAACGCTGTGAGCCCCTATTTCCCCCCGGCCTTGCGGCTCCGCTCTCCCCCGGCCTCACGGCCCGTCGCGGCGCTGCAAAGGTACCAGCGATCTTTGCAAATTCTTCGCACTAGTGTCGGGGAGAAACGAACACTCATGAAACATCGACACGCTGTGACTGCGGACACGCCGGTTAATCTGGGTCCATGCCTCGCTACGAATACCGCTGCCGGACCTGCGGCGACTCATTCGAATTGTCCCGGCCCATGGCGGAGTCCGCCGCCCCCGCCACCTGCCCCGAAGGCCACGACGACACCGTGAAGCTGCTGTCGACCGTGGCCGTGGGCGGCGCCTCCGCCGCCCCCGCCCCCGCCCCGGCCCCCCGGGCGGGCGGGGGCGGCGGCTGCTGCGGCGGGGGATGCTGCGGCTGAGCCCGGCTCTGCGGATCAGCCCCGCTGCCGGACCGCCTTCAGGAACTCCCGTACGATCCGCTCCCCGGCCAGCACCCCACGTTCGGGCAGCGCACTGATCCCGGGGGCGGTCCAGCCGGTGCCGGCCAGTTCGCCGTGGCCGGGACGCCAGCCGCGGTCGGCGGCGAGCAGCAGGTCGGCGTCGAGGAGGGAGTCCCCGGCCGCCAGCGTCAGCTCCGCGCCGGTGCGGCGGGCGACCTCACGGACGGCCGCGCTCTTGGTGAGCGGCTGGGGGACGGCGTAGATCTTGCGGCCCTGGAGCGAGACGGTCCAGCCCCGGTGCTCCGCCCACACCGCCAGCTCCTTCACCCAGTCCTCGGGCAGTAGCTCGCGCTCGACGACGAGGTAGGCGAAGAGGTCCTCGGCGACCCGGTGCTTGCGCACCCAGGCCGGGTCGGCGGACCGCAGCAGGTGCTCGCGCACCTCCGCCAGCGGCGCGCATGCCTCGGCGAGCCTGGTGAGCACCGCGCGGTGCCAGTCGGCGTCGGTGACCCCGTCGACCAGCAGATGGCCGCCGTTGGCACAGATGGCGTACCTGGGGGGCGGGCCCGGCAGGTTGATGCGCTGGTACTGCCTGCGGGTCCGGGTCGTGGCGGGCACGAAGACGGCGGTGTCGCCGAGGTCGGTCAGCAGTTGGGCCGCGGTCTCCGTCAGATAGGACAACGGCTTGGCCTCGTGCACCTCCACGCACAGCAGCCGTGGCGCCCGTGCATCGGGCATGGTCAGGGCCAGGGCCGCCGCGGAGTAGATCAGCGTACGGTCGAGGTCACTCGCCACCAACACCGGCATCAGGCGTTCACCGCCCTGCCGTCGGCTCCGGTGGCTCCCCGCGTGTACTTGGGGTGGATCAGTCCGACACAGGTGTACGGCAGGTCGCCGACCTCCTCCACCACAACCCCGCGCTGCGCGGCCAGCAGGCGTACGTGGTCGAGGTCGGCACCGGCGCCCGTGCGGGCGAGGATCTTCCACGGCACGCGGCGCAGCAGCACCCGGGTGGTCTCACCGACACCGGGTTTGACCAGGTTCACGTCGTGGATGCCGTAGTCCTCGCTGATCCGCTCGACGGCCCGCCAGCCCGCCCAGGTCGGGGTGCGGTCCTCGGCCGTCAGTTCCCGGACCTCGGTGCCGACGCCGTCGCAGACCTCCGAGAAACGGGCGGAGACGGCGTCGAGAAAGGCCACGGAGACGTCGGCAGCGGCGAGGCCGCGGTAGAACTTCGCGCCGTGGAAGTCGTCCGGGCCGACCAGGTCCGCGCGCAGGACCGTACGCGAGATCAGTCCGGAAACGGTGGAGTTGAGACAGGCGGACGGAATGAGGAAGTCCTCGCGGGTGCCGTAGGTGCGCACGCAGGAACCGGGGTCGGCGAGCACGGCGATCTCCGGGTCGATGCCGGTGACGCCCTCCTTCGCCTCGAACTCCCCAATGGCCTCGGCGAGTTCACGGGTGATGGCGCCCTTGCCCGTCCAGCCGTCGACGAAGACGATGTCCTGTGGGTCGTGATGGGCGGCCAGCCAGCGCAGCGCGTTCGTGTCGATGCCCCGCCCGCGGACGATCGAGACGGCGTAGTGCGGGAGTTCGAGGCCGTGCCGGAACCGCGCCCAGCGGCGCATCAGCACGCCGACCGGGGTGCCCGCGCGGGCCAGCGAGACCAGCACCGGACGTGGCGACCGCTCGGCGATGACGGTTTCGGTGACCACGGCGACCGCCCGGGCGAGCCGGAGGGTCGAGGCGTCCAGAGCCGCGTGGAAGAGCTCCTGGTACTCCTCACTGGGCTGGTACTCCACGGGCAGCGACTCGGCGTAGTGGGCGCCGCCGCTCTGGATGGCCTCCTCCCGCTCCTCGGTCGGTGCCTCCAGGGTGACGTCGGAGAGGTCCTGCAGCAGCCAGCCGACCTCATCGGGCGGGTACGAGGAGAACGCGGGGCCACGGAGGGGCTCGGGCAGCATGGCCGGCCTTTCGGGAACGTGCGTGGGCTCGGGGACGGGGGAATCGGATTCGGGGACGGGGGACTCGGGGAGGGGGGACTCGGGGACGGGGGACTCGGGGAGGGGGGACTCGGGGACGTAGGAGGGGACCACCGTGAGCAGGACGTGTGGAGCGTGCGCCGCCAGGCGCGCCGCCAGGCCGTCGGGCGCGTGCAGGGCGGGGGTGTCGGCGGCCGAGTCGACCACCGCGACCACGCTGTCGAAGCCGCCGCCCGCGACGTTGTAGGCGTAGCGCTCGCCGGGGCCATCCGCCGGGTCGTCGTGGGCGGGGAAGGCGAGGCGGGTGCGTATCGCGTAGCCGGGGTCATCCAGCGCGAGGACGGGTGAGCGGGTGGTGGTGGAGAAGCACACCTCGGCTGGAACAAGCCGTTCCAGTTCGCCCGCCAGGCGCAGTGGGGCGTACATCAGTTCCTCGAAGCCGAGGACCAGCACCCGGCCGGAGTCGTGGGGCAGGGCGGCGGCGATCCGCGCGGCCATGGCGGGCAGCGCGGCCTCCAGGCGGTTCCGGTGTGCCTGGGTGAAACCGTGCCGGCCGCCGTCGGGCAGGCCGCCCGGCCAGCGCAGGTCGAGGCGGGCGACCCGGCCGCGGTGCTCGGGTGCCCGCTCGTACGTCTGTTGGACGGCTTCGTGCCGGGCAACCAGTTGCTGCCCCTTCTCCAGCACGTTCCGGGGCAGCAGCACCGCCCCGGAGGCGGCGGCGATCACATCTACCTGGGCACCGATGCCCGCGGCGAACCGCTGGAGGCGGGACGTGTCCTCGGTGGAGCGCATGTCGACCAGGGCGACCACCACATACCGCCGGCGCGGATGGCGTTCGTGCAGATCGCGGATGGTGTTGAGGATCGTGTTGCCGGTGGAGAACTCGTCGTCGACCAGGATCAGCGGGCCGTCTCCGGCCAGCAGGGTGGGGTCCTCGGGGAGCAATAGGTGGGAGGTGGCGTGGGAGTGGGACTCCTCGAAGCCGCCCGCACGGGCCACACCTGCCACCGGGCGGCGCGTGGAGTGCAGGTACGGGGCCGGGCCCAGGCCGTCGGCGACGCAGTGACCGAGTCCGGTGGCGGTCTCCGCATAGCCCAACACGACTGCCGAGGCGGCCTCGCTCGCACCGAGCAGTTCACGGACGCGACGCCCCAGACAGAATCCGTGGCCGTAGATCACCGAAGGGGACTGGGGAACGTGCTTGCCCAGCACATTCGAGACCAGCAGGTGGGCCCGCTTGGGGTTGCGGCGCAGGGCGAGTCCGAGCAGGGCCGGCAGACGCTCGTCGCCCACGAGTTCGACGCCGAGCCGCTCGGCGACCCAACGACCGGACCAGACCCCGTCGTTCACTGCGTTCTTCATGCGTTCCTTGGGTTGGGAGGGTCAGCCGGATATCCCGGCGGCCAGCAGTTCCACGAAGCCGACGTCTTCGTTGGCGACGCCGAACACCTCTGCACGGAGCAGGGTCCGCTCGGCCCAGGCGCGGTGCGGCTTCACTTCGTTCATCTTGTTCGTGTAGGCCGACCGGAGTACGCCCCCGCCGCCGCGTTCCGGCCGCAGGATGTCCTCGGCGTCGCAGAACTCCTCGTGGCTGACCACAGAGAGCGCGTGGACCGGCAACACGTGGGAGGGGTGGATGCAGGTCTTGCCCAGCAGTCCGTTGGCCTGGTCCAGGGAGATCTCCCGGAGCAGTCCGTCCATGGCGTGTTCGATGAGCGTCTCGCGCAGTTCGGCGGCCTGCACCTCAAGGAAGGGGCTCTGCCTGAGTTGGGGCTTGAACATGCGCTCGGACATGCGGAAGTACTCCCACACAGGCCCGGTGACGGTGAACCCGGTGCCGTCGGCACGGCCCAGCATGTTCACGACGTCGGCGATGACCGAGGCGACGATCTGCACGTCGTACGCGGTCATGTCGGGGGCGCGGCGCAGGCCGTAGGAGGAGCAGAAGTCCGTGACGCCGAGGCGCAACGCGAGGACCCGGTCCCGGTACTTGTCGACCGCGCGGAAGATGCCCTCCAGGGTGTCCACGCGGGTCTCCCGGTAGAGCAGTTCGGGTGACTCCAGGACGGGCATCGCGAACAGCCGTTGTCCGCTCGCGGCTTCGGCGTCGGTCAGGGCTTCCAGGAAGGGGATGCCGCGTTCCTCGGTGAACTTCGGCAGTACGAATCCGGACAGCAGCCGCGCGGAGGGGCCGAGGCGACGTACCAGGTCCGGGATCTGCCTCGGAGTGCGGACCCGAATGAACAGCAGGGGCAGGTCCGCTCCACCGGGGGTGTCCCCTGGTGGAGCGGAACCGGCGGCCCGGGAGAGGGAACCGAGGTCGGTGAACTGCCGGACCAGGTTCTCCTCGCCCGCCGCGACGTCCGCGTCGTCGATCGAATCCTCCAGGCACAGCACCATCGAGACCACGCCGTCTCCTGCTCGCTTGACGATGTCGTCGGCGAGCCGCGGCCGGGTGGCCGGACTGTACAGCGTGGCGCCCAGGGCCGCGGCGAGCAGCCGGGCCGGGGCGTCGGCGGTGAATTCGCTCGGTTCCCGGTGGAAGAGGCGCTGCCGCACCTCGGGGGCGATATGCCCGAAATGACGCATAGAACTCCCTCAGGATACGAGCCGAGTCTGTGGATTCGGTAAAAGGTGGCCGGTAATAGTACGTAGGGATCCGTGTCGGGGGTTCCCTACGGGCATGAATTTCCAGTAACTCGCCCGTGCCGGTGCCGATACCCCCGCATTGTCGCGGCCAGGAGCGAGAGGGCAGGATGACCGCATGACGCACGCGATGCTGAAGGGGTCGAACGTCCCGCTGAAGGCTGCCACGGTGCGCGCCGTGCTGCGCTGGACGCCCGGCCAGGGGGTACCGGATGTGGATGCCTCGGCGCTGCTGTTGGGCGCCGACGGCCGTGTGCGCTCCGACGAGGACTTTGTCTTCTACAACCAGCCCCGACACCCCTCGGGAAAGGTGTGGCGGCTCGGCAAGAAGCGTGTTGCCGAGGGGCTGACCGACACCATCCAGGCAGATCTCTCCGGCGTCGAGCGGGACGTCAGCCAGATCCTCCTGGTGGCCTCCGCGGACGGCGTGGCCTTCGACCAGGTGCCCGCCTTGGGCATTGCGCTGTATGACGCCGCGGGCACCGGCAAGGAACCGCTGGCCCGGTTCGACATCAAGCCGGAGACCGGCGCGGAGACGGCGCTGATCTGCGGCGAGCTGTACCGGCGCGGGGAGGGCTGGAAGTTCCGCGCGCTGGGCGAGGGCTACTCAAACGGTCTGAAGGGTCTCGCCACGGACTTCGGCATCTCCGTGGACGAGTCGGAGGCGGCGGGGGAGCAGCCCGGTCCGGAAGCGGCGACCGTGCCGCTCCCCGCGGAACAGGCGGCAGTGGTACCGAACCAGCCCGCCTACGACCATCCGCAGCCGGCGCCACCGCCCCAGCCGGTGTCGACCGCGCCGGATCCGGACTTCCGGCTGCCGCCGCAGGGGCCGCAGTTCATCGGACGGTAGGCGGGGCCCGGGACGCTACCTCCCCGCCTTGGTCTTGTAGCCCCGGCCCCACTGGAGTCCCCACCCGTACAGCCGGTCCAGCTCGCCCTGGAAGCCGTAGACGAACTTCACCTCGCGGCGGACGACCATCTCTCCCTTGACGTTCTCGATCATGACCACGGCGCAGGAGCGGGCCTCTGGGTGCCGCTCGTCCAGGCCTATCTCGATCCGCGGGCCGCTGCTGGGGTACAGCGTGACCACCGCCTGCGTACGGTCGAACGCCGGTGTCTGGTCGTAGATGTAGACGAAGACCAGCAACCGTTTGATGGCGTCGCGGTGGTCGAGGTTGACGTACATGGTCTCACCGGAGGCCGAACCGAAGCGGTCGTCGCCGCTGAGCTTGATGTACGGCGGTGCGTTGACGTCGCCGAGATAGCCGCCGAGCGGCTGGACCACTCCCTTGGTGCCGTCGGTCAGCTCGTACAGACAGCCGAGGTCGAGGTCGACGTCGACCATGCTCTGTCCATGCCCCAGCACCTCCGGCGGCTTCAGCGCCTTGAAGGGGTGCCGCAGCAGGCTGGTGCGCTGGGCTCCATCGAGGTCGGAGGTCCTCATCCGCCAGGTGAGATTGACGCGCAGATGGCCGGTGGCCGCGTCCTGCTTGGTGAGCGACACCGTCTGGTGCCGCCTGTTGAGTTCGATGGCGTTGGTCGAGGCGCTGCCCGAGTCGAAGTCGGCAGCGCGCCCGCCCAGCAGCCCGTCGAAGAAACCCATTCCCGCCCCCGGGTACTCGTGCCAAACGCCTGCGGGGCGGCCGACCACGTCGGCCGCCCCGCACAGAGCGTTCCTCATCCGAAGGGGTGTCACACCCCGTCACACCCCCGATCTACCCGCAGGTGCCCCGGCAGGGACCGGGTCAGACCCCCGAGGAGACCTCGGCCTTCTCGTCCGGGCTCTCCCCCGCGGCCGCCAGCGCACGGTTGCGGCGGACGGACGACCAGAAGGACCAGGCGATCAGGACGACACCGACGAGACCGGTAATGACCTCGTTGATCTCGTACTGGATGGTGACCATGAGGATGATCGCCAGGGCACCGATGGCGTAGTGAGCGCCGTGCTCCAGGTAGACGTAGTCGTCGAGGGTGCCCTGGCGGACCAAGTACACCGTGAGCGAGCGGACATACATCGCGCCGATGCCGAGGCCGAGGGCCATCAGGACGATGTCGTTGGTGATGGCGAAGGCGCCGATCACGCCGTCGAAGGAGAAGGAGGCGTCCAGGACCTCCAGGTAGAGGAACATGAAGAACGCGGCCTGGCCGGCCAGGGCGACCGCCGAGCGCTTCTTACCGGTGCGGGCGGCCGCTTCCTCCTCCTCGTGTTCGTGCTCCTCCTCTTCCTCAAGCCTGTCCTCGAAGTATCCGGACAGGCCGCCGACGACCATGTAGGTGATCAGGCCGGCGATGCCGGCGATCAGCACCGTCTGCGCCTTGTCGACGTGGACGCCGCCGTGCTGGTGGGCGTGGGTGGCGAAGGTGAAGGAGGTGATGAGCAGGACGATGAGCGAGATACAGACCGACAGCATGTCGACCTTGCCGAGCTTGGCCAGGGGCCGCTCGATCCAGCGCAGCCAATGGATGTCCCGGTCCTCGAAGATGAAGTCGAGGAAGATCATCAGCAGGAACATGCCACCGAAGGCTGCGATCGCCGGGTGGGCGTCGGTGACCAGCTGCTGGTAGCGGTCCTTGTTGTTGAACGCGAGATCGACCGCCTCGATCGGCCCCATCTTGGCGCTGATCGCGACGATGACGACGGGGAAGACCAGCCGCATACCGAAGACCGCGATGAGGACGCCGACCGTGAGGAAGATCTTCTGCCAGAAGGCGTTCATCTTCTTCAGGATTCCGGCGTTGACCACCGCGTTGTCGAAGGACAGCGAGATCTCCAGGACGGCTAGGATCGCCACGATTCCGAAGGCGGTCCACCCCCCGTAGAACGCCGCCGCGACCAGACCGAGCGCGGTGACCGCGAACGACCAGCCGAAGGTTTTCAGAAGCACTGGCTACCCCATCGTGTCGGTACGGGTCTCCCCCGAGCCGTACCCAGCTTTACGAAACATTGACTCCGAAGTCTAGAGCGATGCCCCGCAGCCCGGACGCGTACCCCTGCCCCACCGCACGGAACTTCCATTCGCCCTGGTAGCGGTAGAGCTCGCCGAAGATCATGGCCGTTTCGGTGCTGGCGTCCTCACTGAGGTCGTAGCGGGCCAGCTCCTGGCCGTCGGCCTGGTTGACCACGCGGATGAAGGCATTGGAGACCTGTCCGAAGGTCTGGCCGCGCTCGTCCGCCATGTGGATCGAGACCGGAAAGATGATCTTTTCGCACTGCGGCGGCACCTTGGTGAGGTCCACCAGGATCGACTCGTCGTCGCCCTCGCCCTCACCCGTGAGGTTGTCACCGGTGTGCTCCACGGAGCCGTCGGGGCTCTTGAGCTGGTTGTAGAACACGAACCACTCGTCGCCCAGGACCCGGTTGTCGGCGCCGCACAGCAGCGCGCTGGCGTCCAGGTCGAAGGGGGCGCCGGTGGTGGAACGCGCGTCCCAGCCCAGCCCGATCATGACGTTGGTGAGGTTCGGTGCGGCCTTGGAAAGGGAGACATTGCCTCCCTTGGCGAGCGTGACGCCCATGATGCTGGTCCTCCCCTAGTGGTGCTTTCCTGGCTGTCCTGCGCGTCCGGCGCCGGCCGCAAGCGGCGCGACGCCGGACGGATGCGGGACCCCGGACGTCAGACGTTGACGCCGAAGTCCTGGGCGATGCCGCGCAGGCCCGAGGCGTAGCCCTGGCCGATGGCACGGAACTTCCACTCCGCGCCGTGCCGGTACAGCTCACCGAAGACCATGGCGGTCTCGGTGGAGGCGTCCTCGCTCAGGTCGTAGCGGGCAATCTCCTGCTGGTTGGCCTGGTTCACGACGCGGATGAAGGCGTTGCGGACCTGGCCGAAGGACTGCTGGCGGTTCTCGGCGTCGTAGATCGACACCGGGAACACGATCTTCTCGACGTCGGCCGGTACGCCGGCCAGGTTGACCTTGATCTGCTCGTCGTCGCCCTCGCCCTCACCGGTGAGGTTGTCACCGGTGTGCTCGACCGAGCCGTCGGGGCTCTTGAGGTTGTTGAAGAAGACGAAGTTCTGGTCGCTGCCGACCTTGCCGGAATTGTTCAGCAGCAGCGCGCTGGCGTCGAGATCGAAGTCGGCACCGGTCGTGGTACGGACGTCCCACCCGAGACCGACGATGACTGCGGTCAGGCCCGGGGCCTCCTTCGTCAGCGATACGTTGCCGCCCTTGCTGAGGCTGACTCCCACGGGTCCTCCATGTGGTGTTCAGGGGCGGGAAGCCCCGTCGTGCTTCGGATATGGGATCAACGTGCTGATCCTAGTGACGGGTTCCCGCCCCCTGCAGACCATGGAGCCGAGGAATCGCAGGTGTCGACCCACTGCCCGGCCCGCACCGGCCCGCGGTCGCTCTACAGAGCGTCAAGCGCCTTGACGTAGTCGTTCAGGTCGCGGGCGTCCGGCAGGCCGTTGACCACGGTCCACCGCACGACGCCCTCCTTGTCGATGATGAACGTACCCCGCACGGCGCAGCCCTTGTCCTCGTCGAAGACGCCGTACGCGCGCGAGGCACCGCCGTGCGGCCAGAAGTCGCTGAGCAGCGGGTACTCCAGGCCCTCCTGCTCGGCGAAGACGCGCAGGGTGTGGATGGAGTCGTTGGAGACGGCGAGCAGCTGGGTGTCGCGGTCCGAGAACTTCGGCAGGTTGTCGCGCAGCTCGCACAGCTCCCCGGTGCACACGCCGGTGAAGGCGAAGGGGTAGAAGAGCAGGACCACGTTCTTGTCGCCCCGGAAGTCCGAGAGCTTCACGGTGCGGCCGTGGTTGTCCTTGAGCTCGAAGTCGGGCGCCTTGTCGCCGACCTGGATCGCCATCGTCATGCATCCCTTCGGTGGGCTGTTCGGGTGAGAGCAGAGCACACGCTCGGCTCCACCCTACGCAGCGATCACCGAAGATCCTGGACGGGACCCGGGGGTTCCGGACGGGCGGGACCGGGATTCCGGACGGGCCGGGTGGCAAACCAGCCCGTCCGGTGGTGACGAAACGGTCACTTCTTGGACTTGGCCGCCTTCGGTGTCGCTAGCCGCGAGCCACTCCAGTCCTTGCCGACGCTGACGCTCTTCGACGCCGTCAGACCGGCCGTCGTGGCAGCGTCCTGGATGTCGCTCGGCTCCACGTACCCCGTACGGCCGGTCTTCGGCGTGAGGAGCAGGATCGCGCCACCCTCTTCGATGTACGTGGTGGCATCCACCAGCGCATCCGTCAGGTCTCCGTCATCGTCACGGAACCACAGCACAACGGCGTCGGCCACGTCGTCGTACTCCTCATCCATCAGGTCGCCTTCGACGGCTCCCTCGATGGCCTCACGGAGTTCCTGGTCGACGTCGTCGTCGTAGCCGATCTCCTGGACCACCTGCCCGGGCTGGAACCCCAGCCTGGCGGCAGGGTTCGTCCGCTCCTCCGCGTGGTCCGCGGTCGCGCTCACGGGTTGCCTCCTGATCATGTCTTGGTGAGTATCTCAGCCACGCGCGTGCGCGAAGCATTGGCCGTAGTCCACACGGACCGGGCGGATCGCGCAAGTACCCGGCCGCCGGGACCGCCGAAACAGTGACGATCCCGGCCGTGTCGTCGCAACTCCTAGCACGGCATCCCAATCCCATGTGGCCCACATCACACCGATGTGCCCGGTTTGCACGGTTCGGAATCATCCGGCATTACGCGCCTCGAACAACCTTGCCAGGTGCATCACATTGCGCGCGTATCGTTGCGTTCGGCCGTTCATGCACCTCGGTCACCCCGGAGTGGAGATGACGCACGCCTTCCCGAGGTACACGATGGGGAACGGTGTAGACACGAGAAGCAACACGGGAAATAGCGGCCCTCCGACAGGTAAGGAACAGCGTGGCTTCCGGATCCGATCGCAATCCGATCATCATTGGCGGCCTTCCGAGTCAGGTTCCTGACTTCGATCCCGAGGAAACTCAGGAGTGGCTCGACTCCCTCGACGCCGCCGTCGACGAGCGAGGCCGGGAACGGGCCCGCTACCTCATGCTGCGCCTGATCGAGCGGGCACGCGAGCGGCGCGTGGCCGTGCCCGAGATGCGCAGCACGGACTACGTCAACACGATCCCCACCAAGAGCGAGCCCTTCTTCCCGGGCAACGAGGAGATCGAGCGCCGGATCCTCAATGCAACCCGCTGGAACGCGGCCGTGATGGTCTCCAGAGCCCAGCGCCCGGGTATCGGCGTCGGCGGCCACATCGCCACCTTCGCCTCCTCCGCCTCGCTCTACGACGTGGGCTTCAACCACTTCTTCCGGGGCAAGGACGACGGCCGCGGCGGCGACCAGGTCTTCTTCCAAGGCCACGCCTCCCCCGGTATCTACGCACGCGCATACCTGCTCGACCGGCTCGCCGAGGACCAGCTGGACGGTTTCCGCCAGGAGAAGTCGAAACACCCCAACGGCCTGTCCAGCTATCCGCACCCGCGCTCGATGCCGGACTTCTGGGAGTTCCCGACGGTCTCCATGGGCCTCGGCCCGCTCGGCGCCATCTACCAGGCACGGATGAACCGCTACATGGAGGCGCGTGGCATCGCCGACACCTCCCGGTCACACGTGTGGGCGTTCCTCGGCGACGGCGAGATGGACGAGCCGGAGTCACTCGGCCAGCTCACGCTGGCCGCCCGGGAGGGCTTGGACAACCTGACCTTCGTGGTCAACTGCAACCTGCAGCGGCTCGACGGCCCGGTACGCGGTAACGGCAAGATCATCCAGGAACTGGAGTCGGTCTTCCGGGGCGCCGGCTGGAACGTGATCAAGCTGATCTGGGACCGCTCCTGGGACCCGCTGCTCGCCCAGGACCGGGACGGTGTGCTGGTCAACAAGATGAACACGACCCCGGACGGCCAGTTCCAGACGTACGCCACCGAGACCGGCGCGTACATCCGCCAGCACTTCTTCGGCGACGACCACCGGCTGCGCGCGATGGTCGAGAACATGACCGACCACCAGATCCTGATGCTGGGCCGCGGCGGTCACGACCACCGCAAGATCTACGCCGCTTACAAGGCCGCCGTCGAGCACAAGGGCCAGCCGACGGTGATCCTGGCCAAGACGGTCAAGGGTTGGACGCTGGGCCCCAACTTCGAGGGCCGCAACGCCACGCACCAGATGAAGAAGCTGACGGTCGACGACCTGAAGCGCTTCCGGGACCGCCTGCACCTGCCGATCTCGGACAAGGAGCTGGAGTCCGGCCCGCCGCCGTACTACCACCCGGGCCGGGACACGGAAGAGATCCAGTACATGCACGACCGGCGCAAGCAGTGCGGTGGGTACGTGCCGACCCGGATCGTGCGCGCCAAGCCGCTCGCCCTACCCGACGACAAGACGTACGCGACCGTGAAGAAGGGCTCCGGTCAGCAGGCGATCGCCACAACCATGGCGTTCGTGCGACTGCTGAAGGACCTCATGCGGGACAAGGAGATCGGCAAGCGGTTCGTACTGATCGCGCCGGACGAATACCGCACCTTCGGCATGGACTCCTTCTTCCCGAGCGCGAAGATCTACAACCCGCTAGGCCAGCAGTACGAGGCGGTCGACCGGGACCTGCTCCTGGCCTACAAGGAGTCTCCCACCGGTCAGATGCTGCACGACGGGATCTCCGAGGCCGGCTGCACGGCCTCCCTGATCGCGGCGGGCTCGGCGTACGCCACGCACGGCGAGCCGCTGATCCCGGTGTACGTCTTCTACTCGATGTTCGGTTTCCAGCGCACCGGCGACCAGTTCTGGCAGATGGCCGACCAACTGGCGCGCGGATTCGTACTGGGTGCGACCGCCGGACGCACGACGCTGACCGGTGAGGGCCTGCAACACGCAGACGGTCACTCGCAGCTGCTCGCTTCCACCAACCCGGCGTGCGTGGCGTACGACCCGGCGTACGCGTATGAGATCGCGCACATCGTGCAGGACGGTCTGCGCCGCATGTACGGCGGCTCACCCGAACACCCCTACGGCGAGGACGTCTTCTACTACCTCACGGTCTACAACGAGCCCATCCAGCACCCCGCCGAACCGGCGGACGTGGACGTGGAGGGCATCGTCAGGGGCATCCACAAGATCGGGGAGGGCGCAGGCGGCGCGATCCCGGCACAGATCATGGCGTCGGGTGTGGCGGTCCCGTGGGCTCTGGAGGCCCAGCGGATCCTCGCGGCGGAGTGGAACGTCAGGGCCGGCGTGTGGTCCGCGACCTCCTGGAACGAGCTGCGCAGGGAGGCGGTGGAGTGCGAGGAGCACAATCTGCTGCACCCAGAGGAGGAGCAGCGGGTGCCGTTCGTGACGCGGAAACTCCGCGGTGCCGAGGGCCCGTTCGTCGCCGTGTCCGACTGGATGCGATCGGTTCCGGACCAGATCGCACGGTGGGTGCCGGGTCCGTACCAGTCGCTCGGCGCGGACGGGTTCGGGTTCGCGGACACCCGGGGTGCGGCGCGCCGGTTCTTCCACATCGACGCCCAGTCGATCGTGGTGGCAGTGCTGACCGAGCTGGCACGCGAGGGCAAGGTGGACCGCTCCGCGCTGAAGCAGGCGATCGACCGTTACCAGCTGCTGGACGTCTCGGCAGCCCATCCTGGTGCGGCGGGCGGCGACGCATGACACCTGCATGACGTGAGCGGCTCGGTCGAGCGCTGCGGGGCGGTGGGGGCACGATTCCCCACCGCCCTTACCATTTCTTTACGATGCGGGCATGGAGCGACTTTCGCCGCAGGCGCGCTGGGAACGGTACTCCGAACGACCCCTGCTGGCACTGACGGTGGCGTTCACCGTCGCGTACGCAGTGCCGATCGTGGACGGTTCCGCGGGATACTCACTGACCGCCATGTGCACCGTCGTGGAGTGGGTGGTGTGGGGGGCGTTCGCCGTGGACTACGTGATACGGCTGGCGCTGGCACCCCGGCGCGGTGAGTTCGTCCGGCGGCACTGGCCCGACCTGTGCGCCGTGGTGCTGCCGATCCTCCAGCCACTGCGGCTGTTGCGCCTGGTGTCGACGCTGCTGCTGGTGGGACGGCGAGCGCGGATGGCACCGCAGATTCGACTGACCACCTATGTCGTCGGTTCCGTGGTCGGGCTGCTGATGTTCGGCTCGCTCGCGGTGCTGTCCGTGGAACGGGATTCACCGAGGGGGAACATCCGGACGCTGGGTGATGCGGTGTGGTGGTCATTTACGACGATGACGACCGTCGGATACGGGGATCACGCGCCGACGACCGGCCTTGGCCGGATGATCGCCGTCGGCCTGATGCTGTCCGGTATCGCACTGCTGGGCGTGGTGACAGCGAACATCGCCGCGTGGTTCATCTCCCGGTTCGAGAAGGACGACGTGGAGGAGAGGCGCCAGACGGAGGCAATCGCCTCTCTGGTCGAGGAGGTTCGGCTCCTGCGGGTGGAAGTGGCCCGACTGGCGGCCCAGCGGGAGGAGCAACGGCCCTGAGGGGGTCGCGACCGGCGCACGCTGCCCCCTCCGGCAGCGCGCGCCGCGGCCCGGTCGCCCTCCCTCCTATGCCCTGCGGAGGACGTGACCCACTGTGACCTGCGGCGCGCACCGGAGGCGAGGAATCTTGAGCGACGTCACCCTGATAGGCGAACTTCGGGGGAAAGGCGGAAGGGCAGGAAAGGCCGTCAGAGGTGACCGACGCCCGCACTCCCCTCTGCGCTCGCACCGCGCTTGGTGAGGAGCGCGACGAGGATGGCAACCGCCGCCACGCCCGCCGCGACCAGGGAAGCGAGGCTCATACCGGTGATGAAGGTGTGATGGGCGACCTCGGTGATCTTCGCGGCGATCGGCGCCGAAGTGCCCTTGGCCACCGGGGCGATGCCCTGCTGGACGAGTTCGGCGGCGCCCCGGGACCGCTCCGGGGTGAGCTCCGGCAGACCCGCGGCCGCCCAGTTCTCCGGCAGGACGCGGTCGACCTTGGAAGCCATCACCGCGCCCAGCACGGCCGTACCGAGGCTGCCGCCGATCTGCATCGCGGCCTGTTGGAGACCGCCCGCGACCCCGGAGAGTTCCATCGGCGCGTTTCCGACGATGACCTCCGTGGCACCGACCATGACCGGCGCGAGGCCGAGGCCGAGCAGCGCGAACCACACGGACATCCGGCCGCTGCCGGTACCGGCGTCGAGCGTCGACATCCCGTACATGGCTATCGCGGTCGCGGCCATGCCGCCCGCCAGCGGAATGCGCGGACCCAGCCTGGTGATCGCGGCGCCCGCGAGCGGCGAGCCGACGATCATCATGCCGGTCAGCGGCAGCAGGTGCAGGCCTGCGTCGACCGGCCGCATGCCGTGGACGTTCTGGAGGTAGAAGGTCACGAAGAACAGGCCGCCCATGAAGGCGATGGCCATCAGGACCATCAGCACCACGCCCGCCGACAGGGGTACGGAGCGGAACAGGCTCAACGGGATCAGGGGCTCCGCGATCTTCGTCTCCCAGCGGGCGAAGACGCCGAAGAAGAGCACCGCGGCGGCGATGAACGCCCAGGTCTTCCCGTCGCCCCAGCCCCACGCCGGGGCCTTGATGAGCGCCCAGACCAGGCAGAACATCGCGCCGGAGAGCAGCGCGATGCCCAGGACGTCGAAGGAGCGCGGCGCGTTCTGGGCACGGTGGTCCAGCAGGATCACCGTGCCGAGGAGGAGGGCGAGCCCACCGACCGGGACGTTGACGAAGAACACCGACTGCCAGTTGACGTGCTCGACGAGGACACCTCCGAGGATCGGTCCGCCGGCGGTCGACGCGCCGATCACCATGCCCCAGACCCCGATCGCCATGTTGAGCTTCTCGGCCGGGAAGGTGGCCCGCAGCAGGCCCAGTGCGGCCGGCATCAGCAGCGCACCGAACAGGCCCTGGAAGACGCGGAAGGTGACGATCGCGGCGATGCTGTCCGACAGGCCGATGGCACCGGAGGCAGCGGCGAAGCCGGTCACGCCGATCAGGAAGATCTGCCGGTGTCCGAAGCGGTCACCCAGTTTGCCGGCGGTGATCAGGGAAACCGCCAGCGCCAGGAAGTAGGCGTTGGTGATCCATTGCAACTGGGCCCAGCTGGCATGCAGATCCTTGCCGATCGCCGGGTTGGCGATGGCCACGATGGTGCCGTCGAGGGCCACCATCATGACCCCTACGGCGACGGTGAGGAGGGTGAGCCACGGTTGGCCGCGCAGCCCCGTGGGGGCCTGCTCCGACGGGGCCGCGGACGCCCGGTCTCCGGGCTCCGTGGCGTCGATGGTGGTCCGACTAGTCATACCTTCGAGATTAGTGACAGTCGCTGACAGTTGACAGACGAATTCACCAGTCGGTAACTGACAAGATGCCGCCGCATAGGCTGGGGCGGTTGGGAGTCACGGGAGAGATGCCATGGAGACGCTGCGTGAACGCAAGAAGCGGCGTACCCGGGAGGCACTGCTGCGGACCGCTCTCGAACTCTTCACGACCCAGGGGTACGAACACACGACGGTCGACGAGATCGCCGAGGCCGTCGACGTCTCACAGCGCACCTTCTTCCGCTACTTCGCCGGCAAGGAGGACGTGGCCTTCGCCGTCCAGGAGATGACGGAGGCGCACTTCGTGGCGGCCGTACGCGCGCGCCCGGCGCACGAGGCGCCGATGGAGGCGCTACGGCAGGCGATGCTGGAGGGCTGGGACGCGATCCGCGGGACGGTCGAGTCGGCCGTCCCGGTCGAGCTGTATCTGCGCATGTACCGGACGATCGAGTCGACACCCGCACTGCTCGCCGCCCATCTGCTCCGCTCCGCCGCCACGGAGGAGACGATCGCCCGCCTGCTGGCCGAGCGGGAGGGAGTGGACGTGGACACCGACCTGCGCCCGCGGCTCGCCGTGGCCGTGTTCGGCGGGGTGATCCGGGTCACCGAACGACAGTGGTCCACAGGCGACGACTTCAGCCTGGAGGCGATCCGCGCGCTCACCGCGTCGTACCTCGATCAGGTGGGATCAGCGCTGACCGGGCACTGGAGCGCCACCTGAGATCGTTGGCAGGGCGATCCAGCGGTCCGGCTGGACAGCGTCCGGCAGATCATCGGCAGAGTGTTCGGTGTCTACCGAAACGTGATCCCTATCACTCGGTTACCTCGCGACTCTCCCGTTCTCCTAGTGTGTCCTCCCAGTGACTTCCTTCGATACCTCCCCACCGCTCAACGTCTGGCGGGCGCTACTGGCCCTGGCCGTGGTGTTCGTGATGCTCGCGACCACCGGCTGGACCGCCCTGCGCAGTCACCGCCAGGTGGCCGCGCTGCAGGCCTCGCTCACCAAGTGGGAGCACGGCCACCTCCACGGACTCCCACTGCCGAGCCCCCAGGCCGGCCCGGAGCGGCTCAGCCGCTTCTTCGCCTCGCTCACCACCAAGGAGCGCAGCGACCTCGCCCACCGCTACCCGCTCGCGGTCGGCAACATGAACGGCGCCCCCGCCACACTCCGCTACGAGGCCAACCGCATCGCGCTGGAGCAGGCCCGCGCGGTCGAGGAGAAGCGCATGCATGACCGCCGGCTCAGGCCGGCCGGACAGCGGGACGCGGGCCGCCGGATGCACCGCTACGAGTCACTGCTGGCCCCAGGCCGACGCATCCTGGCCTTCGATCCCCAGGGTTCGGGCCGAGTGGCCGAGGTGTTCGGGAACCTCGACCGAGCCCAGCGGATCTCGATCGTCGTGCCCGGCGTCGACACCGACCTGCTCACCTTCCAGAGGACGCATCGCAAGTACAGCGCCCCGGTCGGCATGGCCAGGGCCCTGTACGCGGCCGAGCGCACGGCGAGCCCCGCGACCCGTACGGCCGTGATCGCCTGGGCCGACTACACCGCACCGGGTGGGCTCGGCATGGAGGCGGCCACCGGGTTGCGCGCCGAGGAGGGTGCGGTACGGCTGAACAGCCTGCTGCGCGCCCTGCCCGGCCACGCCCCGGTGTCGGTGTTCTGCCACAGCTACGGCTCTGTGGTCTGTGGGGTCGCGGCGCACAGGATGTCCCCCCGGGTGGTCGACATGGCCGTTGCCGCGAGTCCCGGCATGCGGGTCACGGACGCTTCCCACCTGGGCACCTCGGCCCACGTCTGGGCGATGCGAGATGCCACCGACTGGATTCGGGAGGTGCCGTACCTGGAGTTCGGCGGGCTCGGGCACGGCGCCGACCCGGTGTCCTCGGCCTTCGGAGCACGGGTGCTGGCCGCGCGGGACGCACAGGGCCACGCAGGCTATTTCCAGCCGGGTACGGACAGCCTGCGCAACCTCGCCGAGGTCGGAGTGGGCTCGTACGGCGCGGTGACATGTGCACACGAGGATGACCCCTGCCGGGCCGGTTTGCCCGCCGCAACGATGGCCGGACGCGCGTAGAAGCAGCAGGAAGTGCGGTCTGCGCGGGTGGCGACGGAGGAGCACGTGCCGCATACGATGAGCCGCATGGGTGATGTAGTGGCGGGATTTCATGCCGTCTGGGAGTTCGAATCCGACTCCGTAGTCATCCGCTACGAACGGGGTATTCGAACACCAAGGCTCTTCCAGGCGCTCGGGGAACGGCGTATCCCGCTGTCCGCGATCGAGGACGTGACGCTCGCTCCGGGCAAGCGCGGCACCGTCGTCCTGTGCCTTGTACCCCGCTCGGGCGCCGACCCGCTGATGGAGGCGGCGGCCGGGCAGCTGAAGGAGGGCTCCGACCCCTACCGGCTGGTCCTGCCCGTCGAGCGGGAGACCCTGGCCGCGTACTACGCCGACGCACTCAAGGAGCGACTGACCGAGTCCGGCCCCTCGGACCGGCATCTGATCGCGGCCCCCGAGGCACCGCTGCAGTTCAAGGCGTACGACGGAAAAGCGACCTTCGACGGGACGTCCGTGCAGTTCCGCTGGTCCTGGACCGGGGCGTCCACGGCAAAGTGGAAGGCCGGCGATCAGAGTTTCCCGGTCACCGCCCTCAGCGGTGTGGAGTGGCGCTCGCCGGAGGTCTTCGAGGGACATCTGCGGCTGCTTCCGCGCGAGCCCGGGGCGGGCTCGCCGGCCCAGCCGGATCAGGACCCGGCCTCGGTCGTCTTCGGGCTCGGGTACGGCCCGGTGCACGAGTCGCTGCCGTTCGCGGCGGCGGTGCTCGCGGCGGCCCGGAACCGGCCGGCAGCGGCAGTGACGGTGCCCGCGCGTCGCGATCCCGCCGACATTGCCGAGCGGATCCGGCACCTCAGCGAGCTGTATCAGGCGGGGTTGGTCACGGACGAGGAGTTCTCCGCCAAGAAGGCGGAGTTGCTGGCCGAGCTCTGACCGCCCCCTAGCGGGTCGCCGTCTTTGCCGCGTAAAAGCCGATCTTCCGGTCGAGGACGGCGAGCGTGTCGCGCAGTTCCGCGATCCTGGCCAGCACATCCGTCCGGGTCGACTCCAGCAGCTCCCACCGTTCCGCGTAGGTGTTCTCGCCCTCGCGCACCAATTCCGCGTACCGGACCATGTCCGCCACCGGCATGCCGGTCAGCCGCAGCTTGGTCACGAGGTCCAGCCAGTCCAGGTCCCGGTTGCTGTAGCGACGTTGGCCGGTGTGCGAGCGGTCGACGTGCGGCATCAGGCCGATTCGTTCGTACCAGCGCAAGGTGTGCGCGGTCAGCCCGGTGAACACGACGACCTCACTGATCGTGTAACGGTCCTGGCCGTCCGGACGCGGATGGCGCGGGGGCGGAGCGGAGCAGATGTCGGCGGGAGTGGCGGTCGCGGTGTCCGCTGGCGTGGTCTGCATCACCGTCATGCCCCCACGCTATGGCCTTCGAGTGGACTCCAAGCAAGCCGACCCGGTAAGAAATCCGCAGGACGGGCCCCGGAGCGGGGGACTAGCGTGCGACCCATGACTCCCGTACGCCGGGCCCTGCCCCGGGATGCCGCCGAAGTACTGCGGTTGCGCCAAGTCATGATCGATTCGATGTCCGAGTCGGGGGGCGGCCCGGCCGACTGGCACGCCGAGTCCCTGCCGACGCTCCACGACCGGCTCGCCGAGGACGGCGGGGATTTCGCGGCCTTCGTCGTGGATCATCCGGACCGGCCCGGGGCGCTGGCCGCGCTGGTCGCCGGGACGCTCGCATACCGCATCGGCCGGGCCGGCAACCCGCACGGGCGGGTCGGTCACGTCTTCAGTGTCGCGACGGATCCGGACGCCAGGCGGCGGGGGTACGCGCGCGCCTGCATGCGCGAACTGCTGGAGTGGTTCCGGGCACGCGGAGCCCGGCAGGTCGACCTCAACGCATCCGCCGAGGCCGAGCCGCTGTACGCCTCACTGGGTTTCGTGCGCAAGCCGGACCCCTCGATGCGACTGGCCCTGTGAGCCACATAGGCTCGCTGCCATGTCGTTGCAGAGTCTGGCGCTGATCGAGAACTGGCCCGTCCCCACCGCCGCCGCGGGTGTCGTACGAGCCGATGGGACCGTCCTCGGGGCGCGGGGCCCCGTCGGGCACCGATTCCCGCTGGCCTCGGTCACCAAGCCGCTGACTGCCTATGCGGCGCTCGTCGCCTACGAGGAGGGCGCGATCGAGCTGGACGAGCCGGCCGGGCCGCCCGGGTCCACGGTCCGTCATCTGCTCGCACACACCTCCGGGCTGGCCTTCGACGAGCATCGGGTGATGGCCCCGGCCGGCGAACGTCGGCTGTACTCCAACGCAGGGTTCGAACAACTCGGTGACCACATCGCCCGGGCGACGGAGATCCCGTTCGCCGAATATCTGCGACAGGCGGTCCTGGATCCGCTGGGCATGACGTCCACCACACTGGTCGGCTCGCCCGCCAAGGACGGTGTGTCGTCCGTCGAGGACCTGCTGCGCTTCGCCGCGGAGGTGCAGGCCCCCCGGCTCCTCGACCCTCGTACCGTCGCCGATGCCATGACCGTCCAGTACCCGGGCACCAAGGGGGTCCTTCCGGGGTACGGACACCAGAACCCCAACGACTGGGGGCTCGGTTTCGAGATCCGCGACTCCAAGTCGCCGCACTGGACCGGCTCTTCGTCCTCTCCCCGTACGTTCGGGCACTTCGGGCAGTCCGGTACGTTCCTGTGGATCGACCCGGACGCCGAGGTGGCCGGAGTGGCCCTGACCGACCGGGCGTTCGGCCCCTGGGCGATCGAGGCGTGGCCGCCCTTCACGGACGCCGTGCTCCGGGAGTCACGCGCCGGACGCTGACCGCTGCCCAACGGCCCGCCGTGACAAGCGGCCCTGTCCGGCCCGGCAACCCGCGAGGGAGCGACTCAGGTGAGCGCGCCTCGGCCGAGGTCACCGCGGCAGCTCCCACAGCAGCAGCTCCGCCGGTGCGACCGCGTCCGCCTCCAGGCCCTCCGGCTCCGTGATCCGCGCCGAGTCCCCGGAGCGCAGCTCCTCACCGGCCAGCCGTACGTGCCCGCGCACCACGTGCACATACACGGGTCCGGTGTCCGGCACGACGGTCCGCTCCCCCGGCGCCAGGCGGCGCACGTGCACCAGGGCGCCGGCCCCGGGGACGGCGTAGGGTGTGGCGTCGGCGATGCCCTGGACCAGTGCGTAGGACGGGGTACCGCCCGGGGTCAGCGGGGCCAGCCAGGTCTGGATGAAGACCAGCGGGGTGTCCCCGTCGTTGCGTTCGATGTGCCGGACGCCCGCCGCCGCACTGAGGTGCTGGAGGTCGCCGGGACGGACTGTGGTCTCGTGCCCCCCGGAATCGCGGTGGGTCAGCTCCCCCTCGACGACCCAGGTAACGATCTCGGTGTGGCTGTGCGGGTGTTCGTCGAAGCCGGCTCCCGGGGCGAGCCGCTCCTCGTTGCAGGCGATCATCGCGCCGAAGCGCAGGTTGCCGGGGTCGTAGTGCGGGCCGAAGGAGAAGGCGTGGCGGGAGTCGATCCCGTCCTTTGGGTCCCCTCCGTGGTAGCGCTCGCCCGCGCGCCGTACGTCCATCACGGGCACCACCGTAGACGGCTCGGGGAAACCGGTCACCGGCCACCCGCCGGATTCTCCACCGGGTGGTCTGCGGCCCGGCGGCGCCGGGATGGGGGCCAGCTGCCCCCAAGAGGGACCTCGCCGGACCCCTCGTGGGGCCTGACCACGACCCGGCGACGCACGGTCCCGTCCGGATAAGGCAGTCTTGTCCCGTGCCCGAACCCGAATCCCACAGCAGCGATCCCGCACCACACGACGTCCACTCGCACGCCGCCACACTGAAGCGGCTGGAGAAGTCCTCCGGGAGTCTCGCCGCGCAAGCCATCGCGCGCATGGACGAGACCCTGCCGTGGTACCGGGCCATGCCACCGGAGAACCGTTCCTGGATCGGGCTCGTCGCCCAGGCGGGCATCGCCGCCTTCACCGAGTGGTTCCGGCATCCGGACGCCCCGCAGGCGATCTCCACGGACGTCTTCGGGACCGCGCCACGCGAGCTGACCCGTGCCATCACACTGCGGCAGACCGTAGAGATGGTGCGGACCACCATCGAGGTCATGGAAAGCGCCATCGACGAGGTGGCCGCTCCCGGGGACGAGGGTGTGCTGCGCGAGGCACTGCTCGTCTACGCCCGCGAGATCGCCTTCGCCACCGCCCAGGTGTACGCCCAGGCCGCCGAGGCACGGGGTGCCTGGGACGCGCGGCTGGAGTCCCTGGTGGTGAACGCGGTGCTCAGCGGGGAGGCCGACGAGGGGGCCGTCAGTCGGGCCGCCGCGCTCGGCTGGAACTCGCCCGAACACGTGTGTGTGGTGCTCGGGACCGCACCCGACGGAGACAGCGAGCTGACCGTCGAGGCCATCCGGCGGGCCGCCCGACACGCCAAGCTTCAGGTGCTCACCGGGGTGCTCGGAGACCGGCTGGTGGTCATCGCCGGGGGCAGCGCCAATCCGCTCGCGGTCGCCAAGTCGCTGATCGGGCCGTACGCCGCGGGGCCGGTCGTTGCCGGGCCCGTCGTACCCGACCTGCTGGCCGCCACGCGGTCCGCACAGGCCGCCGCCGCAGGTCTGAAGGCCTGTTCGGCCTGGCAGGACGCGCCGCGGCCGGTATTGGCGGACGATCTGCTGCCGGAGCGGGCGATCGCGGGCGATCCGAGCGCCCGAGAGCAGTTGGTGGAGGAGATCTACAGACCGCTGGAGGAAGCGGGCTCGGCACTCCTGGAAACCCTGAGTGTCTACCTGGAGCAAGCGAGCAGTCTGGAAGGCGCGGCCAGAATGCTCTTCGTTCACCCGAACACCGTGCGCTACCGGCTCCGACGTGTGACTGACGTCACCGGGTGGTCGCCTTCGGATGTACGATCCGCGTTCACACTACGGATCGCGCTCATCCTGGGGCGTCTGGCCGACGGCGAAGCCCCGTCATAGGGTTTTGTCGGGGGTCCACAAAAGCCCCTCGTGTTCTTCGTCCCTGTCCTCACGGGCGGCCGTGGCCGTCCCCAAGAGAGAGTGTGAGAGTGCTCGTACTCGTCGCTCCCGGCCAGGGCGCCCAGACGCCCGGCTTCCTGACCCCCTGGCTCGATCTGCCCGGTGCCGCTGACCGCGTCGCGGCCTGGTCGGACGCCATCGGGCTGGACCTCGTCCACTACGGCACCCAGGCCGACGCCGACGCCATCCGGGACACCGCGGTGGCCCAGCCGTTGCTGGTCGCCGCCGGCATCCTGTCCGCTGCGGCACTCGGTGACATCACCGAGATCGCGCCGGGTGCGGTCGCCGGTCACAGCGTCGGTGAGATCAGCGCCGCCGCCTTCGCCGGCGTCCTCGACGACACCTCGGCGCTCAGTCTCGTGCGCAAGCGGGGTCTGGCCATGGCCGACGCCGCGGCGCTCACGCAGACCGGAATGTCGGCGCTGCTGGGCGGTGATCCCGAGGTCTCCGTCGCACATCTGGAGCGGCTGGGTCTGACCCCGGCCAACCTCAACGGTGCGGGCCAGATCGTCGCCGCCGGCACCCTGGAGCAGCTGGCCGCACTGAACGAGGACAAGCCCGAGGGCGTTCGCAAGGTCGTCCCGCTCAAGGTCGCCGGCGCCTTCCACACCCATCACATGGCTCCGGCCGTCGAAACCCTGGCCAAGGCTGCCGCGGAGCTCGTACCCGCCGACCCGAAGGTCACCTACGTCTCCAACCGGGACGGCCGGGCCGTCACGACCGGTGCCGAGGTGCTGGAGCGGCTGGTCGGCCAGGTCGCCAACCCGGTGCGCTGGGACCTGTGCATGGAGACGTTCAAGGAACTGGGCGTCACCACACTCATCGAGGTGTGCCCGGGCGGCACCCTGACCGGCCTGGCCAAGCGGGCGCTGCCCGGCGTCAGGACGCTGGCCCTGAAGTCCCCCGACAACCTCGACGCGGCCCGCGAACTCATCGCCGAGCATGCATCGGCCGCCGACGCCTGAGGAGCCGTACATGGCGAAGATCAAGCCCAGCAAGGGCGCCCCGTATGCACGCATCCTCGGCGTCGGCGGTTACCGGCCGACCCGGGTGGTGCCCAACGAGGTGATCCTGGAGAAGATCGACTCGTCCGACGAGTGGATCCGCTCGCGCTCCGGCATCGAGACCCGGCACTGGGCGGGTCCCGAGGAGACCGTGGCCGCGATGGCCATCGAGGCCTCCGGAAAGGCGATCGCGGACTCCGGCATCGGCGCCGAGCAGATCGGCGCGGTGGTCGTCTCGACCGTCTCGCACTTCAGTCAGACCCCGGCCATCGCCACCGAGATCGCCGACAAGCTCGGCACCGACAGGGCCGCGGCGTTCGACATCTCAGCGGGATGTGCCGGCTTCGGCTACGGCCTGACCCTCGCCAAGGGCATGGTGGTGGAAGGGTCCGCCGAGTACGTGCTCGTCATCGGCGTGGAGCGGCTGAGCGACCTGACCGACCTGGAGGACCGGGCGACGGCCTTCCTGTTCGGCGACGGCGCCGGCGCGGCCATCGTCGGTCCTTCCCAGGAGCCGGCGATCGGCCCGACCGTGTGGGGCTCCGAGGGCGACAAGGCCGACACGATCAAGCAGACCGTCCCATGGGACCGGTTCCTCCCCCACCCTCGGCTTCGCTCGGGAGGGGGGACCCCCACCGGCGACCTCGCCGAGCTGCCCCTGGACGACGAGGGCGACGTCAAGTTCCCCGCGATCACCCAGGAAGGCCAGGCGGTGTTCCGCTGGGCCGTGTTCGAGATGGCGAAGGTCGCCCAGCAAGCGCTGGACGCGGCCGGAATCACCGCGGACGACCTGGACGTCTTCATCCCGCACCAGGCCAATGTGCGGATCATCGACTCGATGGTGAAGACCCTCAAACTGCCGGAGCACGTCACGGTCGCCCGTGACATCCGCACCACCGGCAACACCTCGGCCGCCTCGATCCCGCTCGCGATGGAGCGGCTTCTGGCGACCGGGGAGGCGAAGAGCGGTGACACCGCGCTCGTCATCGGATTCGGGGCGGGTCTCGTCTACGCCGCCACGGTCGTTACCCTCCCCTAGGCACTCCGTGCCGGATCGTACGATCCGGCACGGAAAAACTGCCGCAACCTCTGAAATATCGAAGAAGGAGCGCCTGACATGGCCGCCACTCAGGAAGAGATCGTCGCCGGTCTCGCCGAGATCGTGAACGAGATCGCCGGGATCCCCACCGAGGACGTCCAGCTGGACAAGTCCTTCACCGACGACCTGGACGTCGACTCGCTGTCCATGGTCGAGGTCGTCGTCGCCGCCGAGGAGCGCTTCGACGTGAAGATCCCGGACGAGGACGTCAAGAACCTCAAGACCGTCGGCGACGCGACCGAGTACATCCTCAAGCACCAGAGCTGAGTCGCCCTCAGCCCCTGAGGCTGCAAGGCCCCGCCACCCGGCGGTGGCGCCGTAGAATCCCGCATCCGTTGGAGAAAGAATTCCCGTGAGCCCGACCAATCGCACCGTGGTCGTCACCGGTATCGGCGCAACCACACCGCTGGGTGGCGACGCAGCCTCGACCTGGGAGGGTCTGGTCGCCGGCAAGTCCGGTGTCAAACCCCTGGGACAGGACTGGGCGGCCGATCAGGCCGTCCGTATCGCAGCCCCGGTCGCCGTGGAGCCCACCGAGGTCATCCCGCGGCCACAGGCCCGCAGGCTGGACCGGTCGGCCCAGTTCGCGCTGATCGCCGCTCAGGAGGCCTGGAAGGACGCGGGCTTCACCGGCAAGGCCGGCGACGACGGCAGCGTCGACCCGGACCGGCTGGGCACTGTCATCGCCTCCGGCATCGGCGGTGTGACGACGCTGCTCGACCAGTACGACGTGCTCAGGGAGAAGGGCGTCCGCCGTGTCTCCCCGCACACCGTTCCCATGCTGATGCCGAACGGCCCCTCGGCCAACGTGGGCCTGCTCGTGGGCGCCCGCGCGGGCGTGCACACACCGGTCTCCGCGTGTGCGTCGGGTGCCGAGGCCATCGGCTACGCCATCGAGATGATCCGTACCGGCCGGGCCGACGTGGTCGTCGCCGGTGGTACCGAGGCGGCCATCCACCCGCTGCCGATCGCCGCGTTCGGCAACATGATGGCGATGTCCAAGAACAACGACGACCCGCAGGGCGCCTCGCGTCCCTACGACGTCGACCGCGACGGCTTCGTCCTGGGCGAGGGCGCCGGCGTGCTCGTCCTGGAGTCCGCCGAGCACGCCGCGAAGCGCGGGGCGCGCGTCTACGCGGAGGCCGTCGGGCAGGGCATCTCCGCCGACAGCCATGACATCGTGCAGCCGGAGCCCGAGGGCCGCGGCATCTCCCACGCACTGCAGCACCTGCTGGACAGCACCGATCTGAACCCGGCCGAGATCGTCCACGTCAACGCGCACGCGACCTCGACGCCCGCCGGCGACATCGCCGAGCTGAAGGCGCTACGGAAGGTGCTGGGCGATGACGCGGACCACATCGCGGTGTCCGCGACCAAGTCGATGACCGGGCATCTGCTCGGTGGCGCGGGTGGTGTGGAGTCGGTGGCGACCGTGCTCGCGCTGTACCACCGGGTGGCTCCGCCGACCATCAACGTCGAGAACATCGACCCCGAGGCCGAGGCGAACGCGGACGTGGTCCGCGGTGAGGCGCGCAAGCTCCCGGTCGAGGGCCGTCTCGCCGCCCTGAACGACTCGTTCGGGTTCGGCGGACACAACGTGGTACTGGCGTTCCGCACCGTCTGAGTGCACGTAGAAGGGCCCCACCGGTGAGTTCACCGGTGGGGCCCTTCCGCGTGCTCACACCACCTGGTGCAGCCAGCGCACCGGTGCGCCCTCTCCCGCATAGCGGAACGGCTCCAGCTCGTCGTCCCACGGCTTGCCCAGGAGCTTGGACAGTTCGGCCTCCAGGTCCGTCTCTCCCCGCTGGCTGCGCAGCAGGGCCGCGCGGAGCCGGTCCTCGGGGATGAGGATGTCGCCGTGGATGCCGGTGACGGCGTGGAAGATGCCGAGGTCGGGGGTGCAGCTGTAGCGCTCGCCCTCGGCGGTCGGGCAGGGCTCGGCAGTCACCTCGAAGCGCAGCAGGTGCCAGCCGCGCAGTGCCGAGGCGAGCTTGGACGCGGTGCCGGCCTCGCCCTGCCAGGAGAACTCCGAGCGCCAGGTGCCGGGCGCCGCGGGCTGCCGGATCCAGTCGAGGTTGACGCGCGCGCCGAGCACCCCGGCGACGGCCCACTCGACATGCGGGCACAGCGCGCGCGGCGCGGAGTGCACGTACAGAACTCCACGTGTCGTCACCGGAACCTCCGGGCAGAGCGGGACATCTTGCGGACTGGCTGGGCGGCAGTGGCACGACGGCCGCGTTGATGGCGAGGCTACCCTGCGGCGGTGCAAGGAGTGTGACGTACCGTCGGTCCCAGCGCCAGGAAACCGCCGCCATTCACCCAGGGGGACGCTTGTACGGGGGTGCGCCGTTCCAGCGCGCCCAGCCGGGAACCCTCACACGTTGTGATGGGAGGAAGCACCACCGAGGCTACGGCCGCGCAGCGGCCGGGCACCGCCCAGGGCGGTGAGGCGACGACGAGGGGATCAAGCAGGTGATGCGGAAGCGAAGCAACCGTACGCGGGCCGCTCTCACCATCGTGACGGCCGCCGTGTTGGGCCTCGCCGGGTGCGGCGCCCAGGGCGGGGGTTCGCCCGCACCGAAGGACAGCAGGACGCGGGGGACGGCGCCCGCACCGGCGTGGAACCGCAGCCCGGACTCGATCGCCGCGGTCGGCGACTCCATCACCCGCGGTTTCGACGCGTGCACGGTGTTCTCCGACTGTCCCGAGGTGTCGTGGGCGACGGGCAGCGATGCCAAGGTGGACAGTCTGGCGGTACGGCTGCTCGGAGTGACCGGGGCGGCGCAACGCAGCTGGAACTACGCGGTGACCGGCGCCCGGATGGCTGACCTGCCGGAGCAGATGGCGCAGGCGGCGGCGCGCCGCCCGGAGTTGGTGACGGTGATGGTCGGCGCGAACGACGCCTGCCGGACGTCGGCGTCGGCGATGACCCCGGTGCCCCGTTTCCGCGCGGAGTTCGAGGAGGCACTGCGCACCCTGCGCGCGTCGCTGCCGAAGACGCAGGTGTACGTGGCGAGCGTGCCGAATCTGAAGCGGTTGTGGTCCGAGGGCCGTACCAGTCCGCTGGGCAAACAGGTGTGGAAACTGGGTGTCTGCCCATCGATGCTGGCCGACGCGGACGACCTGACGGGGGCCGCCACCCGGCGGCGGGACCAGGTGCAGCAACAGGTGGTGGCGTACAACAGGGTGCTCCAGGAGGTCTGTGCCACGTACCGCCGCTGCCGTTTCGACGGCAACGCGGTCTACGACTACCGCTTCGACACCGACCAGCTCAGCCACTGGGACTGGTTCCACCCCAGCAGGGACGGCCAGGCCCGGTTGGCAGCGATCGCGTACCGGACGATCACCGCCTAGTGCCGCGGCAGGCGACGTTTGCCCGTCAAAGAGCGGCGTCCGGTGCGTGCTCTGGGGTCCTCCGGCCGGAGTCTGGGGAGTGCCGGCGTCGCTCTTCGGTGCGGAAGCAGGTTCACGCAGGACCTGTGGGACGCGGTGCCGGACGTGCATGCGCCGGGGCATTGGTCCAGGGGGCGACGAGCAGCCGGGTCACGCGGTGGCGTCCTCCGTGCCGGGCCGCCCGCCGGGGGCGGGCTCGCCGCCGACGCTCTCCTCGCCCAGCAGGTCTCGGGCGAGGAGCGTGGCCCCCGCAACCGCACCCGGCATCAGGAACACCGCAACGAACGGAACCAGGAAGGCCAGGCCCAGAGGGGTGCCGAAGCCCCAGACCAGCGCCTTCCGGGAGCGGAGCAGGACGAGCCGGGGTCGCAGTTCGACACCCCGGCGCTGCAGGGCCACTGCGGTCAGTTCCTCAGTGAGGAAGAAGCCGGTGACGAAGAAACCGATCACCGGGACGGCGGTCTGCCCGACGAACGGCAGGAAGCTCAGAGCGAAGAGCAGAACGCCCCACACACCGGCCCGGCCCAGGATGCGCAGGCTGTCGCGGGCCGAGATCCACAGGTCGCGCCAGAGGGGGAGGTCCGACTGTGGGGCGGTGCCGTCGGGCGAGACATCGGCGTCGGCCTGCTCCGACAGTTTCTCGTAGAAAGGCTGGCCCACCAGGAGGGTGACGGCGGTGAACGTCAGCACCGCCAGCAGCAGGCCGAGGACGAAGAGGACGGCCGTCAACAGCCCGCGGAACAGGCCTTGCCAGGGGCCTGCCCAGTCATCAGCGAACGGTGTCGCCCAGGTGACCGCGTCCCCGCCCCAGGCGGCGAGCACGACCAGCGCCACCGTGTACAGGACCAGCGTGATCAGGCCGGGCAGCAGGCCGTATCCGTATCTTCGACCGTGCCGGACCACCCAGCGATGGCCCTTCACCAGATAACCGAACCCCGCCCCGAGATCACGCATGACGGAGACCTTACCCAAGGTGGGTCCGCCCGCCGGGGCGCGCTCAGGCGTCGAGCATCCTGCGCAGCAGGTCGCGCAGCGAGCGCCGTTCGGCTTCGGAGAGACCGGCCAGGGGTTCACGCGCGAAGTGCAGGCCCTCGCGCAGGTCCTGGGCGACCCGCCGGCCCTCGTCCGTGGCGGCGGCGACCTTCACCCGGCGGTCGGCCGGATCGGAGCGGCGCTCCACCAGTCCGCGGGACTCCAGGCGGTCCACGATCCCGGTCACGTTGGACGGTTCGCACTTGAGCTTCAGGGCCAGCTTGCGCATGGGCAGCGGCTCCAGCGCGAGCAGGCTGAGGAGCCGGGCCTGCGGACCGGTCAGCGTGTGCTCGCCCGCCGCCTTCTCGTAGTCCGCGTAGAAGCGGGCCACGACATCACCGATCAACTCGACGACCTCCATGGTGAGGGCGTCAGCGCGGGGGGTCTGCGAGGGAGAAGACGTGAAAGACGCGGAGGACGTGGAGGACATGCTCTCCAGAATACCCGGTTACTTGACATTCTGAAATATTCACGTGCAGGATTGTTTCAGGCACTGAAGTATCTGCCGCACCCGAGCACGTCCAAGGAAGGTCGCGCACCATGCCCGAGTCCGCCGCACTCCCCTCCGTCAGCCGTGAGTGGCACCTGCTGAGCCGCCCGGTCGGCTGGCCGAAGCCCGAGGACTTCGCCCTCGTCGAGACCCCGGTCCCCGCCCCGAGCGAGGGCGAGGTCCTGGTGCGGAACGAATACCTCTCCGTCGACCCCTACATGCGCGGCCGAATGAGTGCCGCGAAGTCGTACGCCGCCCCCTTCGAGCTGGGCGAGGCCATGCAGGGCGGCGCGATCGGCGAGGTCATCGCCTCCAACGCCGAGGGGATCGCGGTGGGCGACCACCTCCTGCACTTCCTCGGTTGGCGCGAGTATGCGGTCCTGGACGCGCGGAACGCCGTCAAGGTCAACCCGGAGGTCGCCCCCTTGTCGACGTACCTCGGCGTCCTCGGCATGACCGGCCTGACCGCCTACGCCGGTCTGCTGCGCACCGCCTCCTTCAAGGAGGGCGACATCGTCTTCGTCTCCGGCGCGGCCGGCGCCGTGGGCAGCCAGGTCGGGCAGATCGCCAAGCTCAAGGGAGCCGCGCGGGTCATCGGCTCGGCCGGGTCCGACGAGAAGGTCAAGCTGCTGGTCGAGGAGTACGGGTTCGACGCCGCGTTCAACTACAAGAGCGGGCCGGTGAGCGAGCAGCTGCGGGAGGCCGCGCCGGACGGTATCGACGTCTACTTCGACAACGTGGGCGGGGACCACCTGGAGGCGGCCATCGGGTCGCTGAACCAGGGCGGGCGCATCGCCGTCTGCGGCATGATCTCGATCTACAACAACACCGAGCCGGCCCCGGGCCCACGGAATCTCGCGCGCCTGATCCAGACCCGCGGCCGCATCGAGGGCTTCCTGGTCGGCGACCACTACGACTTGCAGTCGCAGTTCGTGCAGGAGGTCGGCCCCTGGGTCGCCTCGGGACGGTTGAAGTACCGCGAGACGATCGTCGAGGGCATCGAGAACAACCTGGAGGCATTCCTCGGGGTCCTGCGTGGCGACAACACGGGCAAGATGATCGTCAAGCTCTGACCCCTGGCCCATACTTTCCGGCATGCGGTACTTTCTTTCCGAAATCCGCCGTCGATCGTGGGCGCGAGTCGCGGCGGACCGAGGAGGAAGACAACCGCATGCCCATTCAGCACTCCGACGTCCTGTACACCGCCGTCGCCACCGCCGAGAACGGCCGAGACGGCCGCGTCGCCACCGACGACGGCCGACTCGACGTCGTCGTGAACCCGCCCAAGGAGATGGGCGGCAACGGCGCCGGCACCAACCCGGAGCAGTTGTTCGCCGCCGGGTACAGCGCCTGCTTCCAGGGCGCGCTGGGTGTGGTAGCCCGCCAGGCGGGCGCCGACGTCTCCGGCTCCACCGTCACCGTGAAGGTCGGCATCGGCAAGAACGCCGACGGTTTCGGGATCATCGTGGAGATCTCGGCACACCTCCCGAACGTCAACGACCACGCCGCGCGCGCCTTGCTGGAGAAGGCTCACCAGGTGTGCCCGTACTCGAAGGCGACGCGCGGGAACATCACCGTGACGCTGGTCTGAGAACCAGCGTCACGGACGGCGGCGGCCGCACCCCGGACGTGGGGTGCGGCCTTGGCCACGGGACGGCCAGGGGCGACGGGTCCGAGGGGAGGGCTGCGCCCGCCGGGCCATTCGCACCGCCGGTACCCCTCGGGGCACGGTCAGCCCGCCGCAGCCGCCCGGTGTGCCGCCTGCGCCAGCCGGTCGTTCTCCGGTGCCGCGCCGCCCGGAAAGGCGAAGCGGCGACGGGTGTAGCCGTAGGCGAGGCGACTGCGGGGGTCGGCGAAGGCCTGGGTGCCGTTCGCACCGCTGTGGCCGATCGTGCCGGCGCCGAGGAAGGGGTGCCAGGTGTCCGCGGTCGCCTGGAAGCCGAGACCGAAGGACTTGTGGGCACGGGCCACCAGGTCGTGGCCGGTGGAGTGGATCTGCCCGAACTCCGCGACCGTGTCCTCCTTCAGCAGCGGGGCCTTGCCGTCAACCTCGCTGACGGCCGCCGCGTACATCCCCGCGAGACCGCGCGCCGAGGCGACCCCGCCCACCGAGGCCGGCCCCTTCGCCCGGATCAGCGGCTCATTCAGCAGGGCTTCGAGATCGGTCGGCTCCGTCCCATGCTGATTGAAGGCGATCGCCGTGAGGGTGTGCGGACCCGTCGGTGCGGCGTCGAGGAGGGCCTGCTGTTCCGGAGTCGGCAGCAGCGGCTGCACCGCCCGGAAGCTCGGCTCCCGGGCGGCCGGCAGACCCAGGTGGAAGCCGAGGCCGTGGGGGGCGCGGATCCGCTCCTCGTACACCTCCTGGACGGTCCGGCCCGTCGCCCGCCGGACGACCTCGCCGATCAGCGCGCCGACCACCAGGGCGTGGTAGCCGAACGCCGTTCCCGGTCGCCAGAACGGCCGCTGGTCGGCGAGGCGTTCGGCGATCGCCCGGTCGTCGGCCAGCTCCGCGAGGGTGAACCCGGTGTCGGTGCCGATGAGCCCCGCACGATGGGAGAGCACGTCCCGCAGGGTCAGTCCGCCCTTGCCCTCCGCACCGAACTCCGGCCAGTAGTAAGTGACTTTCCGGTCCGGCTCCAGTGTGCCGTCCTGCACGAGCAGTGCCACGACCATGTGGGTCGCGCCCTTGGCAGCCGAGTACACGCCGAAGAGCGAGTCGCCCGTCACGTCCTCACCCGCCCACAGGTCCACGACCCGGCGTCCGTCGACGTACACACACAACTGACCCTCGTAGTCCTGCCGTTCCCCGGCAACGACGGCGGCGAACTCCTCACGCACCGTTTCGAAGCCGTCGGCGACCGTACCGTGGACGGTGATCTCCTGCGTCATCCGCTCTCCTCAACTGAGCCGCTGTCCGCTGCTCCCCCTCGGCACGACGCCCGCACGGCGTGGGACGTCCCCGAGACCGGTACGGCGTGGTGTGCCTGTCCGACTCAACCGTCCCGAGGCTCCGTGGGTGTCATCGATGCCCCGGATGGCGGATGCGACGGTGCGGTGTACGGGGCACGCCACCGACGCGGCTCATGTGCACCGTCGCAGGATGCGGGAAGGTGTTGGGGGGGTGATGGTTCCGGCGTCGGATCGGAGGTCGTCTGCGCCGCCATCGGAATCGCGGCAGGCCCGGTCGCGGCCGGGCCTCCCGGAACCGTGGAGGTCACACCGGTGCCGGTGCGTCACCGGCGAGCGGACATACCGGACGACGGTAGCGACTCCCTTGGGACGTGAACCAGCTCACATCACAGGGGAGTTGAACACCACAGCCGCCCCCTCCGTATCCAAGGGCGGTCCGTGCTCCTCCGCACGTGCCGACCCGGACGGAGGTTCCCTTGCCTGACAACGTCACCTCGTTGTTCCGCAACGCCACCGCGCACAGCCCTTCGATGGCAGCGCTGACGCGGGAGAACGACGGGTCGGGCCCGGTGGATTTCTGCGTCCCGTGCAACCCGTACTTCCCCACGGCGGCCATGGTCGAAGAGCTGACGTCCCGGTTGCACGAAATCATCACGTACTACCCCAGTGATGCCGACACCATCACCGCGGAGCTGTGCGATCTCCTGCGCCTGCCGCCGCAATGCGTGGCGATGGGCAACGGTTCCACGGAACTGATCACGTGGATCGACCACCTCCTGGTCCGCGAGTCCCTCGCCGTCCCCGTCCCCACCTTCGGCCGCTGGACCGACCAACCGATGGAAACCGGCAAGCGGGTCGACATGTTCCCGCTCCAGGAGGCGAACGACTTCGCCCTGGACCCCTCGCAGTACGGCGAGTTCATCCACACCCGGGGCACTCGCGTCGCGGTCGTCTGCAACCCGAACAACCCCGATGGCGGCTATCTGAGCCGCCAGTCGGTGGTCCGGTTCCTGGACGCGATGGCAGACCTCGACCTGGTGATCGTGGACGAGTCCTTCCTGGAGTTCGCCGACGCCGAAGCGGAACCGAGCGTCGTCGAGGAGGCCATACTCCGACCCAACGTGATCGTGCTGCGCAGCCTCGGCAAGAACTTCGGTCTGCACGGCATACGCTTCGGCTACATGGTGGCGAACCCGGGCCTGGCGGGCAGGGTCCGCTCGATGCTGCCCAAGTGGAACCTCAACACCTTCGTCGAGCACGTGGTGTTCATGCTGAAGGAGTACGGCGCCGAGTACGCGCACAGCCTCCAGCAGATCCGCCACGACCGCCTGGACATGGCCAGCCGCCTCTCCGCACTACCCGGCCTCACGGTGTACCCGTCCCAGGGCAACTTCCTCTTCGTGCGCTTGCCCCTCGGAGCCGACGGCACAGTGGTCCGGGACCGGATGCTCGCCGAGCACCGGATCCTGGTCCGCGAGTGCGGCAACAAGATCGGCTCCTCCAGCCGCTTCCTGAGACTCGTCGTGCGCCCCCAGGTCGACGTGCGTCGCCTGGTGTCCGGCCTGGAGCAAGTGCTCTACGAGTCCGGGAGGAAGGCCGCCGTACCCGAGCTGGGTACCGGGACCAACTACAGCTCGGGTACGGCGGCGGTGGACCGGCTGGTCAGCGAGACCAACGGCGGTGGCACACAGCTCGCCGTCCCCACCCATGCCGCCGGTATCGGCATGCCGCTCCCCGCCGCCGCTGCGCCGACCGGCGGCGGGATGCCGATGCCGGTGGGGGCTCAGGACACGGGGATGCCGGAGCCGGTGGCGGCGCCCACGACGGAACCGGCACCCGCACCCGCCCCGGCCCCGGCCCCCGCACCTGCAGCGCTCCCGGCCCCCGGGCCACTACCGGTCCCGGCAACCCCTCCACCGGCACCCGCGCCCGCACCGGCTGCCGCGGCAGGTCCCACTCCACCGGGCGTCCCGGCGCGCGGTGGCCTCACCGCTGCCCAGGTACGCGGTATGACGGCTCCGGGCGTCCCCGCCCCGGGCCTCACCCCCGCCCCGGCGACCGGCTGGCCCCATGCCCAGAGCTGGCCGAACGCGGCGGGGGTGGATCAGGCGGGGTAACCGACGGGAGACCGTGAAGGACCGGTCCGCGCAGAGTCCGGCCCTCGGCCGTTCGGTGACCGGTGTCGTCTCGTCCTCAGAGGTCCCGGGTGGTGAGGCGTCGGCCGTCCCGGGCGAGGAGGATGAGGTTCCACGCGGTGGAGTCGTCGCCGTCGTCCCCGTCCCACCAGGTCGCGAACGCGTCGGCCAGTCGCTGCACATCAGCTTTCGCGCTCTTGTCGGTGTAGGAAGTAGTGAGTTCGACGTCGTAGTCCCGGTCTCCTAGGTGAACGAGAACGGCCTGGCCCGCATGCCGGGCGGGCTGCTTCCTCCCGTTCCCGACGGCCCAGGTCTGGAACCGGGCGAGGAGGTCCGGGGCGGATTCGCGACGCGTCACCGGCCGAACCGGCGGTTGACGGTCCGTTCCCGTTCCCATGGCCTGCGTGCAGCCCAACACCCAGGCGCCCCGGTCCCTCTCCACCACGTTCTGCGGCCGGGCCGTCAGGGACCGGCGGACGCAGCCTCCCCACACCGTCTCCCGGACCGCGGCACCCTTGCCACCGCTCTCGAAGAGCCGCCGCCCCACACGCCACCCCGCGTCGTACGCCGCTTCATAGCCGCGCTCGGCGACGGCACGGGACACGGACGGACGCGGCTTCGCGCCACTGCCACTGCCACTGCCACTGCCACAGGACACGACCATCAGGCCCAGTAGGCTCACCACGACCGCCGGTGTAACTAGCCGTGCCCGTGCCGGTATACGCATGCCCCGTTCTCCCTCTCGACGCCTGTGACGGTCCAACCGGTGAGAGCCGTCCGACGAAGGCCTGGTTGCTCCGGGAAGCCCAGTCGGAGGAAATGACCCAGGCACATGCCGTGCCAGGACAGATTCCGGCCGCTCCGGCACGGTCGGGGCCGCCCGCCTGCGGGC
This sequence comes from Streptomyces pluripotens, assembly GCF_000802245.2. Taxonomy (NCBI): domain Bacteria; kingdom Bacillati; phylum Actinomycetota; class Actinomycetes; order Kitasatosporales; family Streptomycetaceae; genus Streptomyces; species Streptomyces pluripotens. The sequence goes on from NZ_CP021080.1 coordinate 2,007,654, forward strand.
AGGCGGGCGGCCCGGCCCTCACTGCGCCGGGCACTCCTTCCACGCCAGGTGGTACACCGTGCTGATGTCGCCGTCGGTCGAGTCCATCGTCATGAAGCTGACCTTGTCCGGGGCCGTGCTCCCGGCACTCACCCGCAGCTCGGTGTTGATGTTGAAGTTGCGGAGGACTCCGCAGGGTGCCCAGACCAGCTGGGCCCAGTCCGTGCTGTCGGTGGCCTGCCAGTCATCGTTGTAGGGGCCGTTGAAGGAGTGGGTCCTGGGCACGGTGGTCGGTGAGCCCTGGAAGTAGTACGAGGCCTTCTGCGTGCCGGTCGCACCGGACTGGAGGGACAAAAAGCCGCGGTAGTCCGCGCTGGCGATGGCGTAGGTGAAGCCCTGGGGGACGTGTACCACCAGGTTGAGCTGGCAGTTCTTGCGGAAGGCCGTAGGAGAGGAGTCGCCTCCGGCCTGGGCCAGGTAGTTGCTGTAGGTCACCGTGAAGGCCGTGTTGTCCAGGGAGACGGCGACCGCGGCCGTGCCCGCCGGACAGCCGGAGCCGTTCACCGTCGCCACGTCGATGACGATCTTGTCCGGGGGCGGGTCGTCGAAGACGGAGGAGGGGCTCTGGGCGGGCAACGCGGTGGTGAGAAGAGCGGCGACGGCGCCGCTCAGGAGGAGTCCACCAGTCATGGTTTCTCCCGGTCGTCGGGTGGGGGGGTGCCTCCGGCCGCCCCTTCACCTTTGACGAATCTGTGTGCTGTCTGTGAAAGAAGCGGGGAGGTGTGGGTAGCGTAGAAAGCCCCGTCCTGGCCGGACAGCGTGAACTCCGGCCATTCACAGCGGGGTTTTCACGGCCTCACCCGTGTTCCCCGTTTCCTCCCCGATGCGGTCACCCTGCCGTACGGCCGGATCAGGAACCCCCGTACCGCGTAATCCGCCCGTGCCGCAATGCCCGTGTGCGCGCCCTGGAGAGCCCTGCATGGACAATGACCGGACCCGCGCCCCGTAAGATCGCCCGGGAGGATCCACCTTGGCGCTCAGCAGACGTACTTTCAGTGCCCTGGCCGGCTCGGCCGCGCTCGGCCTCGCCCTGGGCGGTAGTGGCGGCCCCGGCGCACCCTCGGCGTACGCGGCACGCAGTGTGCCGACCGGCCCCGCGCCGGCCCCACCGCGCGCGGACGGCGAGCAGCACACCATCGGGTACGACCACTACTCACTGCTCGTCGACGGCAGGCGTCTGGTGGTCTGGTCCGGCGAGATGCATCCGTTCCGGCTACCGAGCCCGTCACTGTGGCGGGACGTCCTGCAGAAGATGCGCGCCCACGGCTATAACACCGTCAGCATCTACGTGGCCTGGAACTATCACTCCCCCGCGCCCGGCTCGTACGACTTCACCGGGGTCCGGGACCTCGACCTCTTCCTGCGCATGGCCGCCGAAACCGGGCTGTATGTCATCCTGCGGCCCGGCCCGTACATCAACGCCGAGGTCGACGGCGGCGGCTTCCCCGGTTGGCTGACGGCGACGCATGGCACGGCGCGGACCGATGACCCCACATATCTGTCCCACGTGGACGAGTGGTTGACGCAGGTCGACCGGATCGCGCGCAAGCACCTGTTCACCCAGGGCACCGGCACGATCCTGCTCTACCAGATCGAGAACGAGTACGACTCCCACGTCGGCGAGGCGGCCGGCCGGGACTACATGGCCCATCTGTACAGGAAAGTACGGGCGGACGGCATCGACGTCCCACTGTTCCACAACGACAAGGGGCGCAACGGCTACTGGACTCCCGGGTCGTTCGACACCGGCGGGGAGAGGGGCGGTTGGCTGTACGGGTTCGACGGGTACCCGTCGCCCGCCACGACCCCTCCGGACTGGGGGCACTACGGGCGCGGCGGAATGAAGGGCGGGGCCACCGCCTCACCCTCCACGCCGGGGTTCGTACCCGAGTTCGGGGGCGGATGGTTCGACCCGTGGGGCGGGGCCTGGTTCGACGGCAAGGGGTACGCGGAAGCGCGGCGCACCCGGGACGCGGCCTACGAGCGCCGCTTCTATCTGACCAACCTCGCCAACGGGCTCACCCTGCACAACGTGTACATGACCTTCGGCGGGACCTCATGGGGCTGGCTGCCCGCGCCGGTCGTCTACACCTCGTATGACTACGGGGCCGCGATCGACGAAGGGCGGAACGTCACCGACAAGATCGCGCCGCTGCACCAGATCGGACATCTGGTGCAGCGCGTTCCCGACTTCGCCAAGCTGGATGAGGCGGATGCGGTGAAGGCAGCGGGACTGAAGGTCTATCACCTGACCAATCCGGACACCGGCACGCACGTGTACGTGGCGCGCAACGACGGCAGCGGCACCGTCACCACCACCCTGCCGACGGACGCCGGCGACCTGCGCATCACCGTGCCCGGCAAGGACGCCAAGCTGCTGGTCACCGGGCTCCGGCTGGGCACGCGGACGCTGAAGTACTCCACCGCCCAGCCCTCGATGTGTCTGAGGGCGGGCCGACAGGACATCGCCCTGTTCACCGGGCGGCGCGGCGACATGGCTGAGCTGGTGCTGAAGTGCCCGGACGGCACCGACGTCATGCGGCTGGACCCCGAGGCCGGCTGGGCCTCCGACGGCAACGACGTGCATGTGAACGCGCCCCTCGGGCAGGGCGGGCTGACCCGAGTGCTGGTGCGGGACGGCGAGAACGACACCCCGCTCCTGCTCCTCTTCGCCGACGACGCCACCTCCGTACGCCTGTTCCCCTACGACACTCCGACCGGAACCGTACTGGTGTACGGTCCGGCGCTGCTGCGCCATGTCGAAGTCCGCGGCTCCGAGGTGCACGCGACCGGGGACATCACCGGGACGACCGTCCTGGAGGTATGGGGTCCACGCGGGATCAGGACATTGGTGTGGAACGGACGCACCGTCCCCACCCGGGTGACCGCCTCCGGCAGCCTGATGACCACCGGTCTGCTGCCCGCCGTGCCCGAGGTGCGGCTGCCCGAACTGGGTGGCTGGCGGATGCGGACGGAGAACCCTGAGGCAGGTCCCGGCTTCGACGACTCGTCGTGGAAGGCCGCCGACAGGACGACGTCGTACAGCACCACCCCGGTCCCCGACGGTGGGCCGGTGCTGTTCGCCGACGACTACGGCTTCCACTACGGAGATGTTTGGTACCGGGGCACGTTCACCGGGTCCAGTGACATCGAGGAAGTCTCGCTCGCCTACAGCAGCGGTACACAAGGGCTGTTGATGGCATGGCTGGACGGAGAGCCGCTGGGCACTCACCGGATGCCCGTACCGGACAAGAAGACCACCATCCGCAAGGGCAGTTGGGCGACCACGGTGGCCTTCCCGGTGCGGGAGCAGTTGCGCTCCCCCGGTCGGCACGTGCTGTCCGTGCTGGTCCGGCGCATGCAGCACGACGAGGACGGCACGGCGCACGACACCCACAAGGCAGCACGCGGACTGACGGCGGCCATCTTCAAGGGCGCCTCGCCGAAGGTCTCTTGGCGCATCCAGGGCGAGGGCGCCCCCGACCCGGTACGCGGTCCGTTGAACAACGGTGGCCTGTACGGGGAGCGGGAGGGCTGGCACCTGCCCGGCTTCCCGGACCGGGACTGGGAGACGGTGTCCTTCCCACGGTCCGTGCGGCGGCAGGGCGTGACCTGGTACCGGACCGACTTCCGCCTGTCGGTGCCGGCCGACGTCGACGCGTCCGTCGGGCTGGTCCTGGAGGACGACCCAAACCGGTCCTACCGGGCGCAGATCTTCCTCAACGGCTGGAACATGGGCCAGTACATCAATGACGTCGGCCCGCAGCACACCTTCGTGCTGCCGAACGGCATCCTGCGCACCCGGGGCAACAACACCCTCGCCCTGGCGGTCCTTTCGGAACTCACCACGCTGTCCGGCCCGGGCAAGGTGCGCCTGAGACTATGGGGCACTGCGGCCGGAGGGATTCCGGTGAACACCGTGCCCTCCCCCGGCCGCTGAACAGCCCGGGGACGGGCCGACCCGGTCACGTTCCAGGACAGCGGCTCCGGTACGACGGTGAGGGTGGCCGCCCCGCGGGACCGTGTTCTCCACGGTGTGCGCGGTGGCCCGCTCAGGACCGGCGGGAGCGGATGCCGGCCTCAGGATTCGGTGTCCGGGAGCATGCCGTGTCCGACTCCAGCCCTCGCGGGTGGCCTGACGGCGAGCGGCGAGGGGAGGTGCGGTGGTTCTCCCTTGAACAAGGGTCTCCGTATTGCATGACGCGGACACATCCAGGCGCGTACGCTCTGACCAGCCGCACACCGGCGGTGAGAAGGGGGATCGATGAACTTCGGGGGCGCTCGAGAGCGGGCGGCACGCCTGACCGCACGGCTGCGGCGCTCCGCCCCGGAGCGGGCGACGCCCTTCCGCTCGGGCCCGGCGATGCGTTCCCTGGCCGACGGTCTCGCCTCGGCCGTCCGGGCCCGGCTCCGACCGCCCGAGGACGTAGGGGAGTTGTGCCGGGCCTTGTGCGAGGAGATGAGCGTGTTGCGCGGCGGGCGCCCGGTGGAACTGCGCTTCGAACGGTTCCCCGATGAGATCGAAGTCACCGGACTCTGTGTGGAGTTCGCCGACTTCGACCTGGTCATAGTGGAGGAACGGGCCGAGGCCGTACAGCGACTGGTCATCCTGGGACACGAATTGTGGCATTTGTACGCCGGACACCGACACCACCACCTGTCCGGGACCGCGGTGGCCCGCGCACTCGCCGACACCCCCGACTGGCCGGACAGGGCGCTCACGGTGGCCGCCCGCAACGGCTCCCGGGAGGTCGACGAGGCCGAGGCCGACGACTTCGGGCACCGCCTGGCCACCCTGTTCCGGTCCCACCTGTCCGGGACCCGCGCCGCCCCCCTCGATCCCGTCCAGCGCTCACTCGGCTATCGCGGACGTGGAGGAGCCACGCGGTGACCCTGCTGGCGCTGAACCCCTCTCGCTTCCTCAGCGAGTTCTACATTTCGTTCTGGATTCCCACCGCCGTACTCACCGCCGCTCTGGTGATCAAGTTGCCCACGATCATCCGGCTGTGGCGTGACCCGTTGCTGCGGGCGGTCGGTGGCCTGCTCCTGCTCGCCTGCGCGGTGTTCGTGTTCTGCTCTCCGACCACGATCGCCCGGGTCAACCGGCTGACCGGCGTGCCCAACATCTCGGCTCCCTGGTGCTATTCGCTCATCACCGCATTCTGCGGCTCCTGCCTCCTGTTGATCATCACCTGGCGCAACGGCCCGTCCGACCGGTCGGCCACCACCCGCCGTGCCACACGCCGGGTGGTCTCCGGGTACTGCGGGGTGATCGTCGCCCTGTGGGTGCTGTTCGGACTCGCCGACGCCCCCGTGGAACGGCTGCGGGACCTCGACACCTACTACGCCAACACGCCGTTCATGCGCGAGGAGATCCTGCTCTACCTCGTCGCGCACGCCGTGGCTTGCCTGATCACCTCAAGGCTGATCTGGAACTGGGTGCGCACCGAAGGTCTGGACGCCTGGCTGCGCTGGGGTCTGAAACTGCTGGGCGTCGGCTATCTGCTGAACTTGATCTTCGACGCGTCCAAGCTGACCGCCGTCGCCGCGCGCTGGTGCGGGCACGACCTGGACTGGCTGAGCACCGATCTCGCTCCGCCGGTCGCCGCGCTGTCCGCCATCCTGATCGCGGTCGGCTTCATCCTGCCGCACGCCGGCCAGTACCTGCACGACCGCTGGCGGGTCCGGCTCGCCCACCGCGAACTGCGCCCGCTGTACCAATTGATGCGCACCGAGAACGGGGAGGGCGTGCCGTTCGTCCTGCGCGCCACTCCGGAACTACGGCTGACCCGGCGCGAGACCTTCATCCGGGACGTGCTGCTGCCCCTGGCCCGCCGTCTCGACCCCGGTCTCGGCAGCCGGGCGTACGACGCCGCTCTCGGCCTCGGGCATCCGCCGGAGCGGGCCCGGGCGCTGGCCGCGGCCGTGAGCATCCTCGACGCCGTCGAGACCGGCGCCCGTACGCCGGAACCGGCCTGGGGTTCCCCCCAGTCCCCTGAGGCATCGGACGAGGGCGACGGGCCCGACACCACGAGTCTGCTCCAGGAGATCGGGGCCATCTCCCGAGCCCTCCGCCGTCCCGACGAGATCGAGGCGGTCCGCGCGCGTGCGACCGCCCCTGCAGGAAGCGTTGCCGTCCATGAGTGATCGCACCCCCACCGCCGTCGTACTCGGCGGCTCCCTCGCCGGCCTGCTCGCGGCCCGCGCCCTGGCCTCCACCGGGGCCCGGGTGACCGTGGTCGAGCGGGACGCCCTCCCCGCGGGCCCCGAGCCGCGCAGGGGGTTGCCGCAGGCGCGACACGTGCACCAGCTGTGGTCGGGGGGCGCACAGGCGTTGGAGCAGCTGCTGCCCGGGGCGATCGGGCGGCTGCGGGAGGCCGGCGTACGTCGGGTACCGGTGACCACGGACATGGTGGCGCTGTCCCCGCACGGCTGGTACCGGCGCTGGGTCGAATCGGCCTTCATGCTGCCCGCCAGCCGGGACCTGCTCGACTGGGTGGTGCGCCAACTCGCTCTGGCTGATGGGCGGGTCGAGCTGGTGGAGCGGGCCGAGGCGGTGGGACTGACCGGTCGGAGCGGAAGTACGGGCACGGTCGTGACCGGGGTCCGTGTCCGCGCCCACGACGGCACCGAGCGCACGCTGACGGCCGACCTGGTGGTGGACGCCACCGGGCGCGGCTCCCGCGCCGTCCACTGGCTGACCGGACTCGGTCTGCCCGTCACCGAGCGGCGCGAAGTGGACTCCGGGCTCGTCTATGCCAGCCGTCTGTACCACGCACCGGAGCCGGCCCGGGAGAGCTTCCCGATCGTCAACATCGAACCCGATCCGCGGGGTGCGGGAACCGGGCGCGGGGGCGTGCTGATGCCGGTCGAGAACGGCCGGTGGATCGTCACGCTGATCGGCGGGCGGGGTGACGAACCACCGGCGGACGGCGCCGAGTTCGCCCGCTACGCGCGCGAAGAGCTGCGCCATCCCCTCATCGGAGAGCTACTGGCCGGCGGGGCGGAGCCGCTGAGCGAGGTCACGATCACCCGCACCACCGCGAACCGGCGCCACTTCTTCGAACGGATGGCGCAGTGGCCGGAGAACTTCGTTGTCCTCGGGGACGCGGTGTGTGCGCTGAACCCGGTGTACGGCCACGGGATGGCCGTGGCGGCCCGGTCCGCCCTTGCGCTGCAGGACGTGGTACGACGTCGGGGACTGGGTAGCCCGGCGCTTTCCCGACAGGTGCAGAAGGAAGTCGGGCGCAGGGTACGGGCTGCGTGGGACCTCGCCATAGGGGCGGACGTGTTCTATCCGGGCGCGACCGAACACGGGCCGACACTGCGGGACCGGGTGCTGTCCGCTTACGTCGGACGCCTGCTGTACACCGCGACGGGCAACGGCCGGATCGCCCGCCGGGTCACCGATGTCACATCACTGCAGCGGGGGGCACAGACACTACTGTCCCCGAGCATGCTGGTCGCCGCCGCAGTGGGACCGCTGAAGCCTCCGCTCGCGGTTCCGCCGTTGACGGCGCAGGAGCGCAAGACCGCGGGAGTCCCGTAGGGAGGGGGCAGCGGGGACCAGGTCCGGAAGGACTGCGCACACCCCGAGCCGGACGGGCGCGCAGCAGTACTGCCGAACGACCGGCTGTGCCGCCGTGACGCGGGCGGCTCAGCCGGCGAACACCGGTCGGAGCGGTCACCGGCCCCCTCCCGGGGGCACCAGGCGGGACGGGCACCGACCCAGTGCTCCCGGCATCATGGGGGCATGCCACTCGACTTCCAGCTCGTGCTGCTGCGCCGTATGGCCGACCACAACCCGGACCTGGTCGAGGAGGCCCGGCGGCAGCTCGGGGTGTCCGTCGCGGACATGCGGGAGACCAACAAGCGCTGGCAGGCCATGGTCCGTTCGCCGAGGTCACGGACCGCCGCCGGTCGGTACCGGTCGATCCTCGGCGAGCCCGAGTCCGTGCTGCCGCGCCGCCTGGGCGACATCGGCTGCGAGGCCCGGCACTGGGCCCTGCCGCTCTGGCCCGAGCTGCGCTTCGAAGTGCTGGTCGGACCGGACGGGAACGTGTGGAACGAGTGGCTGGTGCGCGCGCCCGGGGCCCCGGCGCCGAAGCTGAAAACCCTGGACGACCTCGTCCCCTGGTCCTGCACGGTCGACGAGGTCGCCCGCGCCTTCGCCCCCGCCCGCCCGCTGGAGGGTACGGCGCCCACCCGGTGGGGGCTGGCCTTCACCGCCCCCGGTCGGGACGGCACGCGGCATGAGGTGGTCGCCGAATTCACCTGGGGACTACTGCAGCGGACGGCGGTGCGTGTCTGAGCCGTCGTCTCCGCGCCCGCCCGGGCGCCGAGCGCCTCCGCCCGGCCAGGAACACGGTGTGGGGAACGCGGTCGCTGGTGTAGGAAGGGTGCTGTCCCCCGGTAGTCGACCGCACCTCGACAGCAAGCCGACACTAAGGAGTGCGCCGCGTGTCCTTCCTCTTTCCCGCTCTGGCGGATGGCCCGGGTGAGCGGGTCGCCCTGCGGTTCGGCGAGCGGTCCTTGACGTACGACGCTCTCGCCGGCGCGGCCGGTGCACTCGCGACGCGGCTGCGGGGAGCCGGCCGGGTGGCCGTGTGGGCCACCCCGGATCTGGAGACCGCCGTCGCGGTTACGGGTGCACTGCTCGCTGGGACGGCAGCAGTGCCGCTGAACCCGAAGTCGGGCGAGAAGGAACTGGCGCACATTCTCTCCGACAGCGCGCCGTCCCTGATTCTCGCTGCACCGGGGGTCGAACTTCCCGCGCCCCTGGGTGGCTTGGCACGACTCGACGTCGACCTTTCCGCCAGGGGTGCCGCTTCGACGGAGCAGGCAGCCGAGAAGGACCCGGCCCTGATCGTCTACACGTCCGGCACCACCGGGCCGCCCAAGGGCGCGGTCATCCCGCGCCGGGCCGTCGCCACCACCCTGGACGCGATCGCCGACGCCTGGCAGTGGACCGGGGAGGACGTGCTCGTGCACGGGCTGCCCCTGTTCCACGTGCACGGGCTCGTACTGGGCGTCCTCGGGCCGCTGCGCCGCGGCGGTACGGTGCGGCACCTGGGGCGGTTCAGTACCGAGGGCGTGACGCGTGAGCTGAACGACGGGGCGACCATGTTGTTCGGGGTGCCGACGATGTACCACCGCATCGCCGAGGCGCTGCCCGGGAACCCGGAGCTGGCCGAGGCGCTCGGCCGGGCCCGGCTGCTGGTCTCGGGGTCGGCTGCGCTGCCCGTGCACGACCACGAGCGGATCGCGGCGGCGACCGGACAGCGGGTGATCGAGCGGTACGGCATGACCGAGACCCTGATGAACACCAGTATGCGTGCCGACGGTACGGCCCGGGTCGGGACGGTGGGGGTGCCGCTGCCGGGCGTGCAGCTGCGGCTGGTGGAGGAGGACGACACGGAGATCACCGGGTACGACTCAGAGAGCGTGGGGGAGATTCAGGTGCGCGGTGCGAACCTGTTCACCGAGTACCTGAACCGGCCCGACGCCACCGCCGCCGCGTTCACGGAGGACGGCTGGTTCCGCACCGGGGACATGGCGGTGCGCGAGCCCGGCGGACACGTCCGTATCGTGGGGCGCAAGGCCACCGACCTGATCAAGAGCGGCGGGTACAAGATCGGGGCGGGCGAGATCGAGAACGCCCTGCTGGAACATCCGGGGGTGCGGGAGGCGGCGGTCACCGGGGAACCGGACGCGGACCTGGGCGAACGGATCGTCGCGTGGATCGTCCCGGTCGACCCGCAGTCGCCGCCCGGCGCGGAGGAGCTGGCCGATCAGGTCGCCCGGCGGCTGGCCCCGCACAAGCGGCCACGGGTCGTCCGGTATCTGGCGGCACTCCCCCGCAACGACATGGGGAAGATCATGAAACGGGCGCTGGCCGATGTCTGAGCGCCCGACGGCGCGGGAGATCCTGGCGCTCTGCACGGACGTCGGCAGCTTCACGGACATCCCCTTCGCCGCACGGCCGTCCACAGTGGACGGCCCCCTCGGCTGGCAGGGCTACGACGCCTCACACGCCCGTGCCGCGCACCGCACCGGCGAGGAGGAGGCGGTCGTCTGCGGTACCGCGAGCATCGGCGGCACCCGGGCCGTCCTGATCGCCTTCGAGTTCGGTTTCCTGGGCGGCTCGCTCGGCGAACGCACCGGGGACCGGCTGGAGGCCGCCTACCTCCACGCCCGGGAGCACCGGTTGCCGGTCGTGCCGTTGATCGCAACCGGGGGCAGCCGGATGCAGGAAGGAATGCTGGCACTCACCCAACTCCAACGAGTGGCACGCCAGTCGGCGCTCACCCGGGACGCGGGGCTGCCGCAGATCGCGGTCCTGCGGGATCCGACGACGGGCGGTGGCTGGGCCACGCTCGGCGCGGGCGCGGACGTGGTCCTGGCCCTGCCCGGCGCCCAGGTAGGCTTCGCCGGCTCCCGGGTCCGGCCGCCGAACGCCGACCCGGCCGCCTACACGGCCGAGGCGCAGGTGGCAGCAGGGGCGGCGGACGCGATCGTGGCGCCGGAGGAACTGCGCGGCACTCTGGGGCGATGGCTACGCCTGCTGGCCGGACCCCCCGCGCTCGCATCCGCGCCGTCGTCCGTCCGACGCCCCGATCCCGCACCGGTTCCGCCCGCGCTCGGCTCCTCCCGGCTGCCCAGCACCGGCTGGGACGCGGTCCGACGTGCCCGCTCCCCCGAACGCCCGCCCGCCCGGGCCTACCTGGACACCTACTTCAGCCATCGGGTCGACATCAGCGGTGACCGGTGCGGCGGGGTGGATCCCGACGGCATGCTGTGCGGGTTCGGGGAGCACGACGGCCGTACCGTGGCCTACGCGGCGCAGACCGGCACGGCGACCCGGCCGGCCGGATACCGTACGGCCGCGCGGCTGATCCGGCTGGCGGACCGGCTCGGCCTGCCCGTGCTGACGCTGGTCGACACCCCGGGTGCCGCCCATGACGCGGAGGCGGAACGGCACGGTGTCGGGGCGGCGATCGCCGAGGTGTTCGGGACGCTGACCGCGGTCAAGGTCCCGGTCACCACGCTCGTCGTCGGCGAGGGGGGTTCCGGTGGGGCACTTGCGCTGGCCGCGCCGGACAACACCTGGGCCACGGCGGACTGCTACTTCTCGGTGATCGCCCCGGAATCGGCCGCGGCCATTCTCAAACGACCACCGCAGGAGGTGGAGGCAACTGCCGGGCAACTGCGCATCCGGCCGCAGGACCTGGTGGAACTGGGGGTGGTCCGGGGCATCGTGGACCACCTGCGGCCGTCGGCCGCCTCACCGCCGTCCGGATGACCCCTCCGTCCGGACGATCCTCTGCGTCACCGTCCGGATGCGCTGCTGACACCGTCGGAAACGCCCTGGGACCCGGCTCGCCGTGGACCGCTCGCAGGACTCCGGCTCCGCCGGGGGACGCGGACGTATTCCGGTTGCCGTGCCGCACCGGATACGCGGTGGCACGGCAACCGGGCCGAGTGCGCAATCCGCGCCGGAGTCCACCACCGCGCGGTGAGCCGGGGTCGAAACCCCCATTCAGCGGCGCCCCGCCCGGCCCCCTCCAGAAGGCGCCCGTCCCCGCGCCCCGCGCAGGATGCAAACAGAGGAAGACCCGCCAGCCGGGCGGGCGCCCGAGGCCCGCGCACTCGAGAGGATCTGCCGTGACCGTCAGCCTGGAGCAGTTGCGCCGCTGCCACTTCGCCGTCGACCTGGGCGCGGCCCGCACCCGGGTGTATGTGAAGGGCGCGGGTCTTATCGTCGACCAACCGTCGGCGGCGGCCATGAACACCCGCACCGGCGCGCTGATCGCGGTGGGCGAGCTCGCGGAGAAGATGACCGGGCGGACACCGAGCTACATCAGAGTCGTCCGACCGGTCTCCGGCGGGACCGTGGTCGACATCGAGATGGCCCAGCGGATGCTGCGCCATCTGCTGGGCGACAAGACGCGCCGCGCGCTGCGCCGCAAGCCTCGGCTGCGCGCGGCGGCCTGTACCCCGCACGACGCCGATCCACTGGCCCAGCGTGCGACGATCGAGACGCTGGTCGGGCTGGGGGCGCGCAGGGTCGAACTGGTGGACACGCTGATCGCTGCGGCCGTGGGGTGCGGGCTGCCCGTGGAGCGTCCCGAGGCGACCATGATCATGGTGTGCGGAGCCGCGGCGACACAGGTCGCGGTCCTCTCCCTGGGCTCCATCGTCACCGCCGAACGGATTCCGGTGGGCGGGGAAGCCGTGGACCACGCGATCGTGCAGTACCTGCGACACAATCACGAGCTGATGCTGCCCAGCCAATCCGTACGCCCGTTGCAGCTGGCCCTGTCGGGCAACGGGCTCACCCCATACGGCCCCGCGTCGACCGAGATCCACGGCCGGGACGTGGCGACCGGTCTGGCCCGCAGCGTGCGGGTCGACACCGCCGCCGTGCGGACCGCGATCCAGACCCCGCTGACGGCCGTTTTGGACGGCATCGGCAAGGTGCTGCGGGACTGCCCGCCGGACCTGGTGGCCGATCTCGCTGACAGCGGGATCACGATGGTCGGCGGCTCCGCGCTGCTGCCCGGGTTCGACGAGATGCTGCGGGAGTCCACCGGCATGCCCGTGCACATCGCCGAGCGGCCCGACATCTGCGCGGCCCAGGGATTGGGTGCCATGCTGGAGGGCCAGATCGAACCGCTGGTCCTGAACCCGCTGGCCGCCTGACCAAGGCCGAAGGCCACTGCCCGGGCCGGTGCGCCCGGTCGCGTCCTTACCCCCCGGCACACCGTCCCGCCCGGGCGGGCATGCCGTGCGTGCCCAGCTCACCACCGCCCGCCGGCCCGTCCCCGCTGCCCGGGGACCGAACCGCGCGCCAGGCACGGCCCGGCGTCAGCGAGCAGCTCCGGGGCACGGGCAGCCTCCACGATCCCGCCCCCGCGCACCCGCGGCCTCACCGCGCCGGCCGGCCTTCCGCACCCCACGTGCCGGGCCCGGAGGAGTGACCGACGACTGACGTGACGTCAGTACGGCAGGATGCGCCCCGAAGGCGTCCTGCGGTCGATCTCCTGCCCACGCGGGGCGGGGGGTCGCCGGCTGACACGCACTCGGATCCGACGGTCCATGACGCCCTCCTCCTGCCGGTTCCGTCCGGCGGTGGACGCCGGTAGAAGGTGCGTGCCCAGGACGGGGCCCGTTCAAGCGCGAACCGGATCAAGTATTCGTATCGGCCCAGATGTTGTCGGACCGCCAGGGGGCGCCGTCAGGGGTGCCCTTCGGGAGTGCCGCCGGACCGTTGAGAGCGACGGCGGAATTCGCCCGACCCCGGAAGCAGCCCCAGTTCACCCGCTTGCCCGCTTGCCCGCTTGCCCGCTTGCCCGCTTGCCACGAGCGACTCCTCCGACCGACCCGTGGGCACAACGTCCTTCTTCCGCCGGCACGCCAACCAGCCGGAACGCCCTGCCACTTGAAAAACGGAACACTGTTCCGTATGTTAAACGGGACAACGTTCCGGTTATTGGGGTGCCAGAACCGGACGCTCCTGATCGCCTGACTGGCCCTTGCCCCCGAACCGCTTCGGCGGCAAGGCCATCGAAGGGAAAGAGCCAGCATGAGTGCATCGACTCGCCCCTCCGACACCTCCGGTGTCCTCGACTCCCCCGCTCCCGTGATCTCGGTCGGTCCGGTGGTGCTGCCGACTCCCGACCGGGCCGTGGACCTTCAGGTGCGGGTCTCCGCACCCGTGACCGGGCGCGAACTGCCCGTCGTCCTCCTCTCGCACGGTCAGGGGTACTCGAACAACCTGTCCTCACTGAACGGCTACGCCCCCCTTGCCGACTTCTGGGCGGCGCACGGCTTCGCCGTGATCCAGCCCACTCATCTGAGTTCCAGGACCCTGAGTCGGACGCTGGATCCCGACACACCTGGGGCGCCCATGTACTGGCGGTCACGGGCCGAGGACATGACGCGCATCCTCGACCAGCTCGACGTGATCGAGGCCGCCGTCCCGCAGCTTCCCGGACACCTGGATCACCACAGAGTCGCCGTTGCCGGGCATTCGATGGGTGGGCACACCGCGAGCTTGCTGCTGGGTGCCCGACTCACCGACCCCGACGACGGAGCAGAAGTGGACCTGACCGAACCCCGGATCAAGGCGGGCGTCCTGCTTGCCGCGCCGGGCCGCGGCGGCGACGCCCTCACCACGTCCGCAGCTGAGCGTTTCTCCTTCATGCTGACCACGGACTTCTCCAAGATGTCGACGCCCGCGCTCGTGATCGCCGGTGACAAGGACACCCCCACCCACCTGACGGCGCGCGGCCCGGCCTGGTACACCGACCCCTACGTCCTCGCCCCGGGTCCCAAGTCCCTGCTGACCCTTTTCGACGCGGAGCACGGACTCGGCGGAATCTCCGGGTACGACGTCGCCGAGACCACGGACGAGAGCCCCGAGCGAGTGTCCGTGGTCCAGCGACTCACCTGGGCCTACCTCCGCTCCACGCTCTACCCCGGGGATCCCGCGTGGCAGGCTGCGCGTGACGCACTGGCGGCCGGTCCCGATCCGCTGGGACGGATCGAATCCAAGTAGCCCGCGCCGAAAGCGCACCCGGGGAACCCCGGGGCACGCCCCGGGCAGGGAACGGGGGATCGGCGGGAGGCGTGGACGCGGCGGGCACGCTGCCGACGGCACGGCGAGCACCGGACCGCGCGCCCGCGGCCTCTCAGGCGAACGAGCTGCCCACCGCAGTGACACGCGGCGCGCGGGTGGCCGGAGTACACGCCGGGGCGTGGCCCGGTCCCGGTGAGGCGATCCCCGCGGCGACCGCGGTGCGCCGGCCCGGCACGCTGCGCGCAGAAGGCCGCCGAAGCGGAGTAGCGCGAGCGTGTCGGCCGGTGTCTCCTCAGTGGTGGTCGTGCGTCCGCCGGGAGGGCGTCGCCGTCCCGGCGGACGCAGAGGCAGAAGACGCAGAGGCAGAGGCAGCGGCAGAGGCAGCGGCAGCGGCGCTGTCACTCGACGAGGCCGAAGCAGTCGGGCTGACACTTGCGGGTGATGAGGGGGTGACCTGCGACGCGGTCGGGGAGGCACTGTCCGTGGGGGTGGGGGACGGGGGTGTCTGGCCAAGTGGTGACAGCACCGCGTCGACGACCCGGCCGCCGCCGTCCGTCGTCAGGGTGACGGGATTGGAGACCTTGAGGAGCGCGCCGCAGCCGAGGTCGCTGAACGTCCCATTGGCACGTGCGGCGAGGAAGGCGAACAGGTTCGGTGCCGTTCCCGGGTCGGGCGAGGGTGCGGCCTCGAAGAGGGCCTTGTCCTTGAAGATCCGCTGGATGCCGGAGGGGTCATCGAAGAGGGTCGTGCAGTAGGCCGCGCCGTCACCGTCGCCGCCGGCACCGAGGGCGGGCATGTTCACGCCCGCGCGATAGGCGTTGGTCTTCTCGACGCTGGCGTGGCCGTCGACGCGTGTCATCGGGTCGTTCTGCGGGATCAACGCGATCGGGGCCTTCTGGTTGGCCGCGGCGGACAGTTCGTCCAGCGCCAGGGCGGAGGTGGCCTGACCGTCGCTGGACTGGTTGGGCGCGGTGAACGGTGTGCAGCCCAGGGCCGGGTCCATGAACTGGGTCAGCAGCAGGTTGTCGCTGCCGTTGGCCAGGTCCTTGGGGGTGTTGGCCTTCGCCGACTTGACCCGACCGTCGTGGTGGTGATGGCGGTCCCCACGGTTGTCCAGCCGCGCGGCCCTGCTCATCGCTCTCCTGCTCGCGGCGTTGTTCTGGGCGATCCGGCCACGGGCGTCGGCGAGGTAGTGGGTGACCACGTTGTCGCTTCCGTCCTGGTCCACGACGGAGAAGTCCCGCGTGGTCGGGCAGGGCAGCCCGTCCTTTGCGGTCCCGAGCGCCGGGATCGCGAGCTGCTTGTTGGCCATCTGGCCCTTGGCGGCCTTGAAGAAGGCCGGAGCATTGCAGTAGGCGAACTGGCCGAAGATGGAGCCCTTCACCCCGTTGACGCACTTGCCTTGGCCGAGGCTGTCGGAGCGGCTGCTCGCCTGCAGGGTCAGGTTGGCGTTGTTGAAGCCGAACCAGATTCCGACCGTCGAGCCCGCCGGCACTGAGGGCCGGGCCGGGCGCGCGGCCGATCTCTTCCCCTTGTCGACCACCAGCGGGTTGTAGATGGTCAGTGTGCCGTCCTTGGTGAGGATCGCGGCTTCCACGAACGCCGCCTGATCAGGGTTGGCCTCGTGGCACGGCCCCTGCGCCGGATCCGTTGCGACGAGTTCGTAGGGCGTGGCCAGACCCTCGGCGGTCAGCGGCTGCCGGGGGACCACGAGCGTGCAGTTCGCGTTGGGGCCGCCGGCCGGCGTCGGCTGCGCGGAGGCCTCCTGGTTCCCCCGTCTGTGGTGGTGACGGCTGCTCGCGGCGAACACCGATCCGGCGACGACTGCGAGGATCACCGGCCCGCCGACCAACGCGACCGAAAGCTTCGACCTTTTCCAGCGTCGAGCTCGCTCTCTCCGCAGAACGCGTGGTGACCGTGTCAGGCTGTTTCTGGGCATTGGCTCGCTCCTTACTGAGTTTCCCTCCACTGAGGAGATACGGATGCCGGACAGGTGCCGTTCACCGTGACACCCACCCATTCAACGGGGCGGAATGACCGACCATTTACCGGCACGATGACCCATTCGCCACACAAGCCGCCCTGAAGCCACACGACGGCAAAAAGCATGACCGGGGGGCACGCATAAAGGGCTTCACTTATCGACGAAGTGTCAATGCGGCGCACTATTCGCCATCGGGACCTGGTTTCCGATCAATATCGGCACGATATGGTCATCCGTGTCGGAGCCCATCGCGGGTGCACGGCCGGGCGGCCTCCGTCGGTTCCGGTGCAGGCGTTGCCGGGGCCGCGATCGACGTCCGCGAGCGCACCCGAGGCCGGGGGAGCCAACGCAGCAGGCGCGGACGACGATCCCTAGTCGAGACCGATCGCCGTGCAGGCCGCCATGAACTTGGCGATGCAGATGTCAGAGATCTTGTAGATGCCGTCCGCCACGACCGTTTCCCTGATGTTCTTCTGTGTCAGGGCGCTCACCGCGACCATCTGGGCTGGGATGCCCTTGTTGGTCGGGCTGTCGACGCGGTCCTGGGTGAGGGCGTCGAACTGGATGTCCTTGCCCTGGACCTTGTCGACGGCCATGTCGGCGGCGGCCTCGGCCTCGTCCGGGTAGGGCTTGTAGACGGTCATGTACTGCTTGCCGGTGACGATGCGCTGCACGGCGTCGAGATCGGCATCCTGACCGGTGAGCGGCGGGATGCGGATCACGCCCGCGGCTTTCAGGGCCTTGACGATGCCGCCCGCCATGGCGTCGTTGGCGGAGTAGATGGCGGCGATGTTGTCCACGCCGATCGCGTTGAGTGCCTTGGTCATGTCGGCCTGGGCCAGATCCGGGCTCCAGTTCCTGACGTCGTAGGACTTCGCGATCGTCACCTTGCCCCTCAGCTCGGCGAGGGCGCCCTTCTTGAACTGTTTGGCATTTGGATCGGTGGGCGAGCCGTTCATCATGACGATCTTCGCGGAGGAACCGGCCTCCCGCCCCAGTGCCGCCAGCAAGGTGCGGCCCTGCACCTCCCCGACGAACTCGTTGTCGAAGGAGACGTACGCGTCGATCGGCCCCTCAGCGAGCCGGTCGTACGCGATGACCGGAATGCCTGCATTCTTGGCCTTGGTCACCAGGCCGGAGATGGCGTGCGAGTCAACGGCGTCGAGCAGTATGACGTCGACCTTGTCGTCGATCATCTCCTGCATCTGCCGGGCCTGTCTGCTCGCGCTCGCGCCCGCGTTGGCGTATTTCACCCTGCCCTGCTTCTTCGTGAGTTCGGCAACCCTGCGCTTGATGATGGGGTAGTCGAAGTTCACGTACCGCGTGTTCGTCGTCTCCGGCATCAGCAGACCCACCGTGAGGTCGTTGCCCCTGACCGGGCTCGCGCCGCTGGAGCCCCCCGTCGCGTTCATCGCGCCGCATCCGAGCGAGAGGGTCATCGTGGAGACTGCCGCGGTGATGGCGATTCGACGCATTCGGGGCTCACTTCAGGTGTGTTCCGGACGCGGGCCGTTGCGCAGCCCAGGTGAACGAGAAGACAACGGGCCGCAACAGCCGACGTCAAGCGGAACTACCGAACCCACACACGGCGCTACGCTGCGCTACTCTCCCCGAGAGGAGGCGGGGCTTGCCGCCGGGACGGCGATGACCTGGGCCCTTTCCCCGCCACTTACGCTCTCGCGAGTACCACTCCGCGCGACTTCGACTGAAGCGTCGGCCATGTGCGGCATGCCAGATGGGGGGGCTCGAACTCGATCGTCCGGTGGCCGGACGTCCCTGTGGTGACCGAGGACGTCGTGGCTGAAGGCCGCAACCGACGCGCTGTGGCGGCTCCCGCTGCTGTCGTGGCCGAAGCTGCTGATCCGGATCGTCGCGGCACGGGCGCGTTCCGCCCGGGACATCACCGGGGCGTCGATCGATCGCCTCCGAAGTGCGGCCCAAGGTGCTGTTCGCGACCAGTTGGGGCACACCGGCCGCCGGCGACACCGAAATCGCTCCGCCCCCGCGACGCTCGTCGTACCGAGCACGATCGCGCAGGTCGGACGGATCAGCCTTCTGAGCTAGGACGTCCGGATCCTCGCGCGCAAAGAGCACCTTCTGTTGGAGCGTCAGGTCAGCGCCCCGGGTGGACGCATAGGGGAGAATCGCTGGCCGTCGAGGGGAGCGGCACCCCGCCCCCTCCCCTCAGCACGCTCACTCCTCGTCGGACCGTTCCACGGCTTCCCTCGGGTGTACGACCCACTGCGCCCGGAATTCGCGTCACTCCGGCTCCACCTCATCGCCAAGCGGCGTCAGCAAGGCTCCTGACGGCGTCGGACCTCACTCGGCTCTCGCGATTCATCCGCGCCGACCGAAGCAGTTCCCACCCTCCACGAGGATCAGGATCCCCCCAACTCCGCCAGCTTGGACATGTCGATGACATTCTCCGCGGCAGGCGGCTGCACGGTGACCGGCTTGCCGAAGTCGCTGAAGGTGACCGTTATAGGGTCTTTGCCCTTGGTCTGCTGGAACTTGAGAAAGCGGGGAGTTCCCTCCGTGGCGACGTACACGTCGCCGGCGCCGTCACTGCCGACACTGTGCACGACGATCGCCTTGACACCGTTAAGCGTGGTCAGCGGCCCCTTGGACAACTTTTCCGCGGAATCCGACTTGACTATCTCCTTGGTCATACTGCCGAGGTCACAGAACCCGGCCATGTCCTTAAGGCTCTTGTCATTGGCGCTCCCCTTGAGGTATCGGCCCTTGAACAGCTCCGCTACGCCCGCCGCGTCCTTCTTGCCCGATATGAACGCCCACATGGCAGCGTCCGGCTTCATCCAGAGAGTTCGGGAGTTCTCGATGATCTCGAAGTGACCATGCGTGCCCATTCCCATCTCGCCGACGCAATCACCCTTGCGGTCGGCGGAGAGGTGGCCCGTCATGGGGTCGCCGCCGTCCGTGCCGTCAAACGTCATCGTCAGCGAGGGGGTAACGAGCAGTTCCGCTTTCGCCCGCCGGACGATCTCGTCGGCAGACTTGGTTTCGATACCCGGAGCCTTCGAAGCGGTGGGGGTCGGAGACGCCGAGACGGTGGCAGTGGCGGTGGTCTTGGCCGCATCGGACGATGCGTCACTTCCACACCCGGCCAGACTCACGACCATCGCCGAGCAGACGAAGGTGACGGCGGCAAACCGATTGCTGTACATACAGAACTCATTCCTCCGGTCTGCGCCGGGGAAGGCAAACATCCTATGAGACCTGCGGGATGCTAGCAGCCGCCCGTGATGCATAAGATCGCCGAGTGATCACATGTCGATCACTCCTCACGCGGCTCCTACACAGGAGCCCCGGACACCGGCTCTTGACGGTTTGCGCGAGCGGTTCACGGGACGCGTTAGACCTACAGCGGCACCGGCTCCGCCCCCCACAACACCCCGGGCGCGTCGCCCGAGGCCACGCTCCAACGCGGCCTGCGGTGCCTGCACAGTGCGCGCTCGACCACTCCCCCGTGCTCAAGTCCAACCACCCGAACCCGGGATCTGCTCCACGTGCATCCGGCACCCCGTCCGTACGGGAAGGGCGTTGCCCACCGACGTCGCCCGTGACGCTGCCACTCCGAACGTGACCACGCACCCGCCGGGGACACACATGCCGACCGCACTCCACACCCCGCCAAATCCCTTGTCGGCACAATAAAAGTCCCAAGCATCTGGCATTGGGGCCAAGAGCGCTACAGATCCTGACGATTACTCACGGCGTTCCGACAACTCCACCCATCAACCCTGGAAAATCCTCCGGAACCGAGCACTTACCGTCGGTATCCCTTTACTCGGCGACCCCTCACCGCTCACTATGTCGTCCCTATGAGATCGCCACGGCACCCCGGGCGGACGGCAGTCAGGCCGTGTCCCACTGACCGCCGCCGATCGGTGCGGCAGTTCACCGAAGCCCGTGAATCCGGCGATACGAGGAAGCGAGGTCTAATGTGACCCATTCGGACACTGGAAGCGCAGATCAACAAGCCGACTCTGCAAACCCCTGCTACGAACTGCTGTCCGACACGGAACTCACACATTGTCTGTGCACCCAGGACGAGAAGGCCGAACCGGCGGCGCTAGAACTCCGCCGACGGCATCTGTCCGCTGTCCTGGCCTATGCGCGTGGATACACCACCCATCAGTTGGCCGGGAACCGCCTTGCCACGGAGGCCTTCGCCCGTACCGTGGAAGAGCTGCGCAGTGGCGTCGACCCCTTGGGGACCTGGCGTCACCACGCCCTGACCCGTGTGGTCAGAACGGCACTCGTGTGGGCGACGGACGACAGGCAGGAGTGGTTGCAGACCGAGTTCCTGATGTGGGCGCGGACCGCCGAACGGCCTCTCACGGCCAACGCGTCCGCGCTCGGCGCCGCCTCGTACGGCGCCCCTGATGTCATCCTCAGGGCCTTCTACCAGCTGCCCGAGCAGTCGCGAGGTGTCCTGTGGTATTCGGTCGTCGACGAGGAGCCGGACGACAGCGTCGCCCGGTACCTGGGCATTCGCCCGGACACCGTCCCCAGCCTGCGGGGAAAGGCCCGACTCGCACTGCAAGACGCCTACGCGAAGGAGTACTTGGCATCCCGTGGCACCGCGGAGTGCCAGAGGTTCGGCCACACCATCGAGACCGCCTCGCATACGGAGACCGCACGACCCCACCCGGCCCTCGTCGCGCACCTGGCCGGCTGCGCCCCCTGCGCGCACCTGCTGGACACGCTGACGAAGCTGTCGGGGGAGCCGCAGACCACCCTGGCCGCAGGACTGCTGATGTGGGGTGGAGCCACCTACGCCGCCACCTACGCCGCCAGCGGCTCCGCCCGCCCGCACTCCGAGCCACGGCCGCCAACGCACGCTCGGCCCGGCGCCCCGGGCGAGCGGAGCGCCTCGTCCGCGATGCCGGGCGACGCGGAGCAAACCCCGGCCGGCAGAAGACGCGGCTCCCGTCCGGCCCATCGCTCCGCCCCGAAACACCGGACCCTCACCGCCGCACTCGCCCTGTCCGCCGTAGCTGTGGGCGCCGTGGCCGTGGGCGCCACCATGGCCGCGAACGCAGTGTTGGGCCACGGCCAGCCCGCTGCCGGGGATTCACCCCACCGACAGCCGAGCATCGCCCCCGCATCCACGAGCCGTGCGCAGCCCTCCACCCAGATCCGCGTCGGGGTCACCGCGCAGCTGGTGCACAGCGACACCGGACTGTGCCTGGACCTAAAGAACGGGAAAGTACAGAAGCACACCGACGCTGTGGCCACGGCCTGCACGTCCGCCCCGACGCAACGGTGGACTCTCGATTCCCGCGGACGGCTGCACAATGCGGCCGATCCCGACTTCTGCCTCAAGGCCGACGGCGACGCCGCGGGCATCGGCATCCGGCCGTGCGACTCCGACAACCCGGAGAAGCGGTCACGGATGCTCTTCATCATCGGCCGGGACGGTGTGATCCGGTCCCAGTCCCGCTCCAACGAGGCCGTCGTCCCGGTGGGCACCTTCACCGGCGAACCACTGATCCTGGCTCTCAAGGAACGCACCCCCGGACACGCCCAGGCGTGGGCGGCACGCCCCGTCCCGGCCACGTAGGCCGCGCCACGGTGCGTCCGCGGAGGCATGAGGGTCAGAGAGTGATGAAGGTGAAGCTGTCGAGGATGGTGGGGCTGGGGGCTTTCCCGTCCTCACCCGGTGGCGTGAGGGGTCTGCTGGTGGTGACCGATTCCCCCGGGGGCGGGTTGGTCGTGGTGACGGGGTGCGGTGTCCCGCCGCTGTCCGTAGAGGTTTCGAGGGGGGCTCCGGCTCCGGGCGTGTTCTGCGGGTGTTTCGGAGGTGGCGGGCCGGGAGGTGTGGTGAGCAGGGCGCCGCAGTCCTGGTGGTAGATCCCGCCCGCCAACGCGTGTGCGCAGGAGGCCAGGTCGCTTTCGGGTTCGGTTAGGGCGTGAGCAACCAGAGGACGTGCCAGTTGCGGCCATCTCGTCAGCAGGACGGCGCGCAGGGCCGCGGCGCGTACCGGTCGGTGCGGTGCGAAGAGCCCTGACGTGACGGCGTCGGCAACGTCGCAACGGTGGTGTTCCGGGGCCGACACGGCAACGGCCGTCAGGATGAGGGCTTTAGCCTCGGGCTTCGTCCTGTGCAACAAGCTCAGGGCTTCAGCCAGGGTGAAGCACTGGAAGGCCCGGCGCGCGATGGCGTCGGCTTCAGCCATGGCGCGCTGGTGAACCTCTGGTTCGTCCGCGCTTATCTCGGCGAAGGGCACGCAGATCGAGTCTCCCGGGTAGAAGCGCACGATTGCGCCGTCGAGGCTGCGCCAGGTGGAGGCGACGCCCAACCATTCGTGGTCCTCTCCCCCCGCGTAGAGCCAACCCATGGTTGCTGCGAGGTTGCCGAATGCGGAGGTCTCCACCGGATCCCGGAAGGCGATTCTGCGCTGTTGCCACCAGCCCATGGCCAGTTCCTCCGCGTGGTGTGAACGTGTGGTCGTGTTGTTGTGCATCATGGGTGTGAGTCGGAATCGGAGGGCCGGCGCGTCGACCTGGTGCGCCAGATCCGCCGAAGCAGTCCCGGCCACCGCACCCGAGGGGCTCTGCTGTCCGGTCCGCGCTCGGCGGACCGGACAGCGAGTCGGCGCCGACCGATGTAGTGGGCGGGGGCCTGTGGAGCTACGGGGACGCTGGCTGGTGTCACCGGCTCCATGTCTTGACGGCGGCGTTGGAGAAGCTGTACATGGCGGATCCGGCGATGATGCCGGCCGCAAAGATGGTCATCGGCGTGGATGCCTCGGGCCCCTTGACGCGCAGCACCAGCCAACGGATGACCATGCCGGCCGCGACGATCCATCCCACTTGGGGGTTGGCAACGAGCAATCCGGTGGCCAGAAGGACGCCCAGCTGGCGTGAGGGTCCTCCAGCGAGCTGGATCAGCGCACCCGGGAGGGCCCACAGTGCCAGCTGGGCGACGCTGCTTGTGTCAAGCCCCGCCCGGATGGCTGCCGAATACGCCTTGTCGACTGGGGGGAACAGACCGGCGTCGAAGTAGAGGCTGTGTGTGAGGGCGACGACGACCACGGCCACCGCGAGGCCGACCAGCCCGGCGTAGAGTTGCTGACGTCGGCCCTCCAGCTCGAAGGAGCGGTCGGTTCCCTGGCCACGTAGCAGCCAGCCCGTCTTGAAGTCATAGCCGCCATCGGCGAATGCCGGGCTTCCCGCGGCGACGAATCCGACCAGCAGGACCAACGCCACGACGGGGAAGTGCATCAGCATCCCGAGGATCAGGAAGATCAGGGCTGTGGCGAATGCCGGGAACCAGCCCGCGTGCATCGCGGAGAGGCCCACGATCAACTCGGCGCAGATACAGGCGACCGCCGCAAACAGTACCCAGAGCACGAGCTGGAGCGGTGCCATGCTGCTGTAAAGGCCGCCGAGCACAGCCAGGGTGAGCCCGGCGCTGATGTAGAGAACGGTCCCGCGCCGCAGACCGCGCAGCGCGTCCTTGTCGGTGCGGGTCATCAGAGTGGTCGGAGGAGCATCGGTAGGGGGAGCGCTTGCCTCGTCGCCGGGGCGGTCGGTTACCGGCTGAGGGGCCTTGCGGTGCCGGAAGACGATCATGATGGCCTGGGCCAGGGCCACGAGGCCGGCGCCGATCATCATTCCATTGGGGATGTTGGAGCCGCCGAGGGCGAACCCGAACAGGGACTGCGAATATCCGGCGGCCAGCAAGCCCACGGCGAAGGCGAGCATCGTGAGGGACTTGGCGATGAACGCCACTCCCATCGGGGCCATCGGCAGCCCGAACCAGGAGCCGGCCACACCGAGGGCGATCCCGTACCCGAAGTTCTTGGCACGTTTGCCACCACGATCACCAGCGATGATCGTTTCCGCCGCGGCGACACCGGACGGCCAGGCGTTCTCCGCGGGGAACACGCGCGTGTCAAACATCCAGTACAACATCAGCAGGTCGATGACCATGGCCAGGGAGGCACCGATGAGCATCGGCCACATGAGTCCAGGTTCGCCGATGACCACCGGGATCCCGATCGGCAGCAGCAGCGAGTTCGCAGCGGCGAACGTCGCACTGGAGATGCTGGTCTGGACCAGGTTCTGTCGGTGGGTCGAACGAAAGCGCCGGAAGACGCTGAGCGGGATACGTGAGACCACGATCGAGGCGAGGACGCCCATGATCGACGTGTTCGGCGTGACACCGAGGCTGGTGATGATCTGAAGGCCGATCAGTGCCCCGGCGATCGATGTGAACAGAACCGCGGCGAGGACCGTCGGCTCGAACACCGACGGGTGTCGTTCTCTTTCGTGCTGTTGTGCGGGTTCCGTGAGGCTCATCTGGCCACCCCGCTCGACGTGTGCCGAGTCGGCGGGACGCAGGTCGTCGCCGGGCGGGAGTCTACGACCCGAGCGGCGGCCCGCCACAGGGGCGCCCCGCTCCGGTGCTCGCGGGCGCACCGGCAGGCGGTCCCAGCCGGGCGAAGTGCTCTGCGGGGATGCCGCGCTCCGGTGCCGCAGACCGGCGCCGGGTCGGCCCCCCGCGGGGACAGCGCGGACTCGATTCTATCCCGCTCGTCCGCTTCGGGGCCGCAGGGCGGCGGGATCATCACGGGCACCATGGCTCGTAGCGGAGTAGACATGATGACGGTGACTGGCAAACGTAGTGTCACGGTGACGACCTCCTGATGGACGACACAAACGGTGCGTGAACGTCAGAGGACCACCAGGGCCGTACCGAGGGCCATGTGCGACTTGCTGGCAGGGGCCGGGCGTCATTGGGCACTGTGCCCACCGGCGTCCGTCCGTTCCGGGGGTGCCCTGCATCGAGGGGGCCGCTGGTTGCCCGGGGACGGCCCACCACTGGTCGGCCCCCGGTGATTCAGCCAGCCGCACGGACACGCCGGGACGAGGGAGAGCCCAGCCACCCGCCACAGGTGCACCGATCCACGCCCGGGTGGCACCGCCCGGGGCTCATGGATTCGTCGGACAGGAGCGACTCGCACCGGCCGGGACGCAACGACCCGTTCCTCCACGCGAAGCCAGGCGCGGCCGTTCTGGCGTGCCCGCGTCGGGCGTACGGCCCCACGGCCGGGCACCGCACAGGGGCCGGGCCCCTGCGAAATCGACAAGTGGGCCTGGCATGCCGAACGCCCCCGAGTGGGACTCGGTAGGCACCGGGAACGGCCTTCCGGTTGTGCACACCGCACTGCCGTATCGCACTACCGGTGCATGCAGCCTGCTGACGGCCCCAACGGGCTTGTCTACCGTCCGACGGATTCCGGGGACACCCAGAGAAACGGAGACCCCATGCGCATCGGAATTGACGTGGGCGGCACCAACACCGACGCGGTGTTGATGGACGGCGAGCGGGTCGTGGTATCCGTCAAGACCTCCACGGCCGAAGACGTCACCAGCGGGATCGTCGCGGCACTGGACGGGTTGCGACAACGCCACGCGTTCGAGCCCGCTGACGTACGTGCCGTCATGATCGGTACGACGCACTTCATCAACGCACTCATCGAGCGTCGCAGACTGGCCCCTACAGCGGTGATTCGTCTCGGTCTGCCTGCCACCGCTGCACTACCGCCCATGGTGGGCTGGCCTGAGGACTTGGTCGAAGCGATCGAGGGCCGGGCGTACATGTGCCACGGCGGGCATGAATTCGACGGTCGCAAGATCAGCGACCTCGACGTGGACGAACTCAAGCGCGTCGCCAGCGACATGGCGGCACACGGCATCAGCAGCGTCGCCATCACCTCGGTGTTCTCACCCGTGACCTCCGAGTTCGAGCTGCGGGCGGCGGAGGTGATCCAGGCGGAGCTGGGTGAGGTGGACGTGTCGCTCTCCCACGAGATCGGCCGCATGGGGCTGCTGGAGCGGGAGAACGCCACGGTCATCAACGCCTCGCTGCGCTCCCTGGCGCGACATATCGTGAGCGGACTCGCCGAAGCCGTGCGAGGTCACGGCATCGCCGCACCGCTCTACCTCAGTCAGAACGACGGCACGTTGATGGACCTCGACTTCGCGCTGCGGTACCCGGTGGTCACCTTCGCCTCGGGGCCGACCAACTCCATGCGTGGGGCGGCGATGCTGTCCGGCCTGGGAGACTGCGCCGTGGTCGACATCGGTGGGACGACCTCTGACGTGGGCATCGTGCGCGGCGGATTCCCGCGCGAGGCCGGGACGGACGTCACAGTGGCCGGGATTCGCACGAATTTTCGTATGCCCGATGTGGTCTCGATCGGCATCGGCGGGGGCAGCCTGGTCCGGTTCGAGGGGGCGGAGGCACAGGTGGGCCCCAAATCGGTGGGCTACCGCCTCCCGCAGCGTGCGATGGTTTTCGGCGGTGGCACTCTGACCGCCACCGACGTGGCCGTCGCCGCGGGCCGAGCCAAAATCGGAGATCCCTCCCTGGTCGCACACCTCGACCGCGATCTCGTGTCGGCCGCGCTGGACGTCATAGTCCGCCGTGTCGTCGCCTCGGTGGAGCGGATGCGGACCTCCCCCGAGCCGCTGCCCGTCGTCGCGGTCGGGGGCGGCTCGATCCTGCTCCCCGACCAGCTAGAAGGGGTCGAGGTGCACCGGCCGGAGAACTACTCCGTCGCCAACGCAGTGGGAGCGGCCATCGCTCAGGTGGGCGGCGAGGTCGACCGGGTCTACTCGATCGAGGCCGGTGGCCGAGCCCGCGCCCTAGACGAGGCGCGGCAGGAGGCGGTCGACAGAGCGATCAAGGCTGGAGCCTCACCGGGGACCGTCGAGGTCGTCGAGGTCGAAGAGGTGCCACTGGCCTACCTCCCGGGCAACGCCACTCGAATCCAGGTCAAGGCCGTCGGCGCACTCCAGATCAGCTGACAAGCGGAACAAACGGACACAGAAGAGGAATCCAGTGAGCTTCGAACTCGGCATCGACGACCTGAACGACCTCGCACGCGGCGCTGCCGTCCTCGGCACCGGAGGGGGCGGTGACCCCCACGTCGGCCGTTTGATGGTGGAGAACGTCATGCGCTCCACCGGCCCCATCACGATCGTCGACATCGACGAGATCGACGACGACGACTTCATCGTGCCGATCGCCCAGATGGGAGCGCCGACGGTAGCCGTGGAGAAGATGCCAGCGGGAACCGAGCCCGTTGCCGCACTGCGCGCCGTCGAACGCCATCTCGGGCGCACCGCGACGGCGACGATCCCGGTGGAGTGCGGCGGGATCAACTCGATGATCCCGCTGCTGGTCGCCTGTCAGACCGGACTGCCGGTGGTCGACGGTGACGGCATGGGCCGGGCCTTCCCCGAACTCCAGATGAAGACCTTCGCCGCCTACGGCGTCCCCGGATCGCCGATGGCCCTGGTCGGGGAGCGAGGGGAGACCATCGTCGTGGACACCGGCAGCGACGACAAGCGAATGGAGTGGCTGGCGCGCGGCATCACCATGCGCCTGGGCGGCGCCGCCCTCATTGCTGAGTTCACGATGACGGGAGCACAGGTGCGGCGCACCGCGATCCGCCGCACGCTGACCCTCGCACTGCGCATCGGTCGCACGCTTCGGGAGGCACGTGAGGCGCACGAACCGCCGGTGACCGCGCTGGCCAGGACCATCGCCGGCACCGACTACCGCCACCTGCGGGTGCTCTTCACCGGCAAGGTCACCGACGTGGAACGCAGGACCGACGGAGGGTTCGCCCAGGGCCGCGCAACGTTCGCGAGCTTCGAAAGCAAGTCCGAGCTCCGTCTGACGTTCCGGAACGAATTCCTGATCGGCGAGGTCGACGGCGAGGTCGTCTGCACCGTACCGGACCTGATCTGTGTGCTCGACGCCGACAACTGCGAGCCGATCACCACCGAGGGCTTGGCTTACGGCCAACGGGCCACCGTGCTCGGCATCGGGACGCCGCCGGTGATGCGGACTCCGGAGGCCTTGGCCGCGTTCGGACCCCAGGCTTTCGGGTTCACAGAGAGTTTCCAGCCGGTCGAGGAGCGGATTCCCTGCTGATTCAGTGACCCGATCTGGCGTACCTCCTGACAGCGCCACTGGTCACTCCACGAGCGTAGTGTGGAGAGGCCGAGACCGGTTCGGACCACGAGGTCGTCGGGTGGAGGCGGAGCAATTGGCCGAAGTGGACAGGGACTCCATCCCCGCACTGGAATGGGGTACGACCTTGCTCGGGTCCGGCGGCGGAGGGCCCGCGTCGCTTGCTGCGAGCTGGCTGGCGCACAGCGTGACCGAACACGGGCCGGTCCGGCTGCTGCAAGCACAGGACTTGCCCCCGCGGGCATCCGTGCTGCCGATCGGCATCGTCGGCTCCACCCAGGCACTGGCGGAGAAGCTGCCTTCGGGCGCCGAGTTCCGGGCGGCCGCCGACGAGATCGGCACAGTAGTCGGCCCCCCGGCCGCCGTTATGCCGATGGAGATCGCCGGGGTCAACGGCGTCGCGATGTTCGCGGCAGCCGCCTCGCTGGGCTTTGACGTCGTCGACGCGGATCTCACGGGCCGCGCCCTGCCGCGTCTGGATCAGCTCAGCATCGCCGCTGCCGGACGGTCGCTCACCCCGATGGCGTTCTCGGGGGCAGGCGGGCTTCGTGGCCTGATCGACGGAGTGGGAGCCGTGGGCCTGGAGCGGCTCGTCCGGACGATGCTCGCCGGAGCCGGTGGATGGCTGGCCGTCGCGTTCAATCCCATCCCCGCCGGGAAGTTGCAGGAGACAACGATCGTCGGCTCGGCGGGGCACGCCCTCGCACTGGGGCACCAGTGGATGGGGCGGGGTGCGGGGGCGGCCGGCGACGTCCTCGCCGAGGGCCGCGTGGAGCATGTGATGCGCCAGGATCCGCAGACGTCCAGAAGGCACGGTGCCGTCACCGTCGTAGACGACCGCGACGGCGCGGTGCTGCGAGTGGAGATGGAGAACGAGTACCTGTTGGCCGTGCGCGACGGGGTGGTGGTGGCCGGCACCCCGGATCCGCTGATTCTGGCGGACAGGCGCACAGGGCGGCCGGTCCAGTGCGACCAAGTGCGCAAGGGCATGGATGTGGCCTGCGTCCGGCTCCCCGGGTTCGACTTCTGGTGGCGTTCGGAGCACGTGGAGCTGGTGGGGCCGCGGGCTTTCGGCCTCGACCACGAACCAGTCCGATTTGACGCGGGGACAGTATGACTTCTCTGACGGTCGCCGGCCTGTGCCTGCATCCTTCCTGGTCGAACGTTCGCCCCTTGGCCGGGGACGCGTACCTCGAAGCGGAGATCACCGACGTCCGGCTCGTTCACGGGTTCCGCGGCCGACCGGGCAGAGGCTCGCTCGTCGTGGCCGTCGATGCCGACGACGTGTCGGACTGGAGGATCGATGTACTTCTCCGCAAGGCCTCCGACGCGGGTGCTGCGGGCCTGTTGCTTCCGACCGCCTCACCGTTGCTACCCACGACCGTCCTGCTGGCCGACCGGCTGGCCGTCGCCGTCGTCGGGAGCAGGGGAAGCGCTGTCATGGACCTGGCCATAGCAGCGCAGGAACAGCTGGTAGCACCGGACATCGAGCGGATGCGCTTCGTCCTCGCCGCCCATCACACCGTCGCACAGCAGCAGCGGGCGCCCGAGGAACTCGCGAAGACCGTGTCCCACCTTCTCGGGTCCGATGTCGCGGTCCTCGACCGCAGCGGCGCATCGATCGCGGGTGCCCCGCTGGCCCTGCCCGGGTTCGACCCCCACCCGCCTGTGCCACGCCGCGACCGGGACGGAACCGCCGTCACCCTGATCGTGCCGGTGCCCTCTGCATTCGGGACAGCCGCCGACCTCTGGCTCGCCACGGTGATCGAGCACCAGGACCCCGCATGGGAGCGGACGGTTCAGGATGTACTCACGGTGGCGGTTACCGGCCTGCAGCGGTGGCATGCGACACGACGCACCGAACTGGAGCGTGAGGCGCGCCTGCGGACCTCACTGCTCGCCGAGCTGTTGCGCCTGGAGGCGGAGCCCTCACCCGGGCTGAGGCGTCGGCTCATCGAGATGGGCTGGCGACTCGACGGCCAGCATGTGGGGGTACGCATCGGTGTGGCGGAGGAAGTCGACGTCCTCGCCCTCAGCGACAAGGTGCATGCCGCCATGCACGCGGAGAATTTGGATGCACAGGTCGTCGAGGGGGCCGACGGCTGGTCGGCGTGGGTGACGCTGGACCGCGAGCCGAGCCGGACCGACATCGGGGCACTCGTGTCCGCTCTACGCCAAGTACAGCGCAGGCTGAACCGGTTCGTGACCTCGCACGTGGGAGTCGGCCGGGCACACGGCGGGGCAGAGGGACTCGCCCTCTCTCTGGGGGAGGCGGCCGACGCCGCACGTCTGGCGCGCAGCCGACGGGAAGTCGGCCGGTTCCTGCACATAGACCGGCTCGGTTTCGCCCAGCTGTTGCTGGCCTGGACCCGCACCGACACCTTCGAGCCGGCCGCGCGGGAGCTTCTGGCGCCACTGATGGATCAACCAGGCGATCTCATTACCACCGTCTCGGCCTATCTGGACGCCGAATCACGGCTCACCGAGACAGCAGCGGTGCTCGGGGTGCACCGCAATACGGTGGCCGCCAGGATCGCGAGAATCGAGCAGGTCCTCGGCCTGGACTTGGCCAACGCCGACGAACGCCTCGCACTGCATCTGGCCTGCCGTGCGCGCCTGAGCCTCGACTGAACGGTGTGCTGTGTGCCCACTGGCTCCCCTCGGAGGCAGCACGCTGCCCATGCCCCTTCGGCCTCCCTCCTGAGAGGCTTCGTCCCACGAGGGAAGCCACCGAGGGGGATGGCCGAGGAGGGGCCATGAGGTATCACCGATCTCAGTTCGTCGAGGCCGCCGCGCCCCTGGTCCGTCCCAGGCTTCCCGACGGGGCTCCGGCGGTCCGGACCGCTCTCCCCGGCGAGCCGGCCCCGGAGCCCACCTGCCAGGCACTGCTTGCGCTGCCGGCCGCCGAAGACCAGGTACACCGCACCCGGGATTTCACCTCGCGTGTGCTGGACCACTGGTGCGTGGCCTCCGACGACCGGGAGTCCGCCGTGCTGATCGTCAGCGAACTCGCGGCCAACGCCGCACGCCACGGCCGCTCTGAAATGACCCTCAGGCTGGCCCTGCGCCGACCGGTCCTCAACATCTCGGTCGTCGACACCGGACGGCCCCGCCCCACCGGTTCGTCGACGGAATGCGCCGACCCCGACGAGCACGGCCGCGGACTGCGCATCGTCGAGGCTCTCGCGCACTGGTTCGACATCTACGAGACGGACGACAGCGGCTTCCAGGTGGATGTCGATCTCCTCGTGGCCGATCCGGAGTCCTGAACACCTGTCAGCGATGGCAGCAGCCGCACTTTCTCATCGCGTTGAAGCAATCCCGGCCCGGTACGGCTCATCGCCCCCGAAAAGCCCACCAGGACGGCCGCCAGCGCCCAGCTGGCACCAGCAGTCCCTTCAAGGGGGTGCACCAATGCGCGTGCACTCACCAGTGTTAGCCGGAACCACTCACGAGGAGCCTCTCACGTGACCGCCACCACGCCCGCCTCCCGCGCGGCCCAAATCCTCTCCCGCCCGATCACTCTCAACGGCCTCACCGTCACCAACCGGATCGTGATGGCCCCGATGACCCGCATGTTCTCTCCGGGCGGCATTCCCGGTGAAGACGTGCGCTCGTACTACGCGCGCCGTGCCGCCGCCGGAGTGGGCCTGATCGTCACCGAGGGCACGTACGTGGGCCACGAATCGGCCGGGCAGAGCGACCGCGTGCCCCGGTTCCACGGCAAGGAGCAGCTGGCGGGCTGGGCGAGGGTCGCCGAGGACGTGCACGCGGCGGGCGGCGCGATCGTCCCGCAGCTGTGGCACATCGGGATGGTCCGCAAGCAGGGCGACCCCCCTTTCCCGGACGCTCCCGCCATCGGCCCGTCCGGCCTTGTCACCGAGGGAACCAAGCCCACTGGCAAGGCCATGACCCGGCAAGACCTGGATGACGTCGCCGCCGCGTTCGCTGAGGCCGCTGCCGCCGCGGAGCACGTCGGTTTCGACGGCGTGGAGATCCACGGTGCCCACGGCTTCCTGATCGACCAGTTCCTGTGGGCGGGCACCAACCGCCGCACGGACGTGTACGGCGGTGACGCGGTGGCCCGCACCCGGTTCGCGGCGGAGATCGTCGTGGCGATCCGTGAGGCGGTGTCCCCCGACTTCCCGGTCTTCTTCCGCTACTCGCAGTGGAAGAGGCAGGACTACGGCGCCCGCCTCGCAGAGACTCCCGAGGAGTTGAAGGCCATCCTGACCCCGCTCGCCGCGGCCGGTGTGGACGTCTTCCACGCCTCCACCCGCCGCTACTGGCTCCCCGAGTTCGAGGGCTCCGACCTCAACCTCGCGGGATGGACGAAGGAACTCACCGGCAAGCCGGTCATCACCGTCGGATCCGTCGGCCTCGACGGCGACTTCATCAAGGCGTTCCATGGCGAGGGCGCACCGGTGGGCAGCCTCGACAACCTCCTGGACCGCCTGGAGCGCGACGAGTTCGACTTGGTCGCCGTCGGACGCGCCCTGCTCCAGGACCCGCAGTGGGCGGCCAAGGTCCTCGCCGACCGCCACGACGGGCTGAAGCCGTACGACGCGGCGGCCTTGAAGACGCTGACCTGAGCTCGATTGCCCGGCTCGGCGACCACGAGCGGGTCTGTACGGTGAGCGGCCCTGTCTCACTTTCGGTGGTAACAGAAGGTGACACCCGATACTTGTGGTGATTTACCCAGCTCAGGCTGCAGGTCGACACCTGGGCTATGAGTTCGCCACAGGCAGGGAACGGGATCCTGGGTGGGCGCCCGCGCGGCTCAACCAGGCATTCTTCTCGTGACTTTCCGTCACCACCGAATGTGAGCCAGGGCCGTTCGCTACACAGACCCCACTGTACGGGGGAGTGATCATCCTCGGCTTCTACGGCGTCTACTTCCTCCTGGACCTGCCCCTGGTACGACTGCGGGGCCCGGACGCTCGCGATCATCGCGGCCGCCCTCGCCCTCGTCACACCACAGCTGGCGTTCGCCCTGAACTCGCTGCTGACCGAGCCGATCCAGCCGAGCATCAACGCCTACGACCCGCTCCACCACCTCAGCGACGTGGGAGTACTCGATCTGCTGCTCACCGGCTTCTACCCGGCGCTCACGTGGATGCCGGTCGTGATCGCCGGTATGGCGCTGGCCCGCCTCGACCTATCCTCCGGCCCAGTCCAGCGGCGCCTTGCCGCGCTCGGCGCCGCCCTCACCGTGACCGCGTACGGCATGTCCTTGCTGCTGGCAGGCAAGGACGCATTGAGGAGCCTCGCGGAAGGCGGGCCGTCGTCCGGCGGCTCCGAGTCGATGCCCCCGACGGCGAGTCGCTCCCCGATATGCCGACGTCGTTGCTCTTGACGGCCGGGTCGCACAGCGACACCACGTTCGACATCATCGGCAGTGGGAGTCGCGATCCTCGTGATCGCCGGTGCGACGGTGGCGATGGACCGCCTGCCGCGACTGCACCGCCTGGCGAAACCGGTCATCGCCGTGGGCACCATGTCCCTTACCGCCTATGTCGGCCACTTCGTCGCACAGTCCACGCTGCCCATGCCCACCGGGACCCGCGCCCTGCGCCGGACGAGGGATCCAGCGCCTTCCTAGACGAAGCCCCCGAGGGAGCGGGCCCTTCCCGTACGGCACGAGCAGCGAGGCCGGCTTTGCGGTTCAGGTCCCGCGCGAGCAGGCGTCTTCATCACTGATCCATATATAAGAGATCTTGTATCTTGGTATACTCTAGTTGATACACAAAGGAGGGCGCCCATGAGTCGTACCGTGATCGACCTCGACGACGAGGCCCTAGAAGAAGCGGCCAAGGAACTCGGCACCACCACCAAGCGCGAGACCATCAACACCGCCCTGCGGGAAGTCACGGCCCGTTACCGGCGTCTGCGCGCACTCGACGAAGCCCGCGAGCTGGTGACCGACGGCGCGCTGGACATGGACCTCCTCCTGGACAAGAGCAAGTACCGGCCCACGAGCACAGCCGACGCCACCCCCGACACCGGAGCGCATGAGTGACCGTCGCCGATTACCTCATCGACACCTCCGCGCTCGCCCGCGTCCTGCTCCGCCAGAACACGGCCGACTGGGATGACAGGATCGGCGCCGGCCTCGTCGCAATCTGCGACATCACCGAACTGGAGGTCCTCTACTCAGCCCGTTCGGCCGCAGACCGTACGCGTTTGAAGGCGGCGCTCGACGCCCACTACGTCTGGTGCCCCATGCCGGACGGCGTCTACCGCCGCTCCCGCGTCGTCCAGGAACAGCTGACCGCCAAGGGTGAGCACCGCAGCGCGGGCCCCGTCGACCTCCTGGTGGCTGCCGCCGCCGAGGAAGCGGGGCTCACACTGCTCCACTGCGACCACGACTTCGACACCATCGCCCGCACCACGGGGCAGCCGGTCCGCACGATGGACCTCAGGCAGTAGAGCCTCCACAGCCGCGCAGTCGGCGACGAGGCACAGGGTGGCCCCATGGCAACGGCCTGTCGAGAACTCAGCCGAAGCCCGGGCGCCCGAGCCACGGGAATGACCGGCCGACCGGGAACTCACCCACGGCCCGTACCGTTCGTCAACCGTGCTCGCGACCCCTTGCTCTCGGTCCCGGGTGGCCGAGGACGGGCACCTCGGATACGCGCCAGGCACCCATGGCACTGGGCCCGCACCGTACACCCTGCCCTGAGGTGACCTCGAAGGCAGACTTCGCGGTACCCGCGTCCTCACAGCGTCCTCAATTACGCCTCCGGCTCTTCGCCGAGGCCGCTCCTGGGCTCTTCCCCCACCACGCTCCGGCGCGTTCACGCAGGTCAGCGCAACGCCTACTCCCATACGTCAACTCGCCGCCGAACTCACGAGCAGCGGATTCGGTCCGATGAGGCCGAGTTGACGTTCCGACACCTCAGAAAAGGCGTTTCCGCAGGTCACGGCCCTGTACTGGTGGGGCGGGTGGGACTCGAACCCACGGCCGACGGATTATGAGTCCGATCGAGGACGATCCGGAGGGTGCCACCGGATGATCCACTCTGCCGTTCTGGCTGGTCACGACCCACGCGCGCCGCCCCGATATGACGCCCTCTGCCGCCTCATTCTGGTGCGTCCGTTCCCATCGGGTTCCCAACCCGTTCTCAGGATGCACCATCGCTGAGCAGCCATGATGCGGCGCCGCCCTGGCCTCGGCGGCGCCGCTCGGCCACCCTGAGGCCGCGACACCCCGCTATGCGATCATCTGCCAATGCTGAAGATCGCAGGTTACGAAGACGTCCCGCTGGTGGACGGTTCGAGGTTCCTCGACCTGCCTCTCTTCTGGCCGTGCCACCTCGGCTCAAGCCTGTGGGGCGAGGAAGCGCAGGCCATCGCCTTCGGCCCCGACTGGGACGACGCTCAAGAGCTGTACAAGACACTCTCGTGCCCCGATGAGTGGCCAGCGTTCACCGTGCACCTGCACTCCGGGTACGCGCTCCACGTCATCTATCGCAACTTGGAAGGCGAACACGGCATCGACTACCTGCTCTCCCACCCTGCCTGGACGGAAGCCGTCACACTCGCCACCGACGATGGTCACTTCATGGGACCCGGCCTGTCCTGGCCTGAGCTGGAAGCCTCGGCCGACCAGGGCTCCACATCCGGGGTTACCGACCCCAACGCCCGCCTGCTACTCCTCTTCCCCATGCTTGGGGATGCCGACGTCCCTGAAGCCGCGGTGCCCCGCCTCGCCTCAGCACTGGCGGAACTCACGATCGTCGAGGACACCGCCGAGGTCGCGCGCGTGCTCCTCGAAAATCAAGGCCAATGGACTCCGGCGAGCTGGCGCGAAGCCGATGGCACCTGGATCTGCGACGGCTCACACAGTTTCCGCAACCCTGAGAACCACTTCGCGCTGCCCGCTCCACGGCTGGCCGCAGCCAGCAGCGCACTACTCAGGAGGTAAGTCAGGGCCTGATCGGAAGGCGGCCGGGGCGCCTTCCCGTCACCGAAGCTCTTGCCCCGGCGCAAGTAGTCGGTCCGCGGTCCCAGAGGAGTCGGTGTCTCCGTTCGGCTCCACGGTCACCGGCGTCGCGCCGCCCTGCGAGCTGATGAACCACGCCAACACTGGCTGAGTGAGCGGAGCACCACCTTCGTCCTCCCAGTGCGCCCGCCACCCACCACCGGGAACCACTCCCGCTATCCGGTGGACGCGCTCCAGATGAGAGAAGTCCTCGAAGTCCGTTACGGGCCTGAGCCCACCTCGTTCTGGGTCCACGATGAGAGCAGCGCCGGTGGTCGGGTGCCACGCCTCGACACCACGCTGCCGGCCCACCGCGGTTTCAGTGCCAGAAAAGAAGGCCATCCAGCCTGTCTCAGTGAAGTAGTCCACGCCAGGCATTCTCATGGATGCGCTCGCGAGCATCTCGCTCGCTCCCCGCTGGGCCACACGCATCGGTACGGTTCTGGGAGATGAGCCCGAACGGATGAGCCGTGACGCCCTGCTCCTGCCTCGCGTCTGCGGCCCACCACCACCTTGGGGGTGCACTGATGTTGGAGGAAGCCGAGGAGATCGGTCGTCGCGTCCGACGGGCACGACTGCGGCTCGGGATGCCGCAAGCCGACCTCGCCGCCGCACTGGGCAAGACCCAGGGCTGGGTATCGAAGATGGAACGCGGCCTGATCGAGCTGGACCGGGTCGGGCTCCTGAATCTCGTCGCCGCCGAGCTGCACGTACACCCCAATGACCTGATCGGCCGACCGTACGCGAGTAGCCCCGCCGAGAATCAGTGGCAGGTCTCGGCGGCATCCATCCTGCGCGAGTTGCGCCGCTACGACCTCGCGCCGATCTTCGACGGCTCTCCTCGTCCGTCCGGCGAGCTGTGGCGAGACATGACCCGCCTGCACCGCCTGCGGGACGCCGCCGCCAATACGGCGATCCTCGCCACCCTCCCCGACCTGCTGCGCGAAGCTCGCGCCCTGGCCGAGGCCGCGACGGGCCACGAGCGCGAGGAGGCATTCGCGATCTATGCCGTCGCGTGCAAGTTCGCCCACACCGCCGCACACGCCCTCGGGCACCCCGAACTCGTCGCCATGGCGGCCGAGCGCGCCGCATGGGCCGCTCGGCTCTCGGCCGACCCCGTCATGCCCGCGCTCGCCGACTGGATGCGCGTCTGGGACATGTGGGCCACCGCCGATTGGGACGACTCGATCACCCTGTCCGATAAGGCCCTCGCCAGCGTGCAGCGCGAGTACGAGCTCGGCGAACCGCTCGCCCTACGGATGTGGGGCACGCTCCACCTGCGCGCCGCCGTCGCCGCGGCCCGTGCCGGCCGACCGGCCGAGGCCGACGAGCGGATCAACCACGCCCGCGACGCTGCCCGCCGGATGGCAGGCCACCACAACCCGCCGATCTACGACCGGCACTCGGTCACCTTCTCCCCCGGCAACGTACAGATCCACGCGATCAGCGTCGCCCTGGAGACAGGCGAGCAGACCAAGGCCCTCGCCATAAACCGCCGCACAGCCCCCGAGCTTGTCGCAGCCCTTCCCAACTCCCGCCAGGGGCACCACCACATGGACCTCGCCCGCGCGTGGCTGTGGGACGGCAACCGCGACCGCGCACTCGCGGAGCTGGAGACCGCAGAGCGGATCGCCCCTCAGCTCGTACGGAACCATCCGATCGCCCGGTCGACCCTCCGCGGCATCGTCTACGCCGAGCGAATCGCTACCCGCGAAAAGCTGCGCCGCATGTCAGACCGCTTCCACCTGGACGGATGAGGGCGGTATTCCTCCGATTCATATTGGGTCCCTGACGCGCCTCTAACTTCTGGGGCATGACAGGACGACCAACACCCCATCTCCCTTCGCAGGGCGGCGAGTTAGGGACGGCCGGACCGTTCTATCCACGACTTGGCGACCTCGCCCGCGACACCGCCAAGGACGGGCGAATCGGCGTCGTGGTGACGCTGCCCAGAGTGGGCGCCAGCACATACCACCTGCGTCCGCCAGGCGGTGGCGACGAGTGGTCGGCACCGGCCGACGGAGCAACCCTGCGCCCCGTCCCAGCACAGGCCACATACGTGACCCCGATGCGACGCGACGCCGTGTACGACCACCGGGCCCAGCAGAGCGCGCTGCCAGTTCTGGTCCACTACGACGACGGCGGTACGGCCGAGTCCCTGCTCGTCCTCACCCCGGACCAGGTCGAGTTGTACGCGATCCAGTTCGAGCGACTCATCTCCCAGCGCGAGCAGGCACAGGGAAACGCAGCATGACCGCGCGCCATGCTGCTCAGCGCGGGACCGCGGCCGGCGATCCGGTGGGCCGCTTCCTGAGTTGAATATGGGTGCTCGGCACCGCCGCGGGATTCGCCGCGCTCACCACCATGACCACCGCTGAGCTCGGCCACCGCAACGCACTGACGGCGATGGCCGTCACCGACGCCGGGCTCCCGGCGCTCTGATCTCCCCGCCCGCTCGGATGACCCGACAGATCCCGGGCGGGCGGGGCACGCCTCGGTCCGCACCGTCCCAGTCGCGCCGGCCGAGGCGCTTCACAGCACGTCCCATGCACCACTGACCAAGGAGGCAAGGACCGTGACCGCAATCCAGGAACGTCCCGCGACCGACGCGCGGAATCTGATCGGCGCCAAGCTGCGCGCGACGCTCGTGTCCAACATGCAGGCCAAGTTCCCCGAGCTGACCGACGACAAGGCCGACCGCGGCGTCGGCCAGATGATCGCCTTCCTCGCGGCCGGCGCGTACAGCGACACCCCGCTCAGCCCGTCGCCGCTCGTCGATGACTTCTGGCACGCCTTCCTGCTGCACACGCAGGCGTACCAGGACTTCTGCTCGGGGACGATCGGCAAGTTCGTCCACCACCAGCCCGGATTCCTCGACAAGGAGGAGCACGGCGGCGGCAAGGCCCTGCGCGCCCGGACGGTCGAGGCGATCGTCGCGTCCGGGTTCGTGATCGACATGGAGTTCTGGCCCGAGCTGGACCTCGCCGACTGCTCGCAGTGCCACGCCAACTGCCACAACAGCCCCAAGTACGCCTGACGTACCGCCTGCGGCCGGTCCTCGGCTTGTGCCACTCTGTGGCCGAGCCGGGGACCGGCTTCCGTTCTGCACGAGGAGTAAGCGGGTGGACCGCACCGCATGGCTTGAACTCCCACCCGAGGCCCGTAGCGCCGTCGAGGTCTACATCGGCCCCGTCGAGCACGCCGAGACCGCAGAGACCGGCGTCATGGCCCGCCTTGCCTGCACCCTCCACACCGCCACCGGGCCCGTCTTCGTCAAGGGCACCCGTAGCGACGAGCCAGCAGCGTGGATGTACGACTACGAAGCGCGCGTGACCCGCGTCGCACCCCTCGCCCCCCGCGTGCTCTGGCAGGTTGACGCCGGCGGGTGGCTGCTCACCGGGTACGAGTACCTCGTCGGTCCCCACCCAGACCTCAGCCCAGGCTCGCCCGACCTCGGCCCCTTCCTCGACACGCTCACCACCATGTCCGAGACACCCTGGCCCGAGCAGGTCCGCAAGAAGCCCCTGCACATCCGCTGGGCCGGGTTCTTCCCTGCCGACCGCTCCCCCGATATCGAAGGCCGGGCCCTCGTCCACTCCGACGTGTCACCGCTGAACATGCTTGCCACCGGAGACGGCATCCGCGTACTGGACTGGGCTCTTGCCTGCCCCGGCCCGGCATGGGCTGACACAGCATTCGCCATCCCACGGTTCATTCACGCCGGCCACACCGCGGAGCAGGCCGAAGCCCTCGCCCAAGCGGTGCCCGCCTACAGCACTGCCGAGCCCTCGGCAGTTGCCACCTTCGCAGCCACCCTGTGTGGCGTCTGGGAGAGCCGCGCGGCCAGCGACCCAGCGCCGCACCGCGCCCCTCTGATCGCTGCCGCCCGAACCTGGACCATGCATCACAGCAGGCAGGACGTGCACGGCGCTTAGTGCCGAATCCCAGTGCGATCGTCCTGCCGGGTTTCCATCTTGGCCGCACCTTCTAGTATTCATTTTCCCGAGAATGCGATCTTTTCCAGGATTCCGCGAACGGAATTGGAGACAGGTTCCGACGCCCCAAGGGCCGCCAGGCCAGCCATGGGTAAGAGGATTCCTCGAATCGAATCCCCCGATTCCTTGAATGGTGGAAGTAGGGGGAGGATCAGACCTGCCGCTGAAAGGAACGCGGCAGGGGCGAGCCTCGCCGACGCCCTCGCAATCAAGGATTTGTTGGTGATTTCGGGGGCGTGCTCCAAAAGGGATTCCCAGTCGTCTCTCGATGCGGCGACGAGCCCAACAGCTAGTGACTCGCAGATCCGGTCGTAGTCGCCTTGATTTCCGGCCTTAGCGAGGCTGTCAGAATGCCTGCGAAGAACGGCAGCAAGGCGGAGATTTTCAACCTTGATCTCGCGACGAACGCGCCACTCGAGAGAAAAATCTGTGCGGCGAGTCCTGACGCGAGTCGCAGAAATCTCGCGCGCAATCGTAAGCAGGCGAAATCTGAGGCGCTTGGAGATCTTCGCATGGTGCCACGTTGTCCTGGCCATGTAGAACGTTGAGACTGCGGGAATCAGTCGCGCGAGCAAAAGATCCGAACGGCGGGCCCAGTGTGAAGCAAAATCCCTATGTCGATCAAAATTCATCGCCGCAATCGCATTTGCGCCAGCCAGGAGCGTCCCTCCCAAGAGGGTGGCGAGCAGCAGAGAAAATCGCTCCGGCCACCTGCCATTCACTTCCATATAGAATGCATATATCGAGAATACCGTCGCCATTAGCGTGAATAACCCAAACGATACCTTGAAATACTGCGACGCGAGATGGTACTGATTCCTCCGCCAGGCGCGCATATATCGCGCTTGGAGTCGACGCTGCTCGCTTTCGCTTAATGCTCCGATGTGCTCTATTTGCCCCCAGATTCGCGCCCTTTCGGGCCGCGCTCGCACCCTTACTTCCCGGTCTGCGATTTCTTCCCCAAGCTCGCGGAAGCGCGAAAAGCCACTTGCCACAATCCCCCCGTTTTCACCGACTGTTTAACCGTGCTCCCGATATGGAGCACTCTGGCTGTCTGCTGGAGTGTAGAGCCCCGAGCGTTCCATGACAGGGCCTTCCGGTCACGCAGGCAACGGGCGGGCGCTCACAACGGCCAGATGCACCAGTGGAGCGCCGAAATCGCGGAATTTGACACTCTGTCAGGGATTGTGAAGATCGGTACCGCCGGTCGCGACAGACTTTGTTAGGGACTCGGCTCACAAGCTGGTTGACATCCATTGGTGACATCAACGCGGGCGGACGGTCGTGGACAGCAGTGATTCCCGACGGAGGGACGCGGTGTTGGTGGGCGGAAGGCTGCTTGCCCGGGCGAGCTGACAAGGCACAGCTCCGCTGGTTGGCGGGGCTGGACCTGTAGGGCGCACTGTGTCAGCTACGTATCGAGTTGAGCCGCTTCTTGGTCGGCAAAGCGGGCAGCGATGG
Source organism: Streptomyces pluripotens (assembly GCF_000802245.2). Classification (NCBI taxonomy): domain Bacteria; kingdom Bacillati; phylum Actinomycetota; class Actinomycetes; order Kitasatosporales; family Streptomycetaceae; genus Streptomyces; species Streptomyces pluripotens. The sequence goes on from NZ_CP021080.1 coordinate 2,049,717, forward strand.
CGCTGCGCAGCCCGTCTCCGTCGCCGGCCGAGCCATCGGCCTGGCGCCGCAGGCCCGCAACGGTTTCACGCAGGCCGGGCTCGGCCTGGTCGAGGTCGAGGCGGATACGCAAGGCCGCACTCTGGTCCTTGGGCAAGCGGTCGACGAGGGCCCGGTCAATCGTGCGTAGCACCGGGGCCGGGTCCGCTTCGGTCCAGCCGCGGCCGTCCAAGCCCTCGGGCTTGGCTCTCCTGGCAGCTAGGTACGACGGGAGTTCGACGCGCAGAGCGCGCAGGGTGTCGACGTCTGCCGAGCCGATCACATCAGCAGCACTGCGGCCAGCGTCGAGCAAGGCTCGGGTACGGTCCCACGCGCGCCCCCGGCGGGTCTCGGCGAGGAGTTGCTCGGTTGCGGTGCCCGTGGTCGGTGCCGAAATGCGTTCGGCGTACGCGCGGATCTGTTCGGCCGCCGCGTTGGTCGTGCGCTCGATGCCGTCCAGTTCGGTGCCTGCGTGCTCGCGGGCGGCACGTTCCATTTCCGCCCGGCGACGGGCGTTTGCCTCGTCGGTGAGGTCGGGGTCACGGAAGGTTCGGGCCTGGCTGAGCCCGTCGTCGAGGCGCCGACGCAGTCCGGCGAGGTCGGTTTCGCGGGCACGGCGGACGGTGGCGAGGGAGAGCTGTGCGTCAATGATGCTCGGGCCGGTGAGGCTGGTCATGGTGTGGGGTCCTTCGGCGGCGGGGGCTGGTCAGTAGAACCGGACGAGCAGGGGCTGCCCCTGCTCGTCGCGCGGCAGGGGGCGGGCCGGCCGCAGGGTGTGCAGCTCGGCGTATCGGCGCATGGCCTCGACCTGGGTGCGGTGCTCGGCCGGCGCACCGTCCGGGGCTTCCTCGACGAGGATCTGCTGCCCGCTCTGCTGCGCCTGCTCACGGACGTGCCCGAACCAGCGGGCGTTGTCCGTGTAGAGAGTTCCGTCGACCCACCACGGCGCGGTGTGCACGAAGCCCCGGTCTGCCATGACGGGGTGCGTACTGACGGGGCCCGAGCGGGCTTCCGGGGCCGTGATCCTCTTCCAAGGGATCTTGCGGTCGTCAGGCGTGGTGTCCTCCCACTGGGAGCGGTCAACGTCGGCGGTGGTCATAGGGCGGTTCCTCCTTGGCGGTGGTGGTCGAGAGCTGCTCGGTCGACGAGCCACAGACGCTCGCCGGCCCGCCGGGCGGGCAGGCGCCCGGCTTTGATCAGGGACCGAATCCAGCGCGGTGAACACTCCATGAGCGCCGCCGCCTCGGTCACGGTCACCTCGACCGTGCCAAGGTCCGCCGAGGTACTTCCGGTAGCGGCGGGCCGTACGGGCTTCGCGGTCGCGTGCTCGGCGCCGGCTTGTAGTGCGACAAGGAGGCGCCGAGCTTCGGTGGAGAGCTCGCCCCCATCTGTACGCACCCGTGCGTCAAGGTGACCCGAGAGGATGCGTACGACCTCACTCGCGAGCGCAGGTGGCACGACCACCGATCCATCGGGCCGGAGCATCGAACTGCCCGGCCGTGCCCGATCCAAGCCATCGAACCGGCGGATTTGGTATCCGCTACGGGCATCATCGGCGCAGGTCGCGAGGGGATTGGGAACGCTCTGGGAACGGTCGTGAGCGTTCATGCGCCGCCCTCCCGAACTGCCTCCTTGGCAAGCGCCACGACAGTACGGCCGAGCATCGACGTCTCTGAGCCCTCGGCCACGCGAGCGAGCAGCCGTATCTCGTGGGTCAACGTCAGTCGGGGCGGCCCCGACGACCGCTCGTCATCGTCCTGATCAGCGTCGACGGGGAAACCGAAGAGCTCAGCGAGCGCGTCCATGACGGTGAGCACGGGCAGAGCGGCGGCGGTGCCGTCTTCGAGGGTGAGCTGCCACATGCCCTCGCGGGACGCGTCTTCGAGGCGGGCGAGGCGGTCAGCGAGCTTGTTCTTCCTGCGAGCCATCAGTGCGCGTCACCCCCGGCTGCTTCGAGGGCGGCGAGACGCTGATCGAGGTCGAGAGACTCGCGCAGGGCGAGTACGGCGTCGAGCAGCACACGGGCAGCCTGTACGCGGGCCTGGCCCTTCTCGTTGTCGAGTGCGTCGACAAGGGTGGCCACGGCCTTGGTCGAGGCGGCGGCGAGCTGCCCGACTGCAAGCTGTAGCAGCTCGGTTCGGGTCGCCATCACCTGCCGGCCGAACTCGGGTTCCTCCATCCAACGGCGGATGGTGCGGCCGGAGACGCCGGCCTCGCGGGCGGCCTGCTCGGCCGTGTTGCCGCGGGCCAAGGCGACCACAGCGGCGGGGCGATTCTTACTGGTCATCTCGGGGTCCTTCTCTCCTCGCGCGCGTGAGGACGTAATGAGGCGTGTGTGGGCGTTCCCAGCGACGGCAGGGAGACCGGAGGAAGCGACATCCGGGCATCTGGTGGTCGGGGAGACGCTGAGCGTGTCCCGAGGGTGAGTGCGGGCCGTGAGTGTGGCCCGGTTGACCGTGTCCCTTATAGGGACACTGGGACACGGTCATACGGTCGGGGCCACCGTGTCCGGGGAAGCGGTCGGCCACGGTGGGACACGGTCGTACGGTCAGTCGGTGGAGTCGGTGAACGGGCGCTTCAACTCGTGGAGCTGAGCGTTACGGGCGCCGGGCGTCTGGCCTACGAATCCCTCGTCGACAAGCAGCGCGAGCGCACGGCGTACGGCGTCCTGTTTGCCGGAGACGCGTTCGAGGACGCCGCGGACGCTGAGCGGTTCCCGTGCCGTCGCGAGCGCGTCCGATACCCGCTTCATGAGCATCGTCGGCCTGAACGGTCCCTCGTGCTGCGCGGGCGCGAGCAGACTCACGAGCGCCGAGCCGTCGAGCTGAGACTCGACGATGAAGTCGGCGAACCAGTGAAGCGCCCCGTTGCTCCCCGGTAGAGCGTTCTTGCGGACCTGTCCCGGGCGGTCCTTGGCAACGCGTACGCGGGATTTGCCCGTCTGCCCGGGGGCGAGGGGGGTGATGTTCTCCAGTACGAAGGCGCACCCGTTGAGTCCGGAGAGCTTGTGCTGCGAGCCGGTCGCCCAGCGGCCCCGGTTCTCGCGGTCCTTGTTGACGTGGTCGAGCAGCAGCACGGCCGGGCCCTGCTCGGCGAGCCATCGGGGCAGGATGCGCCAGAAGCCAGCCACGTCGGTGTCGTCCTTCGGCTTGAGACCGAAGAGCCCCATCGCTTCGGTGACGCCGTCGATGACGGCGAAGGTGGTCGGGCTGGTGAGGTAGGGGGCCAGGGCAGCGCGGCCGGCGTCACCGAGCGGCCCGTCGGGGCGGAAGTAGTGGAAGCGTTCGGCGATGGCGGCGGACGGGGCTCCGAGGGCGAGCAGGCGCGAGACGATGCCGCCTTCCTCGTCCTCGAAGTCGAGGTACATCACGGCATTGCCGAGGGCGAGTTCCGCGGTCGCGACGGTGAGCGCGAGCCATGTCTTCATAGCCTCGGGCTCGGCGAAGATGCTGTGCAGGCGACCGGGGTAGAAGAGACCGGCGCCGTCGTCACGGCGGCCGATGGTGGGCTGCGGCGGGGTGCGGGTGCCGTCGAGCACCGGGCCCAGGTCGACGCGCTGCCATGTGGTGCGGTCGGGCATGGCGGCCTCGCTCGGTTGGGCCGGGACGGCAGCGAGAATGCGCTCACGCGCGGTCGGGGCGGTCATACGGCGGCCCCTCGCGGATGGTGCATCCCGGAGCGCAGGCCCGAGGTGATGGTCTTCTCCGTTTCAGTCGGGCCGAGGCCGTTGGCGGCTGCTGCGGCGAGCAGCTCGTCGACGATCTCGGCGGGCGTGAGGTCACCGCGGCCGGCGAGCGTGCCGAGCTTGAACGCGGCCCGGTGCAGGGTGTCGTTCCGGGTGCCGGGGGCAGCCGTGCGGACGGCGTCGGCCTCGGCGCGCAGCGCGGCGGCGGCGTACCCCGGGCGGGTGGTGCGCGGCGGGGTCAGAGGCAGCACTACCGCGTGCGCTGACTCGGGCGCAGCCGGGGCGACGAGCTCGCCGAGCCACTCGGGCAGGGCGAGGAGCTCGGCGTCGAGGCCGGTCAGCCATCGGTACGGGTCACCGTTCGCGGTTGAGGGCGGGGCGACGACCTAGCCTCCGACCGCACGTACGTCGATCTTCCACCCGAGGCGGCCGGCGCTGTTGCGGATCTCGCCGTCGACCGGCGCTCGGTAGTAGAGGTGCTGGCCGCCCGATGCGGTGCGAACCGCCGGGGTGGTGCCGAATGGCCACCGAGTCCCGTGGCGGGCGTGCAACTCGGCGAGAACGTCGGCGCCGTCGGTGATCCCGGGCAGGGTCCACTCGTCGGGCGGGGTGTCGCCCTTGGCCGTGTCGAGGTCCACCACAACAAGACCGGAGGGACCACAGGCGATGCCGACGCCGTACGGCCCGTGCGACCACGCCCGTACGATCGCGTCCTTCTCTGTCGTGGCCCGCTGCTGCCACTCCTTCACGGCCGGCCGCTTGTCGTCGGGGCGGAGAGGAAATACGTGCATGCCGTGGCTTGCGAGGTCGAGCACCTGCTCGACCCGCCGTGCCGTGTCGGTCTCGTTCATCGGGCGGCCCCGGACCGGCGTCCGGTGGGCAGGTACGGCAACGAGCGACGCGCGCGCTCAGTAGCCTGGGACATGAAGCTTCCTTACTGGCGGCGCAAGGTGGTCAGAGACCTCGCGCTCGCCGTGACTGTTCAGAGCTGGGCAGTGCTGAGGGGCTTCGGGGCCTCGGCTCGGTGTTAGCGCACCGGCCGGGGCCCGCCTATTCCGGCTGAACGCCGAGGAGTTCGAGCAGTTCGGCCGTGACCACGCGGTAGGCGCTGCCCAGGCGCAGCGTCCGTACGGGCATCTCGCCACGCTGGGCCAGTTGGTAGACCTTGCTCCGCCCCAGACCAAGTGCGCGACCTGCTGTTACGAGGTCGACCGCAGGCGGGAGAGCGAGGAGATCCGATCGGGTCATGCTGTGCTGTGTCACTGAGTCACTACCTCTTCGGTTTTGGTGACAGGTGAGCACAGAATGCACTTCAATGCTGGACAGTGTCAATCAACTTGAATACTGTGCTTCCATGACACAAGAGGAATGGCCTGCTCGACTGGCCCGCACGATGGCCACTGAGGTCCGGCGCTTCCGCCAGGTACGCGGAATGAGCGCGCAGCAGCTCGCAGACCGCTGCGCCGAACTCGGCATGCCCATCGCGCGATCTGTACTGGCCAACTTCGAGAGCGGTCGGCGACCGACCCTCTCTGTCGCCGAGCTCTTGGTCATCGCGCAGGCCCTGCGCGTACCACCGGCCGCCCTCGTCTTCCCTGTGGGCTACCAGGCAAGGATTGAAGTGCTGCCTGGCCGAAAGATCGACACGTTTCAAGCCACCCAGTGGTTCGGCGGCGAGGGGCTGGAACACAACCACCCCGAAGCCTGGCGCGCTACCGAGGAAGAGCGGGAACTCTTCCGCAGCGCGCCTGTCGGTGCGGACCTGGTCCGCGAGCACGAGCGGCTGGTACGCGCTCTCGTATCGCACCAGCTGCGGGCCGACGAAAAGATCAAGCGAGCCGCCCAGCTGGTCCACGACTTCGACTCCGAGCTTCGCGGCGCCCTGCTTCAAGTAGCCGACGCGATGACGGACAGCACGTACCGGACGGCCGAAGAGGTTGAGGAGATCAGGGCCGCGATTCGCGCCTTGGGCATGGAGCCCCCTGGGCTCCCGTACTACCTGGCTCCCTACTTCCAGGAAAAGATCGAACCACCGCCCACGGCCGAGGAGCTCCTCGCCATGGCCGATGCTCCGACCGACCCCGAGCCCCCCAAGGAGGCAGATTGAAAGGCCACGTGTTCAAGCGGTGCCAGTGCCCCGCCCAGTACGACGCCAAGGGCCGGCGCAAGAACTGCAAGAAGGCCCACGGTTCCTGGTACTACGCCGCCGACACCGGGATCGAGAAGGACGGCAAGCGGCAGCAGCTCAAGAAGGGCGGGTTCGCCACGGCCGACGAGGCCGAGCGCGAGCTGAGCACCGTTCTCGCCCGGATCAGTGAGGGCAGCTACACCCACGACGACGGGCAGACCGTCGAGCAGTGGCTCAAGAAGTGGATGGAGCTCAAGGAGCGGGCGGGCCGGCGCCCAACGACGCTCCGCTCGTACCGGCACCACATCGACGACTACCTCGTGCCGCACCTCGGCCGCATACGCCTGCGCGACCTGCGGCCCTCGCACGTCGACAAGCTGCTCGCCGAGGTCAATGACGGGAAGCGGAAGACGGCGACCGTGCGCCGGATACACGCGACGCTGCGCAGCGCCCTGACAACCGCGGTGAAGCAGCAGCTCATCACCTTCAACATGGCGAAGAACGTCGAGCTGCCGACCTCTCAGCGCCCCAAGGTCATCCCGTGGGAGCCGGCCGAGCTCGGCGCCTTCCTCGACCACATCGGCACGCACCGCCTCGGCGCCCTCTTCGAGGTGATCGCCGGAACGGGCCTGCGCCGCGGCGAGGCGTGCGGGCTCCGATGGGACGACGTCGACTTCGCCCGGCGGGTGATCGTCGTGCGGCAGCAGATCGTGCAGGTGTCCGGGCTCAAGAAGCGGGACATGCCTCCCGTGGCGTGCCCGTACTGCGAAGGGGGACACATCGATCTGGTGTTCTCCCGGCCCAAGACGGCGAGCGGCGAGGATCGGATCATCGACCTCGACGAGCTGACCGTCGGTGCGCTCCTGAGTCACAAGCTGCGGCAGGAGGAGGAGCGCCGCAAGTGGAAGTCGGCGTACCGGGACCACGGGCTCGTGTTCGCCCATGAGGACGGCGATGCCCTGCGCCCGGATCACGTCTCCAAGCTCTTCGGCAGGCTGATCGACGCCGTCCGGTTCGAGGACGACGCACACCTGCCCGACGGGGAGCGCCGACGGCTGCGGCGGGTACGGCTGCACGACCTGCGGCACGGACAGGCTTCGCTGATGCTCGCCGCCGGGGTCGACATGGCGATCGTGTCGAAGCGCCTCGGGCACTCCACGGTGACGATCACCACAGACCTGTACTCACACCTGCTGGGTGGAGTCGGGCGCGACGCGGCCGAGAAGGCGGCGTCCCTCGTGCCGCGCCGACGGCGCGAGCAGGTCCAACCGGGGGACTCTCGTTCCCAGGTGGTTCCCAGCCAAAGGCTTGAGCTCGACTCGCCTGATGGCACAACACCCCCCGGAAACGCCAAAGCCGCAGGTGAGATCGTTTCTTCACCTGCGGCTCGCAGTGGGGCGGGTGGGACTCGAACCCACGGCCGACGGATTATGAGTCCGCTGCTCTAACCGGCTGAGCTACCGCCCCATAGCGGCGTGTCGCGTACAAGTGTGCGCGCCGTCTGCCGCAGCATAGCCGCTCATACGATCTCCTGCCTCGGATGGTCGGCTTCTGCGCTGCTCATGGCCTTGAGACACCTCCGCAGGCGCCGCGGTTCCCGCAGATATGAAAAAGGACCCCTGAGGGGTCCTCGTTCAGCGCGCTCCCCCGACTGGACTCGAACCAGTAACCTGCCGGTTAACAGCCGGCTGCTCTGCCAATTGAGCTACGGAGGACCGAAGCTCCCCCGACTGGACTCGAACCAGTAACCTGCCGGTTAACAGCCGGCTGCTCTGCCAATTGAGCTACGGAGGATCGCCTCGATTGCATCGAACGTACCTACCTGGACATCGCCAGGGGGCGGGCGCTCGCTGCGACACATACATTAGCGCAAGCAGGGGGGTGCTCCGCCAATCGGTATCCCCCGGTGTCGACGCCGCACCAGAGACCTAGGCAAGGGAAGGGTGGCAGCCATGCGCTACCGGCTCACATTCGTCGCCGGACTGGCCCTCGGTTACGTACTCGGCACGAGGGCCGGACGGGAGCGCTACGAGCAGCTGAAGAAGTCTGCCAGGCAGCTCGCGCAGAACCCGGCCGTACGCAACACCGCCGAGGCGGCGGCCCAGCAGAGCCGTGTGTACGCCGGGAAGGCCTTCCACACGGTGAGTGACAAGGTGGGCGAGCGCGTCCCCGAGTCCGTGGCCAAGCGGGTGCGGTCCCTCCGGGAGCGCAACATCAACGGCGCGGGCGAGGACGACTGGGGCACAAGCAACACCTAGGAACGCCCTTCGAGGGGGGTCCCGTCCCTGCCCAGGGACTTTCTTACTCGCCTTCGGCCGAAGCAGGCCCGGCGGTACGGCAAAATTCTCGGCATGGGGATAGTCGCCGGGTTGGACAGCTCGCCCGATTTCACTCGCATCGTGGTCTGCGACACGGACACAGGGGCCGTGCTCAGGCAGGGTTACGCCCCGCATCCGGTCGACGCACCGGAAGGCGGCGGGGGCCGGCCCAGCGATGTGGACCCGCAGGCCTGGCTGCTGTCCCTGGGCGAGGCCGCCGGGGGCGGTCTACTGGAGGGCGTGCAGGCCATCGGCGTCTCCGCGCAGCAGAACGCGCTGATCCCGCTGGACGCACAGGGCGGCACGGTACGTCCGGCGCTGGTGGGCAGCGACAAGCGCGCTCAGGTCGCCGCCGCCGATCTGATCGACGCGCTGGGAGGCAGGGAGGCCTGGGCGCAGGCGGTCGGATGCGTGCCGCAGGCCGGCCAGCCCGTCACCAAGTTGCGCTGGCTCGCCAAGAACGAGCCGGAGAACGCGCGCCGCACGGCCCTGCTGCTGCAGGCCCACGACTGGTTGGTGTGGCAGTTGCTCGGGCGGCCGGTGCGGCGGACCACCGATCGCGGTGGTGCTTCCGGCACCGGGTACTGGTCCGCGGCCACCGGCGCCTACCGGCCCGACCTGGTCGAGCTGGCGCTCGGACACCAGGCGATCCTGCCGGAGGTGATCGGCCCGGCGGACGCGGCCGGTACGACCCCGGAGGGGCTGCTCATCTCCACGGGGACCGGGGAGACGATGGCCGCCGCGTTCGGGCTCGGAATCGGGCTGGGGGACGCCGTCGTGTCGCTCGGCGCCTCCGGGTCCGTGATGGCCGTGCATCCCGAGGCACTCGCCGACCAGTCCGGGATGATCACTTCCCTTGCCGACGCCACTGGTATGCACCTGCCGGTCGTCACCACGTTGAACGCCGTGCGGGCCCTGCGCGGCACCGCCGAACTCCTCGGTCTGCAGGATCTGGAAGGCCTGTCAGAGCTGGCGATGAAGTCCACGCCGGGGGCGCACGGACTGGTGCTGCTGCCCTATCTGGAGGGTGAGCGGACACCGAACCTGCCACACACCGCGGGGACGCTCGCGGGGCTGCGGCGCGAGTCGATGAAGCCCGAGCATCTCGCACGGGCCGCGTTCGAGGGCATGCTGTGCGGGCTCGCCGACGCGCTGGACGTGCTGCGCGGACGGGGCGTGGAGGTCCGCCGGGTCTTCCTGCTCGGGCCGGCCGCCGAACTGCCTGCCGTGCAGGCCGCGGCGCCCTCGCTGTTCGGCGCACAGGTCGTCGTACCGCAACCCGCGGACTACGCGGCGATCGGTGCGGCCCGACAGGCCGCATGGGCGCTTGGGGTGTCACAGGGCACGCTCGACCCGCGTACCCCGCCGGCCTGGCAGGGCCCGGCGGCTCAGGTGCTGGAACCGGGCGAGGACCTGGCGGTGGGGCAGGCGGTGCGGCAGCAGTTCACTTCGGTGCGGGAACAGACCCATCCGGGAGCGTTCGGCTCGTGACACGGACCCGTGAGGCTACCGCCCCGTGGAGACCACGGGCGGTGGGCCACGGTCGGCGGGCCACGGACCCGTAAGGGCGTGGACCCGTCTTCCGTGGGCGTGTGCACCGGTATTGCGGACCCGTAAGGCCGTAACCGCGTCGCTGTCGGCCTAATTGGTTGGGGTAACGCAGGCGGAGTATCCGACGATAAGGGCCGGGGGTGCACTGACCAGCCCCTGTCGCCGACTCCGAGAGACGTAGCGTGCTCATACGACTTCTGCGGACCTATCTCAGGCCCTACAAGAAACCCATCGCCTTCCTGGTGCTGCTGCAGTTCCTGCAGACCTGCGCCACGCTCTACCTGCCCACCCTGAACGCGGACATCATCGACAACGGAGTCGTGAAGGGGGACACGGACTACATCCTGTCCTTCGGCGGCCTGATGATCGGCATCTCACTCGCCCAGGTGGTGTGCAACATCGGTGCGGTGTACTTCGGTGCCCGGACCGCCGCCGCGCTCGGCCGCGACGTGCGCGGTGCCGTCTTCGACCGGGTGCAGTCCTTCTCCTCGCGTGAGGTGGGTCACTTCGGTGCGCCCTCGCTCATCACCCGTACGACGAACGACGTGCAACAGGTACAGATGCTGGCCCTGATGACGTTCACGCTCATGGTGTCGGCACCCATCATGTGCGTCGGCGGCATCGTGCTGGCGCTCGGCCTGGATGTGCCGCTGTCCGGGGTACTGGTCGCGGTCGTACCCGTGCTCGGCATCGGCGTGACGCTGATCGTGCGCCGGCTGCGGCCGCTGTTCCGGGCCATGCAGTCCCGGCTCGACACGGTGAACCGGGTGCTGCGCGAGCAGATCACCGGCAACCGGGTGATCCGCGCGTTCGTCCGGGACGAGTACGAGCAGGGCCGGTTCGGCAAGGCGAACGCCGATCTGACCGAGATGCAGCTGGCCACCGGCCGGATGCTCGCGCTGATGTTCCCGATGGTCATGACCGTGGTGAACCTGTCGTCCATCGCGGTGGTGTGGTTCGGCGCGCACCGCATCGACAGCGGCGGGATGCAGATCGGCGACCTGACCGCGTTCCTCGCCTATCTGATGCAGATCGTCATGTCCGTGATGATGGCCACCTTTATGTTCATGATGGTCCCGCGCGCGGAGGTGTGCGCCGAGCGCATCCAGGAGGTCCTGGGAACCGATTCGAGCGTGGTGCCGCCGCAGGCTCCGGTCACCGAGCTGCGCCGACACGGACACCTGGAGATCCGGGGTGCGGGCTTCCGCTACCCGGGTGCCGAGGAACCAGTGCTCAAGTCCATCGACCTGGTGGCCCGGCCCGGTGAGACAACCGCCGTGATCGGCTCCACCGGCAGTGGAAAGTCGACGCTGCTCGGGCTGGTTCCCAGGCTGTTCGACGTCACCGAGGGCGAGGTGCTGGTCGACGGCGTGAACGTGCCAGAGGTCGACCCGGAACTGCTGGCGAAAACGGTCGGGCTGGTGCCGCAAAAGCCGTACCTGTTCGCGGGTACGGTCGCCACCAACCTGCGCTACGGCAACCCGGATGCCACCGACGAGGAGCTGTGGCACGCGCTGGAAGTCGCACAGGCCAGGGACTTCGTGCAGCAGCTGGAGGGTGGACTGAACGCGCCGATCGCACAGGGCGGCACCAATGTCTCGGGCGGCCAGCGCCAGCGCCTCGCCATCGCCCGCACCTTGGTGCAGTGCCCGGAGATCTACCTCTTCGACGATTCCTTCTCCGCGCTCGACTACGCCACCGACGCGGCCCTGCGCGCCGCGCTCACCCGCGAGACCGCCGAAGCGACCGTCGTCATCGTCGCCCAGCGGGTGGCGACCATCCGGGACGCCGACCGGATCATCGTGCTGGACGAGGGCCGGGTGGTCGGCTCCGGCCGGCACCACGAACTAATGGCGGACAACGAGACCTACCGGGAGATCGTGCTCTCCCAGCTGACGGAAGCGGAGGCTGCCTGATGTCCGGGCCCATGGGACGCATGATGGCCGGGGGCGGCCCCGACCAGCGCTCGATGGACTTCAAGGGGTCGGCCAAGCGGCTCGTCGCCCAGTTCAAACCCGAACGGGTCACCATCTACGGCCTGCTGCTCTGCGTGGTCGTCAGTGTGTCCCTGAACGTGGTCGGCCCGAAGATCCTCGGCAGGGCCACGGACCTGGTGTTCGCCGGGATCATCGGCCGGCGGATGCCGGCCGGGCTCACCAAGGACCAGGTGCTCGACTCCATGCGCGCGCGGGGCCAGGGCACCGTCGCGGACATGCTCAAGGGCACCGACTTCACCCCCGGCAAGGGCATCGACTTCGGCGCCGTGGGAAACGTACTGCTGCTCGCGCTGGGGACCTTCCTGTTGGCCGGACTGCTGATGGCGGTCGCCACCCGGCTGGTCAACCGGGCCGTGAACCGGACGATGTACCGGCTGCGGGAGGGCGTGCAGACGAAGCTGTCACGGCTGCCGCTGTCGTACTTCGACGAGCGGCAGCGCGGTGAGGTGCTGTCCCGGGCCACCAACGACATCGACAACATCGGGCAGACGCTGCAGCAGTCGATGGGACAGCTGATCAACTCCCTGTTGAGCATCATCGGTGTGCTCGCGATGATGTTCTACGTCTCCTGGGTCCTCGCGCTGGTCGCCCTTGTCACCGTGCCGCTGTCGTTCGTGGTGGCCACCCGGGTCGGCAAGCGGTCACAGCCGCAGTTCGTGCAGCAGTGGCGCGCCACCGGCAAGCTCAACGCCCACGTCGAGGAGATGTACACCGGGCACACCCTGGTGAAGGTGTTCGGCCGGCAGCAGGAGTCGGCGCACCGGTTCGCCGAGCAGAACGAGGCACTGTACGAGGCCGGGTTCAAGGCGCAGTTCAACAGCGGCATCATGCAGCCGTTGATGATGTTCGTGTCGAATCTGAACTACGTGCTGGTGGCGGTGGTCGGTGGCCTGCGGGTCGCATCCGGTGCCCTGTCCATCGGCGACGTCCAGGCCTTCATCCAGTACTCACGGCAGTTCTCGATGCCACTGACGCAGGTCGCGTCGATGGCGAACCTGGTGCAGTCCGGTGTCGCCTCGGCCGAGCGGATCTTCGAACTCCTGGACGCGGAGGAGCAGGAGGCGGATCCGGTGCCGGGCGAGCGGCCTACCCAGTTGCGCGGTCGGGTGGAGCTGGAGCATGTGTCGTTCCGGTACGCCCCCGAGAAGCCGCTGATCGAGGACCTGTCGCTGATGGTGGAGCCCGGGCACACGGTGGCGATCGTCGGCCCGACGGGGGCCGGCAAGACGACCCTGGTCAACCTGCTGATGCGATTCTACGAAGTCTCCGGCGGACGGATCACCCTCGACGGCGTGGACATCCGCCGGATGTCGCGAAACGAACTCCGGGCCGGGATCGGCATGGTGCTCCAGGACACCTGGCTGTTCGGCGGCACGATCGCGGAGAACATCGCGTACGGTGCCGCGCACGAGGTCACCCGGGGCGAGATCGAGGAGGCCGCGCGGGCCGCGCACGCCGACCGGTTCATCAGGACCCTGCCCGACGGGTACGACACCGTGATCGATGACGAGGGCTCGGGCGTCAGCGCCGGTGAGAAGCAGCTCATCACCATCGCGCGAGCGTTCCTGTCCGACCCGGTGATCCTCGTACTGGACGAGGCGACGAGCTCCGTGGACACCCGTACGGAGGTCCTGATCCAGAAGGCGATGGCGAAGCTGGCGGCCGGGCGGACGTCGTTCGTCATCGCGCACCGGCTGTCGACGATCCGGGACGCGGACACGATTCTCGTCATGGAGAACGGGTCGATCGTCGAACAGGGCGCGCACACGGAGCTGCTGGCGGCCGACGGCGCGTACGCGCGGCTGTACAAGGCGCAGTTCGCGCAGGCCGTGGCCGAGGTGGACTAGCGCAGACCGGTGCCTTACCGGGGAGGGGGCCACCGGCCGGCGGTCCCCTCTCCCTTGCTCAGTCCAGGTAACCCCTCAGCTGGTCGGCGAAGGTGTGGTCCCTGAGCTTGTTCAGGGTCTTGGACTCGATCTGCCGTATCCGCTCGCGGGTCACGCCGAAGATGCGGCCTATCTCCTCCAGGGTGCGGGGACGACCGTCGACCAGCCCGTAACGAAGTTGCACGACCTTCCGCTCACGCTCGCCGAGGGTGGAGAGCACGGCCTCCAGGTGCTCCCTGAGCAACAGGAAGGCTGCAGACTCGACCGGGCTGGCCGCATCGCCGTCCTCGATCAGGTCGCCGAGGGCCACGTCCTCCTCCTCGCCCACGGGGGCGTGCAGCGACACCGGTTCCTGGGCGAGGCGCAGGACCTCGCCGACCCGCTCGGGCGGCAGGTCCAGGTGGGCCGCGACCTCGTCCGGGGTCGGTTCACAGCCGCGTTCCTGGAGCAGGCGGCGCTGGACCCGGACGACCCTGTTGATCAGTTCCACGACGTGCACGGGGACGCGGATGGTGCGGGCCTGGTCGGCCAGGGCCCGGGACATGGCCTGGCGAATCCACCAGGTGGCGTAGGTGGAGAACTTGTAGCCGCGGGCGTAGTCGAACTTCTCGACCGCCCGGATGAGTCCGAGGTTGCCCTCCTGGACCAGGTCGAGCATGGTCAGGCCGCGGCCCACGTACCGTTTGGCGACGGATACCACGAGCCGCAGGTTCGCCTCGATGAGCCGGCGCTTGGCCATCCGGCCCATGACCACGAGCCGGTCCAGGTCGTTCGCCAACTGGCTGTCCAGGTCCGGGGTGCTGCCCAGCTTCTCCTCGGCGAACAGGCCGGCTTCGACCCGGCGGGCGAGTTCGACCTCCTCGGCGGCGGTCAGCAGCGGGATGCGGCCGATCTCACGCAGGTACTGGCGGAACAGGTCGGCGGAGGGACCGCCGGACTCGGCCCGGGCAACGGCCGGTACCTCAGCGGGCTCCGCGGCCTCGGCGGCGGCCTCGGTCCCGCCGGGGCCCCTGGGCTCCGTGAGGACGTCGGGCTCCTCCGCGAGTGCCGTGGCGGGCGGTTCTGCCTGCTCGGCGGGCACCGCCTCCGGGTGCAGCGCGGCGCGGCCCTGCGCGGGCACGGCCACGAGGACCTCCGGCTCCGCGTCCGGCTCGTCCGCGGCGGTGCCGGGGACCCGGATGGCGCTGGTGGCGCTGGTACTGCTGTCGGTCTGGGTGAGGGTCTGGGTCTGCACGGGGGGCGACCTCCAGGATGATCGCTGCAGAACGTGTGCGGCAGCGGTACTTCGGTAGCGGAGAGTCGACGGCCTGCGCTCCGAGGACTCGGGCACCGCCCCCAGTGTGGGGTAAGACACATCTCCGCTACGAGGGGCGTGCGGTGACTTTTTGCGTCCGGTTCGTGACCGACTGGTGACCTCGGGCGGAAATCCGGGCACTACCTTCCCCCTGATCTGCGACGATCCCCGGATGTTCGAATGTCCGGACTCGCGTACGAAACCGCGGACGGCTTCGCGCGGTCCAGGTGGAGACCGAGCTGGTTCCGCGGGGGCCGGGGTGTCGGACGGACTGTGCAGGGGCGGGCAGACTTCGAGCACCACGCGAAACTGCTGCTGCACGCCGATGCCGACCTCGGCACGCCGGCCGCGCGGATCGTGCCGCACGGCGCGCATCCGTCGTGGAACGCCCGCCGGGTTCAGGGAGGCAGGCCCGCTTCGTCGCGAGCAGCCGCAGTTCGCCGACCGGGAGTAGGAGTTCGCCAGCCGGCTGCTGCCGGCAGGGGCACCGGCCTCCCGGAGACGGGGGAGCCGTGGCCGGGGACACCCCGGTCGGCTAGAGCGCTTCCGCGCCCCGCTCGCGCAGCGCTTGGTCGTACTGCTGGAGCACCCACAACTCGTTCTGCACGGAAGCCAGTTGGGCAGCGTCACCGCCGGTGGAGAGGCGGGTCATCTGGGACTGGATGTCGTGGATCCGACGCTCGACGGCGCGGCGGCGGATCTGCACCAGGACCGTGCCGGCGTAGGTCTCGTCCACCGTGCGACGCAGGATCGGCTCGACGGCCAGCTCGGTGACCATCGCACGGACGGTGTCGTTGGGCGCGGCATCGCGGACGCGGACCAGGTACTCCTGTGGGTCGGGCAGTCCGTACTCGACGCCGCCCGACTCCGCGACGGCCTGACGTACAGCGGCGTACGGCGGGGCGGTGAACTCGTCCACGCCGTAGGCGTCGAAGGCCGGGGAAACCAGTTCGGGCCGCTGCAGGGCGAGCTTGAGCAGTTCGCGTTCGGCGGCGTAAACGGGGTTGCGCAGGGTGAGCGCCGGACCGCTGCCGCCCGGGCGGGGGCCCGCGGCCCACTGTTGTTCGGCGATGCGGGACCGGTCCTGCGGCGGGCTGCCCTTGCCGCCGCGGTCCCGGGCCCAGCGGGCCAGCTGGGCGACCCGCCGGACCACGAACTGGGTGTCGAGGATGCCGAGCAGGCCGGCCAGGTCGACGGCGACTTCGTGCTGGGCGCCGCTGTTCTTGATGCGGGCGACGACCGGGGCGGCTTCGTCCAGGGCGGCGGCGCGGCCGGCCGGGGTGTCCAGGTCGTAGCGGCTCACGATCTGCCGGAGCGCGAACTCGAAGAGCGGGGTACGGGGTTCGACCAGGTCGGTGACGGCCTCGTCGCCCTTGGCCAGACGCAGCTCGCACGGGTCCATGCCGTCCGGCGCGACCGCGATGTAGGTTTCGGCGGCGAACTTCTGGTCGTCCTCGAAGGCGCGCAGGGCGGCCTTCTGTCCGGCCGCGTCGCCGTCGAAGGTGAAGATCACCCGAGCGGAGCCGTTGTCCATCAGCAGCCTGCGCAGGATCTTGATGTGCTCGCCGCCGAAGGCCGTACCGCAGGTGGCGATGGCGGTCGGCACACCGGCCAGGTGGCAGGCCATGACGTCGGTGTAGCCCTCGACGACGACGGCACGACTGGACTTGGCGATCTCCTTCTTCGCCAGGTCGATGCCGTACAGCACCTGGCTCTTGCGGTAGATCGCCGTGTCTGGGGTGTTCAGGTACTTGGGGCCGTTGTCCGCCTCGTACAGCTTGCGGGCGCCGAAGCCGACCACCTCACCGCCGATGTCCCGGATGGGCCACATCAGCCGCCCCCGGAACCGGTCGATGGGTCCGCGGCGGCCCTCCTGGGACAGACCCGAGAGAAGCAGTTCCTTGTCCGCGAAACCCTTGCCGCGCAGATAGCGGGTGAGGTGGTCCCAGCCCTGGGGGCTGTAGCCGACACCGAAGTGGACGGCGGCGGCCTGGTCGAAGCCGCGCTCGGCGAGGAAGACCCGGCCGGTTTCGGCCTCGGGGCTGGTGGCCAGTTGCTCGGCGTACCACTGTGCGGCGATCTTGTGCGCCTCGACCAGGCGGATGCGCTCGCCGCGCTGGTGGGCCGGGTTGTACCCACCCTCCTCGTAACGCAAGGTGATGCCGGCCTGGGCGGCCAGCCGCTCGACCGCCTCGGAGAAGGAGAGGTGGTCCACCTTCATCACGAAGGTGATGGTGTCGCCGCCTTCCTGGCAGCCGAAGCAGTGGAAGAGTCCCTTGCTCGGGCTGACCTGGAAGGACGGCGACTTCTCGTCGTGGAACGGGCACAGGCCTTTGAGGTTGCCGCCGCCCGCGTTGCGCAGCTGGAGGTATTCGGAGACCACGGCGTCGATCGGGACCGCGTCCCGTACCGCCTTCACGTCCTCGTCGTTGATCCGTCCTGCCACGAGGTGATTCTACGGCGGTGGTGTGACACGGCTGGTGCCCGCCGGGGTCAGGGGATGAGGCTGTCGAGGGGTACGTGCGGGTCGGCGAGGGCTTCCGTGTCCGCCTTGGCCCCGGAACGGATGAGCTGCTGGATCTGTTCTGTGACATCCCACACGTTCACGTTCATTCCGGCCAGCACCCTGCCCTCCTTCACCCAGAAGGCGATGAACTCCCGCTTGCCGATGTCGCCCCGGATCACCACCTGCTCGTAGGACCCCGGTGGTGCCCAGCCGCTGTACTCCATGCCCAGGTCGTACTGGTCGGTGAAGAAGTAGGGCACGCGGTCATAGGCGGTGTCCGCGCCCAGCATCGAGCGGGCCGCCGCCGGGCCGCCGTTCAGGGCGTTCGCCCAGTGCTCGACCCGGATCCTGGTGCCGAAGAGGGCGAGCGGGAAGGCGGCGACGTCACCGGCCGCGTGGATATCGGGGTCGGACGTACGCAGCCGCTCGTCCACCGCGACGCCGCCGCCGTGCGCCCGGTCGGCCAGCTCCAGCCCCGCGGCCTCGGCCAGGCCCGTGCGGGGCACCGCGCCGATCGCCGCGAGGACGCCGTGCGCCGGGTGCTCCTCGCCGTCGTTCGTGCGGACCGCGAGGACCATGCCGTCCTGGCCGACGATCTCGGTGAGCCGCACGCCGAAGCGGAAGCGGACGCCGTGCTCGCGGTGCAGTTCCGCGAAGACACCTCCGAGCTCGGGGCCGAGGACGCCGTGCAGCGGGGTCGGGGCCGGTTCGATCACCGTGACCTCGGCCCCGTACTCGCGGGCCGCCGCCGCGACCTCCAGGCCGATCCAGCCGGCACCCGCGATCACGATGTGCCCGTTGTCCCGTCCGAGTGAGGCCAGCACCCCCTTGAGCCGCTCGGCGTGGGCCAGGCGGCGCAGATGGTGCACGCCCGCCAGTCCGGTGCCGGGGATGTCGAGGCGGCGGGGTTCGGCGCCGGTGGCAAGGAGCAGTTTGTCGTAGCGGACCTGGGTGCCGTCGTCGCCGAAGCGTACCGTCTTGGCCGTACGGTCGATCGCGTCGACGGTCTGGCCGAGGTGCAACTCGATGTCGTTGCGCGCGTACCAGGCGGGCTCGTGTACGAAGACGCTGTCGCGTTCCTCCTTGCCGAGCAGGTAGCCCTTGGACAGCGGCGGGCGCTCGTAGGGGTGGTCGCGTTCGTCGCAGATCAGTATCACCCGGCCGGTGAAGCCCTCCGCGCGGAGCGTCTCGGCTGCCTTCGCGCCGGCAAGGCCGCCTCCGACGATGACGAATGTCTGATCCGCGTCGACCACTTGATGCCTCCTCGTAAGGGTGCCGCCACATGCGAGCGTCCCGCACGCAGCGTGCTGCGGGAAGGGGGAGTGACCCGATCAGGCCACGGCTGGTCACTTTCCTCTCACATATGCCCCGCCAGTCTCGCGTGCAGCGAGAGGGCAGCGGCGTCAGTGAGGGAGGCAATCTGGTCGACGATCACCCGCTTGCGCGCGTGGTCGTCGAACGCCCCGTCGAACAGCGCCCGGAACTGCGGGTCCAGACCGTCGGGCGCGCGGGCGGTCAGCGCCTCCGCCAGCTCCGCCACGATCACCCGCTGGTCGGCGCGCAGCCGCTCCTGCTCGGCACGCTGCATCACATACCGGTCGGCGACCGCCTTGAGCACCCCGCACTCCATGCGGGTCTCGCGGGGTACGACGAGTTCGGCGCCGTAGCGGGTGAGCCGGCCGCTACCGTACGCGGCACGGGTGGCGCCTTCGGCGGCGAGGCAGAACCGGCCGATGAGCTGGCTGGTGGCATCCTTCAAACGGGCCTGGGCGACCGCGGTGCCGTCGTAACCGTGCGGCCACCACTCCTCGTCCTGCAGGCGGTCGAGGGCGGCAGCGAGTTCGGCCGGGTCGGTGCCGGCGGGGACGTACCGGCCGATGGCGACCTGGAACACCGCCTGCCGTTCCGGTTCCGCGTGCAGGCAGTTGGGGTCGATGTGGCCGGCGTGCAGGCCGTCCTCGACGTCGTGCACCGAGTAGGCCACGTCGTCCGACCAGTCCATGACCTGGGCCTCGAAGCAGGTGCGGGTGCCCGGGGCGTGCTCGCGGACCCAGTCGAACACCGGGCGGTCGTCCTCGTACACGCCGAACTTCCCGGACTCCGGGTCGGTGGGATGGGCTCCGCGCCGCCAGGGGTACTTGGTGGCGGCGTCGAGGGTGGCACGGGTGAGGTTGAGACCGACGGAGCGTTCCCCGGTGAAGCGTTTGGGTTCGATGCGGGTGAGGAGCCTGAGGGACTGGGCGTTGCCCTCGAAACCGCCGCAGTCGTCGGCGAACCCGTTCAAGGCCTGTTCGCCGTTGTGGCCGAACGGGGGGTGGCCGAGGTCGT
Source organism: Streptomyces pluripotens (assembly GCF_000802245.2). NCBI lineage: Bacteria > Bacillati > Actinomycetota > Actinomycetes > Kitasatosporales > Streptomycetaceae > Streptomyces > Streptomyces pluripotens. The sequence goes on from NZ_CP021080.1 coordinate 2,069,428, forward strand.
GCGAGAGGCAGGCCGCTTCGACCAGGTCGGGGTCGCAGCCGAGGGCCGCACCCAGTTCCCGACCGACCTGGGCGCACTCCAGGGAGTGGGTGAGGCGGGTGCGGGGGCTGGCGTCCCAGGTGTGGGCGCTGCGCTCGCCCGGGGTGACCACCTGGGTCTTGCCGGCGAGGCGACGCAGTGCCGCGCTGTGCAGGATGCGGGCGCGGTCACGCTGGAAGGCGGTGCGGCCGGGGCGCTTGTCCGGCTCTGGTGCCCAGCGCTCGGCCGATGCCGGGTCGTAGCCGGGGAGGGGTTCGGTTCGGGTGCCTTCCATGACTCGACACTAAGCGCCGGCGGTGACAAAACGGTGGTGCGGGGTGCCCGGCGGTCCGCCGGATCCGACCGTCCCGCGGTCGCGGGTGCGCACGTGGTGCGGTCCCGGGGCCTCCAGCGGAGCGCTCAGGCGGCTTCGGTCCGCGGTGCCGCCAGGCTCTGGTCGTAACGGTGCAGGATCAGTCGGGCCATTGCCGGGTGGACCCCCAGGGGAGCGGAGGCGAGCCACGGGGACTGGTCCGCGCACTGGGTCGCGAAACGACCCGGTGCGGTGAAGTACGAGGCGATCGCCACCCGGTGCCGTCCGCGTGCCGCCAGTGCCCGCAGGGCCGCCGGGACGGTCGGGGCCGCCGCCGATGCGTAGGCGGGGATCACCGGGACGTTCAGTCGACCGGCCAGGAGACGGGCCGTGCGGCGGGTGTCGGTCGCCGAGTCGGGGTCGCGGGAGCCTGCCGCGGCCAGGACGACGGCAGCGGCGCCACGGCGCCCTGGCTCGGCCTCGTCCTGCGGCCAACCCGCCTCGATCAGCCGGTCGTACAGCGTCTCCGCCAGGAGCGGGTGCGGGCCGAGCGGAGCGGCCACGCGCGCGTTCACCGAAGTGGCTGCCACGGCCTCGGGGATGTCCCGTCTGACGTGGTGTCCCCGCCCGAGGAGCAGCGGAACGCACACGGCGGGGGTGTCGCCGAGTGCGGCGAGGGTGTCCGGGAGGAGAGGCTCGGTCAGCTCGATGTGGCCGAGGCGGACCGGGAGGGTGGGGCGCAGTGCCCGTAGGCGCGCCATGAGGGCCCGTACGGTGGCGAGTGCGCGCGGGTCACGGCTGCCGTGGGCGACCAGGACGAGGGTGGGCGGGGCCGGGTGGCGGCGTCCGATCGGGGAGACGAGCCGCAGCCGGTCGGCGAGCCGGCTGCCGATGCTGTTCAAGAGGTGCGCTGTGCTGTCGAGGCGGATGTCTGGCTCGGAGGGTGGAGGGTGCGACGCCGTCATGCAAGGATCCTGGCGGCCCGAGGTTGCGCCGCCGTTGCGGGGTCGTCACGGGTGTTTTCCACGGGTTCACGGCGCAGCGGTACGGCGTGTGAACCCTCGCGGTGCCGGTGGCGTCCCTCATCACCGGAAGGTGATCCATGGGGGGCGCAGAGGGGCCCGTGCGAGCCGGGGACGGCGTCCGGGAGGAACGGGGAGGGGCCGCTGTGAGGATTCCTCGACCGCGGCTGCCCCGCACCCGCGCCGGGCAGCGGCGGCTGGTGCAGGCGGTGGTGGCCGGGTGCGTGCTGGCACTGCTGCCGGTGACCTGGCTGTACGTGTCCACTGCGGACCGGCTGCGGACGACGGCGGACGTGCCGCCCGCGCAGGTCGCGGTGGTCTTCGGCCCCGGGGCGGTGAACGGCACCCGGCCCTGAGCCGCACCAGGATCGTGAGCGGCACCGGGACCGTGAGCCGCACCGGGTGGTCACGGCAACCGGGCGGCGACGACGCTCGCCGCAGCCGTGGAGTACACAGCCCGGAGGCAGGCGCGGGTACGCCTCACCGTGCCCGGAAGGACGCTGGGAGGTCGCCGTGCCGGTCGTGTAACCGGGAGCGGGCGCGGGCCGTAACACGGCCGACGCACGCTGGACGGCATGGAGAACGCCTCGACGCCCACCCACTGCCCGTACTGCGCCTTGCAGTGCGGGATGAACGTCACGCCCCTGCCGCAGGGGGGCGTCGAGGTGACCGAGCGCCCGGACTTCCCGGTCAACCGGGGCGCGCTGTGCGGCAAGGGGCGTACCGCCGCGCAGGTGCTGTCGCCGGCTGCGCGGCTCACCGCACCGCTGGTGCGGTCCCGCGGCCGGTTGGTGGAGGCGAGCTGGACAGAGGCGCTGGACCGTGTGGCCGGGCAGCTCGGACGGACACGGGAGCGGCACGGCGCCGATGCGCTGGGCGTGTTCGGCGGTGGTGGGCTGACGAACGAGAAGGCGTACGCGCTGGGCAAGTTCGCGCGGGTGGTGCTCGGCACCTCGCAGATCGACTACAACGGCCGCTTCTGCATGTCGTCGGCCGCCGCGGCCGGTATCCGGTCATTCGGGCTGGACCGGGGACTACCGTTCCCACTGGAGGACATCCCGAAGACGGGGTGTGTGGTCCTGGTCGGCTCCAACCTCGCCGAGACCATGCCGCCCGCGCTGCGCTTCTTCAGCGAACTCCGCTCGAACGGCGGCACGTTGATCGTGGTGGATCCGCGCCGTACACGGACCGCCGAGCAGGCCGACCTGCATCTCGCGCCCCGCCCCGGCACCGACCTTGCGCTCGCCCTCGGCCTGTTGCACGTGGTGGTCGCCGAGGGGCGGACGGACGAGGCGTACGTCCGGGAACGGACCACCGGCTGGGCGGAGGCCCGGGCGGCGGCGATGGCGCACTGGCCGGAATACGTCGAGCGGATCACCGGGGTGCCGGTGCCGCAACTCCGCGCTGCGGTAGGCATGTTCTGCGAGCCTGAGGCGGCGATGGTGCTCACCGCGCGCGGCCCCGAGCAGCAGTCCAAGGGCACGGACACGGTGGGTGCGTGGATCAACCTGTGCCTGGCCACTGGCCGTGCAGGGCGGCCGCTGTCTGGGTACGGCTGCCTGACCGGGCAGGGCAACGGGCAGGGCGGACGCGAACACGGTCAGAAATCGGACCAGTTGCCCGGCTACCGCAAGCTGGACGACCCGGATGCGCGGCGGCACGTGGCGGGGGTGTGGGGCGTGGCCCCGGACTCGCTGCCGGGCCCCGGACGCAGCGCGTACGAACTCCTCGACGCCCTCGGTACGGACATCCGGGCGCTGCTGCTGATGGGCTCCAACCCGGTGGTGTCGGCACCGCGCGCGGCACACGTCGAGGAACGCCTGCGCTCACTGGATTTCCTCGCGGTGGCGGACGTGGTGCTGTCGGAGACGGCGGAGCTGGCGGACGTCGTACTGCCGGTCACTCAGTGGGCGGAGGAGACGGGTACGACGACCAGCCTGGAGGGCAGGGTCCTGCTGCGCCGCCGGGCGGTCGTGCCCCCGCCCGGCGTCCGCAGCGATCTGCACGTCCTCGGCGAGTTGGCCGCCCGCCTCGGCGTGGAGAAGGGCTTCCCCGACGACCCGGAGGAGGTCTTCGGGGAACTGCGCCGGGCGAGCGCGGGCGGCCCCGCGGACTACTCGGGGATCACCTACCGCAGGTTGACGGAGGAGAACGGGGTCTTCTGGCCGTGCCCGGACCACCCGGCCGGCACGACCGGGGCCGCCGGAACGGCCGGGGCCGGGGAGTCCGGAACCGGCGCGGCCGGGACGGCCGGTGTGCACCCCGGTACGCCTCGCCTCTTCCTGGACCGTTTCGCCACCACTGACGGCCGGGCCCGGTTCGCCGCGGTGAACCACCGGGCGACGGCGGAGGAGCCGGACGCCGAGTATCCGCTGGTGCTGACCACGGGCCGGGTGGTGTCGCAGTACCAGTCGGGGGCGCAGACCCGGCGGGTGGCGGAGCTGAACGCGGCGGCACCGGGCCCGTTCGTGGAACTGCATCCGCGGCTCGCGGCCCGCATCGGGGCAGCCGACGGCGACCCGGTCGCGGTGGTGTCCCGGCGGGGTCGGGCGGTGGCGCCGGCCCGCGTCACCACCGCCATTCGTCCGGACACCGTGTTCATGCCCTTCCACTGGCCGGGCGAGGGCCGGGCCAACACCCTCACCAACCCGGCGCTCGACCCCACGTCCCGGATGCCCGAGTTCAAGTCGTGTGCGGTACGGGTCGAGCTGGCGGAGCCGAAGGGGCGCACGGGTGCGTCCGCCGAGGTCGCCCGGAGCCGCGGGCCGCAGTGAGGTTCTGACAGCGCCGGGACGGCCGATCGCCGCCCTCGATCCGGGTGCCGGCGGTGCGCAACCGACACGAAGGCGGAAAGGCGCTATGGACATGACATGTCATGAGCACTTAAAACTGATGGGACATCAGCGCCACCCCCACGCCTGAATTGGCGCCTTCCCAAGGAGACCGATGAGCCGGATACGGCAGCACATCCGAGGAACCCGTCGTCTCGCCACAGCCGGCGTCGCCGTCACCACTGCGACCCTGCTGGCCACCGCCCTCTCCCCTGCCGCCCACGCCGACAACAGACCGACCCGGGCCACCGCGATGGAGAACGCGGCGTCGGCCCTCGTGGCCCACGCCACGAGCCTCGGCCTCACCTCCGCCGAGGACACCAAGGTCCGCGACGTGATCGTGGACAAGGACGGCACCCAGCACATCCGCTACGACCGCACCTACCGCCACCTCCCCGTCCTGGGCGGGGACTTCGTCGTCCACCTGAAACCCAACGGCAGCTTCCGCAGCGCCGATCGGGCGACCCGGAAGCGGGTGTCCCTGCCCTCCGTCACCCCGAAGGTGTCGGCCCCCAAGGCCGCCGGCCTCGCGGTGCACGCGCTGCGCGCCGCCAACTTCGGCGAGAAGCTGAAGCACGTCAAGGCCAAGCCCGAGCTGGTCGTCGACGCCCTGCACGGCGCCCCGAAGCTGGCCTGGCGCACCAACGCCGTCGGCCTGGACTCACTCGGCAACCCGGTCGCCCGGACCGTACTGACCGACGCCCGCACCGGTGCACAGATCGACGCCTGGGACAGCATCGAGACGGCGACCGGCGACGGCCAGTCCCTGTACAGCGGGACCGTACCGTTGGAGACGACCCAGTCGGGCTCGTCGTACCAGCTCAAGGACCCCACGCGCGGCAACACCTACACCGGTGACGCGGAGAACAAGACCGACCTGTGCTTCTTCGGCATCTGCTTCTTCCGGGCCCCGGCGACCCTGTTCACGGACGCCGACAACCACTGGGGCACGGGCAGCAACGCCGACCGCTCCTCGGCCGCCGTCGACGCCCAGTACGGCACCGACGAGACCTGGGACTACTACAAGAACGTCCAGAACCGCAACGGCATCGCGAACGACGGCAAGGGCTCGTACAACCGCGTCCACTACGGCAACAACTACAACAACGCCTTCTGGGACGACAGCTGCTTCTGCATGACCTACGGCGACGGCGACGGGACCACCTTCGGGCCGCTGGTGGCGCTGGACGTGGCCGGGCACGAGATGACCCACGGAGTCACCTCCAAGACGGCGGCACTGACGTACTCGGGCGAGTCCGGGGGCCTGAACGAAGCAACCTCCGACATCCTCGGCACCATGGTCGAGTGGTACGCGAACAGCCCCTCGGACCCCGGCGACTACCTCATCGGCGAGCAGATCGTCCGCCCCGGCTTCGGCAAGACGGCACTGCGTTACATGGACCAGCCGTCGAAGGACGGCAACTCGGCCGATTACTGGAGCAGTTCGGTCGGCAACCTCGACGTCCACTATTCGTCGGGCGTGGCCAACCACTTCGCCTACCTCCTCGCGGAGGGCAGCGGACCGAAGACCATCAACGGCGTCAGCTACAACTCCCCGACATACGACGGCTCCAAGGTCACCGGCATCGGCCGGGACAAGGTCGGCAAGATCTGGTACCGGGCGCTGACGGTCTACATGACGTCCTCGACGAACTACGCGGGGGCCCGGACCGCGACCCTCAACGCGGCGAAGGACCTGTACGGCACCGGGACCGAGTACAACGCGGTGGCGGCGGCCTGGAACGCGGTCAACGTGCACTGATCCCGCAACAGTGACGGAAGGCCGGTGCCGCGGGCAGGCGCCGGCCTTCCCGCGCGGGACCCGGCAGGACCCGGCAGGACCCGGCAGGACCAGACAAGAGGTTCCGACCGCGGCTTGCCGGCCGGAGCCACCCCCCAACGGCGCCCGGCGGACTCCCCGCACGGCCGCCCGGCGGCTGCGCGGGCGCACCCCGCTGCGCCGGGACGGCCCGGCAGAACAGGACACGGCACCTGGTGCCGCCGACCGCAGCGGCCCACCCATGTCGGCTCCGCACACACCGCCCGCGCCACCCAGCCGGGCGCTGACAACGCGTCACCCGTTCACCGTCGTCGGCGCTCCATTCGTGTTCTCTTCACGGTTCGACCTCCTCCGCCCCCACACGGCGCCCCTGACCTGCCCGAACCCCATATACCCTCACCCGTACGGAGGTGTGGGCGGCACCCGTTCACCACGTTCCTGACACTCCCTCAGCAAGCGGCCCGGCCCGACAGCCGTTTACCTCGGTAGGGCACGAATCGGACAAGTTCTGGGGAGCACGATGCGACGCACCGCCCGTCTGCTGACCGGTACCGCGCTCGCCATGGCCGCCGCGGGACTCGCCACGGCACCCGCCCACGGCGACGACGCCCGACGCCTGGAGGTGTACCCCTCCACCGTGTCGCCCGGCAGTCAGGTCACGGTGAACACCGCCGTGTGCGGGGACAGGGGTGCTGCGACCGGGAACGCGGGCGCCGTCGGCGCCGGCAGGTTCCCGCTGGCGCCCAGCACCCACAACGGCGAGGCGATCGGCCGGTTCCGGGTGCCCGCGAGCGCGCAGCCGGGGACGTACGAGATCGTCGCCGAGTGCACCGAGGGCGACCAGCAGGTGCGGGGCGACCTGGTGGTCGCGTTGAGCGCGGCACACGGGCAGGTGCAGCCGCGGGGAAGCATGAAGACGGGGGTCGGCGGCGCACTCGGCCCGGACCCCGTGCAGACCGCGGCAGGTGTAGCGGCTCTGGCCGTCGCCGCCGCGGGCGGTACCTGGCTCCTGCATCGCCGGGCGAGAGGCGACAGGATCTGACGGACACCCTCCGCTGTCCGTCCGCCGGTACCGCAAGCCCCGCCCCCTCCGGGTCCGACGCCCCTCGCGGCCCGGAGGGGGAAGGGGGCCGCCCCGCTGGGAGCCGGGCCCGCTCAGGGTCCCGTTCGGAGGTGCGCCTCCGGGAGAGGGGTTCACGTGCGCAGGAACGCCAGGCTAGGTGACACCGTCATAGCCGCCCTCACCGTCGTCGCCCTCGGCTCGGGCGTGTGGCTGCTCGACGGTGCCGGGACGCACGCTCCACCCCAGCCGTCGGCCGCTGAGGGACGCCCCGATCCCGGAGGTGAGTGGTCCGCGGCAGCCGCCCTCGCACCGTCTCCGCCGACCCGCATCCGCATTCCCTCGATCCGGGTGAACGCCCCGCTCACGGGCTTGGCCCTCACCCGCTCCGGCAGTCTGGAGGCACCGCCCGCCGGCAACAAGAACCTGGCCGGCTGGTACGCGGCGGGCACCATGCCCGGTGAGACGGGCACGGCGATCGTCGCCGGCCATGTCGACAACGCCGACGGCCCCGCCGTCTTCTATGACCTCGGCGCGCTCAAGCGGGGCGCCCGCATCGAGGTGGACCGCCAGGACGGCACCGTGGCCGTCTTCATCGTCGATGCAGTGGAGGTGTACGCGGCGCGCGACTTCCCCGACGAGAAGGTGTACGGTGCCGCGCCCCGTCCGGAACTGCGCGTGATCACCTGCGGGGGCGGCTACTCGAGGACGACCGGCTACCAGGGCAACGTGGTGGTGTTCGCCCGTCTCACGGGAAGCCACTAGGGCCACGGCAGGCGACGTTGGTCGCGACGGGGCGAACGTTGCCTGTTGCGGCACCGGCGAAGACCGGAAGGCCTGACAAAGCCCGGAACTCCTGAGATCATCCGTGTCGTGGTCCGGCCTCACACCCCCCGCCGACGGGCGCACAGGCCCCTCACACCCCCAGCGCGCCCCTGTTGAGGGCAGCGTTCCTCATGGGAAACAGGAGTGATGCCGCCGGGTAACGTCAGCCCCGCACGCTCGGGGACATGACCTCGAATACGCGTGTGGTGGTGATCGGCGCCGGCCTCGCGGGCGTGCGGCTCGCCCGGCGGCTCAGCGAGCTGGGTGTGCCCGCGCTGCTCGTCGGCGAAGAGGAGCATCCACCGTACAACCGGGTGCTGCTCGCCGAGGTGCTGGCCGGCCGATACACCCCGGAGGTGATCGCCCTCCCGGCGCCGGACGGTCTGCTGCGTGCCCGGGTCACCGGCATCGACCGGATCGGTAGGACCGTCGGCTGCGCGGACGGCACCTCGATCGCATACGACGCTCTGGTGCTGGCCACCGGCTCCAACCCGGTGCTGCCACCGCTGCGCGGCCTGTTCACCCCGGACCACCGGCTACCCGAGGGCGTGCACGCGTTCCGCACGCTGGACGACTGTCTGGGACTGGCCGGGGCGGTCCGGCCAGGGGCGCGCGCGGTCGTCATCGGGGGCGGGCTGCTGGGGGTCTCCGCTGCCCGCGCGCTCGCCGTGCGCGGCGCGCAGGTGATGCTCGCCCAGCAGGCCGAGCGGCTCATGGAGCGCCAGCTCGACCCGGGCGCCTCCCAGCTGGTGCTGCGGCACCTCACCGCCCTGGGCGTCGAGGTGCACACCGAGTGCCGGGTGCGGGGCGTGCGCTGCGTCGCGGGCACCGTCCGCTCGGTGGAGATGGCCGACGGGTACGCCCTCGACGCCGACCTCGTGGTCCTCGCCTGCGGCGTGCGTCCGCGCACCGGGTTGGCGGAACAGGCAGGTCTCACCGTCCACCGGGGCATCCTCGTCGACGACGAGCTGCGCACCTCCGACCCGCACGTCCACGCCATCGGCGACTGCGCCCAGCACGACGGCACGGTGTACGGCCTCGCCGCCCCCGCCCTCGAACAGGCCGACGCCCTGGCCCGGTTGTTCGCCGGAGACGCCACCGCACGCTACACCGGCACCCGTTCCCTGACCCGGCTCACCCTCACCAGCCCCGACGATCGCTTCGGGCACCCGTCCTACGACCGCCCACCCGCCGGCCCACTTCCCTTGGGAAAGCTGCACTTCGATCTCGCCGCATTCGGCGAGACCGAGGCGCGTCCCGGCGACGACGTCGTACAACTCGCCGACGCCACACAGGGCACCTACCGCAAGGTCATCGTGCGCGGCGACCGGCTGGTCGGCGGGGTCCTCGTCGGCGAGTTGGGCACGGTCGGCGCACTCGCCCGCGCCTGGGAGGGCGCGGAGCCGCTCCCTCCACAGGACGGTCCCCTGCTCCACCTGCTCACCCACGATGGAGGCTCCTGATGCCCACGACCGCACCTGGTGGGGCCCTGCCCCGCCCCACGATCGTGCTCGTCGGCCATGGCATGGTCGGCCAGCGCTTCCTCGAAGCGCTGGCCGGGCACGGCCTGACCGCCACGCACCGCGTGGTCGTGTTGTGCGAGGAGCCGCGTCCGGCGTACGACCGCGTACAACTCACCTCGTACTTCTCGGGCCGGACGCCCGAGGACCTCTCCCTGACCGACATGGAGTTCATCAAGGACCACGGCGTCGAGTTGCACCTCGGCGACCCGGCGGAGTTCGTCGACCGCGAGGTGGGGAAGGTGACGGCGCGCTCGGGCCTGGTCGTCGACTACGACGTCCTGGTGCTGGCCACCGGCTCCTACCCGTTCGTGCCGCCGGTGCCGAACAAGGACGCGGCCGGCTGCTTCGTCTACCGCACGATCGAGGACCTGCTGGCCATCGAGGAGTACGCCAGGACAAGGGCGGCCACCGGTGCCGTGGTCGGCGGCGGCCTGCTCGGCCTGGAGGCTGCCGGCGCCCTCAAAGGCCTCGGACTCGACACCCACGTCGTGGAGTTCGCGCCGCGCCTGATGCCGGTGCAGGTGGACGAGGGCGGCGGCGCCACCCTCCTGCGCACCATCGAGGGCATGGGCCTGACCGTGCACACCGGCACGGGCACCCAGGAGATCGTGACGGACGCCTCCGGCACCGTCACCGGCATGAAGCTGTCGGACGGCTCCGCGCTCGCCACCGACATGGTGGTGTTCAGCGCCGGCGTCCGCCCCCGCGACCAGTTGGCCCGCGACTGCGGCCTGGCCACCGGCGAGCGCGGCGGCATCAGTGTCGACGAGCAGTGCCGCACGGTCACCGATCCACAGGTGTTCGCGATCGGCGAGTGCGCGCTGGCGGCGGACGGCCGGGTGTACGGCCTGGTGGCACCCGGCTACGAACAGGCCGAGACGGCAGCTGCGACGATCGCCGCCGACGAAGCGTCCTTCACCGGCGCCGACCTGTCCACCAAGCTGAAGCTGCTCGGTGTGGACGTGGCCTCCTTCGGCGACGCGCACGGCACCGCCGAGGGCTGTCTGGACGTCGTGTACTCCGACTCCCGCGCGGGCCTGTACAAGAAGCTGGTCATCGGGCGTGACGGCACGCTGCTCGGCGGCATCCTGGTCGGCGACGCGGAGGCGTACGGCACCCTGCGCGCGCTGACGGGTTCGGTGCCACCGGTCTCCCCGGAGTCCCTCGTCCTGCCCGCCGGAGCGGACTCGGGGACCGGGCTCGGCCCTTCCGCACTCCCGGACGAGGCAGTCATCTGTTCCTGCCACAACGTCAGCAAGGGCACGCTCCGCGGCGCGGTCACCGAGCACGGGTGCAGCACGGTTCCCGAGGTGAAGAAGTGCACTAAAGCCGGTACGGGCTGCGGCAGTTGCGTGAAGGTGCTGGGACAGTTGCTCGCCGCCGAACTGGAGGCGTCCGGCGTCGAGGTCGACAAGGGCCTGTGCGGGTGCTTCGCACGCACCCGCGAGGAGCTGTACGAGATCGTCCTGACCCTGCGGGTCACCTCGTTCCGGCAACTGCTGGACCGTCACGGACGCGAGGGGGCCCGGGGCGGCGACGGCTGCGAGGTCTGCAAGCCGGCGGTCGCCTCGATCATCGCCTCCCTCGCCCCGACGATCGGCGCGAGCGGCTACGTACTCGACGGCGAGCAGGCCGCCCTTCAGGACACCAACGACCACTTCCTCGCCAACCTGCAGAAGAACGGCTCGTACTCGGTCGTGCCGCGCGTCCCGGGCGGGGAGATCACCCCGGAGAAGCTGATCGTGATCGGCGAGGTCGCTAGGGACTTCGGCCTCTACACGAAGATCACCGGTGGTCAGCGGATCGACATGTTCGGCGCGCGCGTGGAACAACTCCCGCTGATCTGGGCCCGTTTGGTAGACGCTGGTTTCGAGTCCGGGCACGCCTACGGCAAGGCGCTGCGCACGGTGAAGTCCTGCGTGGGCTCCACCTGGTGCCGGTACGGGGTGCAGGACTCGGTCCGGATGGCGATCGACCTGGAGCTGCGCTACCGGGGCCTGCGGTCGCCGCACAAGCTGAAGTCCGCCGTCTCCGGGTGCGCCCGGGAGTGTGCCGAGGCCCGGTCGAAGGACTTCGGCGTGATCGCCACGGCGGGCGGCTGGAACCTGTACGTGGGCGGCAACGGCGGTGCGTCCCCGCGCCATGCGGACCTGCTCGCCCAGGACCTGTCCGACGCCGAACTGGTACGGCTGATCGACCGGTTCCTGATGTTCTACATCCGCACCGCCGACCGCCTGGAGCGCACCTCGACCTGGCTGGAGCGGATCCCGGGCGGCCTGGACCACGTACGGGACGTCCTGGTCCACGACTCGCTCGGCCTCTGCGACGAACTGGAGGCACTGATGGCGGCCCATGTCGCGAACTACCGCGACGAGTGGGCGGAGACCGTCAACAACCCGGAAAAACTGGCCCGGTTCGTGTCCTTCGTCAACACGCCGGACACCCCGGATCCGGTCGTCGCCTTCGTCCCGGAACGCGACCAGATCAAGCCCGACCTGCCGCTGCTGACCATCGGCATCCGGCCCGCCGACGACGTCCTGGAAGGAAGCGCCCAGCGATGACCCTGACACTGGAAACCACGGCCCTGAAAGTCCAGCTCCGGTTGACCGAAGGTTGGTTCACGGCATGCGAGCTGAGCGCGCTGCCCCCGGGGCGCGGGGTGGCCGTCCTGCTGCCGGACGGCCACCAGGTCGCCCTCTTCCGCGACCGCGCCGACCGCCTGTACGCCATCGACAACCGCGACCCCTTCACCGGCGCTGCCGTCCTCTCCCGCGGCCTGACCGGCACCCACGAGGGTCGCCCGTTCGTGGCCTCCCCCCTGCTCAAACAGCGCTTCGACCTGGTCGACGGGGAATGTCTGGACGACGCATCGGTAAGGGTGGCGGTGTACGAGGTGCGCAGCTCGGTCTGACCCTGCTCGACCGGCATCAGGACCGGAACGACCCTCGTGATCCCGACGGGGTCCGCCTCCGCCTCCGGCAGCGTCTGTGCGCGTCTCGTCCGGCCTGCGCCCCGCAAAAGCGGGACCCCGGGAGCAGCCGTCACGACCGGGTCGCACCGCATCCGGACGTCGGGGGTCACCATCATCCGGCATGAGGCGTGCGCAACCGACGAGGCCCTCCTCGTCGCACCCGTGGCACAGGGGTCGCCCCGAGGCCGCCTCCCCGCCGACACCCACCCGAAAACGGCCGCCAACTTTTTCGCCCTGAGGTGCATCCAACCCGGTGACCCGATTCACCCATTCGCCGATTGGAGGCGGATGCACCATGTCCCAGTCTCTGCACACTCGACGCGTCACCCGGCGCGGCGCGACCACCGCAGTGGCCGCTGCTCTCTTGGCTCTCACGACGGCGGGAGCCGCGTGGAGCGCGACCCCGACGACGCCGCGTACGGCACCACACGCGGCGGCACGGGCCTCGTCCCGGGCGCACACCTGTACCGTGAACGACCTCTACCTGTCCATGGGCCGCAAGGAGGGAGCGGCAGGGTCGGTCTACTGGCCGATCCGGTTCACCAACACCAGCACGAGAAGTTGCGCCCTGCGCGGCTACCCGGGTGTCAGCGCTCTCGATTCCGCCCATCGACAGATCGGACCGGCCGCTACGCGTAGCGGAAGCTCGTATTCCACAGTGATGCTCGCTCCCGGCCGCTCCGCCTCCGCCGTCATACGCACCACCAACGGCCCCATAGGCGGCCCGTGCCTGCGCACCAGCACCTACGTGCGCGTCTATCCGCCCGCCTCGTACCGCGCGGTGCTCGTCCCTGCCCACTGGAAGACCTGCTCCAACACCTTCCAGGTGGGCCCGGTCAACCTGCAAGGCGTCCTCTGATCTCGGACGGGCAGGTCCCGATTCCGGGACCCTGCGCGTGCACGGCGCACCGGAGGCCCTGTGGGTGATCCACAGGGCCTCCGGCTCCGCCCCTGATCCACGTCGCTCTTCCCTCGGCGGTGCCGGGGCCTGTCGGGAGTTGGTAGGGGACCGCCATGCCGGAGGGGCGGCACCCCCCGCACGGGGTGCCGCCCCTCCTCTTTCGTGCACCGGAGCCGCCGCCGATCGGTGAGGGTCGGGGACCAACGGCGGCTCCGGGGTTCAACGGGCCCGCAGGAGCCCGTGCGGTCGCGCCAAGCCCCTCGCGGTGCAGAAGCGCCCAGAAGGGGCGCGAAGAGCCGCGCGAGGGGCCACGGCGGTGCCGCAGACCACTGACGGTACGCGGCGCGGCACTTCCCGCGGACCGCTCAACGGTGGTCGCTGCCCGCCGCCTGCGTGGCCGCGCGGCCGGCCTCCAGGCGGGCGACCGGGATGCGGAACGGTGAGCAGGAGACGTAGTCCAGGCCGACCTCGTGGAAGAAGTGGACCGACTCCGGGTCGCCGCCGTGCTCGCCGCACACGCCGAGCTTCAGGTCGGGACGGGTGCGCCGGCCCGCTTCCGCCGCCGCCTTCACCAGCGAGCCGACGCCGTCCTTGTCGATCGTCTCAAAGGGGGAGACGCCGAAGATGCCCTTCTCCAGGTAGGCCGTGAAGAAGGAGGCCTCGACGTCGTCGCGGCTGAAGCCCCACACCGTCTGGGTGAGGTCGTTCGTGCCGAAGCTGAAGAACTCGGCGGCCTCGGCGATCTGACCGGCGGTCAGTGCGGCGCGCGGCAGCTCGATCATCGTGCCGATCGCGAGCTTGAGCTCGGTGCCGGTGGCCGCCTGCACCTCGCCGATGACCTTGTCGGCTTCCTCGCGGACGATCTCCAGCTCCTGCACCGTCCCGACGAGCGGAATCATGATCTCGGCGCGCGGGTCGCCCTTGGCCGCCTTGCGCTCGGCCGCGGCTTCGGCGATCGCACGGACCTGCATCGTGAACAGGCCGGGAATCACGAGGCCCAGACGTACACCGCGCAGGCCCAGCATCGGGTTCTGCTCGTGCAGACGGTGTACCGCCTGCAGCAGCCGGAGCTCGTTCTCGTGCGGCTCCTGGCGGGACTCGGCGAGGGCGACGCGGACGGAGAGTTCCGTGATGTCCGGCAGGAACTCGTGCAGCGGGGGGTCCAGGAGGCGGATGGTGACGGGCAGACCGTCCATCGCCTCGAACAGCTCGACGAAGTCCTTCTTCTGCAGCGGCAGCAGGGCCTTCAGGGACTCCTCGCGCTCCCCCTCGGTGTCGGCGAGGATCAGGCGCTCCACCAGCTCGCGGCGGTCGCCGAGGAACATGTGCTCCGTGCGGCACAAGCCGATGCCCTGGGCGCCGAAGCGCCGGGCCCGCAGCGCGTCCTCCGCGTTGTCGGCGTTGGCGCGTACCCGCAGCCGGCGCTTGCGGTCGGCGAAGGCCATCATGCGGTGGACCGCCTCGACGAGTTCGTCGGCGTCGTCGGCGCCCGGGTGCATCCGGCCCTCGAAGTACTCCACGACCGGGGACGGCACGACCGGGACCTCGCCCAGGTACACCTTTCCGCTGGAACCGTCGATGGAGATCAGGTCACCCTCCTCCACCACGTGGCCGCCGGGAATCGTCATGCGGCGGCGCTTGGTGTCGACCTCCAGCTCTTCGGCACCACAGACGCAGGTCTTGCCCATACCGCGGGCGACGACGGCAGCGTGGGACGTCTTGCCGCCACGGGAGGTGAGGATGCCCTCGGCCGCGATCATGCCGTCGAGGTCGTCGGGGTTGGTCTCGCGGCGAACCAGGATGACCTTCTCGCCTGAGCGTGACCACTTCACGGCGGTGTACGAGTCGAAGACCGCCTTGCCGAAGGCGGCGCCCGGCGACGCCGCGATACCGCGCGCGACCCGCTCGACCTTCGCCTGCTCGTCGAAGCGCGGGAACATCAGCTGTGCAAGCTGGGCGCCCGTGACCCGCTGGAGCGCCTCGGTCTCGTCGATCAGGCCCTGGTCCACCAGCTGGGTGGCGATGCGGAAGGCGGCACCGGCGGTGCGCTTGCCCACGCGTGTCTGGAGCATCCAGAGCTGCCCGCGCTCGATGGTGAACTCGATGTCGCAGAGATCCTTGTAGTGATTCTCCAGGGTCTCCATGATCTGCATGAGCTGGTCGTACGACTTCTTGTCGATCTGCTCCAGCTCCGCCAGCGGGACCGTGTTGCGGATACCCGCGACCACGTCCTCGCCCTGCGCGTTCTGCAGGTAGTCACCGTAGACGCCCTGGTGACCGGAGGCGGGGTCTCGGGTGAAGGCCACCCCGGTGCCGGAGTCGGGGCCGAGGTTGCCGAAGACCATCGAGCAGACGTTGACCGCCGTGCCCAGGTCGTGCGGGATGCGCTCCTGACGACGGTAGAGCTTGGCACGGTCGCCGTTCCAAGAGTCGAAGACCGCCTTGATGGCGAGGTCCATCTGCTCACGCGGGTCCTGGGGGAAGTCCCGGCCGGCTTCCTTCTTGACGATCTTCTTGAAGGTGGTGACCAGCTTCTTCAGGTCCGCAGCCACCAGGTCGGTATCGACCGTGACCTTCTTGGCCTCCTTGGCCTTGTCGATGGCCTCCTCGAAGAGGTCGCCGTCGACGCCGAGGACGGTCTTGCCGAACATCTGGATGAGGCGGCGGTAGGAGTCCCAGGCGAACCGCTCGTCGCCCGCCTGTTGGGCCAGCCCCTGCACCGACCTGTCAGAGAGGCCGATGTTCAGGACGGTGTCCATCATGCCCGGCATGGAGAACTTGGCGCCGGAACGGACCGACACCAGCAGGGGGTTGTCGGGCTGACCGAGCTTCTTGCCCATCTTCTGCTCGAGGGCGTCAAGGTGCGCACTCACCTCGTCACGCAGTGCCGCGGGCTCCTCACCGCTCCCCAGGTAGACCTTGCAGGCCTCGGTGGTGATGGTGAAGCCGGGAGGGACCGGAAGACCCAGGTTGGTCATCTCGGCGAGGTTGGCACCCTTGCCACCGAGGAGGTCCTTGAGGTCCTTGTTGCCCTCGGTGAAGTCGTAAACGAACTTCGCTACGTGGGGTTCTTTGTTTTCCGACACGGGTCTCGACTCCTTGAGGCCGCGGTGGCTGCCCTGACGGCGAGGAACATACCCAGATCAAAGGTCTGTGGGTACGTCCACTTGTGCGTCATGCGCCTGTAACCACCCGTCCGCCAGCGGATCGAAAGTCAAGGCTGGGCAAGCCGAGCCAGCCGGATGTTTTCACTTCTTGAACATAAGATCCCGCCCGAGGGCGGCTCCTTGCTCACTTGAGTACCTCTAGGCACGATTGAGTTCGATCGATGAACGATCGAAGGGTGGCACCGAGTGCCACCCTTTGGAGAAGTGCAGTCGCACATGATCCGCTCATCTGAGCGCAACCCTTATCAGAGGTGGCGAGAATCACGCTCCTGGAGCGGGCCGGGTTTCACCATGCGGACGCACGGCCCGCCACCGGAAACACACGGCGAACGAACCCGTCACGCGTGCCGCTCCCACCGGCGCAGCACCCGCCACGAGGGCCAGCACAGCCACCGGTGCGCGAACCGTCACGGGGGGGGCGGCACCAGCATTGGCGCCGAAATCCGCCGGACAAGCCATGGAGAGGTCTGCAGAACCGACGCAGGGCCGCCCTGGACTGCCGTGGGTCGGCCGCCGAGGTGCCGTTGAGCCACCGTCCACACAGTCGCTGAGATGCCGTGGGTCTGCCGTCACACCCCCATCGCGCTGAGTCGCTCCTCCACCCGCTCGGGTGCGTACAGATGCTCCACGACCAGCGCCCCCGCCCCTATGAGTCCTGCCCGCTCCCCCAGCCGGGACGTGACGACGTCCAGGTGGGCCGTGGAGCGCGGCAGTGCCCGCTGGTACAGCAATTCGCGCACACCGGTGAGGAAGGGTGTTCCCGCCAGATCACCCGCGATCATCAGCACGCCCGGGTTGAGCAGCGTCACGACCGTCGCCAACACGTCGCCCACCTGCCGCCCGGCCTCCCGGGCCAGCGCCGCGGCCTCCGGGTGCCCGGCGGCCAACAGGTCCCGCACATCGGAGCCGGAGGCGGCCGGTACGCCGGACTCGGCCAGCCGCCGTGCCACGGCACCGCCGCTCGCGACGGCCGCGAGGCAGCCGTACGAGCCGCACCGGCACAACGCGTCCGTACCGACCCGGATGTGCCCGATGTCGCCGGCGCCGCCATCGACGCCGCGGTAGATCGAGCCGCCGACCACGACCCCGGCTCCGATGCCGGTGGAGACCTTGACCAGGACGAACGCGGTGCAGTCGAGGTGGCCGGTGCGCTGTTCGCCGTAGGCCATCAGATTGGCGTCGTTGTCCACCAGAACCGGGACCGCGAGCACGCCGGTGTGCTCGGTGAAGGCACGGGAGAGACGGCCCCTTATGTCGTAGCCGTCCCAGCCGGGCATGATCGGGGGCTGGACGACCCTTCCGGTCTCGCTGTCCACCGGGCCCGGCACCGCGAGCCCGATTCCGCACACCTCCGCCGCCAGGACCCCCGCCTTCTCCACCAACTCGGCGAACCAGCGACCCAGTTCACTGAGCACCGCCTCCGGCCCGTCCTCCACCACGAGGGTGCCGGCGTGCTCGGCGAGGATCTCGCCGGTCAGGGTGAGGACGGCTGCGCGGGCGTGCCGGGTATCGAGGTCCGCGGCGAGGACCACGGCATGGGAGTCGTCGAACTCCAAGGTGATGGAGGGGCGTCCGCCGAGCGGCGAGCCGACCGGCCCCCCGGCGCCCTCGCGCAGCCAGCCGGCCCGGAACAGCCGGTCCAGACGCTGGCCGACGGTGGCACGGGACAGTCCGGTCGCCTGCTGGAGCGCGCCGCGCGTCACGGCCCGTCCGCTGCGCACCAGTTCGAGCAGATCGCCGATGCCGGTCTGACTCCCGCTCTTCCCGGTCCTTCCCGGACGTCCAGTCATGCGCACCCCCTTGTGTTTCCCAAGCCTGCATTACATATTGAGTTTTGCGTGTTAAGTAGACGTAACCCTACGGTAGCTACAACCAAACCCGGTCGGTCCGGCCGGACGTCTTCGTTTTCGGGGAGCCCCGAGTGGATCGCACCGCCCAGCTCACTGCCCGTTCCACGGAGTGCGAGATCGCATACGATCCGCCGGTCTCCGGCACGTCCCTGCGCGCCAGGGCGGCCCGGGTACTCAACGGGAACTGGACGGGCGGTTCGACGGTCCCCTCCCGCAGCCTGTATCCGCACCAGTGGTCCTGGGACTCCGCGTTCGTCGCGATCGGGCTGCGACACGTCTCCCCGCTCCGGGCTCAGACCGAGCTGGAAACGCTGTTGGCGGCCCAGTGGGCCGACGGGCGCGTCCCGCACATCGTCTTCAACCCCTCCGTCCCGCTGGACGCGTACTTCCCCAGTCCCGACTTCTGGCGCTCCGCCACCGCCGGGCGCGTCTCGGGCGCCCCGCGCACCGTACAAACGTCCGGGATCGTCCAACCACCGGTGCACGCGCTGGCGGCCTGGCTGGTGCACCGGGCCGACCCCGGGCTGTCCCGGGCCAGGGGTTTCCTGGCCCGGATGTATCCACGGCTGTCCGCCTGGCACCGGTATCTGCTGCACCGGCGGGACCTGGGGGGCGGCGGTCTGGTGTCCGTCGTCCACCCGTGGGAGCAGGGCATGGACAACAGCCCCTGCTGGGACGAACCGCTCGCCCGCATCACACCGGTCCCGGCCCACTCCTTCCGCCGCGCCGACCTCGACCACGGAGCACCCGGGGACCGGCCGACGGATCTCGACTACGGACGGTACGTACGGCTGGCCGCCGACTACCGGGAGGCCGGATACGCGGAGGGCGGAGCGGAGTTCGCGGTGGAGGACCCCGCGTTCAACGCACTGCTGATCGCCTCCGAGTACGCCTTGGCGCGGATCGCGGAGGAGTTGGGGGCGGCCGGCACCGCACGGCGCGAGCGCGGCGAGCGGCTGACGGCGGCACTGGTGGAACGGCTGTGGGACCCGGTGGCCGGGACGTTCCTGTGTCGCGACCTCAGGGGCGGAGGGCCAGTCGCCGGCCAAGGCGGGCTGATTCCCGAGCGCGGTGTCAGCGGACTCGTCCCACTGGTGCTCCCCGGTCTCCCCCGGGTCGTCGTCGCCACCCTGGTCCGCACCGTCCGGGGACCCCACTTCTCACTCGGCGACCGGACCCGGCTCGTGCCGAGCTACGACCTCCTCGGCAAGGCCTTCGACCCGCACTGCTACTGGCGCGGACCGGCCTGGTTCAACACGAGCTGGCTACTAGAACGGGGGCTCCGGGTGCAGGGCGAGACCACGGAGGCCGACGCGCTGCGGGATGCCGTGCTCGACCTCGCCGGCGCCACCAGCTTCGCGGAGTACGTCGACCCGTACACCGGCGAGGCCCGCGGCGCGACCGGCTTCAGCTGGACGGCTGCGCTCGCGCTGGACCTACTGCACCAGCGCCATGCACGGCGCGAGCGTCATCTGCTTCACGAGCGCCCCGGACAGGGCGTGTCCCCGAAGGGCACCAGCACGTTCGACAGGAGTGACAAGGGAGGGGACCGGCGATGACCGACCGGCATCATCTACTCGTGCACGGGGCGACGTTCGCCACCGTGGGTGAACGGGGCGACATCAGCGGGGTCCGGGGTGTCAGTTCCCCGGACGGGTTATTCGTACGGGACGCCCGGCACCTCAGCCGCTGGCAACTGACCGTCGACGGCGCGGTTCCCGAGGTGCTCAGCCCGGTGGCCGACGGGGACGCGGCCCGCTGTGTACTGGTCCCTCGCGGCGGTCGGCAAGAACCCCCGGCACACACCCTCTTCCGCGAACAGGCTGTCGGCGACAGCTCGTTCGTGGAGTCGCTGCGGGTGACCAACAACCGCCCGGTAACCACGTCCATCCGACTCGCCATCACCGCCGACGTCGACTTCGCCGACCAGTTCGAGCTCCGCTCGGACCATCGCACCTACGTCAAGCCCGGTGGCGTACGTTCCCGTCAAGTCCTGGACGATGGAATCGAGTTCACCTACCAACGCGCCGAATGGCGGTCCTGTACGGCCATCACGTCCGACCCGGCTCCCGACACCGTGGAAGAGACCGGCACCGGCGCCCGGCGTCTGGTGTGGACCCTCGACCTGGAACCGCACGGCACGACCGAGTTGGTGCTCCGGGTGATCGCCCGCCCGCACGGCGAGAAACGTGCGCTGCGGGTGCCTCGTGACCCGGCCTCGGTGCATGAGCAACTCATGGCCGCGGAGGCAGAGTTCGTGGAGGGCGTGGCCTTCCCGACGGGCTGGCCGGAGCTGGCGTCGGCCTGCGCCCGGGGGCTGTCCGACCTGGCCGCGCTGCAGATCCCGGCCACCGGGCCGGACGGCGAGGAACTGCGCGTACCGGCCGCCGGAGCCCCCTGGTTCCTCACCCTCCTCGGCCGCGACGCCTTGCTCACCTCCCTGTTCGCGCTCCCGTACCGGGTTCAGCCAGCCGCCGCCACACTGCTCGCCCTGGCCACCACCCAGGCGACCGGCACCGGTCTGTCCCCGGTCGTGCAGCCCGGCAAGATCGTGCACGAAGTGCGGTACGGCGAGTTGGCGCACTTCGGGCAGGTGCCGTTCGGCCGCTACTACGGCTCGGTCGATGCCACTCCGCTGTTCCTCGTCCTGCTCGGCGCCTACGTCGAACGGACATCGGACACGGCTCTGGCACACCGTCTGGAGCCGCACGCCCGCGCCGCCATCGGCTGGATGCTCGACCACGGCGGCCTGACGTCCCGTGGCTACCTGGTCTACCGCGCCGACAAGGGCGGCCTCGCCAACCAGAACTGGAAGGACTCCCCCGGCGCGATCTGCTGCTCCGACGGCACCCGGCCCACCGGCGCGGTGATGGCGGCGGGCGCCCAGGGCTACGCGTACGACGCACTGCGCCGCACGGCTTGGGTGGCGCGCACGGTGTGGGGCGACGAGACCTACGCGGCCCTGCTGGAGCAGGCGGCGACCGACCTCCGGGACCGCTTCCAGCGGGACTTTTGGATGCAGGACAGCTCCTTCCCGGCCCTGGCCCTGGACGGGGACGGCCGCCAGATCGACGCGCTGGCGTCCGACGCGGGGCACCTGTTGTGGTCCGGGCTGCTGGACAAGGAGTACGGCGAGATGGTGGGCCGCAGGCTCCTCGAACCGGACTTCTTCTCCGGCTGGGGCGTCCGCACGCTGGCCTCCGGTCAGCCGGCGTACCACCCCCTCTCCTACCACCGCGGATCGGTGTGGCCGCACGACAACGCGCTGATCACGCTGGGCCTGGCCCGCTACGGCCTGCACGACGAGGCCCGTACGGTCGCCCATGCGCTGGTCGACGCGGCAACCGCCGCCGGCCACCGCCTTCCCGAGGTGCTGGCGGGCTACGGCCGCGACACCCACCCGGAGCCAGTTCCCTACCCGCACGCGTGCGTTCGTGAGTCCCGCTCGGCTGCGGCACCGCTCGCGCTGCTCACCGCGGTCGGCGGTGCCTGACAGCAACCTTGACGAGGCGTTTGCCCGGTGTTTGCCGAGGGCCCTGAACAGTGGCCCGGGGTGAGCCGTACCGGATGACGGCGGGCCAGGCGGGACCGGGGCTCCGGTCCCGCCCAGCCTCCCCAGCGTGGCCCGCCGCACCGTTCGACGGGCCTCGCACGGAAGGACCTCCGGGTTGCCTCAGCACACGAGCACACGACAGTCACCGGGTACAGCCCGGGGAACCGAGGAGGCCGAGTCCGCCGGCACGCCGACAGCTCCCCTCACGGAGTCCCCCGGTACGGACGCCACGGGTACGGACGCCACGGGTACGGACTCTCCGAGCAAGGACGCTTCAAGCCCGGAACCCGTCGCGGAACCCCTCGCACGATCGGTAGAAACCTCCGGCCCTGAGTCCAAGGGCACAGGACCGGGCGAGACAGAGCCGGGCGAGACGGAACCCGGCACGGCGGAACCCAGC
The DNA here is from genome assembly GCF_000802245.2 of Streptomyces pluripotens. Lineage (NCBI taxonomy): Bacteria > Bacillati > Actinomycetota > Actinomycetes > Kitasatosporales > Streptomycetaceae > Streptomyces > Streptomyces pluripotens. The sequence continues at coordinate 2,091,642 of NZ_CP021080.1, forward strand.
GAGACAGAAACTGGCGAGACGGAACCCGGCACGGCACAAGCCGCTGCCGCCGCTGAACCCGCTGCACAGACAGGGGAAGCCGCGGGAACCGCCCCCGAGCAGGTGGCCGTTCCCACCCGCCGCCCCTGGGCCGCCTGGTCGGCGCGGATCCAGGGGCAGCGGGAGCGGTACCCCGCCGCTGCACACGCCCTGTCCATCACGGTCACCGTGCTCGCCGCGGCCCTCGTCGTCGCCGCGCTCGTGCTGCCCAACACCGTCGTGGGGCTCGGCCCCGTCAAGTTCACCCGCATACCGGCGGAAGCCGTCATCGTGGCCGCCGTGACGCTCGCGCTGCCCCGCCGGCCGCGGATCGCGCTGGCGGCGGTGACCGGGGTCGCGCTGGCGGCGCTGACCGTGCTGAACGTGCTCGACATGGGCTTCAAGCAGTATCTCGGCCGCAGTTTCAACGTCGTCCTCGACTGGGAGTTGCTCGGCGACGCGGAGTCGTACCTGAAGGACTCCCTCGGCGGTACCGCCACCCTGGCCGCCGTGGCCGGCGTGATCACCTTGGTCCTGCTGCTGTTCATCCTGCTGCCGCTGTCCGCGGTCCGCCTGAGCAACCTGCTCGCCCGGCACCCCAACGCCGCGACCCGGGGCACACTGATCGCCGGAGTCGTCTGGATCACCTGTTCCTCCCTGGGCCTGCAGATCTCCGGCGTACCGATCGCCTCCGACAACGCCGCCACCGCACTGAAGATCCAGTCCCGACGGGTGTCCAACACGCTCCAGGACGAGGCCGAGTTCGCGAAGGTGGCCAAGGTGGACGCCTTCGGGAACACCCCGGGCAGCCAGTTGGTCCCCGATCTGCGCGGCAAGGACATGATCTTCACGTTCATCGAGAGCTACGGCCGCAGCGCGGTCGAGGACCCGATCATCGCGCCGGGTGTGGACAGGACCCTCGACGCCAGCACCAAGGCCCTGGCGAAGTCGGGCTTCCACGCCAAGAGCGGCTGGCTGACCTCGGCGACCTACGGCGGCAGCAGCTGGCTCGGCCACTCCACCACCATGTCCGGCCTGTGGATCAGCAACCAGCAGCGCTACCGCACCGTCATGGCCAGCGATCACCTCAGTCTGACCGAGGCGTTCAAGAAGACCGGTGCCTTCGACACGGTCGGCGTCATGCCGGGTGTGCAGAAGGGCTGGCCGGAGGCGAAGTGGTACGGCCTCGACAAGGTCTACAACGCCTTCCAGCTCGGCTACAAGGGACCGAAGTTCAGCTGGTCCACCATGCCGGACCAGTACGCCCTCCAGCAGTACCAGGACCGGGTGCACAGCAAGAAGCGCACCGACGGCAAGGCGCTGATGTCGTTCCTCATCCTGACGTCCAGCCACCAGCCCTGGGCGCCGATCCCGAAGATGGTGGGCTGGGACCAGTTGGGCGACGGATCGATCTTCAAGGGCATCCAGGCGGCGGGCAACAAGCCGGCCGACATCATCGCCGACACCACCAAGTCACGTCAGGAGTACGGCAAGTCGATCCAGTACTCGGTGACTGCCCTCACCCAGTGGCTGGAACGCTACGGCAAGGACAACACCGTCCTGGTGTTCCTCGGCGACCACCAGCCCATCGCCCGGGTCAGCGGCAACCACGCCAGCCGTGACGTGCCGATCTCGATCGTCGCCAAGGACCCGAAGGTCCTGGACAAGATCACCGACTGGGGCTGGACGGACGGCCTGCGCCCCGCGCACAACGCACCGGTCTGGAAGATGAGCGCCTTCCGCGACCACTTCCTGACGGCGTACGGCTCCACCCCGCACCCCAGGAAGGACTGAGCCCCGGAACCGACACCGGACACGGTGTGTGAGGGGGGAGCGGCCCACCGCTCCCCCCTCACACATTCCACCCCCCGGTGTCGGTTCCGGCTCATCCGCCGGAGGTGTCCAGCTCCGCGTCCTCGCTGACGCCGGCACAGTCGTACGGGTCCTTGAGCCAGCCGTCCGGAAGTACCACACGGTTGTTCCCTGAGGTGCGACCGCGCGGCCCATCCGCTCCGGCCGGCCAGGGCTGGTCGAGGTCCAGCTCGTCCAGTCCGGCCCGCAGTTGCGCCAGGGAGGACGTGACCGCGAGCCGCTTGCGCATCTCCGAGCCCACCGCGAAGCCCTTGAGGTACCAGGCGACGTGCTTGCGGAAGTCCACGACCCCCTTGGACTCGTCGCCGATCCACTCCCCGAGCAGGGTGGCGTGCCGGACCATGACCTCGGCGACCGCGCGCAGGGCGGGTCGTGCGGTGTCCTGCGGGCGCCCCTCGAAGGCCGCCACCAGGTCCGCGAACAACCACGGCCGCCCCAGGCAGCCCCGGCCCACGACCACCCCGTCGCAACCGGTCTCCCGCACCATCCGCAGCGCATCCTGCGCCGACCAGATGTCGCCGTTGCCGAGCACGGGAATCTCCGGGACGTGCTCCTTCAGCCGGGAGATCGCCTCCCAGTCGGCGGTGCCGCCGTAGTGCTGGGCGGCCGTACGCCCGTGGAGGGCGATCGCCGTCACCCCCTCCTCGACAGCGATGCGCCCGGCGTCGAGATAGGTGAGGTGGTCGTCGTCGATGCCCTTGCGCATCTTCATCGTCACCGGGCGCTCACCAGCACCCGCGACGGCCTCGCGCAGGATCGCCCGGAGCAGGTTCCGCTTGTAGGGCAGGGCGGACCCCCCGCCCTTCCTCGTCACCTTCGGGACCGGGCAGCCGAAGTTCAGGTCGATGTGGTCGGCCAGGTCCTCTTCCGCGATCATGCGGACGGATTTGCCGACGGTCGCCGGGTCGACACCGTACAACTGGATCGAGCGCGGCTGCTCGCTGGCGTCGAACCTGATCAGCTGCATGGTCTTCTCGTTGCGCTCGACCAACGCCCGGGTGGTGATCATCTCGCTGACGAACAGCCCCTTGCCACCGCTGAACTCCCGGCACAGGGTACGGAAGGGCGCGTTCGTGATGCCCGCCATGGGTGCGAGCACGACGGGCGGCACCACGGCGTGCGGGCCGATGGAGAGCAAGTGGGTCATCAGAGGGCTCCGGGACGGATGTGCGGCAGGTGCGGCGGACACCGCTGGGCGGCGGGCACCGCGGACACGGCAGAGGACAAGTGCCCATTGTCCCTCACCCGGCACATCGCCCGTCCGCAGGCTCCGCTGCCCCTTCGGCCGTTCCCCACCGGCGGTGACCACCGGGGTGTGCCGAGCCGCAGGGACCGCCACGGGTGCGCGCACCGCTGGAACGGTGCATGAATCATTAGTTAGAGGCACTATCGAAATCGGCGTACGATGGGCCGTGTGCCAGAGCTGAGTCACCGCCGCCGCCTGCTCGTACTCGCGATCTGCTGCATGAGCCTGCTGATCGTGAGCCTCGACAACACCGCACTGAACGTGGCGCTGCCCTCCATGCAGCGGGAGCTGCACGCCACCACCTCCGGCCTCCAGTGGACGATCGACGCCTACACGCTCGTTCTCGCCTCGCTGTTGATGCTCGCGGGCTCCACGGCGGACCGAGTCGGGCGCAAACGCGTCTTCATGACCGGCCTGGTGGTGTTCTCGGCCGGGTCGCTGCTCTGCTCCCTCGCCCCGAACCTGGAGCTGCTGGTCGTCTTCCGGATGGTCCAGGCGATCGGTGGCTCCATGCTCAACCCGGTCGCCATGTCGATCATCACCAACACCTTCACCGACTCCCGGGAGCGCGCCCGCGCGATCGGCGTGTGGGGCGCGGTGGTCGGCATATCCATGGCAGCGGGCCCACTGGTCGGCGGCCTGCTGGTCCAGTCGGTCAGCTGGCGCTCGATCTTCTGGGTCAACCTCCCCGTCGGCCTCGCGGCCCTCCTGCTCACCCTGCGCTTCGTCCCCGAGTCCCGCGCGCCCAGGGCGCGCCGGCCCGACCCGGTCGGCCAGCTGCTGGTGATCGCGCTGTTCGGCTCGTCGACGTACGCGATCATCGAGGCACCGAGTTCCGGGCCGGGTGCGGTGGCCCCGTTCGCCACCATCGCCCTGGCGGCCCTGCTGGCCCTGCTCTGGTACGAGCCGCGGCGCAATGAACCCCTCATCGACCTGCGCTTCTTCCGCTCCGCACCGTTCAGCGGGGCGACCGTGATCGCGATCAGCGCGTTCGCCGCGCTCGGCGGCTTCCTCTTCCTGTCCACCCTGTACCTACAGGACGTGCGGGGCCTGGACGCCCTGCACGCGGGCCTGTGGATGCTGCCGCTGGCCGCGCCGACCTTCCTGTGCGCACCGCTGTCCGGCCGGCTGGTCGGCAGCCGGGGCCCGCGGCTGCCGCTCCTGGTGGCGGGTACCGCCATGACCGCGAGTGGCGCCCTCTTCTTCGCGTTCCAGGCGGAGACCTCGAACGCGACCCTGCTGACCGGATACGTCCTCTTCGGCATCGGCTTCGGCTTCGTGAACGCGCCGATCACCAACACGGCGGTTTCGGGCATGCCCCGCGCCCAGGCGGGCGTCGCCGCCGCCGTCGCCTCCACCAGCAGACAGCTGGGCCAGACGCTCGGCGTGGCGGTCGTCGGCGCCGTCCTGGCCTCCGGTATCGGCTCGTCCTCGTACCGGGACGCGTTCGTTGCAGCGGCCCGCCCCGGCTGGTTGGTCCTCACGGCATGCGGCCTGACCGTCCTCGTCCTCGGTCTGCTGACCACCGGCCGTTGGGCCCGGCGGACCGCCGAGCACGCGGCCGAGCGGCTGGAGTCAGCGGAGGTCCGGCAGGCCCTGGGAGCCCCTGACCGCGCCTGAGGCACGTCACGGCGGAGGTGGCCTCGCCGGCTGTCCGGGCCGACTGCCGTCGTTGCCCTGCGGCACCGACCGGACCGACCATGCAACTTTGCCAACTCAGCGTGAATCCGGCCCTGTTGACCTTGACCCTGCTGCACACTCCTTGTGGCCGGATACCGGACGACGGGAAGCAGGACGCATGTCACGGGGTGGCACGACGAGCAAGGTCAGCCGTTGGGACCAGCACGGCCGGGAACACGTCGTACGGGTGCGGCGCTCGGGTGTGCAGCGCACCATCAGCTGCGACACCTGCGGGTGGCGCAGGAGCGCCCAGTTCCTGCCGTGGTTGAAGGCCGAGGAGCATCTGGCCGAGGCGCACCAGGCGACGGTCGACCCGGCAGCGGCCCGGCTGCGGCCATCCCGCTGAAGGCTGCGGCCCGGCCGTCAGCTCCCGGCGGCCGGCGCCGGGACGGGGGCATGAGCAGGGCGAGCGTCGCGACGGCTACGCGGAGACACCCGGCCCCTGGCGCAAGGTCGGAGGAGAGCCGCCCGCCGCGGGGCGGGGGGTGCCTCTATGTCTTTCGTCAAGGCGCCTGTGTCGGGTTTGGGTGGTTTGGCGTTGCTGGGGTCACGCGGCGAGCTCGACGTCCTTCGGATCGCGGGGTTCGTAGAAGGTGCCGTCGCGGAGCATCGCGAACAGGACGCTGATGCGTTGGCGGGCGAGGCGTAGGAGGGCCTGGGTGTGGGTCTTGTTGCGGTCGCGTTGCTTGTCGTAGTAGGTGCGGGAGGCGGGGTCGTGCAGGGCGGCGAACGCGGACAGGAACATCGCGCGTTTGAGCTGCCGATTGCCGCCTCTGGGGGCATGTTCGCCGTGGATCGACGTTCCGGACGACTTGGTGACCGGGGCCAGGCCCGCGTAGGAGGCCAGGTGGGCGGCGGTGGGGAAGCTGGTGCCGTCGCCGACGGTGACCAGCAGGACGGCGGCGGTCCTGACGCCGACGCCGGGCATCGACGTCAGGACCTTGGAAAGAGGGTGGGCCTCCAGCAGGGCGTTGATCTGGGCTTCCAGGGCCCGGCGCTGTTCGTGGACAGCGGCGAGCGAGCGGGCCAGGGAGGGCACGACGATGTCGAGGGTGCCGGTGCCCGGGACCACGACGGTCTGCTCGTCCAATGCCTCGAAGACGTCGTCGATCAGCCGCTGGGCCATGCGCGGGGCCTTGGGCCGGATGAGCTCGACGAGCCTGCGGCGTCCGGCTTTGCGCAGTGCGGCCGGGGAGCCGTAGCGTTCCAGCAGCCAGGTGACGGCCTGGTGGTCGAGGCGGGGACCCAGAACGCGCTCCAGGCTGGGGTGGAACTGGGTGAGCAGTCCGCGTATCCGGTTGCTGGTGCGGGTGGCCTCGGCGGCGAGGTCCTGGTCGAAGCCGACGAGGACCGTGAGTTCGGCGGTGATCTCGTCGGTGAGCTCCAGCGAGCGCAGGGTGTGCGGCATGGTGCGGGCCGCATCCGCGATGACCGCGGCGTCCTTCGCGTCGGTCTTGGCTTCGCCCGGGTAGAGGTCGGCGATCCGCCGCATCGCGAGTCCGGGCAGGTAGGCGACGGTGCAGCCTGTGTCCCGGGCGACAGTCAGGGGCAGGGCGCCGATGGAGGCGGGCTGGTCCACGATCACCAGCACGGTGCCGAACTTCGCGGCCAGTTTGTCGAACACGGCCCGCAGTTTCGGCTCGCTGTTCGGCAGCTGCTTGTCGAGGACCTTCTTGCCGGCCGGCGTGAGCGCGTGGCCGTGGTGGGTCGTCTTGCCGACGTCCAGGCCGAGGAACACGCCCACGTCTTCGGTGTCGAACATCGCGCCCTTCCCAGGGAGTTGAACGTGCCGACCTCGGCAGCGGTGTCGTACGCGCGCATCCACGTTATGCAGACCTGCCGCCCGCGAACTGCCCGGCATTGCGCCGGACCGGACGGTGGCCGGACCTCTCATCAGCGTCTCCGACGAACACCTCCCGGGCCCGGTGACACCACCCCCCAGGTCATCCGTTCGACAGGGGGACACAGTCATGCCGGGCCCGGAGGCCAGCGGTCCTCTTGCAGGACCGCCAAGAACATAACGGGGAGCCGGGATGGGAAGGAACCGAAGACGCCCGTCCCCAGCCGCGCGGATCGGCTGGGGACGGGCGAAAAGGGTCGAGCGCCGTGGGCCTCAGCAGCCCAGCAGGCGTCCGGCGAGGTAGCCTTCGATCTGGTCCAGCGAGACACGCTCCTGCTTCATGGTGTCCCGCTCACGGACCGTGACGGCGTTGTCCTCAAGGGTGTCGAAGTCGACCGTCACGCAGTACGGCGTACCGATCTCGTCCTGACGGCGGTAGCGGCGGCCGATGGCGCCGGCGTCGTCGAACTCGATGTTCCAGTTCTGGCGCAGCGCCTGGGCGAGGCCCTTGGCCTTCGGCGACAGCTCCGGGTTCCGGGACAGCGGGAGCACCGCGACCTTCACCGGGGCGAGGCGGTGGTCCAGGCGCAGAACGGTGCGCTTCTCCATCTTGCCCTTGGCGTTCGGCGCCTCGTCCTCGACATAGGCATCGAGGAGGAAGGCCAGCATGGTGCGGCCAACACCGGCCGCGGGCTCGATGACGTACGGCGTCCAGCGCTCGCCGGCCTCCTGGTCGAAGTAGGAGAGGTCCTGGCCGGAGGCCTTGGAGTGGGCGCCGAGGTCGTAGTCGGTACGGTTGGCGACGCCTTCCAGCTCGCCCCACTCCCCGCCGCCGAACTGGAAGCGGTACTCGATGTCGGCGGTGCGCTTGGAGTAGTGGGAGAGCTTCTCCTTCGGGTGCTCGTACCAGCGCATGTTCTCCTCACGCAGGCCCAGGCCGGTGTACCAGTTCCAGCGCTGCGCCATCCAGTACTCGTGCCACTCCTCGTCCTCACCCGGCTTGACGAAGAACTCCATCTCCATCTGCTCGAACTCACGGGTACGGAAGATGAAGTTGCCCGGCGTGATCTCGTTGCGGAACGACTTGCCCATCTGAGCGATGCCGAACGGCGGCTTGCGGCGCGAAGTGGTCTGCACCTGGGCGAAGTTGGTGAAGATGCCCTGGGCAGTCTCGGGACGCAGGTAGGCGACGGAACCGGAGTCCTGAGTCGGACCGAGGTGGGTGGAGAGCAGACCCGAGAACTGCTTGGGCTCGGTGAACTGGCCCTTGTTACCGCAGTTCGGGCAGTTGATGTCGGCCAGGCCGTTCTCCGGGGCGCGGCCCTTCTTCTCCTCGTACGCCTCCTCCAAGTGGTCGGCGCGGAACCGCTTGTGACACGAGGTGCACTCGGTCAGCGGGTCGGTAAAGGTGGCGACATGACCGGAGGCGGTCCAGACCTCGGAGGCCAGGATGACGGACGAGTCGATACCGACGACGTCCTCGCGCGACGTCACCATGTAGCGCCACCACTGGCGCTTGATGTTCTCCTTGAGCTCGACACCCAGCGGTCCGTAGTCCCAGGCGGCACGCTGTCCGCCGTAGATCTCACTGCAGGGGAAAACGAAGCCACGGCGCTTGCTCAGGCTGACGATGGTGTCGATCTTGTCGGCGGCCACGGTGCTCTCTTCATTACGACGACGGGCGTTGAAGCGAGATGCTTCCAGCGAATGATTCAGGTTACCGGCGCACACTCCCCCCCGGCCAAATCGGCCCCCACTAGAAGCCCCGGGGAGAGCTTGTTGACAACGGTTTCCATGTTTGTTGAAAATGACTGTCATGAACGTACGACAACGCCTCATACCCATCGCCGCGGTCACCGCCCTCGCCGCCCTCGGGACCGGCACCCTCTCCGCCTGTTCCGGCGGCACCGCGACCGCAGCCGGTACGGACACATTCGACGTCGTCGCGTCGTTCTACCCGATGACCTTCCTCGCCGAGCAGATCGGCGGCACCCACGTCCACGTCACCAGCCTGACCGCCCCCGGCCAAGAACCGCACGACCTGGAGATCAGCCCCCGGCAGATCGCGGCGCTCCAGGACTCCGACGCGGTGCTGTACCTCAGCAACGTCCAACCCGCCGTCGACACCGCGGTGGCCCAGTCCCCGGTCAAGACCAAGATCGACGCAGCCTCCATGACCTCGTTGGAGGACCACGGCAACGAAGTCGGCGGCCACGCGGCAGCCCACGACACCCACCACAGTGAAGAAGCGGCCGGCAAGGACCCGCACGTCTGGGTCGACCCGGTGCGCTACGCCCAGATCGCCCAGGGCGTCGGCAAGGCCTTCGAGAAGGCCGACCCCCAGCACGCAGCCGACTACCGGAAGAACACCGCGGCCCTGGTCAAGAAACTCGACGACCTGGACGAGCGGTTCAAGTCCGGCCTCGCGGACACCAGGACCAAGGTCTTCATCACCACGCACGCCGCCTTCGGTTACCTCGCCGAGCGTTACGGTCTCACCGAGGAGGCCGTCAACGGCCTCGATCCCGAGTCCGAACCCAGCGCCGCGCGGGTCAGGGACCTGGAGAAGATGGCCAGGGCCGACGGGGTCGGGACCGTGTTCTACGAGACGCTCGTCAGCGACAAGACCGCGAAGACCATCGCGCACGACGCAGGCCTGAAGACCGACGTGCTGGACCCGATCGAGGGCATCACCAAGAAGTCCCGCGGCAGGGACTACTTCGCGGTCCAGGAGGCCAACCTCAAGGCGCTCCAGCGGGCGCTGGGCGCCAAGTGACCAGTACGGAGGACGACATCGTGGACGAGGCCGGCACAGAGCCCGTCATATCCCTGCGCAAAGTGAGCGCCGAACTCGGCGCACGTCCCGTACTGCGCGGCATCGACCTCACCGTCGGCCGCGGCGAGGTCGTAGCGCTGCTCGGCGCCAACGGCTCCGGCAAGTCGACGGCCGTGCGCAGCATCATCGGCCAGGTGCCCGTCAGCTCCGGCACGATCGAGCTGTTCGGCACCCCGCGCCAGTCCTTCCGCGACTGGGCGCGCCTGGGCTACGTACCCCAGCGCACCACCGCCTCGGGCGGGGTCCCCTCGACCGTGGCCGAGGTCGTCTCCTCGGGGCGGCTGTCCCGCACCCGCTTCGGCGCCTTCCGCGCGGCAGACCGGGAGGCCGTCCGTCGCGCCCTGGAGCAGGTCGGCATGGCGGACCGCGCCAAGGACTCGGCGGGCGCCCTCTCCGGAGGCCAACAGCAGCGCGTGCTGATCGCCCGCGCGCTGGTCGCCGAACCCGAGCTGCTGATCATGGACGAGCCGATGGCGGGCGTCGACCTGGGCAGCCAGGAAGTGCTTGCGCGGACCCTCCGGGGACAGGTCGAAGCGGGGACGACGGTCCTGCTCGTCCTGCACGAACTGGGGCCGCTGGAGCCCCTGATCGACCGGGCGGTCGTCCTGCGGGACGGCTGCGTGCTGCACGACGGCCCGCCGCCCCGCGCGCTCGGCCAGCACGCCCTGCCCGGCCACGACCACGTACACCCGCACGCACCGGCGGGCACCGGACCGATCCGCACGGGACTGCTGAGCTGATGGAATTCCTGAACTACGCCTTCATGCAGCGGGCGCTGCTCGCCGCCGTGCTGGTCGGCATCACCGCACCCGCCGTGGGTATCTACCTGGTCCAGCGCCGCCAGGCCCTGATGGGCGACGGCATCGGGCACGTCGCCATGACCGGCGTCGGCCTCGGCTTCCTGCTGTCCACCTCCCCGGTGTGGATGGCGACGGCCGTCTCGGTGCTCGGCGCGGTCCTGATGGAGCTGATCCGCTGGTACGGCAGGACCCGCGGGGACATCGCCCTCGCCATGCTGTTCTACGGCGGCATGGCCGGCGGGGTGATGCTGATCAACCTCGCGCCGGGCGGCTCCAACGCCAACCTGACGTCGTATCTGTTCGGCTCCCTGTCGACGGTGTCGCAGTCCGACGTGACCGCGATCTGCGTGCTCGCCGCCTTCGTGCTGCTCGTCACACTGGGCCTGCGCCGCCAGCTGTTCGCGGTCAGCCAGGACGAGGAGTTCGCCCGGGTCACCGGGCTACCGGTGCGCGCCCTGAACCTGCTGACGGCGGTCACCGCGGCGGTGACCGTGACGGTCGCGATGCGGGTCGTCGGCCTACTGCTGGTGTCCGCGCTGATGGTCGTACCCGTCGCGGCCGCGCAGCAGCTCACCCGCAGCTTCACCGCCACGTTCGTGACCGCCGTCGCGATCGGCGTGACCGTGGCGATCAGCGGCACCATCACATCGTTCTACCAGGACGTCCCGCCCGGAGCGACAATCGTTCTGCTGACCATCGCCGCGTTCGTCGCCCTGACCGCCCTGGCCGCCCCGCTGGCCCGGCGGCGCGCCCGCTCAGCGGCCGGGGACGAACCCGCCGGAGACCCGGCGGAGTGCTCGATTCCGGCGGCACGAGGGGTCGGGGACCAGGCCGGCGTCTGACCGTCGGCATTCCCGACTGGCACAATGGCCCGGGGCAGATGCCAGACGTGAGGAGGCAACCGGTGACGACCGCTGGACCGCCCGTGAAGGGCCGCGCCACCCGGCAGCGGGCAGCCGTGGCGGCGGCCCTGGACGAGGTCGACGAGTTCCGCAGCGCGCAGGACCTGCACGACATGCTCAAGCACAAGGGCGATTCGGTCGGGCTCACCACCGTCTACCGCACGTTGCAGTCCCTCGCGGAAGCCGGCGAGGTCGACGTCCTGCGCACCTCCGACGGCGAGTCCGTCTACCGCCGCTGCTCCACCGGCGAGCACCACCACCACCTGGTCTGCCGCACCTGTGGCAAGGCCGTCGAGGTGGAGGGCCCCGCGGTGGAGAAGTGGGCGGAGGCGATCGCCGCCGAACACGGCTACGTCAACGTCGCCCACACCGTGGAGATCTTCGGGACCTGCGCGGAGTGCGCCGCCCAGCGCGGCTGAGGCTGCCGCCGCCTGGTCCTGCGGTCGGGGACGACCCGTAGGACCTCCTCGGTCACCCGACCACCGCCCCGGCCCGACCCGCATGGGGAAAGCGGGACCGTACCCGGCGCGCTGGAGTCACCGCCGGACGAAACGAACGGCCCCCGGCCTTCCGGTGCGGCCGGACACCCGGCCCCGGCCGGCAACAGCGCGTTCCGGTCGGGCCCAGGCCCGGTATCCGACCTCCGCCGTCGGGGTCCGGAGCGGGATCGCGGCGCCGGATCCGGAGCGCCCCGCGCACGAACCGCCCACCGCCCGTCAACACGGTCGGTGGGCGCGCCCCGTCAGGTGGCCGGCCGGCCCTCCATGGCCAGCAGTTCCTCGTTCGGGATGGCCCCGCCGAACCGCCGGTCCCGGGAGGCGAATTCCACGCAGGCCCGCCACAGGTCGCGCCGGTCGAAGTCCGGCCACAGCACGTCCTGGAAGACCATCTCGGCGTACGCGCTCTGCCACAGCAGGTAGTTGGAAGTGCGCTGCTCACCGCTCGGGCGCAGGAACAGGTCCACGTCCGGCATGTCCGGATAGTACAGGTACTTCTGGATGGTCTTCTCGGTGACCTTGGCCGGATCGAGACGGCCGGCCCGCACCTCCTCGGCGAGGGCTCGGGCGGCGTCGGCGATCTCGGCACGGCCGCCGTAGTTCATGCAGAAGTACAGCGTGAGCAGATCGTTCCCCTTGGTCTGCTCCTGGGCGACCTGCAGTTCCTTGGCGACCGACTTCCACAGCCTGGGCATCCGGCCCACCCAGCGCACCCGGATGCCGAGTTCGTCGAGCTGGTCGCGGGTCTTGCGGATGAAGTCGCGGTTGAAGTTCATCAGGAAGCGAACCTCGTCGGGCGACCGCTTCCAGTTCTCTGTGGAGAAGGCGTACAGGGAGATGTTGCGCACCCCGATCTCGATGGCGCCCTGCAGCACGTCCAGCACGCGTTCGGCACCGACCTTGTGCCCCTCGGTGCGCGGTAGACCCCGCTCCTTCGCCCACCGCCCGTTGCCGTCCATGACGATCGCCACGTGTTCCGGGACCAGTTCGCCGGGGAGCTTCGGCGCACGGGCTCCCGACGGGTGCGGCTCCGGTGCCTTGTACTCGCGCCGCTGGCGCCCCAGGATCCCGCGTACCACCATGTGCCCTCGTCTCCTCGACCGTGCTTGCTTCTCGCGTGCTTACTGCTCGACGTACCGAAGGGAACGCAGCCCGCGCTCCAGGTGCCAGTGCAGGTAGGCGGACACCAGCCCGTTGCCCTCGCGGACGTACCGCGCCTCGCACGCGTCCGCCGTCTCCCAGTCTCCCGCAAGCAGCGCCCCGAGCAGCACCAGGGTCTGCGAGGAGGGTACGACGCTGCCGGGCACCCGGCAGTCGGCGCAGACGGAGCCGCCGGACCCCACCGAGAAGAAGCGGTTCGGGCCGGGCATCCCGCACTTCGCGCAGTCACCGAAGCTGGGTGCGTAGCCATTGACGGCGAGGGAGCGCAGCAGGAACGCGTCGAGGACCAGATGGGGGGCGTGCTCATCCCGGGCGAGCGTCCGCAGGGCGCCGACGAGCAGCAGGTACTGCTGCACGGCCGGCTCGCCCTCGTGATCGGTGAACCGCTCGGCTGTCTCCAGCATGGCCGTACCGGCGGTGTAGCGGGCGTAGTCGGTGACGATCCCGCCACCGTACGCGGCGATGGTCTCGCTCTGTGTGCACAACGGCAGTCCGCGCCCGACCAGCTCACTCCCCCGTGCGAAGAACTGCACGTCGACGTGGGAGAAGGGCTCCAGCCGGGCCCCGAACTTCGACTTGGTGCGCCGCACGCCCCGGGCGACCGCCCGCACCCGCCCGTGACCGCGCGTGAGCAGGGTGATGATCCGGTCCGCCTCACCCAGCTTCTGGGTGCGCAGCACGATGCCGTCGTCGCGGAACAGACTCATGGCTCCATTCTCGCGTATGTCTGAGGCGGCCCCTCTCAGGGCACCTCACCGCGACTACGGGCATTGACGTACGCCGTCTCCGCACTGAGCCGCTCGGCGGGGGTCGCCCAGCGAACGGCGCCGGGCACCGCGTCCCACTCCCTGCCTCCGCCGTACGGTCTCAGCTGGACGTACGGGCCCTCGTGCCCCATGACGATGCCGATCCTTCCGGTGCGTGTGTCCACGACATGACTGCCGACGGGAAGCCTCACCGCAGCACCTCCGTCGGGGCCGCCGCGAGCCACCGCGCGGTTTCCACTGAACACCACCCCAATTCCATGAGCGGACGGTGAGACTCCCGCGCGAGACTCACCGGGTCTAGTGCCGCAACAGGCAACGGTCGTCCCGTCGCGACGGGCAAACATCGCCTGTCGCGGCACTAGCTCCCACGAAGGCAAAACAATCACTGCCTTTCGGGAGCCGACCACAATTCTTTCAAAGTTACCTCCGCCTCTTCGACGCACAACGCCGACTGTGCGGTCCGTCGTGCCTTCACCCGGCTCCCCTTCCCTTTGCCGTTTCACGCTGAGCACGCTCAGGGAGGCGCTCCGCCTCGCACTCGGCAGGAGTCCGTGTCCTGCACGTGCGGGACGGAGCAGGGGAGGCCACGCCCGGCGGTCCACCCCGGCGGTCCACGGCGAACGGTCCGGGAGTTCTCCGGAACAGCGCCGAAGCCGCGGGGAAAGAACACAGGAACCAGCCGGGTGGGCCCCAAGGGGGCGACTCTCGGTTTCCGGTGCTGACACCGGCCAGTTCGAGCAGGCCATTCGAATACCTCGGCCGGATATCGCCCAGCGGATCGACGAGGTCGCGCAGACGGACGGAATTTTCGAGCGGCGAGGTCAGAAGCCGATTGCCGCCCCGCGGCGTGCACAGGACTTCCCGGATCGTTTTCGAGAACGTTGACGGTTGATCCGGTCGGCCGCGTCGCACCCGGACAGCACCGCTGCTGTCGGCATCCTGTGGTGGAGGATCCGCGCCCGCGCCCAGCACGCCAGGAGCCGTGAATGACCTTCCCCGCCCCGCTCACCGGTGTCGTCCCTCCCGTCTGCACCCCCCTGACACCGGAGCGCGAGGTGGACGTGCCCTCGCTTCTCCGGCTGGTGGACCATCTGGTGGAGGCCGGGGTGCACGGGCTGTTCCTGCTGGGCTCCACCTCGGAGGCGGCCTTCCTGACGGACCGGCAGCGCAGGCAGGTGGTGGAGGCCGTCACGGCACACGTGGGCGGGCAGCTGCCCCTCCTCGCCGGTGCCCTCGACATGACCACCCCACGCGTGCTGGACCATGTCTCGGCGGTCACCGCGGCCGGAGCACAGGGGGTTGTCGTCACCGCGCCCTTCTACGTCCGCACCCACCACGCCGAGATCGTCCACCACTACCGCCGGATCGCCGCCGCCAGCCGGGTCCCGGTCATCGCCTACGACATCCCCACGGCCGTGCACAGCAAGCTCCCCGCTGACCTGGTGCTCGGCCTCGCCGGCGACGGCGTGCTGGCCGGGATCAAGGACTCCAGCTCAGACCTGGCCGCCTTCCGGGCGGTCGTCACCGGTGCCCGCGCCCACCCCGGATTCAGCGTCCTGACCGGCTCCGAGCTGATCGCCGACGCCGCCCTGGCGCTGGGCGCAGACGGGGCGGTGCCAGGCCTCGCCAACGTCGACCCGCACGGCTATGTCCGCCTCTACCGCCGGTCCCGGGCGGGGGACTGGGAGGGCGCGCGGGCCGAACAGGAGCGGCTGTGCGCGCTGTCCGGCCTGACCGAAGTCGCAGACCCGGGCCGGATGGGCGACAGTTCGTCGGCGCTGGGTGCGTTCAAGGCCGCGCTGCATCTGCGCGGGGTCATCGACTGCCCCGTGACGGCCGAGCCGCAGGTCCCGCTGTCCGGCGATGAGGTCGAGAAGGTCGGCAGGTTCCTGGTGGCGGCCGGGCTCAGCTGATCCGGCCCCGCAACACGCGCACCCTGCGGAACCCGATGGTGTCGTGGGCGCCGGTGACGCCGGCTTCGTGGAGGATGCCGACCGTGCCGGGGCCGAGCTGGAAGAGGTCGGAGTAGGCAGCCCGCCGGTCCGGCGGGGTCAGCAGCCCGGCGAAGGTGCGGCCGGCGTCCGAGTCACCGGTCCCGCACCTGTACACCGCCCCGCTTCCCGCTCCTGCAGCGGCTCGGGGCTGCCTCAGCCGGCCGTCTCCGCCGGGAGCCGGAGGCGGCCGTCGTTGACCTCGGCGATCTGGTCGACGGCCGTGAGGTGGGTGCGGTCGTGGGTGACCAGGACAGTGGCGGTGGCCTTCTGGTGGGTGAGGCGGGTGATCAGGTCGATGACGGCGGCGCCGCGTTCGTGGTCGAGAGCGCTGGTGGGTTCGTCGACCAGGAGGACGGTCGGGTCGTTCATCAGGGCGCGGGCGATGTTGACGCGCTGGCGCTGACCACCGGAGAGCTGGTGGGGTCGGCGTCCGGCCTGGTCCACAAGCCCCACCGCGTCGAGGAGTTCCAGGGCCCTGCCACGGGCCCTGGCCGGTGACCGGCCGTCGATCTGGGCCATGACCTGGAGCTGCTCCACCGCAGTGAGGGAGGGCAGCAGGTTGGGCTGCTGGAACACGATGCCGATCTTGTGGCGGCGCAGCTCGGCCAGTTCACCCCTGGTCATACCGGTCGTGGCGGTGCCATCGATGGTGACGGTGCCGGTGTCGGGGGTGATGAGGGTGGCGGCCACCGCGAGGAGGCTGGACTTGCCGGAGCCGGAGGGACCGACCACGGCGGTCAGGCTGCCCTTGGGCACGTCCAGGGTGACGTCGTCGAGGGCGGTGAGGCGGGAGTCGCCGTCGGGATAGGTGAGGGTGATACCGGTCAGATTCAGGCTCATCGGGCGCTCCCCAGGGCGGTCAGCGGGTCGACGGAGGTGATGCGGCGGACGGACAGGCCGGCCCCGAGCGCGCCGAGCAGGATCATCACGACGGCCGGTACGAGGACGGTGGCGGGGGTGAGGAGGAACGGCACGGCGCTCTTCACGACGGCGGCGCCGAGACCTGCGGCGATCGCGGTACCGACGAGGGTGCCGCCGACGAGGAGGACCACGGCCTGGCCGAGTGCGTCCTTGAGTAGTTGGGCGGTGGACGCGCCCAGAGCCTTGAGGACGGCGATGTCACCGCTGCGCTGAATGGTCCAGACGGTGAAGAAGGCGCCGACGACCAGGGCGGAGATGGCGAACAGGAACCCGCGCATCAGTTGCAGCGAGCCGTTCTCGGACGTGTACGAGCCGATCGCGGACAGCGAGTTGTCCTTCGAGACCGTCTTGGTGCCGATCGCCCGGTCGGCGGCGCTGACGTCAACGCCGGAGGCGGTGTTCAGCGCGATCACGGTCGCGGCCGGGCCGGTGCCGCTGCCGGTGGGGGGTGCGGTCCGCTGCCAGACGTCAAGGCTCGTCCAGATGACCGGCGTGTGGGTGAAGAAGGCGTCGCCCTGCACGGCGGCCACGGTCATCTTCTGCCCGGCCAGGGTGAAGGTGCCGCCCGGCTTGAGGCCGAGGTCGTCGGCTGCCGTGGTGGACAGCACCGCCGCGGATCCCTTGACGTCGCTGCCGTCCGGGGCCAGGCGGGAGCCGGGCCGGACGCCGAAGACGGAGACGCCGGCGCTCCTCTCCCCCGCGGTGGCCCTGGTGGTGCTGATGCCCAGCGGTTCGGCACGAGTGACTCCGGGGACCTTGGCCCAGCGCTGCCACTGCTCGGCCGTGACGTTCGAGTTGGCGTACGACAGGTCCTGGCCCCTGCTGGGCGCGGCGAAGGCTATCCGGTCGGCCGGCAGGCCGGTGATGGCCGAGGTGTTCTGCCGGCCGAGGCCCGCAGTCAGTCCGGACAGCAGCCCGACCAGCAGGGTGATGAGCACGATGACGGTTCCCATCAGGGCGAACCGCCCTTTGGCGAATTTCAGATCTCTCCAGGCGACGAACACCTTCGGTCTGCCCCTTCACGGTGGTGGATGCGGTATGCCCCCAGCGTCGCCGCCGGCTGCCCGCGCGGGCATCTGGCAGGGGACGGCACTTCGCAGGTCGAAAGGCGGCGCGCGGCTTGTAACTTTCGACGGAGGCCCGGGTGCGGCTCGGTTCCTTAGGCTTGAGGGACTGTGAACACCGCTGCTCCTGCACTGACCCCGACGACCCGGGCCCTGTCCTGGTGCCTGCACCTGATGGTCGTCGCCCTCCTCGCGCTGGCCGCCGGCCGGGCCGTGGCCGACGGCCGCCCGCACGCCGCGGCGACCGTCGCCGTCGCCGTGGTGTGCGGGCTGGTGTACGCGGTCGGACCGCTGCTGCCCGGCATCCGCCGTGACCGGCGGGCCGCTGCCTGGTGGCTGGCTGCCGTCGGCGCGGTGTGGCTGGCGTTGCTGGTCCTGACCCCCGACGGGGTGTGGCTCGCCTTCCCCCTGTACTTCCTCCAGCTCCATCTGCTGCCGCGCCCGGCCGGCCTGGCCTCCGTGGCGGTGACCGCGCTCGCGGCGATCACCGCGTTCGCCGTCCACCAGGGCTCCTTCGGTGCGGCCATGGCGATCGGCCCGGCGATCGGAGCCGCCGTCGCGGTCGCCGTGGTGTGGGGGTACCAGGCCCTCTACCGGGAGAGCGAACAGCGCAGGCGGCTGATCGAGGAGCTGACCGCCACCCGCGCGGACCTGGCCGAGGCCCAACACACCGCCGGGGTGCTGGCCGAACGCGAACGCCTCGCCCGCGAGATCCACGACACCCTCGCCCAGGGCCTGTCCAGCATCCAGTTGCTGCTGACCGCCGCCGAACGGGCACTGCCCGGCGCACCGGAGAACGGTGCCCGCTACATCGGCCAGGCCCGCCAGGCCGCGGTCGACAATCTCGCCGAGGCCCGCCGGTTCGTCGCCGCCCTCGCCCCGCCCGCGCTGGAGGGCACCACCCTGGCCGGTGCCCTGGAGCGCCTGTGCGCCACCACCAGTGCGCGGCACCGGCTCATCGCCCGCTTCCACCTCAGCGGCGATCCGGTGTCCCTGCCCACCGCGCACGAAGTCGCCCTGCTGCGCGTCGCCCAGTCCGCCCTCGCCAACACGGTGCGCCACGCGGGGGCCACCACCGTCGACGTCACCCTCAGCCACCTCGGCGACCGGGTGGCGCTCGATGTCGTGGACGACGGCACCGGTTTCGACCCCGCCGGGCTGCCCGCGCCCGACCCGGAGACCGGCGGTTTCGGCCTGGCCGCCATGCGCGCCCGGCTCCGTGCGCTCGGCGGCACCCTGACCGTCGACTCCGCTCCCGGTCAGGGCACCGCCCTGGCCGCCAGGCTCCCGCTCAACCCGCCCGCCGAGACCGAGGCCCGCCCGTGACTGACACCCCCATCCGTCTTCTCGTCGCCGACGACCATCCCGTGGTGCGGGCAGGGCTGCGCGCCGTCCTGGAGACCGAACCCGGCTTGGTCGTGGTGGCCGAGGCCGCGACCGCCGAGGACGCCGTCGCGCGTGCCGCCGCGGGCGACATCGACGTCGTCCTGATGGACCTGCAGTTCGGCAGGGGGATGGGCGGTGCGGAGGCCACCGCCCAGATCACCGCCCGGCCGGGCGCCCCCCGAGTTCTGATCGTCACCACCTACGACTCCGACGCCGACACCCTCCCGGCCATCGAGGCCGGCGCCACCGGGTATCTCCTCAAGGACGCCCCACCCGAGGACCTGGCCGCCGCAGTGCGCACCGCCGCCGCCGGACGCACCACCTTGGCCCCGGCAGTAGCCGACCGGCTGATGAACCGGTTGCGCGACCCCGGCACCGCACTGACCCGGCGGGAGACGGAAGTCCTCGCCCTGGTCGCAGCGGGCCTGTCCAACCAGGCCATCGGCCGGCAGCTCCACCTCACCGAGGGCACCGTCAAGTCGCATCTGGCCCGCATCTACGCCAAGCTCGGCGTCGACTCGCGCACTGCCGCCGTTGCCACCGCCACCGACCTGGGGCTGATCCGGCGCTGACCGGAGGACCGTCGGTGGTCCGGGCGCCGATCGGGGAGGAACCGGACCGTGGCCGCGGGGCCTGCGTCAGGACGGTGTGCGGGCCGCGGCCAGCAGCCTGCTCACCTCGTCGGCGCAGATGGTCAGGGCGGCGCCGACGGTGGTGAGGGCGTCACGTTCGGCCGGGGTGTAGGGGCCGTCGGCGAGGGCGATGCGGGCGGCCTGCAGCAACAGGGACTCCCGGCCGACCGGTGCCAAGTGCGGGGCGAGCGGGTCCAGGGCCTCGTGCAGCTCTATGGTCAGGCTCGCCCCGCACGGCCCGCCCAGGACCCGCCCGGTGTCGGCGGCGACGGCGTCGACCAGCGCGGCAAGCTGGTCCTCGGTGCAGCCGTCGAAGCCGGCCGCGCGCACCAGGGCGGCGGCCGTCTCCAGGGTCGTACGGGAACAGGTGCCTCCGGCGGCGAGCACGGCCAGGGCGATGGTGTGCACGGCGTCTCGGAGCAGTGCCGAGAAGCGCCGGGTGGTGGGGTGGTCGAGGACATCGGTGGCGTAGTGGTGCCGGCAGGCCGCGCACTCCACGACCGGCCCGGTCGCCCCGCGCGGCAGCACGGGCAGGCCGAGCAGGGTGAGGCGGCGGCGCCCGGTGAGCCGCTGATAGTTGCGGTCGCCACCGCAGCCGGGGCAGAAGAACTCGCCGTCTCCCACGGGTGTCCATGCGGTGCGGGTGCCCAGGATGCGCACAGCCCTGGTGACACGGCCGTCTCGTCCCCGTACTGGCAGCACGTCGCACCTCCGTAACCGCGCGGCAACATCGCCGTGCTGGCGTGATGTTAGCCACATCACGGACGTGACGTCAGTACCCCGAACGAGACCCATCTGTGACCTGATCGGCCCTATGGCCGGGAAGCGGCGGTGCCCCGGCTGCCGCATGCGGCAGCCGGGGCACCGAAACACCCGGTCGGAGCGTCAGCGGGCCGCGCGGTTCACCGCGGAGACGACCGCCTTCAGCGAAGCACGCGTCGTGTTCGCATCGATACCGATCCCCCACAGCACCTTGTCGTCGATCGCGCACTCGATGTAGGAGGCCGCCTGCGCGGAGGCGCCCTCGCTCATCGTGTGCTCCTGGTAATCCAGCAGGCGTACGTCGATGCCGATGGACTGCAGGGCGTCGAAGAAGGCCGAGATCGGACCGTTGCCGGTGCCGGTCAGGACGGTGTCCTCACCGTCGACGGTCGCTTCGACGGTCAGGGTGTCGATGCCGTCGGTGTCGGTGTTCGACTGGCCGGTCCGGACCTGGATGCGGCCCCACGGGTTCTGGGGGTTCGGCAGGTACTCGTCCTGGAAGACCGACCAGATCTCCTTCGGGGTGATCTCACCGCCCTCGGCGTCCGTCTTCGCCTGGATGATCCTGGAGAACTCGATCTGCATCCGGCGCGGCAGGTCCAGCTTGTGGTCGTTCTTCAGGACGTAGGAGACGCCGCCCTTGCCGGACTGGGAGTTGACACGGATCACGGCTTCGTAGGAGCGGCCGACGTCCTTGGGGTCGATCGGCAGGTACGGCACCGCCCACTCGATGTCGTCCACCGTGACGCCCTTGGTCTTCGCGTCGGCCTCCATGGCGTCGAAGCCCTTCTTGATGGCGTCCTGGTGGGAGCCGGAGAAGGACGTGTAGACCAGGTCGCCCACGTACGGGTGGCGCGGGTGGACCTCCATTTGGTTGCAGTACTCCCACGTACGGCGGATCTCGTCGATGTCGGAGAAGTCGATCTGCGGGTCGACACCCTGCGAGAACAGGTTCATGCCCAGGGTGACCAGGTCGACGTTGCCGGTGCGCTCGCCCTGCCCGAACAGGCAGCCCTCGACGCGGTCGGCGCCGGCCATCAGCGCCAGTTCGGCCGCCGCCACGGCCGTACCCCGGTCGTTGTGCGGGTGGACGGACAGGCAGACGTACTCCCGCCGGGACAGGTTGCGGTGCATCCACTCGAAGCGGTCCGCGTGCGTGGACGGGGTCGAACGCTCCACGGTGGCGGGCAGGTTGAGGATGATCTCGCGGCCCGGGCCGGGCTGGTAGACGTCCATGACCGCCTCGCAGACTTCCAGTGCGAAGTCCAGCTCGGTGTCGGTGAAGATCTCCGGCGAGTATTGGTATCCGAACTCCGTCTCCGGGCCCAGCAGCTTCTCGGCGTACTCCATCACCAGGCGGGTGCCGTCGACCGCGATCTGCTTGATGTCGTCCTTGGAGCCGCGGAACACCACCCGGCGGAACACGGGAGCCGTCGCGTTGTACAGGTGGACGGTGGCCCTGCGGGCCCCCTTCAGGGACTCCACGGTCCGCTCGATCAGGTCCTCGCGGGCCTGGGTGAGGACGGAGATCGTCACGTCCTCGGGGATCGCACCCTCCTCCTCGATGATCGAGCGTACGAAGTCGAAGTCGGTCTGACCGGAGGCGGGGAAGCCGACCTCGATCTCCTTGTAGCCCATCGTGACCAGTTGGTCGAACATCCGGCGCTTGCGCTCGGGCGACATCGGGTCGATCAGGGCCTGGTTGCCGTCACGCAGGTCGGTGGAGAGCCAGCGGGGGGCGGTGGTGATCCGCTTGCCGGGCCAGCTGCGGTCGGGGATGTCGACCTGCTGGTAGCGACCGTACTTGTGGACCGGCATGGAGGTGGGCTGCTGGCGGTTGGCCATGGTGCGGGGCTCCTCAAGGATGTCCGGAAGGACGGCCGACGACGCAACGCCAAGCTCCGCGGGGAGGGGGTCGGCCTCGACTACAGGCCCTCGCCGCGGCAGCTAAGAAGAAGCAGCCCGAAACGCATGATGTCCCGCATGGTAGCCGAGCCGCACCGGCCGCGAGGGTCCGTATCAGTATGCGGGACCGTAAGAAACAATGGAGCGAAACAGACAAAAGAGTGCGTCATGCCACTTCGACTACGGAGAGCAAGGCGAACACCCCCGTATTGTCACCGTATTTCACCAATCACGGTTGCGGGTAGTGACAACAGTGTCACACGGTGCAATGGTGCCGGACATGACGACCAACGGGGGCTTCCAGCCCGTCTTCTGCACGATCGTGCCGCCGCACGTCCTCGACAAGCTCGCCCAGGCCGAGGACCCCGCGCTGTCCGGACCGGCCCGCCGGTCCCTGGAACACGACGCCTACCAGCGCACCCGCCGCAGCCTGACCACGGTCCTCGGCGTACCCGCCGTCACCCCGCCCGCCGGCGCCGCAGACCAGCCGCACCGCACCATCTACGACGCCCACCACGCACAGGACCTCCCCGGCACGCAGGTCCGCACGGAGGGCGCCGAACCGGTCTCCGACGCCACCGTCAACCGCGCCTACGCGGGACTCGGTGCCACCTTCGAGCTGTACCTCACGGCGTACGGCCGACACTCCATCGATGACGACGGGCTGCCGCTGGACGCCACCGTGCACTTCGGCGAGGGCTACGACAACGCCTTCTGGAACGGCGAGCAGATGGTGTTCGGTGACGGCGACGGCGAGATCTTCCTCGACTTCACCATCCCGGTCGACGTCATCGGCCACGAGCTGACCCACGGCGTCACCCAGCACACCGCGAACCTGGAGTACTACGGCCAGTCCGGCGCCCTGAACGAATCGGTCTCCGACGTCTTCGGCTCGCTGATCAAGCAGTACACACTCGGCCAGACCGCTACCGAGGCCGACTGGCTGATCGGCGCGGGCCTGCTCGCGCCGCGCGTCACCGGCACCGCGCTGCGCTCCATGAAGGCTCCGGGCACGGCGTACGACGACAGCACCCTCGGCAAGGACCCGCAGCCGGCGAGGATGGAGGACTACGTCCACACCAACCGTGACAACGGCGGCGTGCACATCAACTCCGGCATCCCGAACCACGCCTTCTACCTGGTCGCCGCGGCCCTCGGCGGCCGTGCCTGGGAGAGGGCCGGGCAGATCTGGTACGACGTGCTCACCGGCGGCGACCTGGCGTCGGACGCGCTGTTCGCCGACTTCGCCACGCTGACGGTGCAGGTGGCCCGGGAGCGGTACGGCGCGGGCGACGAACTCCAGGCCGTGCAGAAGGCGTGGGAGCAGGTCGGGGTGCGGACGCTGTAGAGGCGTGCTTCCCCACCGGAGCTTTCCGTACTAGACAGGGCCCATGCGTATCCAGGTACGGCGCACGGGCGGTTTCGCGGGCATCGAGCGCCGGGCCGAGGTGGACACCTCACCCCGGTCCGACGCCCCCGAGTGGCACACCCTGGCCGAACGCGTCCTCGCGTCCGGCCGGAGCACACCGCCCGACGGCGTCCCAGACGGTTTCCGGTACGAGATCACGGTGGACGGCCGCACGGTGTACGCGGCCGACCCCCTGCTGACCGACGCGGAGAGGGAGTTGGTGTCCCGTGTGCTGAAGGAGGGCGCCTAGGCCGCGGCAGGCGACGTTTGTGACGGGGCGAACGTTGCCTGTTGCGGCAACAGCGTGCGACAACGAGCAGCAACGCCCGTTTCCTGCAGAGGCGTTGACTCCCTTACCGCGGGTAAGGATGATCCGGCCATGGCGACTGACACAGGCAGGGCGGCCCCATCGATCCCCCGCTTCCCGGACGGTTTCCTATGGGGTGTATCGACCTCGGCCCACCAGATCGAAGGAGCCGCCCAGGAGCGCGAGCCTTCCGTGTGGGACGAGTTCACTTCCGAACCGGGACGGGTGAAGGACGGTTCGACGGCGGCGGTGGCCTGCGACCACTACCACCGCTACCCCGAGGACGTGGCCCTCCTGGCCGACCTCGGCGTGGACGCGTACCGCTTCTCCATCTCCTGGCCCCGGGTGGACTCCCCCGGCGGCCTGGACTTCTACGACCGCCTGGTGGACGAGCTGTGCGCGGCAGGCGTGCGACCGGTGCCCACACTCTTCCACTGGGACCTGCCCGCCTCGCTGGACTGGCTCCAGCGGGACACGGCGGCGCGGTTCGCCGACTACGTCACCGTGGTGGCGGAGCGGCTCGGCGACCGCGTCGACAAGTGGATCACTCTCAACGAGCCCGCAGAGCACACCCTCCTCGGCCACGCTCTCGGCACCCACGCGCCCGGCAAACAACTGCTCTTCGACGCCCTCCCGGTCGCCCACCACCAGCTCCTCGCCCATGGCCTCGCGGTACGGGCGCTGCGCGCGACCGGGGCTGCGGACATCGGCATCGCCAACTCCCACGGCCCCACCCGGCCAGCCTCTGTCGAACCGGCGGACACGGAGGCGGCCGACTTCTACGACCTCCTGCTCAACCGACTGTTCGCCGAGCCGGTGATCCTCGGCCGCTACCCCGACGGCCTGGGCGAGTTGATGTCGAAAGACGTCGAGTCCGATCTGAAGGTCATCGCCGAGCCCCTCGACTGGTACGGCATCAACTACTACGCGCCGACCAGGGTCGGTGCCCCCAGGGACGGTGACTCCGAGTACGGCGGAATGAGGATGCCCCCCGGGCTCCCCTTCTCGCTCCGGGAGATCGAGGGCGTCCCGGTGACCGACTTCGGCTGGCCGATCGTCCCCGAGGCCCTCACCGAGCTGCTGTGCGGCTTCCGGGAGCGCTACGGCGCACGTCTCCCGCCGATCATCATCACCGAGAACGGCTGCTCCGGCGAGGGCGTCGACGACCAGGGCCGCATCGCATACCTAGACGCCCACCTCCGCGCCCTACACACCGCGCTGGAGGCCGGCGTGGACGTACGCGGATATTTCGTGTGGTCGCTGATGGACAACTTCGAGTGGGCAGAGGGATATGCGCGCCGTTTCGGTCTGGTGCACGTGGACTACGAGACCCAGAAGCGCACGCCCAAGGCCTCCTACCAGTGGTTCCGCGACGTACTGCGGGCACAGCGGTGACCCACGGCGGCGCCTTGGGGTGACGGCCGGGCCCGGGCGGCGCGGAACGGGGCCCGGGGCACCGGGTCCCGCGGGGGAACCCGGCCGCTGAGCGCGCACCCGGGTCCCGCTGCCGGCCGGACGGTGGCGGTCGGCTAGAACCCCAGCCGACGGAGCTGCTTCGGATCGCGCTGCCAGTCCTTGGCGACCTTCACGTGCAGGTCCAGGAAGACGGGTGTGCCGAGCAGCGCTTCGATGTGCTTGCGGGACTTGATGCCGACGTCCTTCAGCCGCTTGCCCTTGGGGCCGATGATGATGCCCTTCTGGCTGGGCCGCTCGATGTAGACGTTGGCGTGGATGTCCAGGAGGGGACGGTCGGCAGGGCGGTCCTCGCGCGGGAGCATCTCCTCCACGACCACCGCGATGGAGTGCGGCAGCTCGTCCCGTACGCCCTCCAGTGCGGCCTCGCGGATCAGCTCGGCCACCATCACCTGCTCGGGCTCGTCCGTCAGGTCGCCCTCGGGGTAGAGGGCGGGGCCCTCGGGGAGCAGCGGGACGAGCAGGTCGGCCAGGAGACCGACCTGCCGGGAGCCCACCGCCGAGACCGGCACAATCTCCGCCCACTCGATGCCCAGCTCCTTGCCCAACTGGTCGATGGCGATCAGTTGCTCGGCGAGGGCCTTGGAGTCGACGAGGTCGGTCTTGGTGACGACGGCGACCTTGGGGGTCTTCCTGATTCCGGCCAGTTCCTTGGCGATGAAGCGGTCACCGGGGCCGATCTTCTGGTCGGCGGGCAGGCAGAAACCGATCACGTCGACCTCGGCCCAGGTGGTGCGGACGACGTCGTTCAGGCGCTCGCCGAGCAGGGTGCGCGGCTTGTGCAGGCCTGGGGTGTCGACCAGGATCAGCTGGGCGTCGGGGCGGTGGACGATGCCCCGCACCGTGTGCCGGGTGGTCTGCGGGCGGTTGGAGGTGATCGCCACCTTCTGCCCGACCAGAGCGTTCGTGAGGGTGGACTTGCCCGCGTTGGGGCGGCCCACGAAGCAGGCGAAGCCGGCACGGTGGACGGTCTCGGCCGGCCGCCCGGATGACTGGGTGCGAACGCTCATGCCGCCCATTCTCCCTGATCCACGAACCCCTGCCGCACCAGTGGCGGTCACCGACCCACACCGTGAGCTGCCGGAAACCTGTTCGCAACGAAACGTCACGGAAACACAACCGTACGCGACCGGAAACGCGTGCCGGTGACCCTCTGTCCAGCCCCCGGCCCCGTTGGAGACGCACGTGATCCTCGCCGCAGCCCATGTGAACACCGGCGACACCGCCTGGCTGCTCACCTCGACCGCCCTGGTCCTGTTGATGACCCCGGGCCTGGCCCTGTTCTACGGCGGCATGGTCCGCACCAAGAGCGTCCTCAACATGCTGATGATGAGCTTCGTGTCGATCGCCTTGGTCACGGTGGTGTGGCTGGCGGCCGGCTATTCGCTGGCCTTCGGAGACGATGTCCTCGGTGGCCTGATCGGCGGGCTGGAACACTCCGGCATGCACGGCATCGGCCCCGGCAGCGTCCACGGCACGGTGCCGACCCTCCTCTTCGCCACCTTCCAGCTGACCTTCGCGATCATCACCGCGGCGCTGATCAGCGGCGCCGTCGCCGACCGGACGAAGTTCTCGGCCTGGCTGCTCTTCGTTCCGGCCTGGACGCTCCTCGTATACGTTCCCGTCGCCCACTGGGTGTGGGGCCCGGGCGGCTGGATCCTGGACCGGCTCGGCGCGCTCGACTTCGCCGGCGGTCTGCCGGTCGAAATCACCTCGGGCGCCTCCGGCCTCGCCCTGTGCCTGGTCCTCGGGCCCCGCCTCGGTTTCCAGAAGGACGCCATGCGCCCGCACAACCTGCCCATGGTGGTCCTCGGCGCCGGTCTGCTCTGGTTCGGCTGGTTCGGCTTCAACGCGGGCTCCGCACCCGGCGCGAGCGGCCTGGCCGCGGCTGCCTTCCTCAACACCCTCGCCGCCGGCTGCACCGGTCTACTCGGCTGGCTGTTCGTGGAGCACCGGCGGGATGGTCACCCGACCACCCTGGGCGCGGTCTCCGGCTCGGTGGCCGGCCTGGTCGCGATCACCCCTTCCTGCGGCACGGTCTCCCTGCTCGGCGCGCTGGTCGTGGGGCTGGCCGCCGGAATCGTCTGCTCCTACGCGGTGAGCTGGAAGTTCAAGCTGAACTACGACGACTCCCTGGACGTCGTCGGCGTCCACCTGGTGGGCGGCATCATCGGCACCCTGCTGATCGGCCTGTTCGCCGAGAAGGCGATGACCGGCGGGACGCAGGGCCTGTTCTACGGCGGTGGGCTCGCCCCGCTCGGTAAGCAGCTGCTGGCCGTGGTGGTCGTGGCGGGGTACGCCTTCACGGTGACGTACGGCCTCGGCAGGCTGCTCGACAAGGCGATGGGCTTCCGGGCGAGTGCGGAGCAGGAGCAGACCGGCCTGGACCTGACGGTGCACGCCGAGACGGCCTACGATCACGGGGTCCTGGGCCATGGCGCCCCGTTCAGCCACTCCGTCGTCGCCGTCCAGAAGGCCCCCGTCCGGGAGGCCGCAGCCCAGAAGGTCGAGAGCCAGGCATGAAGCTCATCACCGCGATCGTCAAGCCGTACCGGCTGGACGAGGTCAAGACCGCCCTGCAGGAGCTGGGCGTGCAGGGACTGACCGTGACCGAGGCGAGCGGCTACGGGCGGCAGCGCGGCCACACCGAGGTGTACCGAGGCGCGGAGTACCGGGTCGACCTGGTACCGAAGGCACGCATCGAAGTCGTGGTGGAGGACACGGCCGCCGACGACGTGATGGACGCGATCGTCAAGGCCGCGCGGACGGGGAAGATCGGGGACGGGAAGGTGTGGGCCGTTCCCGTGGAGACGGTCGTGCGGGTGCGGACCGGCGAGCGCGGCCCCGACGCGCTCTGACCAGCAGCACCCCAGTCGCCACACCCGCGGTGAACAGCAGCGCGGCCGGCAGCCAGGGCAGGGCGATGAAGGAGGCGCTCGCCGACTCCCGGGTCTTTCGTGCACGCGCGGTCAGCGTCAGTTTGGCCCGGTTGAATTGGGGTGCCCCGTGCCATGGTTCGGTGAGCCGCACCCGCTGACCCGGCAGCAGCTCGGAGGGGACCCGGCTCAGCTTGCGGTCGAGGAGCGTGCGGCCGAACAACCCGTGCGCCGTCAGCTCCACCTCGGGGTGGAGGGTGACGTTGCCGGTGTTGCGCAGGGTGTAGGAGACGGTCGCCGTGCTGTCGCCGAGGCCTGGTACCAGCGGCTGGTGATGGCTGATCCGCAGCTGCTCGACGGAGAGCGCGGGCAATGTGGGCCCGCCGACCCGCAGGTAGACGCGGGCGCCGACGGCCCGCTGCACGCCGAGCGCCAGCCTGCCGCTGCCGGGTTCGACGCGTTCGTCGAGGGCGACGATCGCCCCGGCATGGTCCCCGGGTTCGGCCCCGTCCGGTACGTGCAGGGTGAAGGGCACGGTGACCGTCTTGTGCGGGGGCACGGTGATCCGTGACGTCGCGGGTTTCACCCAGGCGCCCACCCCGCGCATCCTCTCCTTGAGCGTCCGCACGGCGAACCCTCCGTCGCGGGCGGTGTTGTAGGCATCGGCCGCGTACAGCCGGAAGGTGAGCGGTCTGCCGGTCTTGTTGGCGACGGCCACCTTGTCGGTGAGGGACTGACCGGGGTCGGCGGAGAGGTAGAAGTAGGGTCGCGCGGCGATCTTCGAGGCAACGGGGTAGACGGACCAACTGCCGTTGCCGGCGGCCCGTGCGGGTGTGCCGAGGACACCGAGGACACCGAGGAAGACCAGGAGCAGACTCAGCAGGAGGACGTACGGCTTGCGCATGGGTGCGGACCCCCGTGGGCTCGGGGTGGCGACGGGAAGGACGGTGGGTCGGGGGGTGGCCGTTGGTGGCGGTCGGGCGGGTGCGGCCCCGGTCGCAATGGGTGGGGCGCCCGGCCACCGTCGGGGTGCGGGTCAGGTGAGGGTGAGGGTCAGGACTCCGGAGTACGAGCCGGGAGGTGTGAAGGCCGGCACGTCCAGGGAGAGCCCGGCGTCGACGGTGAACTCGCCACCGGTGAGTGTGGCGTCGGGGGCCGACGCGAGCGTCGCTCCCGAGGTGCCCACGGTGCCCGCCGAACCGGCCTTGCAGGTGCTGGGGCTGCCCGCCGTGGTCACGCAGGCCGGCGTCCAGCTCAGCCGGCCCGCGTCGATCTTGGCGCCGGGGCCGGTGAAGTCGGTGACCTTGCCGGTCAGGGACCAGCCCGCGGGCCCGCCGCGGAAGTCCTTGACGGTCACCGTCTGCAGGGTTCCGGTCGAAGCCCCGCCCTGACCGAAGTCGACCGTCGACAGGGCGACGGAGTCCCCAGCCTGGGACATGGAGAGCGTGCCCGCCTTGACGGTGGTGGTCAGCTTCTGGCTGCCGTCCGGGATGGGCGTGTTGTCGTTGACGACGTAGGCCGCGGGGCCCGCGCCCTTGTCCGCGTTCCAGGAGCCGCCCTCGTAGGCCACGATCCCGGTCGTCGTCTTGTCGTTGACGACGAGGGAACCGCTGAAGGAGCCCTGGGAGTCGGCGGTCACGGTCGCCGTGTCCGCGGTCTGGGTGTCCCCGGCCCGACCGGCCAGGGTGACGGCCGCGCCCGGAGTGAAGTCCGTACCGCTGACCGTGACACTGGCGCCCGGATCACCGGAGGCCGCGCTCAGCGAGATGGCCCGGGTGTTGGCCGGGGTGCCGTCGGTCGCGGTGATGGTCCCGGACACCGGTGCGGGCGGGTTGGTGACCGTGCAGGGGGTGTCCAGCTCCATGATGTAGCTGGTGTGGATGTTGTAGTCACCGGGCGAGAGGGTGATCTGTCCGGCCTTGGTGACGGTGAACGTGCCGGTCATGGAGAAGGACGGGAATGCGGCCTTACCCGGTACCGGCGGGTTCTTCTTCGGTCCCGCGACGGTGACGTCACCCGTCTGGGCACCGCCGAGGGTGACCTTGCCGGTCGGGGTCATGATGTCGGCCGGCAGGGCCAGGTCGGTGGGGTTGCTGGCGGCGGCCGTGACCACGGTGTAGGTCACGGTGACCGTGTCGCCCACCTTCGGACTGGTGTTGTCCACCGACACGTTCGCGGTGGTCGTGCCGTCGATCGGCGGGAGGCCGGCGATGGCGGGTGGGATGCAGTGCGTGGCGAAGTCCACGTTCGTGTCGGCGGCACTGGCCGGACCGGCCAGTGCGCCGCCCACGGTGACCGCGAGAGCGGTCGCCCCGAACAGTGACAACCAGCGCCACCGCCGGGATCTTCCGGGTGTCGAACCCATGGGCCCCCTCCTGAGGGTTGCGGGCGCAGCGGCTCTTCTGCGCCGACAGGGGGCATTGATGTAGAGCGGGGATGAGAAGTCAATGGAGATGCCGCAGAAAACTGACGGACCATCAGAATCTGCGGCATCCAGGAGAGTTCCGGAAACAACCGGAACAGATCGCTCAGTTGAACACGAACGGCCCCGGCGACTGCGGGGCGCTCGCCGTACAGGTCACGGTGATCCCGAAGAACACCATCTTGAGGGAGCCGCCGTAGACGTCCAGGCTGTCACCGGAGGCGACGGTGCCGGTGAGCGGACCTACGGTGACCGGGTCGCCGGCGGCCATGGCCGGGTTCTTCGTGCCGCTGAAAACGGTGCTGCCGCCGCCCGCCTTCGCCATGGTGAGCGTGGACGCGATCGAGTCCTTGGCCAAGGGCAGTGGCGTGGTGATCGCGGTGGCGAGGGTGAGGGTGGCCGAGCCGCCGCTCTGGGTGGCGGTGAGCGTGGCCGCACCACCGCCGAAGATGCCGCAGTTCGCGGTGAAGGTCGCCGACTGGGGAGTGACGGCGGCCGCGGTGGGCGCGAAGGCGAGTCCGGTGACCGCGAGGGCCCCGGCCACCAGCGCCGCACCCGTTGCCGTGCGCTTGCCTCTCATGGGATCCGCTTCCCTTCCCTGCTGGGAGTGCCGTGTGGGGACGCCGACGGGTGAAGAGGCCTTCAGCAGGGGGGTGCGGACACTCTGCAGGGCGGTGCGGATCTGACGGCCCGTCGGATCGTACGCCTCCATTGATGCGCGGGGGCCAGAAACCGACAAGGTTGAATTCCGGCCGACCTTTTGGTCGGCCGACGCCTTTTCAGCCGGCGGAGACGGTGTCCCGGACAACTCCGTCGACGCCGGCGAGCAGCACGGGCGTCCCCGCCCCTCCGAGATCGGCGACGGCGGCCAGGTCCTCGGCCACGACCGACTCCGCCTCGCTCACCACCGCCGCCGCCTCCAGCGACCGCGCCCCCGACGCCACCGCCATCGCCACGGCCGTCCGCAGCGCGCTCAGCTTCAGCGAGGCGAGAACCACCGACCCCGCGACGTACGTACGGCCGGTTTCGTCCCGTACGGCCGCCCCCTCGGGCACACCGTTCCGGGCCCGCGCGGAACGGGCCAGCGTCACGATCTTGCGGTCCTCGGGATCAAGCGCGTTGGTCTCGGTCATGCCCCTAGCTTAGGCCGCACTTCAGGTGCGGTGATCGTCCGCGCCCCGCCGTCCCGGTCGGTCTGGGCCTGCACCGGGGTCAGTCCAGGGTCTGGACGATCTCACTCCGCACGGGCGTGTGCACCGCACGGCCGCGTGCGCCGTTGACCAGCGGAAGGAAGGGCGGGACGTGCCCGCACTCGATGTCGGCGATGATCGGCACGCCGAGTGGGCCGAGTGCGTCGAGGACGGCCTCGTGCTGGGTGAGAGTGCGGCCGTCGGGAGCGTGGGTACGGCCGACGAGGACACCGGCGGCACGGTCGAAGAATCCAGCGAGGCGCATGCCGTGCAGGTTGCGGCAGATGGTGAACGCGTTGTCCTCGCAGGCCTCGACGTAGACGAGTAGCGACTCGTCCCCGGCGAAGGCCGAGGTGTCCAGGTAACGCGTCCCCGCAAGGTTGGCGAGGGTCTCGATACATCCACCGATCAGCCTGCCCTCCACCTCCACATCCCCGTCGCCGTCGAGCCGCCTCCAGCCACCCTCGGCGTCCAGGGTGAGGTCCCGGACGTCCGGAAACGTCCGGTAGTCGTCGTGGCCACCCGAGCGGTGGCGCCCCGGCGGGGTCTGGCCGAACGGCTTGCCCTGCGGCGCGGCGACGATGTCGAGCCAGGACCAAAGGCCCGCTGGCGTCCGGTAGGGGGTGTCCATGAGGTTGTTGCCGTGCACGGTCGCGACCCCCGTCAGCAAGGTCAGCGGGGTGATCAGCGTCGATAGGTCCGAGTAGCCGACGACCCAGGTCGGCTCGGCCCGCCCGATCCGCTCGAAGTCGAGCAACGGCAGCAGGTCGATCGCGGTCTCTCCGCCCCACGGTGGCACCACGGCACGGATGTCCGGGTCGGTCAGCATGTCGGTCAGCTCGGCCGCGCGCTCGGCGGCCGGGGCGCTGAGATGCCCGGAACCGTCCATGCACCGGCCGATGACCACCTCGTAACCGAGCGCCCGGAGATCACTTGCGGCGACGTCGAGACGCCCGCGCAACTGCCCGTCCACTCCACTGGACGGAGAGGTCACACCTATACGGTCACCGGGGCTCAGGGGGCGCGGGTATCGCATGTCCATGCGCCCGATTCTGGCAGCGGGTCAGCGGGCACCGGCAACGGCTTTACCGCGTCACGGCCGGTCGAGCCGCAGCCGCTCCGCCCTGGGCAGTCCGGCCACGACGAGGTCGTACGAATCCTCGATCAGCTCGCGGACGAGTCGGTCGGGCAGGCCGCCGATCGTCACGGTGTTCCAGTGCCGCTTGTTCATGTGCCAGCCGGGGACGATCAGCCCCTCGTGCTCCCCGCGCAGCCGGACGGCGTCCTCGGGGTCGCACTTGAGGTTGACGGTCAGGGGCCGCGCATCCAGGGCGGTCAGGGCGAACATCTTGCCCAGCACTTTGAAGACCGAGGTCTCCGCGTTGAACGGGAAGTCCTCCGCGGCCGCGTTGAAGGACAGGCAGAAGGCGCGCAGTTCTCCGGGGGTCACTCGGACGCCTCCTGCGGTGCCGGCTCCACCAGCACCGTGACGATCTTGTTCCGACGTCCGGCCGCGGCCTCCGCCGTCAGCTTCAGCCGGCGCTCGTCGGGCAGTTCGACCTGTGCCGACGCGCCGGCGATGGGCACCCGGCCAAGAGCCTTGGCGAGCAGGCCGCCGACGGTCTCCACGTCCTCGTCGTCGTACTCCTCCAGGCCGTACAGCTCGCCGAGGTCGGTGACGTCGAGGCGGGCGGTGACCCGGTACCGGTCGCCACCGAGGTCCTCCACCGGGGGGAGTTCCCGGTCGTACTCGTCGGTGATCTCGCCGACGATCTCTTCCAGGATGTCCTCGATGGTGACGATGCCCGCGGTGCCTCCGTACTCGTCGATGACGACGGCGACGTGGTTGCGTTCCTTCTGCATCTCGCGCAAGAGGTCGCCGGCGTTCTTGGTGTCGGGCACGAAGACGGCCGGGCGCATGGCCGTGGACACCAGGTCGCCCTCCGCGTCCCGGCTGATGTGTGTCTTGCGGACCAGATCCTTCAGATACACGATCCCGACGATGTCGTCCTCGTTCTCCCCGGTGACCGGGATCCGGGAGAACCCGGAGCGCAGCGCGAGGGTGAGGGCCTGCCGGATGGTCTTGTACCGCTCGATGACGACCAGGTCGGTCCGTGGGACCATGACCTCGCGTACCAGGGTGTCCCCGAGTTCGAAGACCGAGTGCACCATCCGGCGCTCCTCGTCCTCGATCAGCGACTCCTGTTCGGCCAGGTCGACCAGCGCGCGCAACTCTGCTTCGGAGGCGAAGGGACCGCGCCGGAAGCCCTTGCCGGGGGTGAGGGCGTTGCCGATGAGGATGAGCAGGGAGGGGATCGGCCCCATCACGCGGGCGAGCGGCAGCAGCACGTACGCCGCCGCGGTCGCCGTGTTCAGCGGGTGCTGGCGGCCGATGGTGCGCGGGGAGACACCGACGGCGACGTACGAGACGAGCACCATCACGCCGATGGCGATCAGCAGGGCCTGCCAGGTGGTGTCGAACTCCTCCAAGCAGGCGTACGTCACCAGGGCCGCGGCGGCCATCTCGAAGGTGACGCGGACCAACAGGGCCACGTTGAGGTAGCGGGTGGGGTCGGCGGCGACCTGGGCGAGCTTGGCCCCGCCGCGCCGGCCGGACTTGACGGCCTCCTCCGCGCGGAAGCTGGAGACGCGCGCCAGGCCCGCCTCCGCACAGGCGGCGAGCCAGGCGACGACGACCAACGCGATGGCGCCGAGCACGATCTGCGGACTCATGCGAGGACCGGCCCGGCTACGAGACGGTCGGCGCCGGGGACGGCCCGGTCAGGCCGTGCTCGGCCCGCCAACCGTCCACGATGGCGGCCTGCAGCCCGAACATCTCGGCCTTCTCGTCCGGCTCCTCGTGGTCGTACCCGAGCAGGTGCAGCACCCCGTGGACGGTGAGCAACTGGAGCTCCTCGTCCATGGAGTGCAGGGTCGGCGCCTCGGCGCCCTGCTTGGCAGCGACCTCCGGGCACAGCACGATGTCGCCGAGCAGCCCCTGCGGCGGCTCGTCGTCGTCCTTCGACGGCGGTCGGAGCTCGTCCATCGGGAAGGACATGACGTCCGTCGGGCCGGGCAGGTCCATCCACTGGATGTGCAGCTGCTCCATGGCATCGGCGTCCACGACGATGACCGAGAGTTCGGAGAGCGGGTGGATGCGCATCCGCGCGAGTGCGTAGCGGGCGATGTCGAGGATCGCCTGCTCGTCGACCTCGGTACCGGACTCGTTGTTGACGTCGATCGACATGGTCGCGCTGATCTACTTCCGCTTGGTGCCCTTGGCGCCGGACTTGCCCCGACTGCCCTGGTGGGTGTCGTTCTCGGTGCCGTAGTTGCTGTCGTACTGCTCGTACGCGTCGACGATACGGCCCACCAGCTTGTGCCGTACGACATCGTGGGACGACAGCCGGGAGAAGTGGACGTCCTCGACGCCCTCCAGGATCTCCTGCACCTGCCGCAGGCCCGACTTCTGCCCGCCGGGCAGGTCTACCTGGGTCACGTCACCGGTGATCACGATCTTCGAGTCGAAACCGAGCCGGGTCAGGAACATCTTCATCTGCTCGGGGCTGGTGTTCTGGGCCTCGTCGAGGATGATGAAGGCGTCGTTCAGCGTACGCCCGCGCATATAGGCCAGCGGCGCCACCTCGATGGTCCCCGCCGCCATCAGCCGCGGGATCGAGTCCGGGTCGATCATGTCGTGCAGCGCGTCGTACAGCGGTCGCAGGTAGGGGTCGATCTTCTCGTAGAGGGTGCCCGGCAGGAACCCGAGCCGCTCCCCGGCCTCCACCGCCGGGCGGGTCAGGATGATGCGGTTGACCTGCTTGGACTGCAGGGCCTGCACCGCCTTCGCCATGGCGAGGTAGGTCTTGCCGGTGCCGGCCGGACCGATGCCGAAGACGACCGTGTGCTTGTCGATCGCGTCGACGTACCGCTTCTGGTTGAGGGTCTTGGGCCGGATCGTGCGCCCGCGGGAGGACAGGATGTTCTGGGTCAGCACCTCGGCCGGGGTCTCGTGGCCGTCGCTCGTCCCGTTCTCGCTCGCTTTGAGCATGGCGATCGAGCGTTCCACTGCGTCCTCCGTCATCGGCTGCCCCGTGCGTAGTACCAGCATCATTTCGTCGAACACGCGCTGGATGAGAGCGACTTCCGCCGGGTCGCCGACCGCGCTGATCTCGTTGCCCCGGACATGGATGTCGGCCGCCGGGAAGGCCTTCTCGATCACGCGCAGGAGGGAATCACCGGATCCCAGCACGGTCACCATGGGGTGCTGGGCGGGGACGCTGATCTGTGCTCTCGCCTGCTCCTGCGTGGGGGTGTGAGCTGTGGGTGTCTGTGTCATGGGCCGGCGTTCGACGCCTGCGCTTCCTCCTCGTCACGGCCGCACGGTCGAGGCGGCCTCGCACAGTCCAGGGTACGACGGTGCACCGACAACGCCGTAGGGCTTTTCCCGGGCCGGAGGCCGAGCGAGATCACGGATGCGCATCCGTCCAGAGCCAGGGGCCGGTGACCGACGGCCCGGAGACTGGTCCGCGGCGGGAGCTGGACACCGTGCGCGAACCGCTCGTGCCCCGTGACCGGCTCCTCCGCGAGGAGAGCCCCACCGATGCCGCACGGTGGACGGGTCGTCGCCGACCGGGTGGGCGCGACGCCGGCACTGACTCCGGGTGTGCTGTACACCGCGCTGGGCGACAGGTCACTGAGCCGTGGTGCAGCCCGGCTGGAGCGGGTCGCGGCGGCCCTGGGCGGCGGCCCGCAGGGCCTGTGCTGCCTGGGCACCGGCCCGGCCGGTGGGGGTCAGCGTGCCGGGCGGAAACCGATGGTCGGCACCGCGCGCCTGCGAGGCCAGACCTCCACACCGCCCAGGGGCAGCAGGGCGTCGAGGAAGGCATAGCGGCTCAGTGCAGCAGGGTCCTGCTCCGGCTCCGGCAGGGACTGGACCTCGCGCCACCAGGCCGCCAGTTCCGACCAGCCGGGTGCCGAGAGGGAACCGCCGAACTCCTGGACGGACAGGGCGGCGGTAAGCCCCGCGAGGGCCAGCCGGTCCGCCAGTGGCCACCCGGCCAGCGTGCCGGTCACGAAGCCGGCCACGAAGACGTCCCCCGCGCCGGTGGGATCGAGCGCCTCCACGGCGATGGCCGGGACCTCGGCCGTCTCGCCCGTACGCCGGTCCACGGCGTACGCCCCTTCGGCCCCCAGGGTCACCACGGCCAGCGGGACGTACTCGGTCAGCGCGTGGGCGGCGGCCCGCGGGCACTCGGTGCCCGTGTACCGCTTGGCTTCCTCGGCGTTGGGCAGGAACGCCTCGCAGTGCTCCAGGTCGACGAGGCCGGCGAGGTCCCAGGCGCCGGTCTCGTCCCAACCGATGTCGGCGAAGATGCGGGTGCCCGCACGGGCGGCCTGGGCGATCCACGGCGCCCTGCGGCCAGGCGTGAGGGAGGCGACGGCCGCGCGCGCCCGGGGCGGGAAGTCCGGCACGAGCTCCTGCGGCGGCGGCTCGTGGCCGTGGGAGACCATGGTGCGCTCGCCTTCATAGGCCATGGAGACGGTCACCGGGGAGTGCCAGCCGGGTACGGTGCGCGAGGCTGAGAGATCGATGCCCTCCCCCTGCTCCAGCGCGTCCCAGCAGTACTCGCCGTAGTGGTCGTCGCCGAAGGCCGCGGCGAGGGCGGTTCTGAGGCCGAGGCGGGCCAGGGCGGTGGCCATGTTGGCGACCCCGCCGGGACTGGAGCCCATGCCCCGTGCCCAGGACTCGGTACCACGCACGGGGGCCGAGTCCAGACCGGTGAAGATGATGTCGAGGAAGACGGTGCCGGTGAGACAGACGTCCCAGGACGGGTCGCCCGGGGCACGCAGTGCGGCGAGCGGATCGACCTGTGCCTGACGGCGCGAGGGCGGGGTGAGGTGGTCCGGTTCCTCTCCCGCGATGTTGTAGGACGGAGTCACAGTGCGCTCCCTGACGTGGTGCGGTACTGGCCAGTGTGCACCAGGTCACCCATCGAGTCGCCCACCGCCGACGGGTCGGTGCGCAGGACGTCCTTCACCAGCGGGGCAACGCCGGTGTCCGCCGTTCTGCGCCACCCTCAGGGAGGACAGTAAGACGGGACACCAAAAAGCCCCATCCCGCACACAACGGGATGGGGCTCGGATGGAGCGCCGGACAGGCCTTGCACCTGCATCTCCCCGCAGGAAGCGGGGCGTCTTTCCTTGGACCACCAACGCGCGGCCGGCTACCGGAAGTTCCGGCGACCAGGACGTGATCAACTATAGCACCCGGGCAACGATCACCGAACCCGTATTCCCCCGCGTCCGCGATGCGGCGCACGCGCCGCCCCACGCCGCCTTCCGAGAGGGGCGCGAGGAAGCACGTGCAGATTGGCTCACCCCCCTGCTCGCCTGCGGATTCACCTGCGCTTGGGGACCGGCACCCGTTGCAGGTCGTGCGCCACGGTCAGCTCCCCCGCGAACCCGGCCGCCCGCGCCTGCCGCTCGAAATCCCCAGGGTCGGAGTAGCGCTGACTGAAGTGGGTGAGGACCAGGTGGCGCACACCGGCGTCCCGCGCGACGGAAGCTGCCTGACCTGCCGTCAGATGACCGTGCTCCGCAGCCAGTTCCGCGTCCTCGTCAAGGAAGGTGGACTCGATGACGAGCAGGTCGCAGCCCTCCGCCAGCGCGTGCACCCCCTCGCACATCCGGGTGTCCATGACGAAGGCGAACCGCTGTCCGTGTCGTACCTCGCTGACGTCCTCCAACGTGACGTCGCCGAGCCTGCCCGCACGCTGGATGAGGCCCACGTCCGGGCCCTTGATCCCGTACGCGGCGAGCCGCTCGGGAAGCATGCGGCGCCCGTCGGGCTCGGTGAGGCGGTAGCCGTAGGACTCGACCGGGTGGGAGAGCCTGCGGGCCTGAAGGGTGTACGACGGGGACACCGCGAGGGTGCCGTCGGCGGCGACCGGGACCTCGGTGAGGCGCACCGTCTCACGGTAGGCCGTCGCGTGGCGCAGACGGTCGAAGAAGCGTTGGCCGGAGCGCGGGTAGTACGCGGTGACCTCGTGCGGGACCTGGTCGAGGTTGATCCGTTGGATGACGCCGGCGAGGCCGAGGGAGTGGTCGCCGTGGAAGTGCGTGACGCAGATCCGGTTGAGGTCGTGGGCGGAGACCCCGGCGCGCAACATCTGCCGCTGCGTTCCCTCGCCGGGGTCGAAGAGGATGCCCTCACCGTCCCACCTCAACAGGTAGCCGTTGTGGTTGCGGTGCCGGGTCGGGACCTGGCTGGCGGTGCCGAGGACCACTAGTTCGCGGACGGACACGGCTGCCTATCCGGGGGGCCATTCCAGGCCACGACCCCCGAGGACGTGCGCGTGGACGTGCCAGACGGTCTGGCCGGCTCCGCTGCCGGTGTTGAAGACGGTGCGGTAGCTCTCCAGTTTCTCCTCGTCGGCGACGGCCTGGGTCTCGCGCAGCAGGTCCGCGGCGAGGTCCGGGGCGGCGGCGAGGGCGGCGGCGTTCTGGTAGTGCGCCTTGGGAACCACCAGCACATGCGTGGGTGCTTGGGGGTTTATGTCCCGGAAGGCGACGGTCGTCTCGGTCTCACGGACGATCGTCGCCGGGATCCGGCCAGCGACGATCTTGCAGAACAGGCAGTCGTCCTGCGGCTCGCCTGCCATACGCATGTGCTCCTTCTCGACGGTGATCAGTACCAGGGCATGCTAATCGTTCGGGCGCGGGTCGTCGGTGGCTCGTGGCGCGGTTCCTGGCGTCTTCTGAACCGGCACGGCCGGCGGGGTTTTCGCAGGAGCCGACTCCAGTGCCTCCAGCGCCAACCTGATCGCCTCGTCCAGTTGGGCGTCTCTGCCGGCCGCCCAGTCCTGGGGGCGCTGGACCACCTCCACGTCCGGGTCCACGCCGTGGTTCTCCACGCCCCAACCCTGGCCCTCCAGCCACATCGCGTACTTCGGCTGGGTGACCAGGGTTCCGTCGACCAGACGGTAGCGGCTGTCGATGCCGATCACGCCGCCCCAGGTACGGGTGCCGACGACCGGCCCGATACCGAGGGCCTTGAGGGCCGCGTTGACGATGTCTCCGTCGGAACCGGAGAACTCATTGGCGACGGCGACGACCGGACCCCGGGGCGCGTCGCGCGGGTAACTGGTCGGCCGCATGCTGCGCGGGATGTCCCAGCCGATGATCCGGCGGGCGAGTTTCTCCACGACGAGCTGGGAGGTGTGGCCGCCGCGGTTCTCCCGGACGTCGACCACGAGCCCCTCCCGGGCGACCTCGACGCGCAGGTCGCGGTGGATCTGCGCCCAGCCGGGGGCCTGCATGTCGGGGACGTGGAGGTAGCCGAGCCGGCCGCCGGAGACCGCGTGGACGTGGGCCCGGCGGTCAGCGACCCAGGCGTGGTAGCGCAGGGGTTCCTCATCATCGACCGGGATGACGACGGTACGGCGCGGTTCGCCGCCGTCCGCCGGGGAGATGGTCAGCTCCACCGGCTGGCCGGCCGTGCCGACGAGCAGTGGCCCGGGGCCGGTCACCGGGTCCACGGGGTGCCCGGCGACGGCGATGATCGCGTCACCGAGGCGTACGGCGACGCCGGGTGCGGCGAGCGGGGCGCGGGCATCCGGGTCGGAGGTCTCCGTCGGAAGGATCCGGTCGACGCGCCAGCTGCCGTCCTCATGACGGGAGATGTCGGCGCCGAGCAGGCCGTGCCGGGCACCACCGCCGAAACCGGAGCGCGGGCTGACATAGGCGTGCGAGGTGCCGAGTTCACCGTGCACCTCCCACAGCAGGTCGACCAGGTCGCTGTGGGTG
Organism: Streptomyces pluripotens; assembly: GCF_000802245.2. Taxonomy (NCBI): domain Bacteria; kingdom Bacillati; phylum Actinomycetota; class Actinomycetes; order Kitasatosporales; family Streptomycetaceae; genus Streptomyces; species Streptomyces pluripotens. Next base: position 2,132,409 of record NZ_CP021080.1, read on the forward strand.
GCGATCCGGTCCAGCAGGGGGCGGTAGCGGTCGAGGACGGCATCCCAGTCGACGCCGCCGAGGTCGGACCGCCAGAAGTGGTCGCGCATGAGGCGACCGGTCTCGTCGTACATCTGCCGCCATTCGGCGGCCGGGTCGACGGTCTGCCGGATGCGGGCGAGGTCGACGGTGACGCTGGTGTCGTCGTCGGTACCGGTACGGCGGTCGCTGGGGACGACCCGGAGTCGACCCTCGGTCCACAGCAGGAGGCGTTTGCCGTCGCCGCTGACCTCGAAGTGGTCGGCTGCGGCCAGGTGCTCCAGACGCCGCTGGGCGAGGTCGTAGCGCTCCAACTCGGTGTGCGGATCGGGATCCTCCGGGTGGGCGCGGGAAGCACCGAGGACCCCGTGCACGGGGTGGCGCAGCCAGAGGACGCCGTCCTTGGCGGCACGTAGAGCGGAATAGCGGCCGGCCTCGACCGGGAAGGGCACGATCCGGTCGGCGAGCCCGTCGAGGTCGATCCTGGTGGCGGGGGTGCCCTCGCTGTCGGGGGTCTCGTCCTTGTCGGGGGTTTCGAAGGGACGCCCGTGCCGCTGCGGACCGAACGGGGAAGGTGTGGTGGCGGCCAGAGTGATCAGGTGCGGGCGTGCGCCGACCACGAACGCCAGGTCGAAGACGTGCTCGTCGTAGACCGGGTCGAAGGCCCGGTTGGAGAGGAAGGCGAGGTGCTTGCCGTCGAGGGTGAAGGCGGGCGCGTAATCCTGGAAGCGCAGCGGGGTCGCTTCGGTGACGGACAGGTCGGTGGTGTGGGCGATGCGCAGTTGCGAGAGCGGGCGCGGTCCGGGATGAGCCCAGGCGAGCCAGGCGGAATCTGGTGAGAAGGCGAGGCCGGAAACCTCGCCGTCGTCGCTGCGGTCGACCTCGCGGATCTCGCCGGTCTCCCGTTCGACGAGCAGCAGCCGCCCGTCGTGGGAGGCGACGGCGGCCCGGCCGCCATCGGGGGCCACGGCCAGTTCCAGAACGCGGCCGAGCCGTCCGGCGGCGAGCCGGCGGGGCGTGACGCCGGGCACGGTGCCGGTCGCGGGGGCGAACTCCAGGGCGTCGTCGCCCTCCGCGCCCGTCACCCACACCACCCATTCCTCACCCTCGGCACGGAAGGCGCGCGGCATCCGGGCACGGACGCCAGGGGTGACGGCGAGAGCACGGGCGGGGCCGGAGCGGTGGGTGACCCAGTGGACACCGCCGCGCACGCAGACGGCACTACCTCGCGCGGTGTGGCCGGGGGACGCCTCCCCGAACCAGCCGGCCGCGTCCAGTGGATACGGCCGCAGGTCGAGGCGGGGGCCGCCGAGCCGCACCTGAAGCCGGCGTGGTTCGGCCCCCTCCAGGTCCTCCAGCAGCCACAGTTCACCGGCGGAGCAATAGACGACCCGGCTGCCGTCGGCGGTGGCGTGCCGTGCGTAGAAACCTCCGAGGGGGGTGTGTCGACGCAGGTCGGAGCCGTCGGCCAGGGAGGAGTAGAGCGCGCCCGCGCCCTCGTGGTCGGAGAGGAAGGCGATCCGGTCCCCCACCCACACCGGGCACTCGATGTTCCCGTCGATGTCCTGGTGCAACCGTACGAACTCCCCGGTGCCCGCTTCGCCTCCCGCGGCACGGTCTATCCACAGTTTGCCTGCCGTACCGCCCCGGTAACGCTTCCAATGGGCGGCCTCACGAGCCATCGGCGCCGACAGCAGCACAGTGGCCGGCCCGAACGCCACATGGCCGACGGGCCCGTAGGGCAGTGCCTCGGCCGGTCCGCCGTCCAGCGGGACCGCGTGCGCCCAGGTGTGCCGGACACTGGAGCGGCCCTGCGCCCCGAGCACGAGCACCCGCCCGTCCACGGTCCAACCGCGTACGTCGGTACGGCGGTTGCCCCAGTAGGTGAGCCGCTTCGCGGGGCCCCCGTCCAAGGGGGCCAGATGCACCTCGGGCGCGCCGTCCCGAGTTGAGGTCCAGGCGATGTGCCGCCCGTCCGACGCGATCCGGGGCGACGCCACCGGCATGTTGTCGGCGCTGACCCGCCAGGCACGACCACCGTCGAGCGGCGCGAGCCAGATGTCGTCCTCGGCGACGAAGGTCACCAGATCACCGTGCAGATGGGGATATCGGAGGTAGGCGGACGATGCCGTGGTTCCCGTCGAAGCACCCTGATTCACCCCGTCACTGTACGCAGCGACCGGTGTGCCGCACCCCCGGTTTCCGATCGGTTGGCCTGCCGTCGTCCTTCCCGGCGGGCTCGCGCGGCGGGACCACTCGCGCACCGGATGGGCAGGCGGCGCCCGCGCCCGGCCGCGGGGACGGCCGGCGTCCCGGTTGGCCACCGGCCCCGGGCCGCGTCGCAGACGGCCGCGGCAACCTCCGCGACCTGCCCATGCCGCGGGTGCCGCCTCACCGGCGGAGCCGGGTGCACGGGGTGCTGCCGGGAGGAGCACGGTGGACGGCTGACGGCTTTCCCGCGGTGGCCGGGGCCGAGGACGTCAGGCGCGCAGCAGCAGCCACTCCTGGAGTTCGACCAGGTTGCCCTCCGGGTCCTTGAGGTGGGCGACCCGCATCCGGTCGGTCATGGGAGCCGGACCGTGCAGCAGGGTCGCGCCCCGGGCGGTGACCTCCGCGCAGAACGCGTCGAGGTCGTCCACCCGCAGCACCACCAGCGAGCGGTGGCCGGTGGCGGTCTCGCCCAGCTCGTCCAGGATCTCGGCCATCATCGCCCGGTCCTGCAGGGCGATTCCGGCGGAGCCGACGTGCGGGCTGAACTTCTCGTACGGGCCCTGCGTCGCACCGGACTGCGGCTTCAGGCCGAGGACGTCGGCGTAGAAGCGGTAGCAGGCGGTGAAATCGGTGACGAGCAGGCGGACTTGGGCAAGCTCCACGGTGTTTCCCCCAGGTGTCAGTTCCAGCGGCCGGTGCGGCCCATGAGGAGGACCGCGGCGGCGGTGCCGGCGGTGGACGTGCGCAACACTGTAGGACCGAGCACGTAGGGCTTCGCGCCCGCCTGCGCGAAGAGCTCCAACTCCTCCGGGGAGACTCCGCCTTCGGGGCCGACGACCAGCACGATCTCCCCGTCGGCGGGGAGATCGGCGGTGGTCAGCGGTTCCTCACCGCTCTCGTGCAGCACGGCCGCGAAGTCGGCTGCGGCCAGCAGTGCGCCGACCTGTTTCGTCGTGGCCGCGGCCTCGACCTCGGGGAAGCGGACCCGGCGGGACTGTTTTCCGGCCTCGCGGGCGGTGGCCCGCCACTTGCCGAGGGCCTTCAGGCCGCGGTCGCCCTTCCACTGCGTGATGCAGCGGGACGCCTGCCAGGGCACGATCGCATCGACGCCGACCTCGGTCATGGTCTCCACCGCGAGTTCACCCCGGTCGCCCTTGGCCAGGGCCTGGACGACGGTGATCCGCGGGGTGGGCGGCGGCTCTTCGAGGATGGACTCCAGGTCCGTGATCACCAGACGGTCCTTGCCTTCCGCCGCCTTGACCACGCCCTCGGCCCAGCGTCCGCGCCCGTCGGTGAGGACCACGTCCTCACCCGGCCGCAGCCGCTTCACGGACACGGCGTGCCGCCCCTCGGGTCCGTCGAGCACGAACTCCGGGCCGATGCGGTCGAGTCGGTCAACGACGAAGACGGGCGCGGTCATCGCTGGTCCCCTCCGGTCCCCGGCAGGTCCGACAACGCTGTCCGGGCATGTGCGAGTTCGGCCGCCAGCACCCGTACCAGTTCTCCGGCCGGCAGGTCCCGCGCCAGCCGGTGACCCTGGCCCGCCCACAGGGCCATGCCCTGTGCGTCCCCGGCCTTGGCGGCGGCCTTGCGTAGCGGGGAAGTGAGGTGGTGGATCTCCGGGTAGGCGGCGGGGGCGTACGGGCCGTGCTCGCGCAGGAAGCGGTTGACCAGTCCGCGCGCCGGGCGGCCGGAGAAGGCGCGGGTCAACTCGGTGTGGGTGAAGAGGGGGTTGGTCAGCGCCTGCTTGTGCAAGGGTTGAGCGCCGGACTCGGAGGTGGCGAGGAAGGCGGTGCCCAGCTGGGCCGCACTCGCGCCCGCGGCGAGGACGGCGGCGATCTGGCTGCCGCGCATGATGCCGCCGGCTGCGACCACCGGGATGCTCACGGCCTCGCGGATCTGGGCGATCAGTGAGAGCAGGCCGATGCCGGCGCCGTCGTGTTCCGGTAGGTCACGATGCGTTCCCTGATGGCCGCCGGCCTCGATGCCCTGTGCGATCACCGCGTCCGCCCCGGCCCGCTCGACCTCGCGGGCCTCCTCGACGGTGGTGGCGGTGACCAGCGTGAAGGTTCCGGCCCTGCGCAGCGATTCCAGTGCTTCCCGGCCCGGCACGCCGAAGTGGAAGGAGACCACCGGCACCGGGTCGTCGAGGAGCACGGCGAGCTTGGCGTCGTAGCCGTCGTCCCGGCCGCTGTCGGGGTCGCCCAGCTCGGTCTCGTACCAGGCGGCCTCACCAGCCAACTGATGGGCGTAGATCTCGACGGCACCGGCATCCGGGGGAGCGGCGGCGGCCGCTCCGGTGGTGCTGGCGTCCGCACCGGGATACTCCGGCTGAGGCATGAAGACGTTCACACCGAACGGGCGGCCCGTGAGCCCCCGCAGCTGCTTGATCTCCTGGTACATGCCGTCGGCGGTCTTGTATCCGGCGGCGAGGAACCCGAGGCCACCGGCCTCGGAGACGGCGGCGGCGAGCTGCGGGACGGAGACGCCGCCCGCCATGGGGGCCTGCACGATCGGGTGGGGGAAAAGACCGGTCAGCGGGGAGGACATGACCGCATGTTGTCACGTCCTCCGAACAAGTCCGAATCCGGGCTTCCCCTGGCATAGGCCAGGGGCAACCTCGGATATCAGCGACCGTTGAACGCGTCCTTCAGCCGCGAGAACAACCCTTGCTGGCCGGGCTGGAACTGGCCCAGCGGACGCTCCTCACCGCGCAGTTTGGCCAGCTCGCGCAGGAGTCGCTCCTGCTCGGGGTCCAGCTTGCCCGGTGTCTGCACCTCGACGTGGACGATCAGGTCGCCCCGACCGCCGCCACGCAGATGCGTGACACCACGGTTGTGCAACGGGATCGACTGGCCGGACTGAGTACCGGGCCGGATGTCGACCTCCTCCATACCGTCCAGCGTCTCCAGCGGCACCTTGGTGCCGAGCGCCGCCGCGGTCATCGGGATGGTGACCGTGCAATGCAGGTCATCGCCGCGCCGCTGGAAGACGGCGTGCGGCAGTTCGTGGATCTCGACGTAGAGGTCACCGGCCGGACCGCCGCCCGGGCCGACCTCCCCCTCACCGGCGAGCTGGATGCGGGTGCCGTTGTCGACACCGGCCGGGATCTTGACCGTCAGAGTGCGACGGGAGCGGACACGGCCGTCACCGGCGCACTCCGGGCACGGATTCGGCACGACCGTGCCGAAGCCCTGGCACTGGGGGCAGGGACGGGAGGTCATGACCTGGCCCAGGAAGGACCGGGTGACCTGCGAGACCTCGCCGCGCCCACGGCACATGTCACACGTCTGCGCCGACGTGCCCGGAGCCGCACCCTCGCCACTGCAGGTGGTGCAGACGACCGCCGTGTCGACCTGGATCTCCTTGGTCGTCCCGAAGGCGGACTCGTCCAGCTCGACCTCGATACGGATCATCGCGTCCTGGCCGCGCCGGGTGCGCGAGCGCGGGCCGCGCTGCGACGCCGTACCGAAGAACGCGTCCATGATGTCGGAGAAGTTTCCGAAGCCGCCGGCCCCGAAGCCGCCCGCGCCGGCCCCGCCCGCCTGCGAGAGCGGGTCGCCGCCGAGGTCGTAGACCTGCTTCTTCTGCGGGTCCGACAACACCTCGTAAGCGGCGTTGATCTCCTTGAACCGCTCCTGGGTCTTCGGGTCCGGGTTGACGTCCGGGTGCAGCTCGCGGGCGAGCCGCCGGAACGCCTTCTTGATCTCATCCTGCGACGCGTCGCGGCGCACGCCGAGAACGGCGTAGTAGTCCGTGGCCACTTAAGACTCCGCCAGGATCTGTCCGACGTACCGTGCCACTGCGCGTACCGCTCCCATCGTTCCCGGATAGTCCATGCGTGTCGGTCCGACCACGCCGAGCTTGGCAAGTGCCTCGCCGCCCGAACCGTAACCGACCGACACCACGGAGGTGGAGTTGAGTCCCTCGTGGGCATTCTCGTGGCCGATGCGCACGGTCATGCCCGGATCCTTCGCCTCGCCGAGGAGCTTGAGGAGCACGACCTGCTCCTCCAGAGCCTCCAAAACGGGCCGGATCACGAGGGGGAAGTCATGCCCGAAGCGGGTGAGATTGGCGGTGCCGCCGATCATCAGCCGCTCCTCGTTCTCCTCGACGAGTGTCTCCAGAAGAGTGGAGAGCACCATGGAGACCGTACCGCGGTCCTCGGCCTCGAAGGCCTCCGGCAAGTCCTCGACCAGCCTGGGCACATCCGTGAACCGACGACCTGCGACCCGGCTGTTCAGCCGGGCCCGCAGATCCGCCAGCGAGGCCTCCCCGAACGGCGCCGGGCAATCGACCAGCCGCTGCTCGACCCGCCCGGTATCCGTGATCAGCACGAGCATCACGCGCGCGGGGGCGAGCGAGAGCAGTTCCACGTGCCGCACGGTGGACCGGGTCAGGGACGGGTACTGCACCACGGCCACCTGTCGGGTGAGCTGTGCGAGCAGCCGCACCGTGCGGGCCACCACGTCATCGAGGTCGACGGCGCCGTCCAGGAAGTTCTGGATCGCCCGCCGCTCCGGCGCGGTCATCGGCTTCACGCCCGCGAGCTTGTCCACGAACAGCCGGTAGCCCTTGTCGGTGGGGATACGCCCCGCGCTGGTGTGCGGCTGGGCGATGTACCCCTCGTCCTCCAGGGCCGCCATGTCGTTGCGGACGGTCGCCGGGGAGACGCCGAGGCCGTGTCGCTCGGTGAGCGCCTTGGAACCGACCGGTTCCTCGGTGCCCACGTAGTCCTGGACGATGGCGCGCAGAACCTGGAGCCTGCGTTCACTCAGCATTCGCGCGCACCTCCAGCACGTCGCCTCTGGTCCCTTCGGGTCGTCCGCCTGGCACTCTTCCCATGTGAGTGCCAGCCTTCCCCGGCCCAGTGTACGGCTGTCGGGTGCGCCCTGGGCAAGGTCGGTGCCGTCACACCGGGTCGTACCGCTAGCGTCCCGGTATGACGGTGACTTGGGAAGAGCTGGGATGGGAACGACTGGCCGCCGGGGTCGGGCGGTGCCGTCTGCCCGGCTGGGACTGCACCGCCGGGCTGGTCCTCGGCGAGGGTGCGGCACTGATGGTGGACGCCGGATCCAGTCTGGCCGAAGGGGCTCGGCTGCGGGCCGGGGCCCGAAAGCTGTCGGGCGGCCGTGTGACCCATCTCGCGCTCACCCACCCGCACTTCGACCACGTCTTCGGGGCACCCGCGTTCACGGAGGCGGAGGTGTACGCAGCGGTGGGCGTGGACGCGGTGTTCGCGGGCGGAGGGCGGCAACTGCGAGTGGACGCGGTCGGCAACGGTCTCCCGGCGGAGGACGCGGACGAGGCGGTGGCCGCGCTGACCCCGCCCCGCCACCTCGTCTCGGGCGAGTGGACCCTCGACCTCGGCGGCGGCCGGCAGGTGCTGCTGGCCAACGTCGGCCCGGGTCACACCGCCCATGACCTCGCCGTCTGCGTCCCAGGTCCCCGGGAAGTGGTCTTCTGCGGCGACCTGGTGGAGGAGTCCGGCGAGCCCCAGGCCGGCCCGGACGCCGTACCGTCCCGCTGGCCGGACGCCCTGGACCGGCTGCTGGCACTCGGCGGTGAGGACGCACTGTACGTACCCGGCCACGGAACGGTGGTGGACGCGGGCTTCGTACGACGGCAACGGGACGCCTTGGCGGCGCGTTTCGGCGTGTCGTGAGCGTGCACCCACGAGTTCTCCTATCGTCATCCGAATGCGCCCACCCGCCTCCCACCACCGACCTTCCCACGAGGGCCCTTCGGGCCCTCGCTCCCGTCCGTACTCCCCCGACCTGACCCCGCTGTGGAAGAAGCCGAAACCGGCGGCCGAGGTGCCGGCGGAACCGGGCCTGGTGGTGGAGGAACCCGGCACCGGGTTCTGTGGCGCGGTGATCCGCTGCGAGACGGGCACGGTGACACTGGAGGACCGTTTCGGCAAGCATCGGGTGTTCCCGTTGCAACCGCGCGGTTTCCTCCTGGAGGGGCGCGTGGTGACGCTGGTACGACCGCCCTCGGGCCCGGCACGGCCCGCTCGTACGGCATCCGGTTCCGTCGCGGTGCCCGGTGCACGGGCGCGCGTGGCCCGGGCCGGCCGCATCTACGTCGAGGGCCGGCACGACGCCGAGCTGGTCGAGAAGGTGTGGGGCGACGATCTCCGTATCGAGGGTGTGGTGGTGGAGTACCTGGAGGGCGTGGACGACCTGCCGTCGATCGTGGCCGAGTTCGCACCGGGCCCGGACGCGCGGCTGGGTGTCCTGGTGGACCATCTGGTGCCGGGTACGAAGGAGTGGCGCATCGCCGAGTCTGTGACCAGCGAACACGCACTGGTCGTGGGCCATCCGTACATCGATGTGTGGCAGGCGGTGAAGCCGTCGTCCCTGGGGATCGGGGCATGGCCGGCGGTTCCGCGCGGCCAGGACTGGAAGACAGGTGTGTGCCGGGCGCTGGGGTGGCCGGAGAACTCCGGAGCGGTGTGGCAGGCGATCCTGGCGCGTGTGGGGTCCTACAAGGACCTTGAACCGGCACTGCTGGGGCGGGTGGAGGAACTGATCGACTTCGTCACAGCCCAGCCGTGAGGGGCGCCAGGGCGCCGACACCGCCGGAGCCGAGGCGACACCGGCGGTCGGCGGTCGGCGGTCGGCGGTCGGCGGTCGGCGGTCGGCGGTCGGCGGTCGGAACGATCAGTCCACCGGTAGATCAGCCCATCGGGTGATCAGTCCACCAGGTCTCTGACGACCGCGTCCGCCAGCAGTCGCCCGCGCAGCGTCAGCACCGCCCGCCCCACCGCAAAGGGTCCGTCGTCCAGCAGCCCGTCCGCCAGCGCCCGGCGTGCCGCCGCCAGCCCCTGTTCCCGCAGCAGGCTCAGCGGTACCCCCTCCCGCAGCCGCAGCTCCAGCAGGATCCGCTCCACCCGCCGGTCCTCCGCCGACAGCACCTCACGCCCGGCTCCCGGCGACCGCCCCGACGCCAGTGCCGCCGCGTACGCCCCGGGGTGCTTGACGTTCCACCAGCGCACCCCTCCGACATGGCTGTGCGCGCCCGGGCCCGCACCCCACCAGTCGGCGCCCCGCCAGTACAGTTCGTTGTGCAGGCACCGCCCGGACTCCGCGGCGGCCCAGTTCGAGACCTCGTACCAGTCGAAGCCCGCCGCGGTGAGGGTCTCTTCAGCAATCAGGTAGCGGTCGGCATGGACGTCGTCGTCCGTCATCGGGATCTCGCCCCGACGGATGCGGCGGGCCAGCCGGGTGCCCTCCTCGACAATGAGGGCGTAGGCGCTGACGTGATCGGGACCGGCTCCGATCGCGGCCTCCAGCGAGGCCCGCCAGTCGTCGTCCGACTCCCCCGGGGTGCCGTAGATCAGATCGAGGTTGACGTGATCGAAGCCCGCCTCCCGCGCCTCGGCCACACAGGTCTCGGGGCGGCCGGGCGTGTGCGTGCGGTCGAGGGTTTTCAGCACGTGCTGCCTGGCGCTCTGCATGCCGAAGGAGATCCGGTTGAAGCCGCCGTCGCGTAGGGCGGTGAGATAGGCCGGATCGACCGACTCGGGGTTCCCCTCCGTCGTGATCTCCGCGCCCTCCGCCAGCCCGAACTCCTCGCGGATCGCGTCCAGCATCCTCACGAGATCGGCGGCGGCCAGCAGTGTCGGCGTACCGCCCCCGACGAAGACCGTGCGGACCCGGCGGGAGTCGTCACCCAGCACCTTCCGCGCCAGGCGGATCTCTTCGACCAGTGTCTTCGCGTAGTTGTCGCGGGACGCCAGTACTCCGCCCGTGCCGCGCAGTTCGGTGGCGGTGTAGGTGTTGAAGTCGCAGTAGCCGCAGCGGGTGGCGCAGTACGGCACGTGCAGGTAGAACCCGAGCGGGCGCTCGGCGGCGCCGGCGAGGGCGGCGGCGGGCAGTGCACCGTCGGCGGGGACGGGCTCGCCGTCGGGGAGTGCGGAGGGCATGCCATCCATTGTCCAGCACCCGGAGCACTGCTCGGTGGCGTCCGGCACGGCCCGGGCCCGGTCGACGCCGGAGCACCGTCTCGGCCCTTTCCAGGCACCGGAGCCGTCACTCGGTCTCGTCCAGGGCTCCGGTCTCGTCCAGAGCTGAGGAGCCGTGTTCCAGGCCGCGCCCGGGATGCTGCCCATCCTCGGCCTGGAGCACCAGCAGGGCCAGGTCGTCCTCTGGCAAGCCGCCACCGAAATCGTGGACCAGGCGGCGGATCTTTTCTGCTATCAGCTCGGCACTGAGACCAGCGCAACCGGACAGGGCGTGCGCGAGTCCGTCGCCGTCGTCGAACTGGCGGGAGCCGGAGCGCCGCTCCGTCACTCCGTCGGTGACACACAGCAGGCTGTCCCCGGGCCGCAGGTCGAAGGTCTCGCTGGCGTAGGTCTCGTCCTCGATCACGCCGAGCAGGGTCTGCGGACGGACGGCAGTGCGCACCTTGCCGTCGGGGCTGAGGACGAGCGGCAACGGGTGGCCGGCGGAGGCGAGGGTGCAGCGGACTCCGCCGTCGTGGGGCGTCAGCTCCCCGTAGAGCAGGGACAGGAAGCGGGTCTGCGGGCCGTCGTCGGGGAGCAGGGGCCGGCCGCCCGCGGCGACCAGTGCGCGGGCGGCGGCATCGGCGGCCTCGGTGGCGTCGTCGAGCAGGAGCTGGTTGAGACGGTCGAGGACCTCGGCGACGCGGTACCCCTCGCGGGCGAGGAGGCGCAGCCAGGGACGAGCCAGTCCGATCACGACGGCCGCCTCCGGCCCCTTGCCCTGGACATCGCCGACGGCGAAGCACCAGCGGCCGTCGCCCGCCGGGAACAGGTCGTAGAAGTCACCGCTGGGGCCGCCCTTGTCACAGGGCTCGTAGACCAGCGCACTTCGCACACCGGGGATCTCGGCGACCGCCCCGGGCAGCAGGCCGCGTTGCAGGACGGCGCTGATGGTGGCCTGCCGGGCGTACTGGCGGGCCGCACCGATGGCGAGAGCGACCCGGCGGCTGAGGTCTTCGACGAGCCCGGTGACCTCGTCGGGGAAACCGGCCGTCCCGCAACGGCCGATGGCCAACGTGCCCAGCGGTCGGCCGCCCGCGAGGAGACGGTACGCCAGTGCCGTGCCGCGGGCGCCTTGAGGGCCGAGGGCATCGCCGGGCCAGGGGTACGGCTCGGGCCCGGGGCGCAGCCCGTCGCCCGGCTCCGGCGGTGCCTTCTCCAGAGCGCGCCGCAGTTCCTCGATGCGGGCCTCGCTGGCGTGCCAGACCCGGGCGAGGCCGTCGCCGGTGCCACCGCGCACGCTCGCCTCGTCCTGCAGCCACACCGCGCACCAGTCGGCGAGCCGGGGCACGATCAACTGGCCGGTGAGGGCGGCGACCAGGTTCTCGTCCAACTGTCCGGCGAGCAGGTCGGAGGCCTCGGCGAGGAAGGACAGCGCGCCCCGGCCGAGCCAGTCCCGGTCGGCGCCGGAGCGGTGCGACTGCGGTGCCAGGTTCTCGGCGACCTCCAGGGCGGGGCCGGTGGCGGAGCCGGCCACGGGATCGCCACCGCCCGGGAGTAGCCGCGCCCACACCGCCTTCGCGCCGGTGCGGTAGGTGACGCCCCAGGACTCGGCGAGCGTGGCGACCAGCCGCAGCCCACGGCCGTGCTCGGGGGTGTCGTACGATCCTTCGCCGCGTGGGGAGTCGCGCGGGGCGCGGGAGGGGTGCTGGTCGCACACCTCCACGACGAACGCCCCCGTCTCCTCCAAGCGCCAGTCGACCTCCACCTCGGTGCCCGCGTGCACGACGGCATTGGTGACGAGCTCGCTGACGACGGCCGTGGCGTCGTCAGCGAGCCGGGCGGGCACCCCGGGCACTTTGGTCAGCTCGGCCCGCACCAGGGCTCGGGCCGAGCCCGGCGCGAGGGGACTGCCGGGCAGCGTGGCCCGCCCGCGCACCCCACGGGGCAGGGCCTCGCCTCCCCGTTGCGTCGCTATGGCCGCCGTGTCCATGCGGCCAGGGTGACAGACAGGGGACACAGCCCAACGGGGAGTTACCGAAGTGGACAGTCGTGGCCGAAAATAGCGCTACGGAAGTGCACGATGTCGACCACTTTCGAGCGAGGCCGAACCGAAGTCGACCACAATCACTTCTCTCTGGTCCCGGCGTACATCTCGTCGATGAGGTGCTTGTACTCCCGTTCCACCACCGGCCGCTTGAGCTTGAGGCTCGGCGTGATCTCACCGTGCTCCACGTCGAGGTCGCGCGGCAGCAGCCGGAACTTCTTGATCGTCTGCCAGCGCTGGAGACCGGCGTTGAGCTGCTGGACGTAGCCTTCGACCATCTCAACCGTCTGCGAGGCGGCGACGATCTCTTCGTACGGCCTGTCCTCCAGACCGTTCTCCTTCGCCCAGTCCCTGATCGCGAGCTCGTCCAAGGCGATGAGTGCCGTGCAGTAGTTCCGGTCGGCGCCGTGCACCAGGATGTTGGAGACGTACGGGCACACCGCCTTGAACTGGCCCTCGATCTCGGCGGGGGCCACGTACTTGCCGCCGGAGGTCTTGATGAGGTCCTTCTTTCGGTCCGTGATGCGCAAGTAGCCGTCGGGCGACAGCTCGCCAATGTCGCCGGTGTGGAACCAGCCATCGGACTCCAGCACCTCGGCGGTCTTCTCGGGCAGCTTGTGATAGCCCTGCATGATGCCGGGGCCGCGCAGCAGGATCTCGCCGTCCTCGGCGATGCGAACCTCAGTGCCGGGCAGCGGCTTGCCGACGGTGCCGGTGCGGTAGGCCTCACCGGGATTGACGAAGGAGGCCGCGGAGGACTCGGTGAGGCCGTAGCCCTCCAGGATGTGGATGCCGGCACCGGCGAAGAAGTAGCCGATCTCCGGGGCCAGCGCGGAGGCGCCGGAGATGCAGGCGCGCAGCCGGCCGCCGAAGGCCTCCCGGAGCTTGCCGTAGACGAGGGCGTCGGCGACCTTGTGCCTGGCGGCGAGGCCGAAGGGCACGGACGTGGTACCGGTGCGGCGGAAAGTGTCCTGGCTGGTCTTGGCGTACTCGCGGGCGACCTCGGCGGCCCACTGGAAGATCCGGTACTTGGCCGGGCCGCCCTCGCGGGCCCTGGTGGCAACACCGTTGTAGACCTTCTCGAAGATGCGCGGCACGGCTGCCATGTACGTCGGCCGCACCACCGGAAGGTTGTCGATGATCTTGTCGACGCGGCCGTCGACGGCGGTGACGTGCCCGATCTCGATCTGCCCGGAGGTGAGCACCTTGCCGAAGACGTGGGCGAGCGGCAGCCACAGGTACTGCACGTCCTCGACGCCGAGCAGCCCGGTCGAGGCGATGGCCTTGGCCATGTACGCCCAGTTGTCGTGGGGCAGGCGCACACCCTTGGGCCTGCCGGTCGTGCCGGAGGTGTAGATGAGGGTGGCGAGTTGGTCGCCGGTGATCGCGCCGACCCGCTCCTTGATCAGTTCGGGGTGCTTCTCCAGATAGGCGGCACCACGCTCCTCCAGTTCGGCGAGGGTGATCACCCAGTCACCGGTCTCCACGCCGGCGGGGTCGATGACCACGACCTTGGCCAGGTTGGGCAGGTCGGCGCGCTTCTCGAGCGCCTTGGAGACCTGGGCCGCATCCTCGGCGATCAGCACCCGGCTCTCGGAGTCGGAGAGGATGAACGCCGACTCGTCGGCGTTGGTCTGCGGGTAGACGGTGGTCGTGGCGCCGCCGGCGCACAGGATGCCGAGGTCGGCGAGGATCCACTCGACTCGGGTGGAGGAAGCGAGCGCCACCCGCTGCTCGGGCTGGACGCCCAGCTCGATGAGTCCGGCCGCGATCGCGTAGACCCGGTCGGCCGCCTGCGCCCAGCTGAGGGACTTCCAGTCGTCGGGTCCCTGGCCAGAGGATGGTGGCACCGGGTAGCGGTAGGCCTCGGCGTCCGGTGTGGCCGCCACGCGCTCCAGGAAGAGGGCCGCCACGGACGGCGGACGGTTCTCGATCAGGGTCTGTGTGTCGCTCACGACATCCTCCGGGGCCCGCGGCAGTGCGGCTGACTCGGGTGCGGCTGGGTTAACTCACGGTGCGGCTTCGGTCTGTTGTTTAACTCGCGAGTAACTATCGAGCAGGGATCAGGGTAAGCCGCGACCGGCCGCTGCGTAAGGGGCACCGGCCTGTCTCTTTCCGCTCAGATTCCGCTGAAAATCCGTCCGAACGCCGCTCGAACGCCACTGGGTCACCGCTTGGACGCCGCTTGGAACCGCGTCGGACGCGCGCAGGGGCCCGCCGTGCTGCCACAGACGCGGGCAGCGTCTGCCTCCACACGGCGGGCCCCTGCGTGTGCCGGTGTGCGGGCACGGCGCTCCGTAGCCGGCGGTTACTTCTTGCCCTTGGTCGACCCCGCGCTGTCGTCGCTGGACAGGACGGCGATGAAGGCCTCCTGGGGAACCTCCACGGAGCCCACCATCTTCATCCGCTTCTTGCCTTCCTTCTGCTTCTCCAGCAGCTTCCGCTTGCGGGAGATGTCACCGCCGTAGCACTTGGCGAGGACGTCCTTGCGGATGGCGCGGATGGTCTCGCGGGCGATGACCCGGGAACCGATGGCGGCCTGCACCGGCACCTCGAAGTTCTGCCGCGGGATCAGCTCCCTCAATTTGGCGACGAGCCGCACACCGTAGGCGTACGCCTGGTCCTTGTGGGTGATCGCCGAGAAGGCGTCCACCTTGTCGCCGTGCAGCAGGATGTCGACCTTGACCAGGGAACTGCTCTGCTCGCCGGTCGGCTCGTAGTCGAGGGAGGCGTAACCACGCGTCTTGGACTTCAGCTGGTCGAAGAAGTCGAAGACGATCTCCGCGAGCGGGAGGGTGTAGCGGATCTCGACACGGTCCTCGGAGAGGTAGTCCATGCCGAGCAGGGTGCCGCGCCGGGTCTGACACAGCTCCATGATCGCGCCGATGAACTCGGTGGGCGCGAGGATCGTGGCCCGAACCACGGGTTCGTACACCTCGGCGATCTTCCCCTCGGGGAACTCGCTCGGGTTGGTGACGGTGATCTCGGTGGCGTCCTCCATGATCACGCGGTAGACCACGTTGGGGGCGGTGGCGATCAGGTCCAGGCCGAACTCGCGTTCCAGACGCTCCCGGATCACGTCCAGGTGCAGCAGGCCGAGGAAGCCCACGCGGAAGCCGAACCCGAGGGCCGCTGAGGTCTCCGGCTCGTAGACCAGGGCCGCGTCGTTGAGCTGGAGCTTGTCCAGGGCCTCGCGCAGATCGGGGTAGTCGGAGCCGTCCAACGGGTACAGGCCCGAGAACACCATCGGCTTCGGGTCCTTGTAGCCGCCGAGCGCCTCTTCGGCTCCCTTGGCCTGGCTGGTGATCGTGTCGCCGACCTTGGACTGACGGACGTCCTTCACGCCGGTGATGAGGTAGCCCACCTCACCGACGCCGAGACCGTCCGCCGGAAGCATCTCGGGCGAGTTGACACCGATCTCCAGCAGCTCGTGCGTGGCGCCGGTCGACATCATCCTGATGCGCTCACGCTTGTTGAGCTTGCCGTCCACGACACGGACGTAGGTCACGACACCTCGGTAGGAGTCGTACACGGAGTCGAAGATCATCGCGCGAGCGGGGGCGTCGGCAACACCGACCGGGGCCGGAATTTCCTGGACGGCCCTGTCCAGCAGCGCGTCCACGCCCAGGCCGGTCTTCGCCGAGACCTTCAGCACGTCCGACGGGTCGCAGCCGACCAGGTTCGCCAGTTCCTCGGCGAACTTCTCCGGCTGAGCGGCCGGCAGGTCGATCTTGTTGAGGACCGGGATGATCGTGAGGTCGTTCTCCATCGCCAGGTAGAGGTTGGCGAGGGTCTGCGCCTCGATGCCCTGGGCAGCATCGACGAGGAGGATGGTCCCCTCGCACGCGGCCAGCGACCGCGAGACCTCATAGGTGAAGTCGACGTGCCCCGGGGTGTCGATCATGTTGAGGATGTGCGTCGTGCCCTGGTCGGGGCCCTCGGTCGGGGCCCAGGGCAGACGCACCGCCTGGGACTTGATCGTGATGCCACGCTCGCGCTCGATGTCCATCCGGTCGAGGTACTGAGCGCGCATCTGCCGCTGCTCGACCACACCGGTCAACTGGAGCATCCGGTCGGCGAGCGTGGACTTGCCGTGGTCGATGTGCGCGATGATGCAGAAGTTGCGGATGAGAGCCGGGTCGGTACGGCTCGGCTCGGGCGCATGGTTAGGGGTCGCGGGCACGCAGGGTCCTGATTCTTGAGGTATCCGCAGGGGTACGGTCTCGGGTCGGATCGATACGTAGGCTCCATGGTCCCACGGCGAGGGACCAGGGACCGTTTTGGGCCGTCCAGAAGGCCACTGGTACTGTAGATGGCTGTGCCTCTTGCCCTCTCAGCTCGAGGTGCGTCAGAGAAATTTTGGATCACCGGTACGGGACCCGTGCGGCCCCGCACCAGAACCTGAAAAGGCTCCTTCGTGGCGAACATCAAGTCCCAGATCAAGCGGATCAAGACCAACGAGAAGGCTCGGCTGCGCAACAAGGCCGTCAAGTCCTCCCTGAAGACCGCGATCCGCAAGGCCCGTGAGGCCGCTGCCGCGGGTGACGTCGAGAAGGCCACCGAGCTGCAGCGCGTTGCCACGCGCGCGCTCGACAAGGCCGTCTCGAAGGGCGTCATCCACAAGAACCAGGCCGCCAACAAGAAGTCGGCGCTCGCTTCCAAGGTCACGGCTCTCAAGGGCTGAGAACTCGTCTGGTCCGACCGCCGGAAGGACCCAGAGCGGGCCCTCTCTCATCCGCTCCCGTCCGGCACTCTCGAACTCGTACGCGGCCTGCGTTCGCCACGCGGGTACGAGTTCACCAGCTTGAACCGAAGGCCTCGCCGTCCGCCCTTCCCCAGGGCGGGTGGCGGGGCCTTCGCCACGTGCGTCACGACCGGGCGGCCGTCACGACCAGAAGGAGTCGGCCTCATCGAGGTCCGGGACGCACAGGTCCACGTCGCTCACCTTGTCCCCGACGAGCCGGAAGACCATCACCTCGTCCTTGTCGTAGCGCCTGCCGTTGCGCTCGGCCGTGCAGTGATGCAAGGCGACGACGTGGCCTCGGCCGTCGACGAAGGCGTCACGCAATGCGATGCGGAGTGTCCCGTTGCTCTCCTGGAAGAGCCGACCGTACATCTCGATGATCGCGTCCTGCCCCTTGAAATCACCCGAGAGCGGGTGACTGCCCGGCACATGCTGGGTGCAGTCCGCAGTCATCATCCCGCGCAGGACATCCATGTCCCCGCGTGAGAAGGCTTCGTATCCCTTACGGACGAGTGTTGCGTGCGGGTGTTCGGCCATGGTGATCGCCACCTCTCCGCAGTGTCGGCGACATACGGCTGACGTTCTCATTCTCCTCTCCTGCGGGGGAGACCGATAAGGCCTAAGCGCGCCCCCGCGAGCGCGCCGCGCGCGCGACGGTCACGACCGCCTTCTCCAGGGCGTATTCCGGATCGTCCCCGCCGCCCTTCACCCCAGCGTCCGCCTCGGCCACCGCCCGCAGTGCGACCGCCACCCCGTCGGGTGTCCAACCGCGCATCTGTTGCCGCACCCGGTCGATCTTCCACGGTGGCATGCCCAGCTCGCGCGCCAGATCGGCCGGTCGGCCGCCGCGCGCCGAGGACAGCTTCCCGATCGCCCGCACACCCTGTGCCAGCGCGCTGGTGATCATCACCGGCGCGACTCCGGTGGCCAGCGACCACCTGAGCGCCTCCAGTGCCTCCGCCGTACGCCCCTCCACGGCCCGGTCGGCGATCGTGAAGCTGGAGGCCTCGGCCCGCCCGGTGTAGTACCGGCCGACGACCGCCTCGTCGATCGCCCCCTCCACGTCGGCCACCAACTGCGAGACCGCCGAGGCCAACTCCCGCAGGTCGCTGCCGATGGCATCGCAGAGCGCCTGACACGCCTCGCCTGTGGCCGACCGCCCGAACGAGCGGAACTCCCCCCGCACAAAGGCCAGCCGGTCCGCCGGCTTGGTCATCTTCGGGCAGGCCACCTCACGTGCGCCCGCCTTGCGCGCGGCATCCAGCAGCCCCTTGCCCTTGGCGCCGCCGGCGTGCAGCAACACGAGCGTGATCTCCTCGGCGGGTGAGCCGAGATAGGCCTTCACGTCCTTGACCGTGTCGGCAGACAGGTCCTGGGCGTTGCGTACGACCACGACCTTGCGCTCGGCGAAGAGCGACGGACTGGTCAGCTCAGCAAGTGTGCCGGGCTGCAACTGGTCGGGAGTCAGGTCCCGTACGTCCGTGTCGGCGTCGGCGGCCTTGGCGGCAGCCACCACCTCCTGCACAGCACGGTCGAGCAGGAGGTCCTCCTGGCCCACGGCGAGAGTCACCGGGGCGAGAAGGTCGTCATTCGCAGTCTTCCTGGCCATCGCCTACAGCATCCCACGCGGCACTGACATCGAGACGGCCCGCGCAGCCCGAACGGTCCCGGACCGTACCCGGGGTGCGTCTGTGAGTCAGGGCTCCTCGCGCCAGCCGTCCCACTCCCCCACGAACGCGTCCAGCTCAGCAGCATCCAGTCGCCCGTCCTCGTCACGCAGGACCACCAGCCACTGGGCGTCCTCGGCGTCGTCCTCACCGGCCAGCGCGTCCCGGACCAACCGGGGTTCCTCATCGACCCCGAACCGCTCGGCGAGCGCCTCGGCGACGTCCTTGGCGGCGTCGCGGTCGGGCAGCACCAGCACATGTCTCACTTCGCTCACGGACTCATTGTCCGGCACGGACGAGATCAGGAACTCCAGGTCAGTCGGGGGCGTCGGATGTCCACGTCCGCACCCGCGGTACGGTTCGCCCGACTCACTCCCTCGTCACCTCTAATTCCCCGCTCACCCCTCCTTCCCCGCCGACCGCCAGTGCTCCATCCCGGTCGGTACGCATCACCATCGCGCCACCGGCCCGCAGCGCAGCCACCGTCGCCGGTGCTGGGTGCCCGTACGGGTTGCCGACACCGGCGGAGATAAGGGCCACCCGAGGGGCCGCGAGCCGTATCAGTTCCGGGACCTGGTAGGCCGAGCCGTGATGAGCCACTTTCAATACGTCCACGCGGGCCAGGCGGGCCGCTGCCGGGGACCGCAACAACGCTTGCTGGCCGGGGGGTTCGAGATCTCCGAGCAGCAGCAACCGCAGACCGCCCGTGCGGACCAGCAGGGCGACGCTGGCGTCGTTCGGACCGTCCGGCTCCGGCACGGCATCGGGCCGTACCGGGGATGTCCTCGCGCTGGAGTGCAACCGGGCGGCCGGTGGCGGCCACAGGACGCGCCAGGAGAGCGGACCGGTGCGCCGTTCCTCACCCGCGACGGCCCGCGTAACGGGGATATGCCGTTCGGCCGCTTCCCGTCTGACGAACTCAGCCTGCTCCACGGGTTCTTCGAGCCACGTAGTCTCGATCGCTGCCACTGTCCGGCCCCGCAGGACACCGGGCAGCCCCGCCACATGGTCGGCGTGGAAGTGGGTCAAGACCAGGAGAGGGACGCGCGTGATGCCCAACTGCCGCAGGCAACGGTCGACGCGTGTCGGATCGGGTCCGGCATCCACGACCACCCCAGCTCCCTGCCCCGCGGCCAGCACGGTCGCATCGCCCTGCCCGACATCGCACATCGCGAACCGCCACTTCGGCGGCGGCCAGCCTGTGATCCTCCGGGCCAGGGGCACGGGTTGCACCACTGCCAGCAGGAGCAGCACCCCGAGCAGTCCGCACCACCACGGGTGCCGCAGTAATCTCCGCCCGGCTAGAACGGCGATCACCATGACCGCGGCAAGCAACAGCGCTCCCGGCCAGTTCCCCGGCCAGTCCACTTCCGCACCGGGTAGCGCCGCCCCGGTCCGGGCGACCCCGGCGATCCACCCCGCCGGCCAACCGGCACACCACGCCAACGCCTTGGCCAGCGGCATGACCACCGGTGCCGTCGCAAGCGCCGCGAACCCCAGCACCGTGGCCGGCGCCACCGCAGCCTCGGCGAGCAGGTTGCAGGGCACCGCCACCAGGCTCACCCGGGCGGACAAGACGGCTACGACCGGCGCACACACGGCCTGTGCCGCGGCAGCGGCACCCAAGGCTTCGGCGAGCCGCGGGGACATCCGGTGCCTCCGCATTGCCTCGCTCCAACCCGGTGCCAGAACCAGCAGCGCGCCGGTGGCCAGCACGGAGAGCAGGAAACCGTAGCTCCGGGCCAGCCACGGGTCGTACAGCACCAGGAGCAGGACGGCCGTGGCCAGTGCTGGGACCAGGGATCTGCGACGTCCGGTGGCCAGCGCGAGCAGGGCGACCGCGCCACAGACGGCGGCCCGCAGCACGCTGGGGTCGGGGCGGCACACGATCACAAATCCCAGCGTCAGCGCTCCGGCAAACAGGGCGGTAGCCCGCAAAGAGAGGCCGAGCCGTGGAGCCAGTCCGCGGCGTTCGACCAACTGGGCCAGGCCGGGCGGGCCGATGAGCAAGACCAGCAGGATGGTGAGGTTGCTGCCGGAGACCGCCAGGGTGTGTGCCAGATCCGTCTCCTTGAAGGCCTCGTCCAGCTCGGGCGTGATCCGTGAGGTGTCGCCGACCACCAGTCCGGGCAGCAGTGCCCGCGCGTCTGCTGGCAGGCCGTCGGTGGCCTCCCGCAGCCCCGCCCTGAGTCGCCCCGCCAGCCGTTGTGGTCTGCTCGGCCCCGCCACGATCCGTGGCTCCGGCCGGGCGCGCACCCGCAGTACGGCCGCTTTCCGGTCACCGCCGCCGGTCGAAGCGGGCGCCAGCCGTCCACCCACCCGCAGCCGTATGGACGGCAGCAGCCCGAGCCATGCGGCACGTCCACCCGGTGTCCCCCGGGCGGCGGACACCGACGCCCGGGCGGAATCCCCATCCCCGCCCGGCTCGGTGCTGCCTGCCGGTGCCGGAACCTCCGCGTCGACGACCATCAGTACGGGGGTCCGAGTCCGCGCACTCGCACCGCCGTGTTCCTCGACGGCTCGCACCTCCGCCCGGACCAAGACCGCCACGGGTGCCGTGTGGTCGCCGCGCACCCGCGGTCTGCTCAGCCGGGGGTCGCCGGTCACCTCCACCTCGGCGGTCACGGTCGCGAACCGCCGCGCCAGGTCGGGCACCGGGCCGCGCCGCAGATCCGCTCCGTGCAAACCGGCGGAGACGGCGGCCGCTGCCCCGCAGAGCAGCACCGCAGCAGCTGAGGTGCGGGTCCACGGCAACCGGTCGCCCACCCGCTCCTGCGGCCTGGTTCCGGGGCTCCAGCCGGCCGCTCCCGGACCTCGCCTGAGCTGACTGCCCTGGCCGAGGAATCCGGCTCGTACGGCCCGTGCAGCCCCGTGTACGGACGACCTGACCCGTCCTGCCGATTGGGCCAGTGTGGACGGTGCGGCCCACCCGACCTGTACGGGCGGTCTGGCCTGTATGGGCGGTGGGGTCGGTTGCGGCCGGCGTACCGCCAGCATGACTGTTCCACCGACCAGACACACGGCCACGATCACTGCGGTCCAGCCACCGGGTGCGTCCACCGTCAGCGCCGCCGTGGCCCAGGCCGTGAGAGCGGGCGGCACCAGGCGCAGGTCCATGGGGCTGGCCCGGTCGACGTGCGGGGTCCCGTGTTCCTCGGGCTTCCCCGGCTCATTGCCCTTCCCTGGCTCAATGCTGGGGTCGGCCTCTTCGAGCAGGCGGCTCATGGCCGCACCAGGTTCCGTAGATCGGTGAAGCGGCGGTCCCCGATGCCACTGACGTGCCGCAGGTCGTCCACTGAGCGGAATCCGCCGTGCCGGGTGCGGTAGTCGATGATGTGCCGGGCCAGTACCGGACCGACTCCCGGCAGGGCATCGAGCTGGTCCACGGTGGCCGTGTTGAGGGAGACCGGGCTCCAGGGCCCCGCACCCGTCGTTCCGGGGGCAACCCCTCCCACCGGTGCGGGCAGGGCCACGGCCGCGACGGGGGCGCCGACGACGACCTGTTCACCGTCGACCAGGAACCGGGCCCGGTTGAGCCCCTCAGTGCTCGTACCCGGGCGGACTCCGCCCGCCGCCCGCAGCGCGTCGGCCACCCGGGAGCCGGCCGGAAGCCGCCGGACGCCCGGTTTCCGGACCTTACCGCTGACGTCCACGACGATCTCGACCCTGGGTACCGCCGAGACGCTGACGGCCACGCCCGGCCTCGTGTCATCGCCTTGCTGGGCATAGGTGGCCTCGGCACGCACCACTTGAGGGGCGCGCACAGACTGGGTACGACCGGTCCAGAAGTGCTGCGCGGCGAACACGGCGGAAGCCGCGAGTACCACGGAGAGTGCCACCACTCCTCGCCGCTCCACCCCGCACCGCGCCTGCAGCCACACTGGCATCCGCTCCCGCAACGCAAGTCCGGCTCGCACCCGCCAGCCCGGAACGGTCGGGCCCTCGGGCTCCAACCAGGTTGCCGGGTTGACCGGTTCGGCATCTGCGGCCTGGTCGGGCACCGACGGTCCGGCTCCCCCAGCCGGCGCGGTCTGTGCAGTCCCCGTCGACCACGGCGCGGTCTTGGCCACCGTGCTTGCCGGGCTCACCGCCGGATCAGGGCCTGTCGCCGTGGCCTCCTCCGCAGCCCCGACCCTGCCGGTAACCGTGGCGGTGTCCGCGGCCCTGCCCTGGTCCGGCTCGCCCCCGAGCCCGCCCCCAGGCCCATGCCCGGTCGTGTCCCGGCCCGGTGGTCCGTTTCCCGACTCCCGTCGGCGCACGGCTCGTTCACCGAAGAGGACTTCGGCTCGGCGGCGCAACTCCTCAGCCGGGGCTGACGGGCGTTGACGAGCGCCACGGTGATCGGGGCTGCGGAGGCCTCCGGTGCCGCGACGCCCCCTGACGCGGCCGTCGGAACCGGGCCCACGGCCGGGGCCACTGGTCGGGGTGACTGTGCGTGAAGGTGATCGAAGTGCCATGCGACGAGCATGCGGCATCCCGACACATTCAGGATGATCTTGGTCAACTCCCGTGGACCACGGACGGGTTGTGGAAAACCCAACCACCCACACGGGTGAGTTCAGTCCGTACGGGGCATGGCGTGAGAGCCGCGTTCGAGGGAGTCAGCGGGGCGAGACAACCGCTCCCAGCAGCCCGGGCCCGGTATGCGCTCCGATCACCGCTCCCACCTCGCTGACGTGCAGTTCGGCAAGGCCCGGAACCCTTGCCCGCAGTCGGTCAGCGAGAGCCGTCGCGCGGTCGGGAGCGGCGAGATGGTGCACGGCGATGTCGACCTCGGCGCTGCCCGCCCGCTCGACGGCGATCTCCTCCAGCCTGGCGATCGCCTTGGACGCTGTGCGGACCTTTTCGAGCAGCTCGATACGACCGCCGTCCAGCTGGAGCAGGGGCTTGACGGCGAGTGCGGAGCCGAGGAGGGCCTGCGCGGCTCCCATACGACCGCCACGGCGCAGATAGTCGAGGGTGTCGACGTAGAAGTACGCGGACGTACCCGCGGCCCGCTTCTCGGCGGCCGTGACGGCCTCGTCCGCCGTGCCACCGGCCTCGGCGGCTTCGGCCGCCGCGAGCGCGCAGAAGCCCAGGGCCATCGCGACCATTCCGGTGTCCACCACCCGCACGGGCACCGGCGCCTCACGCGCCGCAAGAACCGCCGCGTCGTATGTGCCGGACAGCTCGGCAGACAAGTGCAGGGACACGATGCCGCTCGCACCGGACTCGGCGACCTTGCGGTAGGTATCCGCGAACACCTGGGGACTGGGGCGGGAGGTGGTGACGGAACGCCGCTTCTGCAGGGCCTGGGCCAGGGAGCGGGTCGAGATCTCGGTGCCTTCTTCGAGCGCCCGGTCACCGAGGACCACGGTGAGGGGTACTGCGGTGATGCCGTGACGCTCCATCGTCCTGAGCGGCAAGTAGGCCGTTGAATCGGTGACGATCGCGACATGGCAGGACATGAGCTGGAGGTTACCTGCCGTGGTGCTCGCGCGGCAGCCCGGCCCCAGTCCGGCGTGCTCCGGGCTATCCGCTCAGACCGTGCTCTCCGGGCGGGGCTTCCTCCGCCAGGGGTGGGCGAGACGGGGTGACGGCGGAGTGATCGAGGGGGGAGCCGGATCCGGGGAGGGACGGGAGTCGGCCGTCCGCGGGCGGAACCGGCGATCTGCCGGGCCGCTGGGACTTCCCTCGTCAGAGGTTCCCTGGCCGCCGGAAACGGTGTCGGGCCGCCGCGCGGTTGTCTGCGCAGGCTCCGTCCGCGCCCAGTGCCGCAGGGCGTCCGCTTCGAGGTCTATCTGGGCACTGAGCGATCCCAGGTCCTCGTCGGCGAAGTGGCGGGCCCGGTCGCGGACGGCCCAGCGCAGCGAGTCCGCGGACTCGCTGACGCGTGCGGTGCGGCTGCGCAGCTCGGGCAGGCGGGCAGCGAGCGCGGCCCGGTCGGGCTCGGTCTCCAGGCGCTTGAGGTCGGCGTCCAGTTCGCGGCCGTGTGCGCTGAGCCGCTGGAACAGGCCGAGGGACTCCTTGAGCGACTCGTCTTCAGCAGCGCCCGCGTACAGCGCGTCCTGGGTGGCGCGCATGGAGGTGCGCAGCGTGAGCCGCAGGTGCGCGATCTCGCGGGCCGGGCCGGACTGGGTGAGGGACTTGGCACGCAGGGTGTGGTCCTCGACCGTGCGGCGGGCCTGCTCGATCGTGCGGTCCACCCCGCGCTTGGCGGCGCCCACCGCCTTGGCCGTGGCGTAGACGCCCAGGCTGACGAAGAGCAGGAAGAGCAGGGCGAACACGGCGATGACGGCTTCCACGACGCTCCTCCTCCGACCGGTACGGCACAAGCCGCTGTGCTCTCCACGGTAAACGCAGTGGGCAGGTTCGCGGTTCCAGAGGAACCCCGAACCTGCCCGTAGGGGACTACCCCGACGCGGGTTGTGCGCGGTGTCCGGTCATCACGCGGGAACGATGTTCACCAGCTTCGGTGCCCGCACGATCAGCTTGCGGATGCCCGCACCGCCCAGTGCAGCGACGACCCGCTCGTCGGACAGGGCCACCTTCTCCAGCTCCTCCTCGGAGATGGCCGGCGACACCTCCAGGCGGGCCTTGACCTTGCCCTTGATCTGCACCACGCAGGTCACGGCCTCGTCCACCACGTACTGCGGATCGGCGACCGGGAAGTCCTGGTGGACGACCGAGTCGGTGTGCCCCAGCCTGCGCCACAGCTCCTCGGCGATGTGTGGGGCCAGCGGGGCGATCATCAGCACCAGCGGCTCGGCGACCGACCGCGGCACCGCACCGCCGGTCTTGGTCAGGTGGTTGTTCAGCTCGGTGACCTTGGCGATGGCCGTGTTGAAACGCAGGCCCCCCAGGTCCTGACGGACGCCGTCGATCGCCTTGTGCAGGGCACGCAGGGCGTCCTCGTCGGGCTCGGCACCGGTGACGGTGACCTGGCCGGTGGTCTCGTCGACGATGTTGCGCCACAGCCGCTGCAGCAACCGGAACTGGCCGACGACCGCCCGCGTGTCCCACGGACGCGAGACGTCCAGCGGACCCATCGCCATCTCGTACAGGCGCAGGGTGTCGGCACCGTACTCGGCGCAGATCTCGTCCGGCGTCACCGCGTTCTTCAGCGACTTGCCCATCTTGCCCAGCAGACGGGTGACCTTTTCGCCCTGGTAGGAGTAGGCGCCGTCACGCTCCTCCACCTCGGCGGCCGGCACTGCGATACCACGGCTGTCGCGGTAGACGTAGGCCTGGATCATGCCCTGGTTGAACAGCTTGTGGAACGGCTCGGCGGAGGAAACGTGTCCCAGGTCGTACAGGACCTTGGACCAGAAGCGCGCGTACAACAGGTGCAGCACGGCGTGCTCGGCGCCGCCGACGTACAGGTCCACGCCGCCGTGCGGCCGGCCCTCGCGCGGGCCCATCCAGTACTGCTCGATCTCGGGGTCGACCAGCTCCCGCTCGTTGTGCGGGTCCAGGTAACGGAACTCGTACCAGCAGGAACCGGCCCAGTTGGGCATCGTGTTGGTCTCTCGGCGGTACTTCTTCGGACCGTTGCCCAGGTCCAGGGTGACGTTGACCCATTCCTCGTTGCGCGACAGCGGCGTCTCGGGCTGGGTGTCGGCGTCGTCCGGGTCGAAGGTGCGGGGGCTGTAGTCCTCGACCTCGGGCAGCTCCAACGGCAGCATCGACTCGGGCAGGGCGTGGGCGACACCGTCCTCGTCGTAGACGATCGGGAAGGGTTCGCCCCAGTAACGCTGGCGGCTGAACAGCCAGTCCCGCAGGCGGAAGTTGACGGTGCCCTCGCCCACGCCCGCGCCCTGCAGCCACTCGGTGATACGGGCCTTGGCATCGGTCACGCCCAGGCCGTCCAGCGTGACGTCGGCGCCGGCCGAGTTGATGATCTCGGCGTCGTGGGAGACGAAGGCGTCGTCCCAGGTGGACGCGTCGGTGCCGCGGCCGTCGGTCGGCTCCACCACGCAGCGGATCGGCAGGCCGAAGGCGCGTGCGAAGGCGAAGTCACGCGTGTCGTGTGCTGGAACGGCCATGATCGCACCGGTGCCGTAGCCCATCAGGACGTAGTCGGCGATGAAGACCGGGATCCGCTGGTTGTTGGCCGGGTTCACGGCGAACGCACCGGTGAAGACGCCGGTCTTGTCCTTGGCCTCGGCCTGGCGCTCCACGTCGGACTTCGCGGCGGCCTGCGCACGGTAGGCGGCGACGGCCTCCGCAGGAGTGGCATGGCCACCGGTCCATGCCTCGTGCGTGCCCTCGGGCCACTCGGAGGGGGTGAACTTCTCCACCAGCGGGTGCTCGGGCGCCAGCACCATGTAGGTGGCACCGAACAGCGTGTCCGGACGGGTGGTGAAGACCGTGATGCGTTCGCCGTCGATCGGGAAGTCGACACGAGCGCCCTCGCTGCGGCCGATCCAGTTGCGCTGCTGCAGCTTGATGGCCTCGGGCCAGTCCAGCTCCTCCAGGTCCTGCAGCAGCCGGTCGGCGTAGGCGGTGATCCGCATGTTCCACTGGCGCAGCTTGGCCTTGAAGACCGGGAAGTTGCCACGCTCGGAGCGACCCTCGGCGGTGACCTCCTCATTGGCCAGTACGGTGCCCAGACCGGGGCACCAGTTGACCGGCGCGTCGGAGGCGTAGGCCAGGCGGTACTCGCCCAGGACGGCGGCGCGCTCGGTCTCGCTCAGTTCACCCCACGCGCGCGTGGTGCCCGGAACCGGACGCTCACCGGATGCGAAGCGGGCGACCAGCTCGGCGATCGGGCGGGCCTTCTTCGCCTCCTCGTCGTACCAGGAGTTGAAGATCTGCAGGAAGATCCACTGGGTCCACTTGTAGTAGTCCGGGTCGATCGTGGCGAAGGACCGGCGCTTGTCGTGTCCCAGACCCAGCCGCCGCAGCTGCGCCTTCATGTTCTCGATGTTGGCCTCGGTGGACACGCGCGGGTGCGTGCCGGTCTGCACGGCGTACTGCTCCGCGGGCAGGCCGAAGGCGTCGAAGCCCAGGGTGTGCAGCACGTTGTGGCCGGTCATGCGCTGATACCGGGCGTAGACGTCGGTGGCGATGTAGCCCAGTGGGTGGCCCACGTGCAGACCCGCACCGGAGGGGTACGGGAACATGTCCATGATGAACTTCTTGGGCTTGGCGACCAGCACGGGGTCGCCGGCCAGGTCGCCCTTGGGGTTCGGCGTCGCGTAGGTGCCGTCGGCGTCCCAGAAGTCCTGCCAGCGTGCCTCGATCTCGGCTGCCATGGCGGCCGTGTAGCGGTGCGGCGCGGCCTCCGCCGACATGGCCGCGGCGGCAGCGGGGTTCGTCTCGCTCATGATCCTCAAAGCTCCATCGGTCGTCTCTGCCTGCGGAAATGAAAAAGCCCCTCGCACAGGAGGGGATGCCGCGCCGATGCCGACCACACGACACAACCGGTGGTCGGAACTGATCAGCGCGGCCCGCTAAGCAGAAGGCGTACGGCACGCATGGCGTTAGGGTACCGCAGGGCTTGAGCAAGCGGCGACGCACTTCCGTATGCCTAGTGGATGCCACGAAGCGGCGGCCCGGAACTGAGTCACGGTCAAGGATTACTTCGCGTACCGGCCGCTAAGGGACATCACCCCAGTCACATTGTCCGCCGATAACAACGCAATAACTCAAACCCCGTACTGATCAGTATGGCGCCACTTAGAGTGCGGCAGCGGGACCGCTTTCCCGAAACTGCTCGGAGTTGCCCCCATGAACCCTCGTCGTAGTACCAGCTCGCTCCCCAAACCGGGCCGCTCGGCCTATGGGGTGGCATCCGTCGTCGTTCTGCTGCTCATACCCGTAGTCGTGCTGGTGGGGGGCAGCCAGTTCCGCGCCTTCCTGAACTTCGGCGCGGGTGTGCTCTCCCTCGTCTCGCTCAGTTGCTCGGTGATCTGGGGTCTGCTCGCCCAGGACCGGATCTTCCTGAACACACGGCAGCGGATCGTGGGCCAGGCGGTCCACCGGACCACCGCGGTCGCCTCGATCGCATTCCTGCTGTTGCACATCGTCACGAAGATCGCCGTCGGCCACACACAGGTGATTGCCGCGGTCATCCCATTCTCCGGTGGTTTTGCCGGAATAGGCGGCCTCGTCGGCCTCGGCTCACTGGCGGGCCTGTTGATGATCTTCGTGGGTGTCACCGGTGCCCTGCGCAGCAATTTCGCCACCCCGGCCCCCGTGGCCGCCCGGTGGCGGGCCATGCACATGCTGGCCTACCCGGCTTGGTGCGCGGCGCTGATCCACGGCCTCTACGCGGGTCGCGCGGCCAAGCCCATCTTCGTGATCCTCTACGGGTTGTCCCTGCTCGGAGTCATGGGCGCACTCGCACTGCGCGCCGCCCCACGCCCGGTCAAGCACAAGGTCGCGGACCAGTTGGTGACGCTGTTCGGCAGCTCTGAGCGTCCGGGACCGGTCGAGGACCTGGACGCAAATCGTTCCCGGGCGGAAGAGCCGGCACTGCGCGGTTACCAGGACCTGCGGGAGCCGAGGCCGGCACCCGCCGAGGCTATGGCTTTCCCCTCCACGCCCTCGTACCAGGGGCCGGCGGCCCCGGTCGCCGAGTCCCCCACGGGCTTCGCGGCGGCCTACCGCGCGGTGGCTCCCCGTACCGGGCCCGGACCGTCCCCGCAATCGTTCGCGACCGACCAGACCGCCCGTATGGACCTGCCGCCGGACCTGCAGGCCACGGGGGCCGTGCCCCGCATGGACGACCCCGCCAGCACCTCGGGCAGCTGGCCCCGCATGGACGACCCCGCCAGCACCTCGGGCAGCTGGCCGATTCCTTCCCCTCCGCCGGTCGGCGAGGCCCCTCCGTCCGCGTACGACCCGCTGCAGGACACCGGATACACCATGCCCATCCAGGGGAATTCCGGCACAACCGGCTACGGCGGAAGTGACGTGTACGACATCGGTGAGACAAACCCGCTCTACGACACGTACAACCGGAACGACACGTACAACAGCGGTCCCGCAACCGAACCATCGCCCGGCGCCTCGTACGCGCCGGGTTCGGGCGAACCTTGGAACATGCCTTCCGGAGGCCATAGGTGAACGAGGCCCTGCCCGACGTCCCCGAAGTCCGCGTCGTCGGCCTTCCCCAGCTCACGTCGGGCTTCGACCTTGTGGAGCGGCTCGACCTGCCCATGCACCTGAAGGTCCACGGGCCGCTCGACCCTCTGGGCGGCGAACAGCTCGCACAGCTCGCCGAGCGCATCAGCCTCAAGGGCCGCGGCGGCGCGGGTTTCCCCTTCCACAAGAAGCTGCGCTCGGTCGCCGAGTCGGCGATCAAGCGGGGGGTGCGGCCGGTCGTCGTCGTCAACGGCAGCGAGGACGAACCGGCCTGCCGCAAGGACACCGTGCTCATCAACCGTGCCCCGCACCTGATCCTGGACGGCGCACTGCTGTGTGCGGAGGCGCTCGGCGCGCGCACACTCGTGATCGGTGTCACCCGGGAGTCCACGCAGCGTTCCATGGAGGCCGCGCTCGCCGAGCGCGGCCTGAGCAACAGTCGGAAATCGGCGCTGCGCGCGTGGGTGCAGCGCAATCCGGTGCGCATGGTCACCGGCGCCGCCGCCTCCCTGATCCGCTCGGTCGACGGCGGTCCGGCGATCCCGCCCGGCCGCAAGATCAGCGCTTCCCAGAGCGGCGTCGGCGGCGCACCCACCCTGCTGTCGAACGCGGAGACCTTCGCGCAGTTGGCCATCGCCGCCCGCATCGGTCCCGAGCGCTACGGCAACACCGGCCTGTACGACGAGCCGGGCACCGTCATGCTGACGCTTTCCGGCGCGGTCGCCCGCCCGATGGTGATCGAGGCCCCCACGGGCGTGCCGCTGCGCTACGTGCTGCAGCTGGCGGGTGCTCCGCCGGTACCGCAAGGCGTGCTGACCGGCGGCTACCACGGCAAGTGGATCGACGCGGCAACCGTCAACGAGGCGATCGTCTCGCGCAACTCGCTGGATGCGGTGGGTGGTTCCCTGGGCGCGGGGGCGATCCTGCCCATCACCCAGGAGACGTGCCCGCTGGGCGAGTCCCTACGGGTGGCCCAGTGGCTTGCCGAGGAGAGCGCCGGCCAGTGCGGCCCCTGTTACCTGGGGCTGCCCGCCGCTGCCAGGGGTATGGAGGACATCCTGAGCGGCGGTGGCCCCGCCGCCCTGGAAGCGCTGAAACAGGTGGCGAAGAACGTCAAACGGCGGGGAGCTTGTTCACACCCGGAC
Organism: Streptomyces pluripotens; assembly: GCF_000802245.2. Lineage (NCBI taxonomy): Bacteria > Bacillati > Actinomycetota > Actinomycetes > Kitasatosporales > Streptomycetaceae > Streptomyces > Streptomyces pluripotens. The sequence continues at coordinate 2,163,259 of NZ_CP021080.1, forward strand.
GGCTCGGCGATGTTCCTGGAGTCGACCATCAAGGCGTTCACCGACGACCTGGCCGCCCATGTCCTGGGAACTGGCTGCGGACGCCCCGTGGAGGGCGTTCTGCCGCTGTTCGAGGGTGGGCGGGCTCCCACCGGCATCCCCGGTGGAGGAGAGCCGGAGGAGGCCGGTGCCAGCCGCCAGAAGATCTACGTCGACTGGACGCTGTGCCGGGGCCACGGCCTGTGCGCCGACATCCTGCCGGAGGTGTTCGAGCTCGGTGCCGACGGCTTCCCCACCGTCGCCCAGGCGCAAGTGCCGCGGTACGCGGAGGCGAAGGCCGTGCGAGCGGTGCGCCGCTGCCCGGCACTCGCCCTGCGCGTCGAGGAGGACACCCGCGGACAGGCGTCGACGCGCAACCTCCCGGTCCTCTCCCAGGGGCGCGGCCGGCGCGCTCTCGGCCGCTGAACACACGGAAACGGCGGGTCGCCCTGCGCGGGTGACCCGCTCCGGACACGTGGAACATGCAAGAGGCGGACCATCCATGGGGACGGTCCGCCTCTTCCTTCTGTGGAGCTAAGGAGAATTGAACTCCTGACCTCCTGCATGCCATGCAGGCGCTCTACCAACTGAGCTATAGCCCCTGGTGTCCAAGCGGCAGAACCGCCTGTCGACCGTGTCGCCCGGTTTCCCGGCGACGACGCCAACATTACATGGTCGCGGGGGTGCAGCACCAAATCGGCGTCCACTGCGACCCGATAAGGAGCTCAATGTCGCATTCTGCGGCTGCGTTCACCTTCCCTGCGGGCCCCACAGGACGCTGGAGGACTGATCGTCCGCCCGCTGTCGCCCGCCCACTGTCGTCTGCATGGGGCGTCACGGGTCACCACGTCGCCGATCGGCCCGGCATGCTGAGCGCACGCCCGGTGGTCCGCGGCTACGCCCCTGCCGCCCCGTCCGCACGGACTCCGGACGACGGTTCCGGGCACGGCACTGGCACGCTGCCCGGGCCCCCTCCGTGACGGGTGCCGCAAAGGACAGGGCACTGCGAACCGCACCAGACCGGCTTGGAGTTGATGCTTTCAACCGCCCACGGAGGAGCTCGGGTGCCCCATCCCCTCGTCGGAGTGGACATCGTTGCCGGGGCGCGGCCCCGGTCGACCCGCGTCAAGCCGTGACGAAGGAGTAGAACCTCTTGAGCGTGCAGTGGTCCTCCAGCAGACGGCCGTAGATCGGCTCGCCCTCCAGTTCCCGGTACGTCTCGATGGGATCGCCTTTTATGATCAGCGCCCGTGCACATTCCTCGCACCAGTACTGGTAGTCGGTATTGACCGGTTCCATGTCGCGAACGATGGGCGTACCGCTGCCGCACCAATCGCACTTCCGCCTGTGTGCACCCATCGATCAGCTCCAGCTGTGGCCGCAGGCCGTGCACACGTACGAGATTCCGCCGTTGTCGCCCAGGACTTGGGCTACATGCGCAGAACCGCAGGAAGGGCAGCTGAGCCGGGTGTTCGTATTGCGTATCACCACCGCACCGAGGAGGTGGCCGACCTCCTCAATGGTGCTCGCAGGCATCGTTGCTCCCTCCCGCCGGGCCGCGTCCCCTTCCGGCCGTTTGATTCTGCCACGACCGGACCAACACGGTCAGCGACGCCTCGGTACCAGTCCGGACAAGGCTCCCGCCGCGGGCGTTCCGGCCAGCGCACCGGCGCACACCGGGACAGCCTCCGCGGAGGTATACGGCCGCGGGACCCAAGTGACTCAAGCCGGTTCAGGACCAGTGTGCCGAAGGGACGCCACGTCGATCGGCTACCCGCACTGGATGACCGCGCGCACCCGCCGGGGCCCGGTTGTCAGTGGTGGGTGTTTCACTTTCCGTGACGGCCCGTTCGCCGTCGCCGCCCTAGATCCCGATCCACCACTTCCCGGGGCACCACTGTCCACGCACGAGCACAGGTCATCTGGGCAGGGATGCAGAAAATCCCGCCCCAGGGGGACGGGATCCTCATCACCGATCTTTGACAACTCCACAGAGTGCCGATCAGTGGAGCTAAGGAGAATTGAACTCCTGACCTCCTGCATGCCATGCAGGCGCTCTACCAACTGAGCTATAGCCCCTTGCGTTCTTCCCGCTCGGCGGGGCGAACAAGAAGAACTCTAGCCTGTGACCTGCCGGAAAGTGAAATCCGGGGTCCGGGAGCCTCGGGACCGTCAGTCGTCGTCGCCGAGGACGGGCTCCGGAAGGGTGCCCGCGTTGTGCTCCAGCAGGCGCCAGCCGCGCGCGCCCTCACCGAGCACGGACCAGCAGCAGTTGGAGAGGCCACCGAGGCTCTCCCAGTGGCCGGGCTCCAGCCCCAGGAGCCTGCCGATGGTCGTGCGGATGGTCCCGCCGTGGCTGACGACGACCAGGGTGCCGTCCTCGGGCAGTTTCTCGGCGTGCCGCAGCACCACCGGGGCGGCACGGTCGGCAACCTCGGTCTCCAGTTCGCCGCCGCCTCGACGAACCGGCTCGCCGCGCTTCCAGGCGGTGTACTCCGCGCCGTAGCGGGCGATGATCTCTTCGTGCGTCAGCCCCTGCCAAACGCCCGCGTAGGTCTCGCGCAGGCCTTCCTCACGGGTGACGTCAAGGCCGGTGAGGAGGGCCAGCTCGGCGGCTGTGTTCGCGGCCCGCTGCAGGTCCGAGCAGACGATCGCGTCGGGCCCCAGAGAAGCGAGCAGCCGGGCGGCGCGACGGGCCTGGCCGACGCCGGCCTCGGTCAGTTCCACATCCGTACTGCCCTGAAAACGGCGCTCCACGTTCCACGAGGTCTGGCCGTGCCGCCACAAGATGACACGGCGGCCCCGGCCGCTACGGTCGGTCACCTCGCCGGTGGAGCTCATCACCACTCCCCGCCCGGTGCCTGGTCGGCCTCGGCGGCCTGCAGCTTGGCGTGCTCCTGCGCCTTGCCGCGGGTGGCCTTGGCATCGGCAGGCAGCTCGATCTCGGGGCAGTCCTTCCACAGCCGCTCCAGCGCGTAGAAGACCCGCTCTTCGCTGTGCTGGACGTGGACGACGATGTCGACGTAGTCGAGCAGCACCCACCGGGACTCGCGGTCGCCCTCACGGCGCACCGGCTTGGCGCCGAGTTCCTTCTGCAGGCGCTCCTCGATCTCGTCGACGATGGCCTTGACTTGACGGTCGTTGGGGGCGGATGCCAACAGGAAGGCGTCCGTGATCGACAGCACATCGCTGACGTCGTAGGCGATGACGTCGTGAGCGAGCTTGTCGGCCGCTGCCTGGGCGGCTGTGGTGATGAGCTCAAGAGAACGGTCGGTGGCGGTCACTGCGTGGCTTTCCGTCGGCGGTCACTGGACCTCAAGGGTCTCACGGACCGCCCGGGGCACCCCACGTGATGACCGCATCACGTGCGGCGCCCCGACTGTGGTCAGGATGTGGCGGGCTGGTAGTCGCGGCCGAGGACGACCGAGACGTTTGCGCCCGGGGAGACGCTTCCCTTCGTCACGGACCCGGTCGGCAGACCGAGCGTCTTGGCGACCTCGGTGGCGTCGGCCTTGCGGGAGGCGTCCGAGTAGATCACCTTCGAGGTGTCCTGGGTGGCGGATGCCGTGCCGCCCTCCAAGAAGGTGAAGCCGCCGTTGAGGAGCACCACGCGGGCCTTCTCGGTGTCGCCCTTCACACCGGTGGCGTTCTGCACGGAGACCCGGACCGCGGAGCCGGCCCCCGGGCTCTTGGCCGTGCCGCCGAGGATGTCCTTCACCACACTGTCGCTGGTCTTCGCCGTCAACGTGCCGTCGGCCTGGACGGGCAGCAGGGCGCTCTTGTAGTCGCCGCTCTTGGCGAGGTCGGCCAGCTTGGCGAGGAAGGTGCCGAGGTCCTTGTCCGTGAGCGGCGGGTCGAGAATCTGCGCGAGGGTCTGCACGGTCGTGATGGCCGAGGAGGGTTCGGAGGGCATCTTGCGCAGCACACCCAGCATGACCTGGCCGAACCTCTCCAGTTGGGCGTTCTGCGACTCGCCTGCGGCACGGTAGGTGGCGTAGGCGACGGCCATCTTGCCGCTGAGGGTCTGGTCGGTTCCCTTGTGCACGAGCAGCGAGGTGCCCTTCTTCTTGGCACCCGCGTCGGGTACGTCGGCGTTGGTGTCGATGTCAATGTTGCCGACCAGCTCGACGAGGTTCTGCAGGTACGGGGTGTCGAGGCGCCAGGTGCCCTGGATGCTGGTACCGAGAACCGTGTCGAGCTGATCACGGGTGCCGGAGGAACCGTCCTCGTCGACCGACTTGGCGAGGGTCGTGGGAGAGCCGTCGTCTGCGGTGAGCGCCAGGGAGTTGGGGAGCAGCACGGTGGTGCCCTGCTTGGTGGTGGTGTTGTCGACCAGTAGCACCGTCGAGGTACCGCCCTTGCCCGTGTTGTGCAGGTGGACGACGATGACGTCACGTTTCTGAGCGGCAACCGGCACGGCCGCACCGGTCTTGCCGCCGGTCGAGGACAGGCCCGGCAGTCTCCCGGCCCACCAGAGGTAGCCCACGCCGCCGACGGCGACGAGGGCGAGGACGATGACCAGGGCGGTGATCCGGCTGCGGGCGCGACGACGGGCCTCTTCGCGGCGCTCGGTGCGGTTCTCGGTGAACTTCAGCCAGTCGATGACGTCCTCGGAGTCACCGTCCGGCTCCTCGACGAAGGCGAACTGCTCCGTGCGGTAATCCGGTTCGCCCGTATCGTCCCGCCGCTCGGTTTCTTCCGGCGCGTGCGTGTCCTCGGCTGGCCCGGCCTGCTGGGGGATGTAGGCGGTCTGTCCAACGACCCGGGGCTGCTGACCGCTGCTCGCGGCCTGACCATGGGGGTCGTAGGGGGAAGGGTCGTGGGCACCCGTGCCATACGGGTCGTAGGGGGGCTGAGTCCCGTAGGAGTCGTAGGCGGACGACTGCTGGGCGGAGCCGTAGGAGTCGTAGGCCGACGGCTGCTGGCCGGAGTCGTAAGAGGGGGCCGGCGACTGCTGGCCGGTGGCGTACGAGCCGTAGCCGTAGCCCTGCTGCTGGGCGTAGGGGTCGTAGCTTGCCTGCGGAGGCTGTTCTGCCGGGACCTGCCGGTACACGGGCTGCCCGTACTCGTCGTAGCCGACCAGTTCGTACGGACCGTTCCCGTATCCCGCGTCGTATCGGTCGTTCACCGGTGCCCCTCTCGGCTCACTCGCCGCGGTACAACTCGCGCTTGTCGATGTAACGCACGACTCCGTCCGGCACCATGTACCAGATGGGGTCTCCATTGGCGACTCTCGCACGGCAGTCGGTGGAGGAGATGGAGAGCGCCGGCACCTCGACGAGCGAGACACCGCCCTCCGGCAGGCCCGGGTCAGTCAGATGGTGGCCGGGCCGGGTGACGCCGATGAAGTGCGCGAGGGAGAACAGTTCCTCGGAGTCCCGCCAGGTCAGCAGCTGGGCAAGGGCGTCGGCGCCGGTGATGAAGAAGAGGTCGGTGTCGGGGTTGAGGGCACGCAGGTCGCGCAGGGTGTCCACGGTGTAGGTGGGGCCACCGCGGTCGATGTCGATGCGGCTGACGGAGAACTGCGGGTTCTCGGCGGTCGCGATGACCGTCATCAGATAGCGGTCCTCGGCCGGGGAAACCTTGCGGTGGGACTTCTGCCACGGCTGGCCGGTGGGCACGAACACGACCTCGTCCAGGTGGAACTGCGCGGCGACCTCACTGGCCGCCACCAAGTGCCCGTGGTGGATCGGGTCGAAGGTTCCGCCCATGACGCCGAGGCGCCGCTTACCCGTGTGGGTGGGACCATGGCCCGGCCGGTCTTGCGGGCGCTTCCCCGTGTCATCGGCGGCCTCGTGCGCCGGACCGGTAGGCATGTCCTGCTCTCCCATGCGTGCAGACCCTACCGGCCCGGCCTCGGACACCCGGCCGGGGACGGGGTTACCGCTCAGCGGTCGCGGTTGAAACGCGTGGTGATCCACAGCAGGAGAAGCAGGATGATCAGAGCGCAGCCGCCAGTGACGGCGGGGTTCAGGCTGTTGTGGTTTCCGCCGTGCTGTTCGCCCTCGGCGGCAAGGGTGACCAACTGGGCTGCGGTGCTGTGGAAGCTCATCTTCGTCAGGACCTATCGCGTGTGGGCGGGATAAAGATGTCGGCTCATCGTAAGCGGGCGGCCCCGCGGCCCTCACGCCGACTCCGCCGTTGGGGACGGATCGCGGCAGGAGGGCGTCCGCGGTGGTGCCTTTCCGGCCGCGGAAGGGACTTGCCTGAACGGTCGGCGGAACTCTCACCGGCCTGCGGGAACCCTCGCCGACCGTCAGTCGTCTTTCCGCTTGTAGCCGCGCAACAGGAACCAGGCGGTCAGGGCGCAGCCCAGGACCATCACGACGAGGATGATGCGAAGCGGATTGCCCGCACCGTTCTGCTGGACGGCGCTGACGGCGGCCTCGGTCAGCCGGGCGGCTGCGGGGTGGTGCTCCATCACGTGGACTCCTTCGGGTGTACTGCCCGTCCACGCTATCTGCGCCTAGGCTGGGCTCCGCCTCGGGGACACAGTGGGCACTCATACGCGCATGGGGGAAGACATGGCCGACGACAGCCACCAGCAGACGGGGCACGAGAACGTACCCAGCAGGCAGCGCAGGCGTTTCCCAGGGATCTCCTCACGCGCGTACGAGCATCCGGCCGACCGGTCGGCCTTGGTCGCGCTGCGCAAGCTGAGTGGATTCGACACCGTCTTCAAGGCGCTCAGCGGTCTGCTGCCGGAACGGAGCCTGCGGCTGCTGTTCCTCTCCGACTCGGTGCGCGTCTCCGAGCGGCAGTTCACGCACCTGCACGACATGCTCCTGGACGCCTGTTACATCCTGGACCTGGAGAAGGTCCCGCCGATGTACGTCACCCAGGACCCTCAGCCGAACGCGATGTGCATCGGCCTGGACGAGCCGATCGTCGTGGTCACCACCGGGCTGGTGGAACTCCTCGACGAGGAGGAGATGCGTGCGGTGGTCGGGCACGAGGTGGGGCACGCGTTGTCCGGGCACTCGGTGTACCGCACGATCCTGCTGTTCCTGACGAACCTCGCGCTGAAGGTCGCCTGGATCCCGCTGGGCAATCTGGCGATCATGGCGATCATCACCGGGCTCAGGGAGTGGTTCCGCAAGTCGGAACTGTCCGCCGACCGGGCGGGACTGCTGGTGGGGCAGGACGTCCAAGCCTCCATGCGGGGTCTGATGAAGATCGCGGGCGGTAACCACCTGCACGAGATGAACGTGGATGCGTTCCTGGAGCAGGCCGAGGAGTACGACTCCGGGGGCGATCTGCGCGACTCCGTGCTGAAGATCCTCAACGTGCTGCCGCGCTCGCACCCGTTCACCACCGTGCGGGCGGCCGAGCTGAAGAAGTGGGCCGAGTCCCGCGATTTCCAGCGGATCATGGACGGCCACTACCCCCGCCGCAGCGAGGACAAGGACGCCTCCTTCGGCGATTCCTTCCGCGAGTCGGCGACGAGCTACGCAAGCGATGTGAAGGGCTCCAAGGACCCGTTGATGAAGCTGGTCACTGATTTCGCGGGTGGCGCGGGCGACCTGGGCGGCCGGGTTCGCCGCGGCTTCGCCGGCTTCACGAGCCCCCCGCCTTCGAAGGGGGACGCTCCTCGGGGAGACGGTCCGCAGGGACATGACGCGTAAGGAGCACGACGTGCGAGGGACACGAGGAGCGGGACGGCACGACAAGTAGGACGGCACGACGATCTGGGGGCACGACGATCTGGGGGGGGGACAAGCCCGCGTCGGCGGGTTCTGGTCTTGCGGCCCCCGCTCCGAGGGCGCCGGGCGCGGCACTGCGCTGGTTCATGCCGCGCCGGGCGTGTGGGCGCTGCACCGGTCTCCGCCCAGCCGGACTGCACCGGTTCGGGCCCCACAGGGCCATACCGAGGAGTTGCCCCGCTCAGACCTTCGGCTCAGCGCCGGTGGCCAGCGTCCCGCACAGGGCCGGAGCCTTGTTCGACTCATAGGGGTTGGTGCCCGCGGGAACGCCTGTCGTGGCTGTCTGGCCGGCCAGGACAGGGCGGAGGTAGGTGGTGGAGTCCACCGCGCAGGACAGGGGGCCGGCCTGCACGGAGGACGCGACCAGCTGGACCTGGTGGGTGCGCAGATCATTCCGGTCGACTCGGAAGGTCATCTGGCGGCGGACCGTGAAGAGCGACACGAGAGCGTGCGGGGAGGCGCCGGTGGGGCGCAGGGCATAGACGAAGACGTGGTCAGCGGTGACCTCCAGCGTGGCCGGGTCCTTCTCGGCCGCCGTCAGGCTGCCCTGAACACGGATCTTGTCGTCGGCCAGTTGGACTCGCGAGGGGTCGAACCGCACCAGCCAGCCGGTGGGCACGTGTCGGCCGTCCCCCGCCGGGTGGTCGAAGCTCTTGTCGAACTGGTCGAGTTGGTCGGCATCGAGGAGGACGCGGGCCGGGTGGACCTGCCGCCCGGTCAGCACCTCGGGGTAGAGCGAGGAGCGGACGAGGTAGTCCTTGGCCGCGGTGAGCGCGGCCACCACCTGGCTGTCGGAGAAGTGGGCGGTGCGGTACGAGGCCGGCAGCGGTATCCCCTCGGCTCCCACGTCGTAGTGGGCGGCGGGGCTGCTGGCGTACAGCCTCTCGGCGTCGGCGGCGCCGGGGACCCTACCCGGTGGGGCGAGCGGCACGACCGTCAACCGCGCGGGCCCGGCGGATGCCCGGGACTGTGGGGGGCTGTAGGAATGGCGGACCCCCATGTAGATCGCGGTGGCGAAGGCGACGGCAATCAGCAGGAGGAGGATCAGGGCCTGCCAGGTGAGTTTCGGGTGCAGGGGAGAACGGCGGCGTACGGCCGGTGCGTGATCGGCCATCCGCTCCTGCGCGGAGTACTCCTGGAGGCGGGCAGCGCGGATGAACGATTCGTCGAACACAACTGATCGGTACTCGTCCTCTGCACCGCCGGGGCCGCCCTCGGGTGTCCCCTCCGGTGGGTCTCCAGGCCCGCCCATACTTTCAGGGTGGGTCGGGTGGGCGTCGGGTAAACGCCCTGTTGCACGACAACTTCTGACAAGACCTCACCGAGGCTGCCACGGCGCGGGTGCCCGGGTTCAGCGGGGAGATCGCTCAGGGGGAGCGCAAAGCGGCCGAAGCGGTCGGCTTGGAGGATTCGGCAGAGGCGGTGGGATCGGCCGCACCGCCCTGCTCCAGGCCGGTGGAGGTGGGGGCGGGTACCCGATCGCCGGTGTCGACGCCAGAAGAGGCTCCCCGGTAGACCGCGACGAAGGCCAGAGCGACCATGCCGATCCCCATCACGACGGCGAGCACCCAGGCCACGGGACGGTGCCAGCGGATGTGCTTGCCGCGAGCGCCGAAGGAGCCGTGGCGGTCGTCGAAGACGTAGGCGCCGTCCAGTTCGCCGCCGTCCCGATCATGGGCGAAATCGATGTCATCGGGGCCGTAGGCGCCGTCGTAATGATCGCGTCTGGTGCGGGCCCGGCGGGCCTCGGCCTCGGAGGCCTCGGCTCTGGCCTGCGCGGCGGCCAGGAGGCGCTCGACAGCGGTCGGCTCGTGAACCGTGGCCGCCCGCACAAAGGCCTCGTCGAAGACCACGGAGGCGAACTCTTCGTCCGACACCCCGCGGTCGTGGTCGTCGTCGGGCTCCCAGCCGTCAGCAAACGGCGTGCCCCCCACGTCCTCCGGCACAGGTCCAGAGTAGACCTGGGGGGTCATTTTGGGCAGACGGTATGGAAATTCATCCGCCTGATGAGACGCTTTTCCGGCCGTATGCCAGGCGCCCCGGGTGCGGCCGCAGGAGTGAACTCAGCGACGTACGTGCCCGTCGCCCGTGACGATGTACTTCGTGCTGGTCAGCTCCGGCAGCCCCATCGGGCCACGGGCGTGCAGCTTCTGAGTGGAGATGCCGATCTCCGCGCCGAAACCGAACTGCCCGCCGTCGGTGAACCGGGTGGAGGCGTTCACCGCGACGGTGGTGGAGTCGACCAGTCGGGTGAAGCGGCGGGCGGCCTGCTGGGAGGTGGTGACGATCGCCTCGGTGTGGCCCGAGGTCCACAGCCGGATGTGTTCGACGGCCTTGTCGAGGGAATCCACCACCGCCGCGGCGATGTCGTAGGAGAGGTACTCGGTCTCCCAGTCCTCGGGGGTCGCCTCAACCACGGTGGCCCTGGATTCCTTGGCATGGGCCAGGACCCGCTCGTCGGCGTGGACGGTGACGCCGGCCTCGGCCAGGGCGTCCAGGGCACGCGGCAGGAACGCGGGGGCGATGTCCTGATGGACCAGGAGGGTCTCGGCGGCGTTGCAGACGCTGACCCGCTGGGCCTTGGAGTTGATCAGGATCTCGATCGCCATGTCGATGTCGGCGTGGGCGTCGACGTACACATGACAGTTGCCGGTGCCGGTCTCGATGACGGGAACGGTGGACTCGTTCACCACGGTCTGGATCAGGGAGGCGCCCCCACGGGGGATGAGGACATCGACGAGTCCTCGGGCGCGCATCAGCTCGCGGACGGACTCACGGCTCTCGCCGGGCACGAGCTGAACGACGTCGGCGGGCAGTCCGGAGCCTCCGACGGCGTCCCGGATCACCCGGACGAGGGCGTTGTTGGATTCGTACGCCGAGGAGGAGCCGCGCAGCAGAACGGCGTTGCCGGACTTGAGGCAGAGGGCGGCGGCGTCGACGGTGACGTTCGGGCGGGCCTCGTAGATGATGCCGACGACGCCCAGCGGGACACGGACCTGGCGCAGGTCGATGCCGTTGGGGAGGGTGGAGCCACGGACGACCTCGCCCACCGGGTCGGGGAGTTTCGCGACGTCCCGGACGTCGGAGGCGATGGCACGGACCCGCTCGGGGGTGAGGGTGAGCCGGTCGACGATGGCCTCGCTGGTGCCGTTGTCCCGTGCCTTGGCCACGTCCTTGGCGTTGGCTTCAACGATCTCGGCGGTCCGTACCTCCAGGGCATCGGCGATGGCGAGCAGCGCGTCGTCCTTCACGGCTCGCGGGAGCGGCGCGAGGTCGGCGGCGGCGGCCTTGGCCCGGTAGGCGGCCTGGGTGACCGGGGACATCGAGTCATACGGCGAGAGCGTGGTCATATCCGCAGGGTAGTCCGCCCGGCGGGCGGGGTGGCTCTTGTCCCGGACCGCGAGACGCGACGACGCCGAGGCTCCGGCAGCCCTGACGGAGAACGGCGCGGGCCGGCTCGTGCGCACCTTCCAGATACAACGGGCGGACACGGCCGGACGCAGACGAAGGCAGCTGAAGGCAGACGGACGCAGACGGACGCAGGCGAAAGCAGACGGACGCAGACGAACATGGATGGATGTAGCCAGACGCAGGTGAACGCGGGTGGTCTCGGGCACCGCCGGCGAGCCCGGACCGGGCAGGGCCAGACCCGGGCAGCCCGCACGTACCGACGCGAACGGGCGCCCGGTAGGCACGCCCGCCTCCGTGATCCGTGCCGCCACGGGTGGCCGATTCACCCGAGGTGAAGATCGCGATGCGTCGTCACCAACACAATGCGAACAGTAGTTGGCTTATTATGTCCCGCGCCCTTCTCGGGTATGTCCACGGCAGGCACAGCTTGCGCACTGCCCCCGTCTACCGCGATCCCCGCTGGAGCCAGCCCGTGCCTTTCGCAGGCCTTGTCCCCCGACGCTTCATACAGCTGGCTGCGCTACTCGCGCTGTTGACCGCACAGGTCGTCGCCGCGCTGCTGCCGAACGTTCCCGCACTCGTCGCCACGGCTGCGGGGGGCCTCGCGCTGGACCTCTACCTGCAGTATCGCAACAGCGCTCAACTCGCCCTCCTCTCGAAGCTCCACTTCGACGCCGCTCCCCGGCAGTTGCTGCGGGACATGCTCGTCCTGGTGGGACTGCTGCGGATCGACGGCATCGATCCGCTCCGTGAGCAGGCGCCACTGCTGGTCGCCGTGTGCCTCTTCCACGCGCTGCACTTCGCCTGCCAGGCGGTCGCCGTCGCAGTCCGCCGGACACGCCGGCTCCCGGTCGTCACCCGCAACATCGACACGTCCGCGTTGCACCTGACCCCGGCCCCGCCGCGCGTCCTGGTCCGCCGCCCGGGCCACCGGCTGCTGACGTTCTCCGTCCCGGCCACGATCGGCCTGCTCGCCACCTTGATCACCACGAACTCGCTCTGGGGCGCCATCGGGGTGGGCACCGCTGTCACCCTGATGCTCGGCGGCACCGCGTACCTCGCCACCTGGATGCTTCCGAGGAAGCGCGTCAAGGACGACCAGGTGATGCGGTGGCTGGAGAAGTGGCTGGCCGAGTACAAGCCGACGGTCGCCATGTACTTCTCGGGCGGCACCACCTCGGCCTACCAGGCGAACATGTGGCTCTCCACCCTGTCCCAGGTCGAGGGCAGGCCGCTGATCGTGCTGCGTGAGCGCTTCATGGTGCAGAAGATCGACGCGACCGACGTGCCGATCATCTGCTTCCCGAAGGTTTCGACGATGTTCCTGCTGGAGGACTCGTCGCTGCGGATGATGCTGCACCCGGCCAACGCGGCGAAGACCTCCCAGGTGCTGCGCATTCCCACGATCAAGCACGCTTTCATCAATCACGGCGAGAGCGACAAGCTGTCGTCCTGCAACCCGTACGCGAAGGCCTACGACGAGGTATGGGTGGCAGGTCCCGCGGCCCGCGAGCGGTACGCGCAGGCCGAGGTCGGAGTCGAGGACAAGGACATCGTCGAGGTCGGCCGCCCGCAACTGGCGCCGATCCAGCCCTACTCGGGGGCGCCGGCGGGAAGGTACACCACGGTCCTGTACGCCCCCACCTGGGAGGGCTGGGACGGCAATCCGGGCAACACCTCGGTGGTCCTGGCCGGCGAGAACATCGTCCGCGAGCTGCTGGCCGACGAGGGCGTACGACTGCTGTACAAGCCGCACCCGATGACCGGCTCCGTCGATCCGCGCGCGGGCGCGGCCAACCAGCGGATCATGGCCATGATCCGCGAGGCGAACACCAAGCGGTCGGGTGCCCGGCCGGGCGCTCAGGACGCCGCCGAGCTGGCGCGGCGTACCGTCGAACTGGACAAGTGCACCTCGACGCACTTCCGCCAGAGCGCGGACGAAGTGGAGCGGATGCTACTGCAGGGTGCGACGGGCGGCGGGCGCGAGGCCCTGATCACCGAGGCCACCGTGGCCTGGGAAAGGGCGTACTGGGCGTCGTTCCCGGAATGGGAGCACCAGGTCATCACGGACGCCCGTCCGGCGATCTTCTCCTGCTTCAACCAGGCGGACCTGCTGATCAGCGACGTGTCGTCGGTGGTCTCGGACTGGCTGTCCAGCGAGAAGCCGTACGCGGTCGCCAACACCTCGGGGATGCCGGAAGCGGCGTTCCGCACCGGTTTCCCGACCGTCTCGGCGGGTGCGATCCTCACGCCGACCGCCGAGGGTGTCCCGGCTCTTCTGGAGTCCGTCCGCCGTCCCGAGAAGGACCGCTTCACCGCGGCTCGTGCGGAGCTGAAGGAGCACCTCCTGGGCCCCTCGGACCCGCCGTCGCTGACCCGTTTCAACGCGGCGGTCGCCGCTCTGTGCCGGAAGGCCGACGAGCGGCGGGCCCGCATGGAGGAGCGGCTGCTGACGGCGATCCCCGCGCAGCGGGGCGCGGCCGACGAGGTGTCGGAGGACACCGATACCGACCCGTTCGACCCCGAGAGCGCGACCAGCGCCTAGGAAAGCCCGGCCCAGCGGAGGGCGGGGGCCGATGCCGCGACGTCTCAGAACGGATGCACGCCGACCGGGGTGGCGGGCGGCGGACCGTATCCCTCGGCGATGCGGTGGTGGTAGGTCTCGCGGTCGATGACCTCCAGGCCGACGATCTCCCAGGGCGGCAGCCCGGCGCTCTGCCGGTGCTCGCCCCACAGGCGCAGCGCCACGGCGGCGGCGTCGTGCAGGTCGCGGGCCTCTTCCCAGTACCGGATCTCCGCGTGGTCGGTCGCGTATCTGCTGGTGAGCAGGAACGGGTGATCGTGGGCCAGCTGTTCCAGGGCCTGCCGCAGATCGGGCAGGGGGACGTGCTCCCCCGAGACACTGAGCGTGACATGCCACAGGCGGGGCAGGTCCTTGGGCTCCTCGTAGTGGTTCCCGGCCGCGACGCTCGTCAGAGCACCGCGGGACGCCGCCCCCGGGCGCACTCGTCTCACGACGGCCTCCTTCACGCATAGCCCTTGACGGAACGTGTCCCGTCAACTCGTCCCTGAGAGAAAGTTGAGCAGGCCCAAGGGCTCCGCGTGGTGGTTTTGCGGAACGTCCCCCAGCGGGGGCGTTCCGTACGTCCTGATTTACGAGCGGTTTTGCGAGTGTTACGCGTGCAGGAGCACCAGGTCGTCCCTGTGTACGACTTCCCGTTCGTACGCCGGGCCCAACTCACGGGCCAGTTCACGAGTCGAACGGCCGATGAGCCGGGGGATCTCCCTGGCGTCGAAGTTGACGAGCCCCCGGGCGACGGCGTGCCCCCCGGCGTCGCGCAACTCGACCGGGTCGCCGGCGCTGAACTCGCCCTCCACAGCGGCGATTCCGGCGGGCAGCAGTGACTTGCGCCCCTTGACGACCGCGTCCACCGCACCGTCGTCCAGCGTGAGCGCACCCTGCGGGGTGGAGGCGTGCTGAAGCCACAGGAGCCGGTCGGCGGACCGCTTGCCGGTGGAGTGGAAGTGGGTACCGGTGTCACCGCCGGACAGCGCCTCGGCAGCATGGACGGCGCTGGTCAGCACGACCGGGATGCCCGCCGCCGCGGCGATCCGGGCGGCCTCGACCTTGGTGACCATGCCCCCGGTGCCGACACCGGCCTTGCCGGCACTGCCGAACTCCACACCGGCGAGGTCGGCGGGCCCACGCACCTCGGCGATCCTCGACGTGCCCGGCTTGCCGGGGTCGCCGTCGTAGACACCGTCCACGTCGGAGAGGAGGACCAGCAGGTCGGCGCGGACGAGGTGGGCGACGAGTGCGGCGAGTCGGTCGTTGTCGCCGAAGCGGATCTCGTCGGTGGCGACGGTGTCGTTCTCGTTGACGACCGGCAGGGCACCCATGGCGAGCAGCTTGTCCAGGGTGCGGGAGGCGTTGCGGTGGTGGGCGCGGCGGCTCATGTCGTCGCTGGTGAGCAGCACCTGACCGACGCGAACACCGTAGCGGGCGAAGGAGGCGGTGTAGCGGGCGACGAGGAGGCCCTGGCCGACGCTGGCGGCGGCCTGCTGCCGGGCGAGGTCCTTGGGACGGCGACGCAGGCCGAGGGGAGCCAGGCCCGCGGCGATGGCACCGGAGGAAACGAGGACGATCTCCCTCTCCCCCCCACTGCGGCTCTTGGCGAGGACGTCGACGAGCGCATCGACGCGGTCGGCGTCGAGACCGCCCGCGGCGGTGGTCAGGGAGGAGGAGCCCACCTTGACGACGATCCTGCGGGCCTGAGCGACCTGACGCCTCGCCGTCGCTCCCTGCTGCTCTGCCGCTGTCACCTGCGGTCCGTCCCCTTCACACACGCTTCACATGGGCCGTCTGCCCTGAGTGAAATCTACGCGGTGAAATCTACGCGAAGGCGGTTGCGGGGTGCGCTCCGGTTTCGGAGGGCGGACCGGCCGGCGCCCGCCCGTCGCGCCACGGACCGGGGCGCAGCAGGTGCCCGACGCGCAGCGGCCCACGCCGCTCGGCCGCGGCGGACAACGGTGCTGCTCCTCACCGTTTCGGCGTCGAATAGGGCATGACCACATCAGCACTCATTTTGAGCGCAACCTCACCCTGCGGAGAGAAGACACATTCTCGGGCAAAGAACATGATCTTTCCGCAGAAAAAGAGCAACCTTCCCGCTTTCTTACATTCCCAGGTATCGCATTGACAATTCGAGGGCACCCCATGCTGCTATGAATAGGGACCTCATTCGACTCAACCAGCACTGCGTATGTATGCTAAGCGTCCCCTTTCTACCTGCTTCTTCGCAGGTCACCACGTGATTTGCGCTCCTCGGGCGTCCGTGGTTGTGCGGGGGAATCCATGGGTGTTGCCGGTGCGTCACTATTGCCGCTGAGGTTGAAAGGGTGGGGTGACGGAACTACGGAGGTTCCAGGCCGAGTCCGGCTATGAAGCCGTCGAGGATCTCTGGTCGGTGTTGAACGCTGCGTAGGCGGTGCTTCACGACTGAGGTGAGGTCGTTAATCGCGCGGGGTGCGAGGTTGGCCAGGGACTTCTTCAGATGCGTCCAGACGCCTTCGGCGGGGTTGAGGTCGGGTGCGTAGAGCGGGAGCTTGACGATGGTGAGCCAGTCGCTGTTGCGGTGGCAGAACTCCCGCAGGGGTTTGGCGTGGTGGGTGCTGGCGTTGTCCCAGACCAGGATCAGCGGGGCACCGTCGAGCTGCCGGTGTGCGGTGGTAATCAGTTCTGCGCATTCTCGGGTGCGGAAGCCTTTCTTCTCGCCCGTGCGGCCTTGGTACGTCTGGGTCCGGTAGATCAGCCTGGCAGGGCTGTTGCAAAGTCTTTTGATCTTGCGTGGGAGCGCTGGTCAGGCAAGGCCGAGGAGGTCCAGTGGTCGGCGGAAGCCGTCGTAGGACATCTCGCGGAGTCCGGCCGCGATGTTCGCGTGGCCGGAGGCTCGCAGTGTGTTGATCGCGAAGCTGCGGAGGGTGGCCATGTTGTCCGGGCCGTGTCCGGTTCGGACCGTGGAGGCGTCCTCGGCGAAGGCGGTGTCTCGGACGAAGTGGAGACGGTTCTCGATGATCCACTGCGAACGGACGATCTTCGCGATGCGCTCGGGGGAGGCTTCGCGGCTGGCCAGGTCCGTGATGACGTAGACCGTCTCGCGGCTGCGTTTGCCGGTCTTGCGCTGAGTGCGGTGCCGGACGATCTTCGCGACCTGGACCGCGTGGGGGAAGTCGACGCCGAGGTCGGTGATGGTCAGGGCCTGCACGACGCGGGTCTCCAGGCGTCCGTGGGCATCGGTGCGGTCGTAGAACTTCGCACTCGCCTTCTCCCAGGGCAGGGTGGCGAGTTGGCGGTGCAGGTTCTTCTGGTTGCGCTTCACGGTGAAGGCGTAGTGCGCCTTCTTCTCCTCGACGAGGAACCGGGCGTGATCGCGCTGGCAGTGCAGGGCATCCGCGGAGACCGTGACGCCGGTCAGGTCGTAGGGCGCCAGCAAGGCGTCAAAGCAGGTGATTTCGTTCGTCTTGCCGGGGACCCGCAGTTGGGTGACGGTCAGGCCGGCGCCGGTGATCGCGGCCAGCAGATGGGCGGCCGGGATCTCGCCGTGGCGCGAGCCGCGGGCGCTCTTGCCGTCCACCGCGAGGGTGTCCGCCCCGGCCGGATCGGATCCGAGCAGGTCGGCGAGCCCGCCGGGGCAGGCGGCGTTCAGGACGCGGCGGATGGTCGCCGCACTCGGCGCGATGCGCACGTTCAAGACCGTCGTGGCGCGGGCGCCGAGCCGGGCGAGCGTGTCCTGCGGGGCGCTCGCTGCCCACTGGCCGATCGCGGCGAAGGAACGGGCTCCGGTCAGCACCGCCGAGCAGGCCACCAGCAGCACGCTCACGAACGAGTGACGCTTCCCGCGCCGATGCCGGGGGTCGGCCAAGGTCCGCAGCCGCAGGGCCAGCGGTCCGATCAACCGGTGCTGACGGGTGGGCGACTTGATCAGACAGACGGTGGCAGACTGACGGCACATCGAAGCTCCGGGCGGTGCGGGCGACTTGATCGGTCACCGGCATCAACCGGAGCTTCGTTGCGTACGGACCGGGCCGACCGCGCATCGTCATACCGTCGCGACCTGCGCACTCACGTGATCACCGGGACTTTGAAACCGCCCTGATCAGCCTGGTGGCGCGGCCCGGTCTGACGCAGATCGTCCGCAAGCGGCAGCGCCGTCTGACCGGCGTGGACGAGATGGTGCTGTCCCTGTCCGCGAAGGGCCTCACGCACGGGGAGATATCGGCTCATCTGGCCGAGGTGTACGGGGCGGAGGTGTCCAAGCAGACCATCACCACGATCACCGACGCGGTGATGGAGGGCATGGCGGAATGGCAGGCCCGCCCGTGGAAACCGCCGCGTGTACCCGGTCGTCTTCGTGGACGCTATCAACGTCAAGATTCGCGATGGCAAGGTCGCCAATCGCCCTGTCTACGTGGCGATGGCCGTCACGGTCGAGGGCACCCGGGACATTCTCGGGATCTGGGCCGGTGACGGTGGTGAGGGCGCCAAGCACTGGCTGCAGGTCTTCACCGAGCTGAAGAATCGCGGAGTTGAAGATGTCCTGATGCTCGTCTGCGACGGGCTGAAGGGTCTACCGGACGCTGTTGAGACGGTCTGGCCCCGCACGGTCGTCCAAACGTGCATCGTTCACTGGAGCCGTACGGAAACAAGATGTCGCTTCCGGCAGTGTGCCTCGTTGACCTGGTATGGCGTTTTCGGAGGGGGAGCACGGTCAACTCGCCGTGCGGTTCGAGGTATTGCTGCCGCATCTGGACGAGCGGCAGCGGCGTTTGCTGCTGGCGGCCGAGGCGAGGTTGCTGGGGCATGGCGGTGTCCGGGCCGTCGCGCGGGTCGCGGGGGTGAGCGAGACCACGGTCCGCAGGGGTGTCTTCGAGCTGGAGGCAGGCGAGGCCCCACCACCTGCAGGCCGGACTCGCAGGTCGGGCGGGGGCCGCAAGCGGGCCGAGGAGGTCGATCCGGCTCTGCTGCCTGCGTTGATGGCGCTGGTCGAGCCGGATGAGCGGGGCGATCCGATGTCGCCGCTGCGGTGGACGACGAAGTCGCTGCGGAACCTCGCCGAGGAGCTGACGCGTCAGGGGCATCCGGTGTCCGCGATGACGGTGGGTCGGCTGCTGAAGGACAGCGGGTTCAGCCTCCAGGCCCAGGCCAAGACTCTGGAGGGAAAGCAGCACCCGGAGCGGGACGCCCAGTTCCGCTACCTCAACGAGCAGGTCAAGCAGCACCAGGCCGACGACGAGCCGGTCATCAGCGTGGACACGAAGAAGAAGGAGATGATCGGCCGACTGCCCAACCCCGGACGGCAGTGGCGTCCGAAGGGCGACCCGGTCCGGGTCGACGACCACAGCTTCTTCTCCGGGCCGACGGGTGAAGCGGCGATCCCGTATGGCATCTACGATCTTTCGGCGGACACCGGCTGGGTCAATGTCGGCACCGACCACGACACCTCGGTCTTCGCGGTCACTTCGATCCGTCGCTGGTGGGAGGTTCGGGGTCGCCACGACTATCCGCAGGCCACCCGGCTGCTGATCACCGCGGACGCGGGTGGCTCCAACGGCTACCGCTTCCGCGTCTGGAAGGCGGAGCTGGCCAGACTCGCCTCCGAGACGGGCCTGGCGATCACCGTCTGTCACTTCCCTCCCGGTACGTCGAAATGGAACAAGATCGAGCACCGGTTGTTCTCCCACATCACGATGAACTGGCGGGGCCGCCCGTTGACCAGCTATGAAGTCGTTGTCCAGTCCATCGCCGCGACCCGCACCCGTAGTGGGCTGCGGGTCGAAGCGGAACTCGACACCAGCCGCTATCCCCTTGGGCATCGCCATCAGCAAGGCCCAGCTGAAGGGCCTGCCCATCGAGTACCACGACACGCACGGCGCCTGGAACTACACCGTCCGCCCCATTGCCGACCATGTCGATGGCGAACTCGCCCAGGTCGCGGATCAGGACACAGCCCGCCGGCGGGTGCTCGACCTGCTGTCCGAGCCGGCCCTGACCGGGATGAGCCGCGAGGAACTGGCGGCCCTGTGCGGGAAGATCACGCCCGAGCTGGGCTCCCTGCGTGAGGAACGCCTGCACCGCAAGCGTGGCGGACCTCGCCGCCACGGGGCCGGAGACAACAAGCACCCGGTCCTCGCCCCCGCGGACCGGGTCCTGCTGAGCGTGATCTACCTCCGGCACGTGTGCTCACAGAACCTGCTGGCCGAGATGCTGGGCCTGTGCCAGCGCACCATCGGCCCGTCCATCAAGGAGGTCCGACGGCTCCTTCAGGAAAGCAGCATCTCCATCACACCCACCACGCTGTGTTTCTCAAGCGGTCAGGAGATCGAGGACTTCGTACGCACCGGGGCACCGGTCACCGCCCGGCTCCAGCTCACGCACCGCCTGGCCGACCCGTCCCTGACCGGGATGGACCGCGCTGAACTCGCCGACCTCATCGACCAGTTGTCGCTGCAGCAGGCCGCCTTGATCGAGCGGCGCCGCCACCATCAGCGCGGCGGACCGCGTCAGCCAGGCACCCGCGGAGGCGTCTTCCGTCAGAAGATCACCGATGCCGAACGCCTCCTGGCCGCCGTCCTTTATCAGCGCAAGCTCGGCACTCGGCAGGTCCTGGCAGATGCTTTCGGCGTCAGTCTCGGCACCCTCAACAACGCCCTCGCCGCTCGCCGACGCCCACCCCGTCCTCCACGAAGCCGGAATCGCCCTGCCGCCCGCCCCGACCCGCTTCACCAGCGGCGCCGAATTGCTCGCATCCGTCAGCAGCGACACGCCAACAGGTTGATTCTCTACGGCTCCACTTGATTCGCAACAGCATCCGGTACTGTGCTCGTCAGGACTGGGACAAGGTCGCCAAGGACCTCAAGCCCGTCTACACCGCGCCGAGCGAGGCCGCCGCGGCCGAACGGTTCTTGGAGTTCTCCGAGAAGTGGGGCACCAAGTATCCGGCCGTGATCAAGCTGTGGTCCGACGCCTGGGCCGAGATGGTGCCTTTCTTGTCCTTCGACGTCGAAATCCGCAAGGTCATCTGCAGCACCAACGCGATCGAGAGCGTGAACGCCCGCATCCGCAAGGCGGTCCGGGCCCGCGGCCACTTCCCCACCGAGGGCGCCGCGTTGAAATGCGTCTACATGGCGCTGATGAGCCTGAACCCGACCGGCAAGGGCCGCCGCCGCTGGACGATGCGCTGGAAGCCACCCCTGAACGCCTTCCAGATCGCTTTCGATGGCCACCTGACCCCCACCGGCCAGCGATAGCTCAACAACCAAGATCAGCCGTTAAGTTGACACACCCGATCCCGGCGGGGCTTCCCATTCGCGCTCGGAAGTAGATCCGATCAGACTCTATGACATGACTATTCGATCCGCCTCTGGGAGCGAAGTCGGGGGTTCATCGCCATACCAGGCGTATTCAAGGCCGGATAGCATGCCCGTTTCAGTCCAGAGAATGATTTCGCCAATAAGTTCACCCCCCTCGTCAATAACCGTGCAAGTTACTGGCACAACCCCATCCGGGATAGGAGCGGGAGGCTCGTCATCCGTGACTCGCAAGTCAACACTTGCAGAATTGGATCCCCACAGGGCCACCACCTGAACCCGATCAAGCTGATGGCGGAGCTCTGCCGCTCCAGGGAAATCCAGTTGTAGAATCTGCTCCGCTACTGCCCGCTCCTTAGTGGTCAGCGGGCGCGGTTCAATGGGAACCCGCATCTACTTGCCTCCAGGGAACTTATCAGGGTTGAACGTCGTGCCGATTCTCGGAACGCCGTTTACGACAGCTCCTCGAATAGTCACGTTCTCACCATCAATTACTCGACTCACTTCAAATCGCCCCGCTGCCGGAAGGTCGCTTACATCTCCCAGACTGTCCACGATACGTCGCATTGCCTGCTCGCGGCCGCCAGAACGAGCGACTAGGTCAGCGAAGCCATGCTTCTCCGGGTCGATAACATGCTCCAGCTTTGCTGGCGTACTCGCCGACTTGTAGGTCTCGTCCAGGATTTTCGGACAAAGTCCACCCGAATTGTGCACGAGGACCGGAGTCTGCCCCGCCAGCACATAGTACGTGTGCTACGCGGACGCCTGTACCTGCTTTTATGCAGGTCAAGCGCGATTTGCTGGTCCGGTGACGTGCGTGAGTGTCCGTGGTTGTGCGGGGTTGTTGCCGTCAGCTACTGCCGTCAGCCAGTTCAGCCCAGGTACGGCTTCTCGCGCTGTTCCAGGAAGTGCTGGAGCCTGAGCTGTTGGGTGTGGTGCATCGGTAGCTGCTCGATCTCTTCCGGCGGCACGAACCGGAGCTCGGTGGACTCGTCAGAGATTGCCAGCTGGCCGCCGGTGATGCGGGCGGTGAAGCAGACGTTGAACTGGCGGCGGACCTCGCCGTCGGTGTAGGCGATGATGTGTTTCGGGTCGGTGTAGGTGCCGACCAGGCCGGTGATCTCGACGTCCAGGCCGGTCTCTTCCTTGACCTCGCGGACGGCCGTGCCTGGCAGGGAGTCGGTGAGGTCCATTCCGCCTCCGGGCAGGGCCCATAGGTCGTTGTCGCGGCGGCGCTGGAGGAGGATGCGCCCGTGATCGTCGGTGACGACGGCGGAGGCGGCGACGACCATGCTGTTCGGCTTGGGCGCGTTCGGGTCGCCGTAGTACTCGGTACGGGCCACGGTCAGCCTTCCTCTCGTACGGGGGTTGCTGTCGTCCACACGGCGTCGAAGCTCTCGGCATAGGTGTCGAACATGCCGCCTGCCTCGTGTCGGCGAAGATGCCACAAGGGGGCGGCGTACGCGTTGACGCCCCAGACATGGGCGTTGACGAGTTGCTGGTCGTCAGCGCGGTAGAGGGAGTTGTAGAGCGTGGTTTCGTGGGTGCGGACTTCGATGCCCGGGGTGCTGGCGAGGGGTCTGTAGTGCATGAGCGCGAGGCGGCAGCGTGATTCGATGCCGTGGCCGAACCGCTCCTCCTGGCCGCGGGCTTGGACGGTGTCGCTGTCGGCGTCCCCGATCGCGATGCGGACGGTGCAGCCTTCGGCGGCGCGTTCGGTGAGGAGTTCGTTCAGCCGCGGGTACGCCTCGTGGAGGAAGACGGCCGCGTAGACGAGGATGTCGATCCGTTCCCGGGCCTGGGCCATCAGGTCGGTGAACGTCGAGACGGGGATGTCGGCCCGCTGCTCGTAAAGCGCCACCAGTTCGGGGCTGATGGCGCGGGCGGGGCGGGCCTGGCGGAGCGCCGGCCAGAGTGCGTGCACGTCTTCTCCCAGGGCCTTGGCCGCCTGGAGGGCGGTGGCACGACGTGGGATACGCCCGAGGTTCACCCAGCGCTCGACCGACTTGGGGTCGACCTCGACCTGCTGAGCGAGTGCGGCGTACGTCCAGCCTCCCGCCGCCATGACGGCTCGAAGTCTCTCGTTCGGCACGAGTCTCCCCCCTCATGTCAGGACGGCACTAGGGACGTTCTACACGGTGCAGGACGTCCCGAAGTGGGGTTTGGTGGAGGTTCCTTCGTCCCGGTGACCGGCGTGAGGATCGGTGCCGACCCTGCGGCACCAACAGGCCCAGGGGCACGCATCAACGCCGCCGAGGAGCGTCACCGTGCGAATGAGCACCACCCCATGTGTTCCCGCCCTGCGACTGAACGGCCGGTCGCGCGCCGCCTCGCCGGGGTGGTCACGATGACGGCCCCCACCCCTGATACCGGCGAGCACACCGTCTCGCCCGATACCGGCGCCCTGGTGGTCGACCGGCGGAACGGCAAGGTAGGCGTGGTGATGGGGCATGTGGGGCCGTACGTGCAGCTTCGACCGCCACGCGGTGGCCGGGAGTGGGACGTGCCGCCCGAGGACGTTCGCCCACCGACTCCGACGGAGGAGTTGAGCGCGAAGGTGGCCGTGGCCAACCGGAGGTGGGGACGGTGACCCCTCGCTCGGTCCTGCGCTACGAGACCTGGACTCTCCAGCCCGACCGCGAGCCGGACGCGGAGCCGGTCCTGTACGCGATGCAGTGCGCCGTGGACGGAGAGACCTCACCGTCAAGCGAGGACTTCGCCGAACCGCAGGACTGGGTACTGCGGCACTGCGGCCAGAACCCGTCCCACCACACCTACCGGGAGATCATCACGCGGCCCTGGCGGGCCTGGCGGCGAACGTGACCCGCCTCTCTCGACCAAGCGTCGCACCGCGCTGACCCACCCAACTCCCGTCCCTGCCGGGCACGGCCGATCGAGGCTCCCCCTCCTCGTCAGCCCTGGCAAGGGCGGGCCCTTACGTGCGTGCCGTGCCCATGGCCATGAGGTTCTGGCCTCAGCCACAGAAAGTCAGCCACAGAAAGTCAGCCACGACGGCGGGTAAGCCGACCGATCATCCGTCACGTGTGTCTCGCTCAACCCCGCACCGGCATCAGCCCAGTTATCTCCATCGTCAAGGTCCCAGCCAGGCACAACGGCCGCGTTCCGGACGACAGCTCCGCCGGGGTGTCGACGCCGCACGGTACGAGCTCGCCGGACGGCCTCTCGGGAACCCGGCCGGTCTGCTGCTGAGCGGTCGGACAGCGGAGCTTCCGATCGGCAGTCCAGCCTATGCCTCTGGGCCCTGCGCGCCGAGTGGTCGGCGGCCGTCGCCAGCGGGGCGGTAGACAGGAGCGGGCGGCGGTCACCGGCCGCCGGCGCGGGGACTATCTCGGCTCGGGCTACAGCCCCGGCGCGGCCCTCCTCGCCGCTGGCGTTTGGCATCGCAAGGAACTGGAACGGCAGTTCGCGGCCGAAGGGGGCTGCTGATGGCCTCGCCCCCGCCCACCGTCCTCCACGCGGAGGCGGCACCGGTGCTGGATCTGCTCACGGTGCCCCAGGTCATGGACCGCCTCCAGCTCGGCCGCTCCGCCGTCTACGACCTGCTCCGCACCCGACAGCTCGCCTCGATCACCCTCGGCCGCGCCCGCCGCATCCCCTCCCACTCCCTCACCGACTTCATCCGCACCCGACTCGAACAGGAAGCTGCCTGATGGCCACGCCCCGAGACATTCCCGGCTCCCGCCGTACCCGCGCCAACGGTGACGGAACCGTCTACCAGCGCAAGGACAGCCGCTGGGAAGCCGCCGGATACGTCCTCGCCCCCGGCAACACCCGCCGCCGTGTTCGCGTCTACGGCACCACCCGGAAGGAGGCCCTGGCCAAGCCCACCGAGAAGATCGCCAACAGCAACCGCGGCCTCCCCGTCCCCTCCGCACAGGGCACCGTCGGCGCATACCTGACCTACTGGCTGGAGAACGTCGCCGTCCACCACCTCCGCGAAACCACCCACACCCGCTACACCGCCTGCGTCCACCGCTACCTCATCCCGGGCCTGGGCAAGAAGAAGCTCGCCAAGCTCACCGCCAAGGACGTCCGCACCTGGCTCAACCAGCTCCGCACCACCTGCCAGTGCTGCACACGCGGCCTCGACACCGCCCGCGACCAGCCCCGCTGCTGCGCCGCCGGCCAGTGCTGCCACAAGCTGCTCTCCCCGCTGACGCTCGCCTACATCCACTCCGTGCTGAAATCCGCCCTGGAGCACGCCGTGCGCGAGGAAGAGATCCCGCGCAACGTCGCCCGCAACGTCCGCACCAGGACACCACGCCCCCACCGCTTCAACCCCCTCACCACCAACGAAGCCCGCCGCTTCCTCACCGCCGCCCAAGGGCACCGGCTCGCCGCCCTGTTCGAGCTCGCCCTGCGCACTGGCCTGCGGAAGGGCGAACTCCTCGGCCTGCGCTGGGACGACCTCGGCCTCGACAGCGGCACTGCCACCATCCGCCGCACCCTTCAACGCACCCGCACCAACGGCCTGACCACGCTCCCCACCAAGACCATCAGCTCCGAGCGCCGCATCGCTCTGCCGGCATCCTGCCTCGCCTCCCTCCGCGCGCACTGGGCCCGGCAGGCGCGAGAGAAGGAGCGGGCGGGCGCAGACTGGCAGGGCAGCGGGTACGTCTTCACCCGGCCCGATGGGCACCCGATCGAACCCGCCACCCTCACCCGACACTTCGACGTCCTGCTCCGCGACGCCCGCCTGCGGCCGATCCGGTTTCACGACCTCCGCCACTCGACCGCGACACTCCTCCTGGAACAGGGCGTCGAACTGGTTGTGATCAAGGAGCTACTTGGTCATGCCCACATCGGTGTCACCGCAACGGTGTACGCCCACGTTCGCCTCCGCCTCCAGCGTCAAGCGATCGACGCCCTCAGCGCAGCTTTGAACGACCCGTCAGAAGGCTTCGCAGACGGATGATGGTGGCGATCCGCCACTTTGTGCAGCACCCGTCCACTGACGTTGCCGTCAACCGTTGCCGTCAAGAGGCCAAAGAGCCCCGCCGGATATCTTCCGGCGGGGCTCTCGGCTACGTTCTAAGAATCAGCACAGAATCCGGGTTCGGCACCCCCAGAGCGTCATTATCCGAGTCCCTGGGATGTGACCAGATGCTATAGCTGAGGCACGCTACAAGGCCGTCGCCGCTGTCCGACTTCAGCGCCAAGCAACGAACGCGCGAGGCATGAGATTCTCGCACACCGGAGAATTCCAACATCTCTTCGACCTGCACTGGCTCTGCAATGGCAATAGTGAGCGGCTGGTATACCGTCTTCAGCTTCATCCCAATGACGCCGTAGAACGTCACCTCAATGAACTCGTGTACGGAAGCTGGATCGACGCTTCGCAGCTTGAGCTCAGAATGGCTGACACTGTATCGCCACGGCCGGAACTTCCGATCGAAGGAGATGGGAAGGCTCGCAGTCGGCTGCGGTGACGCCTCGTCAGGGACCGAATGGGTTGGCAACGGGACTTCCGTTTCTGTAGAAGGTCACGCGAGACCACGCGCTCGGGTTGTCCTGGATGTAGCTTAGCTCCCACCCAGTCGCATGCCCATCGAAGATCGGATCCAGACCCCTTCCGGTGCGGGCGGCTGCCACCGGGTCGTCAATGCCATTCAGGTTGAAGTGGATCGGTGTCTTCCCGTCATTGACATAGCCCTTGAACTCGCTGACCCATTTATCACCAGCGGAGGGCCAATCATGGTACGACTTAGCGCCAACCGAATCCGAAAATTCATGAAGGGCCATCGGGTCGCCATCGACCTCGCTAAGTCCGAGTGCAATCCCCCCGCAACCGTTGGAATTGTGAACCAAGATCGGCGTGTTCCCGGCGAGTACATAGTACGTGTGCGTGCTGAGGTGCTGTCATCTGCGTTTTCGCAGGTCAGCGGAATTCAGCCAGTCCGCGGGGGTGCGTGGAAGTGCCGTGCTGTTCGCCCCTGTTGCCGTCAGTGTTGCCGTCAGACGGCTACGCGCGTGAGGGCGGTGGAGTGGGCTTTGGCCGATGTCCTGCCCGGGTTGGGGTCGGGCATGGTCAGGGGGCCGTACGCTGGCCCGGCAACTCGGGCAGGTTGTGATCCTGCCCGGAATTTGAACGAGTGGCCCCCTGGCCTTGCCCGACGCGGGCCCCGGCCCGGGGAGGTGGGTAAAGCCCACGGAACCGACCGGCCCCACCCCCGGGCCTACGGCCCGACCAACTCCCCGCCGTCGCCTCGCCGTCGGCCTGGCGTTCGCTGTGCGGGCACGTCCGGCTCCCCCTGCGCTTCCGGTCGTCCGCTGCGCTGTCTCTGCGCGGCCTGGTCGCTGGCCGGCCCGCGGTGGCGGAGCCGAGAGCGGGCCGGGTGGGCGACCGCGCCGCGCGCGACCCGCGTCAGCGGGTCGCCTTGAAGACGTAGAGAAAGTTTGGACGCATCCCGCTTCGGCGGTACGCCGTGGCTGTCGGTTGAGCGTTCGGCTGGGCTGCTGGCCTGGTGCGATGGCCTGCGGGTTGTGGGTCCTGTTCCGGCTGGCGGTGGTGGTTCTACTCGGCTCGGGTGACCTTGGCATGGTCGGTGAAGACGCGCCTGAACAGGTCGTGGCCGGTGCGTCCGCTGTGGCGGAGTGCCCAGTCCTGTGCGGCTTCCTGCTCGGGGTGGGGTCCGGATTCGGCTCCGCAGCCGCCGGTGACGCAGAACGCCTCGTAGGTGATGCCCCCTTCGG
Organism: Streptomyces pluripotens; assembly: GCF_000802245.2. Taxonomy (NCBI): domain Bacteria; kingdom Bacillati; phylum Actinomycetota; class Actinomycetes; order Kitasatosporales; family Streptomycetaceae; genus Streptomyces; species Streptomyces pluripotens. Next base: position 2,190,972 of record NZ_CP021080.1, read on the forward strand.
GCGCGTGGCGGATGGTGTGAACGACGTGCCGGTAGATAGCGCGGGGGCTCACTGGTGACCCTCCGGGTGGCGTCGCATGTAGACGTTGCAGTCGCTGACGGTGATCATGTCTCCGACCACGCGGGCCCGGTCGCGTACGTTGGCCAGTTCGGTACAGCCCGCGCAGCCTTCAACGGGAGTCGGCTCCAGTTCCAGGCGCAAGGGGAGTTCGACCGGCTGGGTGGAGTATCTGGTCGGCTCCGTCACTGCACATCGCCACCTCTCGAACGTCACATGGCCGACCTCTTGACAGGCCGGTGCTCTAGTTCAGTATTCGAGTGGCCGAAGCACTCCCGCTACGGTTCGTAGTGCACTAGTGTGCCTTCACTGACAGCACGTCAACTCAACGGAGGGGCAAGCCTTATGCCCAGTCCCAAGACGTTCACGAAGATCGCGGATCACTTCCGGGAGCGCATCCTGTCCGGAGAGCTTGAGCCCGGCGCCAAGCTGCCGACCAACCGGGAGATCGCCGGGCAATGGCAGGCCGCGGCCGCCACCGTCTCCCGCGCCTTGCAGGCTCTCCAGGTGGAGAACTTCATCCGCACCACCCCCCGGGGCACCTACGTCGCCGATGACCCGCGCTGGACGCTGTCGGCGCGGGACCGGCTGGCCCGGGTCCAGCGGGTGAAGTCGTTCCTGGCCGAGGGTGAGACGAGCCGGGTGACGGCCGCCGAGCTGATCATCCCGCCGCTGTACGTGGCAGAGATCTTCGACCTGGAGCCCGGGGATCAGGTGGTGCGGCGCGAGTGGCTGGCAGGCCGGGGCAAGACCCGGACCGTGTTCGCCGTGACCTGGTACCCGGCCCCGTTCGCCGCCCTCGTACCCGACCTGCTGAACACCGCCCCGGGCCGCAACCACGGATTGTCCGCCCGGGTCCTGGAAGCCACCGGGCGCACGATCACCCACGCCCGCGACGACATGCACGCCCGTCCCGCCGACGCCCGCGAGGCGAGCGCGCTCGGTCTGCCAGTCGGCTCCCCGATCCTGGCCGGCGCCCACCGCTGGTCGGACGCGGAAGGGATCATCGAGTACGGGGAATGGTGCCTGCCGCCTCGATTCACCATCGGCTACGAGTACCAGCCCTGACCGATCCACGCGAAGCGTCCCCGAAAGCCAGCCTGCGGCCTTCGGGGACGCTGCCGTCCACGTACCCGCCTCAGTTGGTGTCGCGGCCTTCGAGGCGTTCGACGCGCTCCTCCAGCTCCTCGATGCGCTCCAGGGCGCGTTCCAGCTTGTAGGCGAGATCCGCCACTCCGGCCGCCGCCGGGAACTCGTTCGGCGGGGCAGTCGACGCTTCGTCCGGCTCGTCCACCGGCTGCACCGCGACCGGTACCTCTGTGCCGAACTCGCCCCCCACGACGACGTACGCCATCGAGCCGTTGCGCTGATGGACCTTCTTCATCCTGCCCTCCAGGGCGAGGAAGGTCAGGGCCTGGTCTGCGGATTCCGGGTCGCCGCCGATCGCGTCGACCACCTCGTCCACGGTGACCGTGGCGCCCCTGGCCAGTGATCCGTCTCTGATCTTGCGGACCAGGCGGCCGTGGGTGAGCTGGGTGGCGAAGCCGTGGTCGTCCCAGTCGCGTACGTAGACCTCGTCGCCGGGCAGCTCACCGAGGTAACGCAGGAGGAAGTTACCGGCCAGCAGGGCGATGGCATTGGTGACCACGTTGAGCGGCACCGCATAGTGCTCCGCCAGGACCTCGCGGGCCGGGAGCCGGGAGCCGGGAGCCAGAGTGCCGGAGTAGATCTGCTGTGTGAGATCGCCGGCGACCTTCTCGAAGGCGTCCTCGAAGTCGGCCGAGCGCGTGACGAATGTGCCACGCCCCTGGCGGGCGATGACCCAGCCCTCGTTCCTGAGCAGCCGGATCGCCTTCTGCACGGTCAGGCTCGACGCCTTGTAGGTCTGCATGAGCTGGCTCTGGGTCGGCAGGAGCTGGCCGGGCCGCAGTCCTCCGTCCCGGATCTGCTGCCGGAGGTCGTCCGCGATGCGCTCGAACGTCAAGCGCGCTTCGTCAGCAGCAGCCATGTCCATCCCCGGTCCCAGTCCGATTCCACCCACCGCGGGCCGCTCGCTGCCTGTCGCGTTTCACCAGTTCAGCGGCCTCACGGGGTCAGGGTAGCCGCCGTATGGATGGACCACCCCACGAACGGATGGAACTCAATAGGGATGGACTTTGGATGGAATGAATGTAGGGTTGCGGCACGCGATCACCCACACGGGTGACTTGCACCCCTTCTACCTGGAGGTTTGCCGTGAAGACCATGCCCATCGACCAGACTCCGGCCCTGGTGATCCTGGCCTCCGAGTCCCGGCCGCACTTCAAGGACCGCGAAGGCCAGCAGCCCGCGATCGACCGGGCCACCGGCGCCCACCTGCACCTGGTGGACGTGATGTTCGCCTTCAACGGCCGCGCCGAAGTGATCACCGCGAAGGTCCCGGAGCCGGGTCTCGGCAAGGGCCTGAAGGTCGGCCTGCCGGTCGTTTTCACCGGCCTGGTCGCCTCGGCATGGGAGAACGAGATCAACGGCAAGGACCGGCACGGCATCTCCCTGCGCGCCGACGCCGTCACCGCCAAGGCGGGCGCCTGATGACCGGCAGCCCCTTCGGGCTCGCGCTCCTGGCCGTGGTCGTCCTCGGCGGGCTCGGGCTGCTGGGCTGGGCCGGGTACTGCTTCGCCCGCTGGTACCGGGCCGATGCCGAGACCCGGGTCAGTCTGCGGCAGGCGCGGCGGATGCGTTGGGGTTGGAAGCGGCTCGCCCCGATGCTGGGCCTGGCCGTCAAGGACGCCACCCCGACCGTGCTCCAGCAGTACGGCCCGCAGGAGCAATCACCGAAGCCGCGCGCGCTGGTGCCGCGCCTGCACACCCGCGCCGATGCCTTCGGCGTCACCGTCACTGCCGATGCCCTGCCGCAGGTGGGGCTCAGCGCCTGGCAGGACGCCAGCGAGGGCTTGTGCGACGCCTGGGGCATGCGGCGCATCCGCATCAGTCAGCCCAAGCCCGGAGTGATCGTCGCGCGCGGCTTCCGGCGTGAGCCGTTGAAGGCGGTGATCCGCTCGCCGCTCCTCGGTCCGGACGGCTCCCCGGTCTGCCGGCCGGGGCAGTTCGTCTCCACCGATGATGTGCTGCTCGGCTGGGACGAGGACGGCACCCCCATCGTGCTCAACCTCGCGTACTCCGCGCACGCCCTCGTCGCCGGCGTCACCCGCTCCGGCAAGTCGATCACCGTCAACACCCTGCTCGCCTACGCCTCGCTCATGCGGGACGTGCGTCTGATCGTGATCGACCCCAACCTCGGTGCGGTCGCGCCCTGGTGGCGTACCGCCTACAAGGTCTCCGACGCCATCCACCCCGACGAGCCGACCGAGATCCTGCGCTGGGTGCGCGAGGAGATGCAGCGCCGGGAGCGGCTGTTCTGGTCCGGCCGTACCGACCGCATCACCGACTTCAGTCGCGAGCTGCCGCTTCTGTTGGTGGTGATCGACGAGGTGGCGAACTACACCCGGCACCCGGACCGCAAGGCCCGCGAACGCTTCGAGGCCGAGCTGCTGGCCATCGCCAGCCAGGGCGCCAAGTTCGGTATCCGGCTGTGGCTGCTCACTCAGAAGCCCTCCGCCGACGTGCTCACCACCGCCGTACGAACCAACCTGTCCGCCCGGATCTGCCACCGCGTCGACACCGTCGAGGACTTCCTGCACCTCTTCCCCGACGGCCGGGAACTGGACATCACCGCCGCCGACCGCACCATGCCCCAGGGCGTCTCGATCGCCTCCGTCGGCGACATGTGCACCCCCGTCCGGCTGCGCTCGGTCTACCTGCCCACCGAAGCCTGCTGGCAGATCAACGACCTGATGTGCGCCGAAGGGCTCAAGGTCCGCGAGCTGCCCGACCGCGTCGACCTGGACAAGGTCGCGTGACCGCCGCCTCCTGGTCCCGTTTCGCAGTGATCCCCGGCAAGGGCGTGTAGTCGCCAAACCCTCGCCCCTGCCGGGGCCTCCCTCCCATACCCGTTCACGGCACACGTGTGTGCCGCAGTGCAGAGAGGTCCCGCCAGCATGCCACCGCACGACCCGACCACCACAATCCCCCGCCCCGAACTCGCCACGGCCGCGCTGCCCACGTTCACCGGGTACCGGGACCTGCTCGGCCTGGTACGGCAGCTGTCCTCCCTGGGTGGCTGCTCCCAGCCGGTCCGCCTCGAAGGCCAGCGCATCGATGTCGACGCCTTCACCGGCGAGATCCTGCGCGAACTGAAGTCCAAGGAGCTGCCCGCCGGGCACCTGCTGGTCCGCTGCGGCAACCGCCGCGCCACCCGCTGCCCCTCCTGCGCCGAGCTCTACCGTCAGGACACCTACCAGCTCATCGCCGCCGGCCTGCGCGGTGGCAAGAACATCCCCGACCAGGTCGCCACCCACCCCCGCGTCTTCGCCACCCTCACCGCGCCCTCGTACGGCCCGGTCCACGGGCGACGCGTGGGCGGCTCCGCCCGCTGCCGTTGCGGACGCACTCACGCCAAGGGCGACCCGCTCCTCGGCACCGCGCTCGACCCGGAGCGCTACGACTACACCGGCGCCGTGCTGTGGAACGCCCATGCCCCGGCCCTGTGGGCCCGCTTCATGCTCCACCTGCGTCGCACCATCGCCGCCGTTGCAGGTGTCCCTCAGCGGCTGCTCTCCAAGGTCGTCCGGGTCTCGTACGCCAAGGTCGCCGAGTACCAGCAGCGCGGCTTGATCCACTTCCACGCCGTGATCCGCCTCGACGGCCCCGCTGGCCCCGCTGGCCCCTACACCCCGCCGCCCGCCTGGGCCACACCCGACCTGCTGGCCGATGCCATTCGGATCTCGGCCACCCGCGCCCGCATCGACGGGCCGGAGGTCAACGGCCGGGCCCGCGCCTTCGTCTTCGGCGAGCAGATCGACACCAGGGTCATCCGGTCCATGGCCTTCCAGGGCGGGACCACGATCACCGAGGGCAAGGTCGCCGGATACGTCGCCAAGTACGCCACCAAGGGCACCGAAGCCGCGACCGGCACCCTCGACCACCGCCTGAAGAGGATCACCGACCTCTGGTTCGAGTCCGTACCCGAGCACGCCGCCCGCATGATCCGCACCGCCTGGGCCCTCGGCGCCCGCGACGACCTCAAGCACCTGAACCTGCGCAAGTGGGCCCACATGCTCGGATTCCGCGGCCACTTCTCCACCAAGACCCGTGCCTACTCCACCACCCTCGGCGCCCTCCGGGCCGCCCGAGCCGCCTGGCAACGCCGCCACACCCCTCCGCCCTCACCGACCACCCTCGTCCTCGCCCACTGGGCCTACGACGGCGCTGGCCTCACCCCCGACCTCGAACGCCTCGCCGCCCTCATCGGCGGCGGCCCGACGCGCGAGCAGGAGGTGACAACCAGTGCGTGATGACGAACTCCTCACCGTCCCCGAGGCGATGGCCCGTCTCAAGATCGGCCGCTCCGCCCTGTACGACCTCCTACGCACCCGCCGCCTGGCCTCCCTGACCATCGGCCGCGCCCGCCGCATCCCCGCCCACGCCCTCGCTGACTACGTTCAGCACCACCTGGAAGAGGCCGCCCGATGACCGCCCCCAAGTGCAAGAAAGCCCGCGCCAACGGCGAAGGCACCATCTACCAGCGCCAGGACGGCCGCTGGGAAGCCGCCGGCTACGTCCTCGCCGCCGACAGCAGCCGCAAACGCGTCCGCGTCTACGGCAGCACCCGGAGAGAAGCCGCCGACAAACTCGCCGAGAAGATCGCCGACAGCAACCGCGGCCTCCCTGTCGCCACCGCCGACAGCACCGTCGGCGACTACCTCACCTACTGGCTCGGCAGCGTCGCCGTCCACCGGCTTCGGGAGAACACCCACACCCGCTACGCCGCCTGCGTCCGCCTCCACCTCATACCGGGCCTCGGCGCCAAGAAGGTCGCCCGCCTCACGGCCAAGGACGTCCGCACCTTCCTCGACCGGCTCCGCACCACCTGCCAGTGCTGTACCCAGGGCCTGGACACCGAACGAAAGAAGTGCTGCACGATCGGCGAGTGCTGCCAGAAACGACTGTCCCCCTTGACCGTGACCTACGTGCACTCGGTGCTCAAGTCGGCTCTGGAACACGCCGTCCGCGAGGACGAGCTGCCGCGCAACGTCGCCCGGAACGTCAAAGCCGCCACGCCCCGGCCCAGGCGCTTCCGGCCTCTGACTGCGACGGAAGCTCGTCAGTTCCTCGACGCCGCCCGCACGGACCGGCTCCACGCGCTGTACGAACTCGCGCTGCGCACCGGACTCCGCAAGGGCGAACTCCTGGGCCTCCTCTGGGAAGACCTCGACCTCACCACCGGAACGGCCAGCATCCGCCGCTCGCTCCAGCGCACCCGCACCGGCGGCCTCACGCATCTGCCCACCAAGACCCGGGCGTCTGAGCGCCGTATCGCGCTCCCGACCGAATGCCTCCACTCCCTCAAGGAGCACAAACAGCAGCAGGACACTGAGCGCGGGACCGTAGGGTCAGCCTGGCAGGACAGCGGCCTCGTCTTCACCACCCCTACCGGCCGGCCTCTCGACCCGGCCAACCTCACCCGCCGCTTCCGCAGCTTCCTCGACCGGGCCGGCCTCCGACGCGTCCGCTTCCACGACCTCCGGCACTCGACCGCCACCCTGCTCCTGGAACAGGGGGTCGACCTTGTCGTGATCAAGGAACTCCTCGGCCACGCCCACATCGGCGTCACCGCTGGCGTCTACGCCCACGTCCGACTCCGCCTCCAACGCCAAGCCATCGACGCCCTCGGCAACGCCCTCAGCCCGACGGACAACGACCCCGACGACCCGCCCTGCGCACCCGTCGTCCGCTGACGTTGCCGTCAGCGTTGCCGTCAAACGACCGGAAGCTCCACCGAACAATGCGTCGGTGGAGCTTCCAGACTTGACGGAAGGGCCCGGCAAGAGGGCCAGAATCGCGCTACTCCAGATTACCGAGAGTCCCCTGCGGACCCTCCGCCACGATCGCGCGGAAAGCCTCGACCATGGCTGCCACTCCGCCCTCGGGCACGATCACCAGATCAGAACACTGGAAGAAGACTCCACCGCCATACTCGCCGGTTTCCCCCCATCGATTCATCACCGTTTCGATCGCACCGAGAGTCATGAAACTCGCACTCCACCGGGTGCCGTCGGGGAGTCGCAACTCGGCATCAACATCCTCTACTGTTTCCGCCGAGTCATCAGCACCGAGCATGAAAAGCGCAGTGAACTCAGGTTCCCTGACGACGTGGTAGATGTCGTCTTCCACAGGTTCTACGTGATTACTGTCCATAAATCTGCTTCAGCCTCGCGATCACCTTGGACTCGTTCCCCTTGTCCGCCTTGCCGACAACTTGTATTCCGCCGTCAACATTCCGGAAGAAGAGTCGCCCACCGTTTCGCCCTCGCGCGTAGGTCACATCCGTGCCAGTCAACGCTTTACTTCCCCTACCCGGATTCATGTTTCCGCGGGAAAGCTGTTCAAACAGGTGGTCCAAGTCTCTTTGTACATCCTGGTTCTTCCCTGCTTGCTGCGCCGCTTTCGCCAGTAGCGAATCCTGACCGATAGCAGACGACATCGAAATGCATCCGCCAGAGTTATGAACCAGGACCGGCGTCTTCCCCGCCAGCACATAGTACGTGTGGAGTTGCTGGACGGTGAGGTTCCAGCGGTTGGCGGCGCCGGGGGTGACGTGCGTGGTGATGACGTAGGCGTGGTGGTTGGTGGGGGTGTTGAGGGCGTCGCCGTGGTGGAGTGCGCCGGCGGGGACCCAGGTGTGGGTGGTGTCGTCCCAGAAGGGGTGGTTGGCGGTGGTGTGGAGGGTGGCGGTGTGGCCGTCCTTGGTGCGGATGGTGAGGTCGAGGAGGTCGTGGTCGTGGTTGATCCAGACGTGCTGGACGGTGCGGGCGCCCTGGTGTTTGCCGTTCTCGGGGTCGGCTGCCTGGACCTTGTCGCCGACCTTGATCTTGCCGATGGGCTTTGCCTTGCCGCTGCCCATCACGACTTTGGTGTCGGGGGAGAAGCTGCAGTTCTTGAGCAGGCGGGCGGCATCACCGGCGACCTCGCCTTCAACACCCTCTTCGAGTCCGCGGGCACCCATGATGGCGAGGTCATCTTCGCCGCCGGAGAGAATGGTGGCGGTGATGAGGGCTCCCGCTTGAAGGCATTGCCCCCAAGTCGGATCGGTGACGCATCCGACGCCATCGGAAAGGCCAGATGCGTGGTAGATGGCCTTGGCGATGACCTTGAGGAACTTGCCCACCCCTGTGCCCTGGGGCTTGTACACGACCTTCTTGCCGTACGGCAGGTCGCTGCCAGCCTTCGCAGCGCTCTCAACAGCACCCGTATTGCTGTAGTTGTAGACGGTGTTCTCGTAGTGGTAACCCCATGTGCCGTCACCGTTCGGCGTCATCCAGTCCCGATAAACCTGGTCACCCGGGCTGCTGCAACCGCCATCACATTGCGTCACCGGATGCAGGCCGCTGGGATCACTGAAAGCGATCGGGTTGTTCCCGGAGTAGGAGTAGCCGGAAAGGCCCTGGGGGTCGTACGGCGAGGTGAGTTCGTCGGGGCTGATGAATCGGCCGAGGGTCGGGTCGTACATGCGTGCGCCGAGGATGGACAGGCCGGTGGAGTCGTCCTCCGGTTTGCCGAGGAAGCCCCGGTCGGTGGTGGAGGGCAGGTCGGTGCTGCCGCGCTGCTTGCCGAAGGGTGTGTACCTGCGGCGGGTGACCGTGCCGTCCGCGGCGATCAACAGGGAGGTGGAGGCCTGGGTGTCGCTGAGCAGCCAGGTCAGCTTGCCGTCGCTGGTGCCGTCGTCCTGGCGCATCGCGACCGTGGTACCGGCCGCGGAGTACATGCGGGTGGCCTTGACACTGCCGCCCGCGGCCTTGTGCAGTTCGTGGCCGTCGAGGTAGAGGACGTTCTCCTGCGGTGAGGTGCGCAGCAGGACGGTGCCGCCGGCGTCGTAGACGTAGGTGGAGGTTTCGTCGCCGGTGGTTTTGTGCTGGGTGATCTGGTTGACGCGGTTTTGTGGGTTCCAGTCGAGGGTGGAGGTGACGCCGCCCACCGTGCGGGAGGTCATCTGGCCGGAGGTGTTGTAGGTGAAGGTGTCGGAACCGGCCTGGGTGACCGCGTGCGGGTGGGCCTGTCCGGGTGTGTAGGTGGAGTTGTCGGTGCTGTAGCCGGGGTAGTGGTAGGTCTTGGTCGTGGTACCGCTGGCGGTGGTGTCCTTGATGGACATCAGGTTGCCGAGTGCGTCGTAGGTGTAGGTCTGGTCGTAGGGGTCGAGGCTGCTGCTCAGGTCAGGTGCTGCGGAGCCGGTGCAGTTGTCAGTGGCCTGGGTGGTCCAGGCCTGGGTCAGCCGGTCGAGGTCGTCGTACTTGTAGCACTCGCTCTGCTGGGTCACGCCGTCGGTGATGCCGGTGATCTGGCCGCCGAGGTCGCGGCTGTAGGTGTCGTCCTGGGCGGTCGTGGTGGTGCTGGCGGCGGTGACGGTGGTCTGGATGCCCGCCAGTGCGCCGGTGCCGTTGGTGTCGTTGTAGGCGTAGGCGCGGTTGACGGTGGCGTCCGAGCCGCCGCTGGTGCCGTAGGCGCGGCCGTTCAGGCGTCCGAGGTGGTCGAAGTCGATGGACGACTGGTAGGTGGCCAGGGGTGAGGAGACCTTGGACGGCCGTCCTTGGGCGGTGTAGGTGGTGGTGACCGTCTCCGCGGGCAGGCCGCCGACCGCGGGGTAGGAGACCGACGTCATGTGGTCGGCGAGGTCGTAGCCGTAACCGAAGGTGTAGCTGCCGGTGAAGCCGGAGCCGTCGTCGGGGACAGTGACCTTCTTACCGGTCGCACGGCCACGGTCGTCGTAGCCGGTGACGGACTGGGTGTAGGCCTTGCCGTTCGCGTAACTGGTGGACGAAGCGAGCCGGCCCAGACCGCCGGGAGCAGTGTCGTAGGCCGTCTGCGACAACAGCGTCGACCCCTGAGAAACCGCGGTCTGACGGCCGAGGTTGTCGTACTGGTACGTCAGCGTCGTGCCGTTGTCCGTCGCCGTACCGACGTTGCCGTTCTCGTCGTACGTGGTCGAGCTCGCGCCGGTGTCCGGGTCGTTGGTCGAGGTACGGTCACCGGCCCAGTCGTAACCGTAGGTAGTGACGTTGCCCTTGGTGTCCGTGACCTGCTTCAGCTTCCCGCTGCGCGTGTAGGCGTACGACGTCGACTGCGGTCCGTCCGGGCCGTGTTCCACGACCTGGGTGATCTGGCCGAAGACGTCGGTGAAGGTGTCGGTGCGCTCGCCGGTCGCCGGAACGGTGGTGGTGTAGTCGCCGTAGTAGTAGGTACGGGTGTGGTTGTTCGGCTGCGCGGTGCCGTTGACCAGGATCTGCGTCTCGGTCGTGCGGCCGGCCCAGTCGATGATCGGGTCGGTGTAGGACGGCAGGTCCGCCACCGCCGGGAGCACCATGCCGGAGCCGGCGGCGCTGGAGTTGTAGAAGGCCCCGGAGGCGCCGGTGACGTTGCCGGAGGTGTCGTAGCGGGTGGAGACCACGTCGCGGCCGCTGCCGTCGGGTGCCGTGGACTGGGACTCGCGGGCGCGGCCGAGGCCGTCCAGGTAGGCGTAGGAGTCCACGTACGTGGTGCCGGACTGCAGGGCCCCGGTGGTCACCCTGGTCGGTCCGGTGACCGCATCGGGTACGCCGTCGCTGTTGGTGGCGGTGGGCGTGTCGTAGGCGAACTGCATCGACGGGTTGCCGCTCGGGTAGTTCGCGATCTCCGTCGGCTCGAAGATCTGGGCGTAGCGGCCCACGGAGTCGTGGACGAGGCGGGTGGTGTGGCCGTTGGCGTCGAGGATCTTGTAGGGGGTGCCCCACAGGCGCGAGTACCAGGTGGTGGTGGACATCGCGGGGCCGGTGCCGTCGGGGTCGGGGGTGGTGACGGTGACGCCGCTGGTCGGCCAGGACGTGGCCGGCGAATAGGTCGTGGTGGTCTTGTTGCCCTTGCCGTCGTAGGCGGCGATGACGCGGCCGGCGTTGTCGTAGTCCGCCTTGGTGGAACGGTAGGTGGAGGCGCTGGTGTAGACCCGCTGCTCGGTCGGGTTGCCGTCGACCAGGGCTGCGTCGTTGTTCGCGACTGATGTGGAGCCGTCGTACAGCGTCACCGCGTACGAGTCCTGGTTGCTGGAGCTGCGCGAGGCGCAGTCGGCCGCGTAGTGGCGTACCTCGTCCTGGAAGACCATCCAGCGCTTGACGCTGGAGTTGGGGAAGGTGGAGGTGTTGTAGGCGCGGCCGTAGGTGGTGCAGCGGTTGTCATCGTAGTTGACCAGGCCCCAGTCGTTGGTGCGCAGGGGCAGTCCGTAGGTGGTACTGGTGGAGGACGTGTCGTCGTACTCGTCCTCGACGACGTGTTCGCGCCAGCCCTGGGAGGTCAGTGTGTCCGTGGTGGTCTTGCTGTTTCGGACGAAGCGGGCGTCGGGCAGGCCGTCGTACTGGGCGGTGTCGTAGTCCCAGTACTCCTTGCGGATGCGCTGGTGGGACTGGCCGTCGCCGTCGCGGTGGGACTGTTCCAGGATCTTGCCGGCCAGCCAGGCGTGGTCGGTGAAGGAGTCGCCGAAGCCGTTCTTGACCGTCACGGTGCGGGTCGCCGACGGGTCGGTCTTGGAGGTGCGGTCGGCGCTCAGGCCCCGGTAGAGCCAGTAGTAGGTGGAGGCCGCGTTGGTCTTGGTGCCGGTGAAGACCTCGACCTGCTGGTAGCCGCGCCAGTCCGACCAGCTCTCGTCGGAGTCCGCGACCAGCGGGTCGTCGGTGAAGCGCCAGCCGGCGCCGCCGTGGTACTCGTAGCGGGTCGTCATGACGGGGTCGCCGTCGTGGCTGGCGCCCGCTCCGACGCCCGGGTCGACGGAGACCTGGGTGACGAGGAACTTCTTGAACCAGCCGGTCTCTTCGGAGCCACCTTCGGGGGTCCACTTCTGCCAGAAGCAGTCCTCGGTGTTGGAGGACTCGCTGGGCAGGTTGTTGATGTCGCAGGCGTCGGGCTGGCCGTAGGTGACGGTGGTCACCGAGCCGAGGTCGCCGTAGACCTTGTTGACGCGGCGGAAGTTGAGGGTTCCGGATCCGACCTGGTTGTCCAGCCACTCGCCGTTGAAGTTGATGACCGGCAGGGTCAGGTCGGGACCGTCGCCGTAGCCCTTGCGCTGGACGTAGTCGAGCCAGAGGGTCTTGCCGACCGAGCCGGACGGGTCCGGGAGGCCGTACTTCATCTGGTACTGCATCGCCGGCGCCCAGGCGTCGGTGTCGCTGTTGCGCACGTACGTCTTGATGTCCCACAGCATGTCGGTGCTGAAGAACGTCGGGTAGTACGTCTTGCCCGCGCAGTAGTTGTCCGCCGAGGTGCCGTCGCACATCAGGTCGGTCGGCACGTCGGGGTAGGAGTCGGGGTTGCTGGAGATGCCCGGGCAGGCCGCCGGCTCGTTGGCCAGCGGATCGCTCTCGCTCATCCGCTCCACGCACCGGCCCACGTGCTTCAGCACGACCTCGGCGGGCAGCTGGGCGCCGGAGATCTGGGGGGCCCAGCCGTACTCGATGCGGGTCAGGTAGCTGGCGGCGTCGTAGGCCCGGGCCTGGTCGGTGTTGATCACCGAGCGGTAGTGGTTGACGAACTTGTCGTAGAAGTAGGCGTTCTCGACCTCGTTGGCGTCGACCACGCGGTCCAGGTTCCAGCGCCAGGCCTGGGTGCAGGGCTCGGGGAACTGCGAGTGGCACGGCTCACCGGAGTCGTTGCCCGCCACCGGCATGGTGAGCACGGAGTCGGTCGCCTCTCCGGTGCGCTCACTGCGGCCCCAGCCGAAGTAGTAGCGCATGCCGTTCTGGGGGGAGATCACCCAGTACTCGTCGTCGGCGCCGTGGCCACCCGACAGGTGTTGCACGCGCCAGCCTGGATCGTCCTTGATGTGGTAGGAACCGGTGCCGTTGTTGTCCTGGATCAGCTCCGAGTCGACGCCGTTGAGGCTGATGACGTACACGGCGCCGTCCGGCTCCAGGCTGTGGTTGGGCGAGGCCCAGCACATGTCGCCGACCGTGGGAATGCCGTCCTGCGCGCAGTTCTTGTACTTCCGCTCGATGTATCCGACCTGCAGGTCCCAGCCCATCCCGGCCCAGGACGCCTGGTTGTTGGTCGCCGACGTCCGACCGTCGACCGACTGCGAGTTGTAGGACAGGGACAGGGACGGCGTCGCGCCGTACGGCGCCTTCGGCAGCGTGATCGGCAGGTTGTACGTGAACGCCCCGGATCCGATCGACACGTCCCAGGAGCCGGAGGGGCCGAGCTTGGTGGCGCGGTAGTCACCGCCGTCCGACGACGACCCGGTCGTCAGCGTCGTCACCGTGCCCGTGGTGGCGGTCGCGGTCGTACCGCTGCGCATCAGCTGGGTGCGGAAGCCGCTCGGGGCCGTCGCGTCGGGATCGGCGTCGGCGTAGACCGTCGCGGTCAGTTTGCCGTGCTTCACGTCATTGTGGACAGGGAGGTAGCGGCGGATATCCGGGGAACACCCCTGTTTCTTGGGGGTGGTCAGGGCGCAGGCCGGCATCTGCACCAGGCGCAGCCGGGAGGCGAAGTCGCCGCCATAGGCGTTCTCGAAGGCCGAGTAATCGAGGGTGACCTGGACCGGGCCGGGAGTGGCCTGCCGGTCGCCGCGGGTCAGGCGCAGGCCCATGCCGAGGCCGCCGGCTCCGGCCACCTTTCTGCGATCCAGGACCTCGACGTCCACCTGCTTCGGAGCACTGCCCGACCCGGCGATCCGGTAGTCCTTGCCGGACTTCAGGGCCGCCTTGGCACCTTTTCTGCGGACTTCGAAGTCGGTCTGCGGCGGTGTGCCCGCGGCCGCCATCTGGGTGGCCGTGGGCGTCTGCACCGAGACCACAGCGGACTTGGCCGCCTTGCTGCCACCACCGGCGTCGACTACGGCACCCGACGGAGCCACGGCCAGTGCGTGGCCCGGCTTGGACGTGCCCAGGTCGACGGCCGCCTCGGCGGGTTCGGGCCACTTCGTGTGCGGGGGTTTGGTCATCGTGGGCTCGGCCCGCTGGGCCGGCACCGCACCGCCCTTGCGCGCCGCAACGCTGACGGTTGTGTCCTTCGGCCTGGCCACCGCGACGGACGCCGCGAACGTCGGCACGGACACGAGTCCGGACAGCAACGCGCCCGAGACCAGTACGACGAAGCCACGTCTGACCGACCCGGCCATGGCCCCCCACCCCCCTGGCCGGCCACACACCAGCCGCAAACGATCAAAAGAGCAGTGTTCACGCCGGTAAAGAGACACAGGCTCAACACAACGCGAACACATGTGAGCCGGATGCTAGCCACAGCTAACTCTTCGCCATTGCCTGCAAATCCCCCGCCGTCTACCAAACAACCTCCGGTCAACCACTCATGTTTTGCTCATCCATGACCAACGCAAGACCAGATTCCATCGTCTCTAGCGCGCATCGACGCAGGATGTTTTAATGACCGGCCAGCATCACGGCCAGCCCTCTCGACGCCGCATGTCCGCTCACCGCAACAGGGGCGTGGACGGCGGCACTTTCCACTACTGAGGGGGCTACGATCACCGTGCTCAATCGCAGGCAGATCCTCCGCATGGCGGGCGCCGCCGCCGGGGTGGCTGCCGTTCCCGCGGTCGCCGTCGGAGTCGCGCAGGGCGTCACCCGGGCACGGCGCGCCTCCACGACCGCCCCCGGCTCGGTGACCGCGAGCAAGCGGTTCGACCTCACCGCACCCTCCACGATGCTGCTGAGGGAGGTCTGGCTCGGCGGGACGCGCGTCCTTCAGTCGTTCGCCTTCGACAACACCCGCGGGCACCTCTTCACGGTCCAGCTGGTGGACGGCGGTCTGGAACTGCCCGGCGAGACACAGACCTTCTCCGGCAGTGACCGCACCGCCGACGGCGACCTGTGCGTCACCCGCCTCGACCTGTCGGGAGAGATCCTCGGCACCATGTACCTGCGCGGTTTCGGGCACGGTGTGCAAATCGGCGTCGAGTCGACCGGCTCCGGCAGCTACCTGTGGACCGAGTCCCACAGCGTGCGCACACTGGAGGCCGACGGCAGCTACACCGGGTGGGGCGACCGGCTCGCCCGGTTCGAGTTCGCCAACGGCACGGTGCTCACACCGGACTCACCAGCGGTCGCACAGCACACCCTGGAGGCCGGGGTCGACCGCACCACCTGCGCCATCGATCCGGTCACCAACCGGATCGCGGTGCGCTGCCGCGTCAGCGGCGCCTACCGGTACCGGCTCTACGACCTGGCCGACTTCACGTCCGGCGGCCGCACCGCACTGGCCGACGTGGCCCAGCCGGCCGACCTGCAGCCCGGGTACAGCGACACCTTCCAGGGCTTCGCCAGCTACGGCAGCTCCCTCTACCTCCTCGCCGGCACGGCCTACGGCACCGACGGGTCCGTCTCCCCGAACGGCAACACCTACGTCACCTGCGTGGACTGGAACACCGGCTCCGTCGCCGAACAGGAGCTGACCAAGGCCGGCTACTCCCTCCCCTACCGCGAGCCGGAGGGCATGGCGATCCAGATCCCCGACCCGGCCAGCCCCCAAGCGGTCAGGCTCTGCATGGGATTCGCGTCCACCGCCTCCGACACTGACTCCCGCAAGAAGGCGAGCGTCTACTACAAGGACGCGCTGGTCTGAGCTGCCTCCCGGTATGGCCGGGGCGGCGCCTGCTCCGCCCAGCCGTCTGCGACCATGGACCCCATGCGAGCAGGCGGTGCGATTCGGACGGCCGCGATGGCGGCCTGCGGTACGTTGTTGACGGTTACTCTGACGGCGTGCGGCAGCGCCTCCGGCCACGAGTCCGGCCACTCCGGCGCCGCCGCACGCGGCGGCCATGTGGACGACGCACCGCCGAAGAACACGGTCCTGAAGCGGGTGCCCGGCATCGGGAACCGGCTGTGGCAGCGCGTACCGGCCGACTCCCGACAGGTGGTCGCCGTGTACGGCGCGGGCAAGAACTCCCCCGACTCCACGGTGGTGCTGTTCAGCAAGCACGGCTCCGTGTGGAAGAAGGAGCGTTCCTGGTCGGCCCACAACGGCAGGAAGGGCTGGACAACGGACCACCACGAAGGTGATCGGCGCAGCCCGGTGGGCGTGTTCACGCTGACCGACGCGGGCGGTGTACTGGCCCCGCCGCACACCAAGCTGCCGTACACCCGGTCCGCGGCCTTCCAGGCCCCCCACTACTGGAAGAAGCGGTACTGGCACGACTTCGACTACGTCATCGCCATCGACTACAACCGCGTCAAGGGCACTTCTCCCAACGACCAGACCCGGCCCCAGGGCCAGTCCAAGGGCGGCAACATCTGGCTGCACATGGACCACGGCAGCGGCACCTCGGCGTGCGTGAGCCAGTCCAAGTCGGCCATGGAGTACCTGTTGCGCACCCTCGATCCCGCACTGCACCCCGTCGTCATCATGGGAGACAGGGCACAGCTGGAGGTGTGAAGAAGCGGGGAGGAACGGCTAGAAGGGCTCGAAGTCGTCGAACTCCTGCTGTGACTCATCGCGTTCGGCCTGCCGGTCCCTGCGGCGCTGCGCCGCGGGCCGGGCCGCGTCGAAGCGGTGGTCCTCGCCGCGTCGGCCCAGCATCTCCGCGCCGGCCATGACCGAGGGCTCCCAGTCGAAGACCACCGCGTTCTCCTCGGGGCCGATGGCGACGCCGTCGCCGTGCCGGGCGCCCGCCTTCATCAACTGCTCTTCCACGCCGAGGCGGTTGAGCCTGTCGGCGAGGTAGCCGACGGCCTCGTCGTTGTTGAAGTCGGTCTGGCGGACCCAGCGTTCGGGCTTCTCACCGCGCACCCGGAACAGCGGCTCGCCGCCGACCTCCTCGCGGGTGACGGTGAAGCCCGCGTCATCGACGGCCTTGGGCCGGATGACGATGCGCGTCGCCTCCTCCTTCGGCTTGGCGGCGCGTGCCTCGGCGACCAGCTCGCCGAGCGCGAAGGAGAGCTCCCGCAGCCCGATGTGGGCGACCGCCGACACCTCGAAGACGCGGTAGCCGCGCGCCTCCAGATCGGGGCGGACCATCTCGGCGAGGTCCTTGCCGTCCGGGATGTCGACCTTGTTCAGCACGACGATCCGGGGCCGGTTGCCGAGGCCGCCGTACTCCCGCAGTTCCGCCTCGATCACGTCGAGGTCGGAGACCGGGTCGCGGTCGGACTCCAGGGTCGCGGTGTCGAGCACGTGCACCAGCACGCTGCACCGCTCCACGTGCCGCAGGAACTCCAGTCCCAGGCCCCTGCCCTGGCTGGCGCCCGGGATCAGTCCGGGCACGTCGGCGACGGTGTACACCGTGGAACCGGCCGTCACCACGCCCAGGTTGGGCACCAGCGTCGTGAAGGGGTAGTCGGCGATCTTCGGCTTGGCGGCACTGAGCACGGAGATCAGGGAGGACTTGCCGGCGCTCGGATAGCCCACCAGGGCCACGTCCGCGACCGTCTTCAGCTCCAGCACGATGTCATGCAGATCCCCGGGCTCGCCGAGCAGCGCGAAGCCGGGGGCCTTGCGGCGGGCGGAGGCCAGCGCCGCGTTGCCGAGCCCTCCCCGGCCGCCCTGCGCGGCGACGTACGAGGTGCCGTGGCCGACGAGGTCGGCGAGCACGTTGCCCGCCTTGTCCAGTACCACCGTGCCGTCCGGCACCGGCAGGACCAGGTCCTGGCCGTCCTTGCCGGAACGGTTGCCGCCCTCGCCCGGCTTGCCGTTGGTCGCCTTGCGGTGCGGGGAGTGGTGGTAGTCGAGAAGCGTGGTGACCGACTGGTCGACGGTCAGGATGACGTCGCCGCCACGGCCGCCGTTGCCGCCGTCCGGGCCACCGAGCGGCTTGAACTTCTCACGGTGGACGGAGGCACAGCCGTGGCCTCCGTTACCCGCGGCGACATGCAGTTCGACGCGGTCCACGAAGGTGGTCATGGTTCAGTGCCTCCTGGGGGTACCCCCGGCCCGGAGCTGGGGGGGAGTAAGGATCTCTCTCGTTGGTAACACGCGAAAGGCGGACCCGCCTTCCCGCAGGGGAAGTGAGGTCCGCCTCGCGAAAGCGTTCGGTCAGGCGACCGGAACGATGTTCACGACCTTGCGGCCACGGTGGGTACCGAACTCCACCGCACCGGTCTGCAGGGCGAACAGCGTGTCGTCGCCGCCGCGGCCGACACCGGCACCGGGGTGGAAGTGGGTGCCACGCTGGCGGACCAGGATCTCACCCGCGTTCACGACCTGACCGCCGAAGCGCTTCACGCCGAGCCGCTGGGCATTGGAGTCGCGACCGTTCCGGGTGGACGATGCGCCCTTCTTGTGTGCCATTTCTCCTCAGTCCCTTACTTCGCAGCCGCGGGGATCGACGTGACCTTGATCGCCGTGTACTGCTGGCGGTGGCCCTGCCGACGACGGTAGCCGGTCTTGTTCTTGTAGCGCAGAATGTCGATCTTCTGGCCCTTGTGGTGGTCCACGACCTCGGCCTGGACCTTGATGCCGGCCAGCACCCACGGGTCGCTGGTCACGGAGTCGCCGTCGACAACGAGCAGGGTCGAGAGCTCGACCGTGTCGCCAACCTTGGCGGTGGAAATCTTGTCAACCTCAACGATGTCGCCGACAGCAACCTTGTGCTGGCGACCACCGCTGCGCACGATGGCGTACACGCGGATCTCACTTTCGCTCGAAGAAACGGCACCCCCGCAGGCCAGCCGCCCGGGAACACCACGGACGACCTCTCCCGACCAACCGTGTGCCCGGGAGGAAGAGGTTTACGGGGATGTGGCATGTTCAGTGGACACGCCGACGGTCAAGGTTACGGGGCCGGACCGTAGGGGTCAAACCGGGCCGTCTCAGCCGGCGACCGCGGCCACGTAGTCCCCGTACGCCTTCCTGGTGTCCGCCGGAGACAGCTCAAGGTGCTCCAGGATCGTGTAGCGGCCCGGCCGGGTCTCCGGCGCGAACTCCACGGCCCTGACGAACTCGTCGTCGCTGAATCCGATCTCCTCCGCCACCACTGGCAGCCCGTGCCGGCGCAGAGCCTCGGCCAGCAGGAGGGATTCCTCCTGATCGCCCCGCAGGTGCATGGCGAAGGCAGCGCCGAGTCCCACCTGCTCGCCGTGGCTCGCCGCCCGCCCGGGGTACAGCAGGTCGAGCGCGTGGCTGATCTCGTGGCAGGCCCCGGAGGACGGGCGGGTGTGTCCGGCGATCGACATGGCGATGCCCGACAGCACGAGCCCTTCGGACAGCACGGTCAGGAAACCGTCGTCGCCGCATCCGCCCGGGTGCCGCAGGACAGCCTCACCGGCCTGGCGCGCCATCGCCGCAGCCAGCCCGTCGAGTTGCTCGCCGTTGACGCGCTTGGAGAGCTCCCAGTCGGCGACCGCGGAGATGTTGGACAGGGCGTCACCGATGCCGGAGCGCACGAAACGCATCGGCGCCTCGCGTATGACGTCCAGATCGACGATGACCGCGATGGGGGTCGGCACGCCGTAGGAGCCGCGGCCCGCGTCGTTGTCCAGGATGGACACGGGCGAGCAGACGCCGTCGTGGGAAAGGTTGGTGGCGACGGCGACCATGGGCAGGCCGATGCGCGCCGCGGAGTACTTGGCGCAGTCGATGACCTTGCCGCCGCCGAGGCCCACGACGGCGTCGTAGTGGCCGGACTTCATGCTGTCGGCCAGGCGCACCGCGTCGTCGATGGTGCCGCCGCCGACCTCGAACCAGCTGGCGCCGGGCAGCGAGGGTGCGACGCGCTCGCGCAGCCGGGCGCCCGAGCCGCCGCTGACGGCGATGGCGAGCCGGCCGGAGTGGGAGATCCGCTCGTCGGCGAGGATGCCCGCGAGGTCGTCGAGGGCACCCGGGCGGATGTCCACGACGACCGGCGACGGGATCAGCCGGGTCAGTACTGGCACGCGATCTCCCGTCCGCGAGCGAGGTCGTCGTGGTTGTCGATCTCCACCCACTGAACGTCACCGATCGGCGCGACGTCGATCCGGAAACCGCGGTTGACCAGCTCCTGGTAACCGTGCTCGTAGAACTGCTGGGGGTCGGCCTCCCAGACCGTCCGCAACGCGTCGACCAACTCCGCGGCAGCGTCGCCCTCGATCAACGTGACGCCGATGTACTCGCCGGTCGCCTCAGCCGGGTCCATCAGCTTGGTGATCTTCCGGACACCCTTCTCGGGGTCCACGACGACCTTCATCTCCTCGTCGGCCAGTGACTTCACGGTGTCGAGGGCGAGGATGACCCGCCGGCCCTCGCCACGGGCGGCGAGCAGCGTCTTCTCGACGGAGACCGGGTGCACGGTGTCGCCGTTGGCGAGGATCACACCGTCCTTGAGGGCATCACGGCCGCACCACAGGGAGTAGGCGTTGTTCCACTCCTCAGCCTTGTCGTTGTCGATGAGGGTGAGCTTGAGTCCGTACTCCGCCTCCAGCGCCGCCTTGCGCTCGTACACGGCCTCCTTGCGGTAACCGACGATGACCGCGACCTCGGTCAGCCCGATCTCGGCGAAGTTGGCGAGGGTCAGGTCCAGGACCGTCGGCTCACCCTCCACGCCCGCGGGGCCCACCGGCACCAGAGCCTTGGGCAGGGTGTCGGTGTAGGGGCGCAGACGCCGTCCGGCGCCAGCCGCCAGCACAAGGCCTATCATCGCTTCTTTCTCCTTCGTTTCCCGTTCCGACCTCCCCCAGGCATGGCGGAGGCATCTGCGGCATGGCTGTGTCGAGGCGTGGTCCGTCGCAACGGTGGTCCGGGGCCCGATCGGGCTCAGGGCCCGACGTCTTCGGGACCCCGAATACACCGTGTGGCCCTGTCGCTCGCACAGGACCACACGGTGAGCAGCGGAGGGGTCAGCCCTCGTCGCCGGCGGGGGAGACCGTGGCGGTCTGCTTCGCCGTCGACTCCGCGGCGGCGGTCTTCTTCGCCGCGGTCTTCTTCGCCGTCGTCTTCTTGGCGGCCGTCTTCTTCGCCGCGGGCTCCTTCGCCGCGGTCTTCTTGGCAGCCGTCTTCTTCGCCGCGGTCTTCTTGGCGGCCGTCTTCTTCGCCGTCGTCTTCTTGGCGGCCGTCTTCTTCGCCGTGGCCTTCTTGGCCGCCTTGCGGGCAGTCTTCTTGGCCGGAGCTGCCTCCTCGGCCGGGGCCTCGGCTGCGGTCACGGCCGGGGTCTCCTCCGGCGCAGCTGACGGGACGACCACCACGGCCGCTTCCTCGGAGGCGGTCGGCGCAGTGGCCTTGCGCACGGCACGACGGCGCGGGCGGGCCGGGGCGGCGCTCTCCGCGGGTACGGGTGCCTCCTCGACCGGGGCCTGAGCCTCCGGCTGCTCCACCGATGCCAGGGTCTCGGGCGTGGTCTCGGGCACCGTCACCACGGCCGCCTCGGCGCCGGCGGGGGACCCGGTCGGAGCCGACACCTTCCGGGTCGCTCGACGGCGGGTACGGCCCTTGGGCGCGGCAGCCTCGGCTGCCTCGGCCTGCGGGACCGGAGCCACATGGTCCTCGGCAGCCGCGGACGGCCCGGCCTCCTTCTCAGGGAGCGCCTCCACCTTGCGCGCCTCCACCTTGGGCGCCTCCGCCTTCGGTGCCTCCGCCTTGGGCGCCTCCACCTTGGGCGCCTCCACCTTCGGCGTACCTGCCGGGGCCGAGGCCCGACGGCTGGCCCGGCGCCGCGTACGGCCACGGGTAGCTGCCGCCTCCGCCTCGGCGACGCTGCTGTACAGCTCCTCGTCCGGGGCGAAGTCGGGGGCGGGCAGTGCGACCGGCTCGGCGAGCTCCGCGGCCACCTCAACAGCGGTCTCCGCAGTCGGCTCGACCGCCTCGCCGGTCTCCGCGGCCACCGCGGCGGTCTCGTGCTCCTGCACATGTCCGTCGCCGCCGCGCCCGCGCTTCTTGCGCTTGCCGCCACCTCCGCCGGATGCCGGCTGCTCCACGTGCACGATGACGCCGCGGCCGTTGCAGTGGACGCAGGTCTCGGAGAAGGACTCCAGCAGCCCCTGGCCGACCCGCTTACGGGTCATCTGCACCAGCCCCAGCGAGGTCACCTCGGCCACCTGGTGCTTCGTGCGGTCACGACCCAGGCTCTCGAGCAGGCGCCGCAGCACCAGGTCGCGGTTGGACTCCAGGACCATGTCGATGAAGTCGATCACGATGATGCCGCCGAGGTCGCGCAGCCGCAGCTGACGCACGATCTCCTCGGCCGCCTCCAGGTTGTTCCTGGTGACCGTCTCCTCCAGGTTGCCGCCCTGGCCGGTGAACTTGCCGGTGTTGACGTCGATGACGACCATCGCCTCAGTCCGGTCGATGACCAGCGAACCGCCACTGGGCAGCCAGACCTTGCGGTCCAACGCCTTGGCGAGCTGCTCGTCGATCCGGTAGGTGGCGAAGGCGTCGACCTCGCTGGTCCACTTCGACAGCCGACCGGCCAGATCGGGCGCCACGTGCGAGACGTACCCGTGGATCGTCTCCCACGCTTCGTCACCGCTGACGACGACCTTGGAGAAGTCCTCGTTGAAGATGTCCCGCACGACCCGGACGGTCATGTCCGGCTCGCCGTACAGCAGGGTCGGGGCGTTGCCGCTCTTGGCCTTCTTCTGGATGTCCTCCCACTGCGCCTGCAGCCGCTCGACGTCCCGGCGCAGCTCGTCCTCACTCGCGCCCTCAGCGGCGGTGCGCACGATGACGCCCGCATCCTCGGGGACGATCTTCTTGAGGATGGTCTTCAGCCGGGCCCGCTCGGTGTCGGGCAACTTGCGGCTGATACCGGTCATGGAGCCCTCGGGGACGTACACGAGGTAGCGGCCCGGGAGCGAGACCTGGCTGGTCAGGCGGGCACCCTTGTGACCGATCGGGTCCTTCGTCACCTGGACGAGCACGGACTGACCGGACTTCAGGGCGGACTCGATGCGGCGCGGACCGTTGGCCATGCCCAGCGCCTCGAAGTTGACCTCACCGGCGTAGAGGACCGCGTTGCGACCCTTGCCGATGTCGATGAAGGCGGCCTCCATCGACGGCAGCACGTTCTGCACCTTGCCCAGGTAGACGTTGCCGACGTACGAGGTCGACTGCTCCTTGTTGACGTAGTGCTCTACGAGCACGCCGTCCTCCAGGACGCCGATCTGCGTACGGTCACCGTGCTGACGGACGACCATCACGCGCTCGACGGCCTCACGGCGGGCCAGGAACTCGGCCTCGGTAATGATCGGGACACGACGGCGCCCCTGCTCACGGCCTTCCCGGCGGCGCTGCTTCTTGGCCTCCAGACGGGTCGAGCCCTTGATGGACTGCACCTCGTCGGACGGTTCGGCGGCCTTACGGGGCTCACGGACCTTGACGACCGTACGCTCCGGGTCGTCAGCCGACGACTCGCCGTCCGCGGCGGTGTCACCGGCCCGGCGACGACGACGGCGGCGACGACGACTGCTGCTGGAGCCGGCCGATTCGTCGGAGCGCGCCTCGTCGGCGTCCTCTTCCTCCTGCTCGGCGGCGTCCTCGGCGTCCTGCACGGCTTGCTCGGCGGCCGGTTCCTCGCCCTCGGCGTCCGTGCCCTCACCGGTCTCGCCCTCGGCCGCTTCACCACGACGCCGACGACGGCCGCCACGACGGCGACGACGGCGCGAACCGGACTCCTCGAAGCCCTCGCCGCCCTCCGTCTCGTCGGTCTCCTCACCCTCAGGGAGAACCTCCTCGGGCTCCGCGTCCTGGGCCGGGGCCGCGGTCACGGCGGTCTGCGTCTCCTCGACCTGGGCCGACCCACGACGGCGACGCCGGCGACGCGAACCGGTCTCGGCGGGCTCCTCCGCGTACTCCCCCGGCTCCCCCGGCTCCTCCGCCCCGGCGGTCTCGGCGGCGGCCTCGGCGGCTGCCCGCTCCGGAGTCTGGAACTTCGGCTCGGCGAACACGGGCGGCTGGAAGACGGCGACGGAGGGGCGAGCAGGCCGGCGCGGCGCCCCGGTCTCGGCCTCGGCCTCGGCGGCTTCGGGCGCGGGCGCGGAGAACCCGGACGCGGCGCGCACGACCCGGCGCCGGGTGCGGCGTGGAGCGGCCGTCTCGGCCGGCGCCTGTGGCTCGCTGGCCTGCGGCGCCTGGGCGGCGGAGACGGGCTCGGCGGCACGCTCCGCAGCGGGCTCCTCCGGAGTGTGCGTGCTCACGGTGGTGTCCTTGGCGGCCTCGGCTTCGGCCACGACAGCCTCCTCGGTCACCGGTGCACTGGTGGGCGCGGTCACCCGGCGGGTGGCACGACGGCGAGTACGGCGCGGGGCGGCCTCCTCGGCGACCGGAGCGGACGACTCGGCGACCGGAGCGGGCGGCTCGGAGGCTCCGGCGCCCTCCTCAGCGTCCTGAGCCGAGGTCACCGCAGCGGGCGCTGCCTCGACGGTGGCCGACACATCCTCGGCGGGCACCGTGCCGGCGGTCTTCGGGGCCCCGACGGGTGCGGACGCACGACGGGTCGCACGGCGCCGCGGCCGACCGGCGGACCCGGCCTCGGCGACCACGGCGGCCTCGCCAGTACCGAAAGCCTCCTGGGCGCCGGAGACCTGCCTGGTGCCCGCTGCCTCGGTGACGGTGCCGGTCGCCTCGGTGGCGGTACCGGTCGGCGCGGTGGCGGTACCGGTCGGCGCGGCGACGGCGCGGGTGGCCCGACGACGAGTACGACGCGGGGCGGCCTCCTCACCGACGACGACCTCGCCCGCCTCCGCGACGGCGACAGGGGCCTCAGGCTCGGCGTCGACGGCCGGCACGGTGGCCTCGGCGGACGCCGGTGAACCGGCCGGCGCGGACGCCCGGCGCGTGGCCCGGCGGCGCGGACGACCCGCGGGCGTGGTCTGAACGGCGGCGGGCACCTGCGCACCAGCCTCCGTCTCGGCAGCCACTGCTGCCTCTCCCGCTTCTCCGGTCGGCACGGTCTCCACGGACGCTGCGGCGTCTTCAGTCCCGAGCACCTCGGTGGCCTCGTCCACATCCGCAGCTGGTATGGCCGATGCAGTGACCTCGGCGGGCGCCTCGGCCGGGGCGGCGGGCGGACCCGCCGGGCGGGAGGCGGCACGGCGACGCCTGCGCGGCGGCAGGGTGTCGCTGGGAGTGTTCAGTTCGGAACCCTCGTTGGGTTCGGTCGGCTTGAGCATGCGGGCGTTTCTCCCGTCAGGCTCCCGGGCGCCGCGCCTGGTCCGGCGACGTCCTCACTGGGCCGTCCGCCGGTGACGTCCACGGCCCGCGCGCTGCGCGATGGCCGCCGTCCGGGGCGCGGGCGCCGCACGGGAGCACTCTGTGTCTTGTCTCGCCGGTTCCGTACCCCTTGTCGGTACGGCCTGGCGAAAGTCTTCTGGTCGGTGCGCTGCCCGACCCAGGTGGCTCCCGAGTACCAGGGCGGCGCTACGACGTCCGCCCTACGCGGAGCCTTCCGGCGCCGTCGCGGTGGCAACCGGTACGGCCGTCAGGGCCTCGGCTGCCTCGCGGTCGGGCGCGAGCGGGTCGGTCACCACGCCGGTCTCTTCATCGAACAGCCCCTGCGCCAGCCTGGTCACCGCTGCGGGGACCGGCGGCGCCAGGTCGGCCACGGCGCGGAGACCGGACAGGACGTCGTCGGGTCGTACGGCAGGCGTCACGTGCCGAACAACCAGCCGCAGTATCGCACAGGGCCGGTCGGTCGGCCTATCAGTCGGCGAACCGTGCGTTTCCAGGCTCACCACGGCCGGCCGGGCGTCGAAGGTACGAACGCCGTTCTTGGTCCTCCGCTGCACCTCGACGGTCTCGGCCTCGGTGAAGGCCTCCACCGCCTGCTCGACGTCGGTCGGGTCGGCGCCGTCCAGCCGCAGCTCCCATACGGAGGCCGTCAGCCGGTCGGCGAGGCCCGGGGTCCGCGCCTCGACCGCCTCGACGATGTCGAGGCCCGCGGGCAGCGACTCGTCGAGGAGCACGCGCAGGGTGTCCGGGGCACGCGACTCGGTGAGCGCGATCTCCAGGTACTCCGCCTCACTGCCCGTGCCGGTGGGTGCGGCATTGGCATACGACACCTTCGGGTGCGGCGTGAACCCTGCCGAGTACGCCATGGGCACCTCGGCACGGCGCAGCGCACGCTCGAAGGCGCGCTGGAAGTCTCGGTGGCTGGTGAACCTCAGGCGGCCGCGCTTGGTGTAACGCAGTCGGATGCGCTGCACCGCGGGTGCGGGCGGCGGGCCTTCGGGCTGTCGCTTGCCCAGTGTCCTAGTCCTTCGTGAGAGCGGTCGTGCTACTACCAAGACTACGTGCCGCGGAGCCCGAGGGTTCCCGCCGGTCCACCGCGGCCGGCTGCCGTGAGTCGCCGAAGAGCATCCGGCGGAGGCCGGCGCACGCCTGTCGCACCCTGTCACGGGCGGTGGCCAGCACCTCGCGGGCACCCCGGCCCGCGGCGCGCACTCCCCGGGCGGCCGGCCGCAGGACGGCCTTCCGCACGGTCTGACCGACCGGTGTGCGGACGGAGCGGACGGACCGGTGGACCCAACGCTCCGGTTCCACGAAGATCCACCGGACGAGGGCCCCGAGTGCCCCTACGCCGGACGGGCCGGACGGCGCCTCTGGTACGTCGGAGCCGGATTCGAGGACCATGCCCTCACCCACCACGGACCGCACACGGCCCGTGGTGCGCCTTGCCCGAAACGCTCCTACGGTGAGAAGCGCGGTCCGGAGCTGCGAGGGGGTGCGTCAGGACGAGACGCCCGGGAGCCGGTATGGCCTACCACTTCAACGACAACCAGCAGTTCGACTACGAGACCCGGCTCGCCCTGGGCTCGGCCTGGCGGCAGGGCGCCGACGTCGGCGAGGTTCTGGCGACCGCTTCCACCGTGTCGGACGGTGACGGGGAGACGTGGTTCAGCACCTGGGTGGAGCTGGCGCGCAAGGTCCGCGCGCAGGCCGAGCGCAGCGCTGCCCGAGGCCACACGGCAAGCGCCAGGGACGCCTGGCTGCGTGCCGCCGGATACTTCGGTACCGCCCTGGTGGGCGTCGACGCGGTCGCCGGTCCCGACAAGCGGCTGGACGAGGTGTTTCCCGAACACCGCGCCTGCTTCGACCACTTCATCAGGGCATGCAGCCCACCCGCCGAAGCGATCCGCGTACCGTACGAGAACACGTCCCTGCCCGGATACCTGGTCGGTCCGTCCGCCGTGTCCGGCCCGCTGCCGGTGCTGATCGCCAACAACGGCAGCGACGGCCCGATCAGCACAGCCTGGACACTGCTCGGTGCGCCCGCGGTCGCTCGTGGTTACCGCGTTCTGCTCTTCGACGGTCCTGGCCAGCAGTCCATGCTCTTCGAGAAGGGGTCCACCTTCCGGCACGACTGGGAGCACGTCATCACGCCCGTCGTGGAGTTCCTCCTCTCCCGCCCCGAGGTCGACCCCCGGCGGATCGTCCTGGCCGGCATCAGCCAGGCCGGCTACTGGGTGCCGCGCGCGCTCGCCTTCGAGCACCGGATCGCCGCCGCGGTCGCCGACCCCGGCGTGATGCGCGTGGCGGACAGTTGGTGGCACAACATGGGCGCCGACCTGCACAGCCTGTGGGAGTCCGGTGATCGCGAGACCTTCGACCAGGTGATCCGGGAAGCTCTCGCCCAAAATCCGGCGCACGCCGCGACCTGGCGCTGGCGGACCAAGCCGTACGGCATCGACTCCCCCTTCGACCTGCTCACCGAGGTGTCCCGGTACGACCTCGCCCCCGTCACCGACCGGATCACCAGCCCGCTGCTGATCACCGACCCGGAGGGCGAACAGTTCTGGCCGGGCGCCTCGCAGGAGTTGTACGACGCCCTGCCCGGTCCGAAGCAACTGGTCCGTTTCACCGAGGCGGAGGGAGCCCACCTGCACTGCGAACCGATGGGCCGCGCCCTGTTCGAACAGCGTGTCTTCGACTGGCTGGACGACCGGCTCAGCCTGTCGGCATAGGGTCCCAGCCGCCCGGGCGTAGGCCCCAGCCGCCCGCTGCCAACCGCCGGCGAAGGTGCTCCAGAAGCGGATGCCGGTGCGACCGGTGCTCGGTCGTCAACTGCCCGCAGGGCCTCCTCGCCCCTGCCGTCGAGTGCGGCAGCATAGGTCCGACCGAGACCGGCCGGACGAATCCTTGAGGCTCCTCACCGACCGCTGGGGCAGACTCGTCTTGACGCCTCCGTGGACCCATCAGGGAACTCGTCCGCCAGCAGGTCTTCGTCGTCGGACACCGCTGTGCAGGCCAGACGGAGCGCGGTCAACAGGACGTGACGTACCGCTGCGTGTACGCCTCGAAGGACCCCTCGGCGACATCGACGGTGAGGACCGACAGAACGGGCGGCGGTGCCGACTCGGCTGCTGGGCGCTGCTGGACCAGGCCAAGTTCGGCTGCGGCGCCCTCCTGGCTGCGGATTACTGTTCGATCCGGTTCAACCGTCCGATTCCAGGGCCTTACCCACGTCAGTGCGCGTGACCTGCCGAAGCGGGCGCCGGGCCGGCATTCTTGACCGTCAGGGGAAGCAGCTTCTTCCCCGTCGGACCCACCTGGATCTGCGTGTCCATGGAAGGACAAACCCCACAATCGAAGCACGGGGTCCAGCGGCAGTCCTCGACCTCGGTCTCGTCGAGGGCGTCCTGCCAGTCCTCCCAGAGCCAGTCCTTGTCCAGGCCGGAGTCGAGGTGGTCCCAGGGCAGGACCTCCTCGTAGGTGCGCTCGCGGGTGGTGTACCAGTCGACGTCGACACCGAACGGGGCGAGGGCCTTGTCGGCACAGGCCATCCAGCGGTCGTAGGAGAAGTGCTCGCGCCAGCCGTCGAAGCGGCCTCCGTCGTCGTAGACCGCGCGGATGACGGCGCCGACGCGGCGGTCACCACGGGAGAGCAGGCCCTCGATGATGCCCGGCTTGCCGTCGTGGTAGCGGAAGCCGATGGAACGGCCGTACTTCTTGTCACCGCGGATCTTGTCCCGGAGCCTGGCCAGGCGCGCGTCCGTTTCCTCGGCGGAGAGTTGGGGCGCCCACTGGAAGGGGGTGTGGGGCTTGGGTACGAATCCCCCGATCGAGACAGTACAGCGGATGTCGTTGGAGCCGGAGACCTCGCGTCCCTTCTGGATCACGTGGGTCGCCATGTCGGCGATCTGCAGGACGTCGTCGTCGGTCTCCGTGGGCAGGCCGCACATGAAGTACAGCTTCACCTGGCGCCAGCCGTTGCCGTAGGCCGTGGCGACCGTACGGATCAGGTCCTCCTCGGAGACCATCTTGTTGATGACCTTGCGGATGCGCTCCGAGCCGCCCTCCGGGGCGAAGGTCAGGCCCGAGCGGCGCCCGTTGCGCGTCAGCTCGTTCGCCAGGTCGATGTTGAAGGCGTCCACGCGGGTCGAGGGGAGCGAGAGGCCGATCTTGTCGTCCTCGTAGCGGTCCGCCAGGCCCTTGGCGACGTCACCGATCTCCGAGTGGTCGGCGGAGGAGAGGGACAGCAAACCGACCTCTTCGAAGCCGGTCGCCTTCAGCCCCTTGTCGACCATGTCACCGATGCCGGTGATCGAGCGCTCGCGCACCGGGCGGGTGATCATGCCCGCCTGGCAGAAACGGCAGCCGCGCGTGCAGCCGCGGAAGATCTCCACCGACATGCGCTCGTGGACGGTCTCGGCCAGGGGGACGAGGGGCTGCTTGGGGTACGGCCACTCGTCCAGGTCCATGACCGTGTGCTTGGACACGCGCCACGGGACGCCCGACCTGTTGGGCACCACGCGGGCGATGCGGCCGTCGGGGAGGTACTCGACGTCGTAGAAGGCCGGGACGTACACACCGCCGGTCTTGGCCAGGCGGAGGAGGACCTCCTCGCGGCCGCCGGGACGGCCCTGTGCCTTCCAGCCACGGATGACACGGGTCATGTCCAGGACGGCCTGCTCTCCGTCGCCGATGACCGCCGCGTCGATGAAGTCGGCGATCGGTTCCGGGTTGAACGCCGCGTGGCCGCCGGCCAGGACGATCGGATCGTCCACCGTGCGGTCCTTGGACTCCAGTGGGATGCCGGCCAGGTCCAGGGCGGTGAGCATGTTCGTGTAGCCCAGCTCCGTGGAGAAGCTGAGGCCGAACACGTCGAAGGCCTTCACCGGACGGTGGCTGTCGACCGTGAACTGCGGCACGCCCTGCTCGCGCATGAGCGCCTCCAGATCCGGCCACACGCTGTAGGTGCGCTCGGCGAGGACGCCCTCCTGCTCGTTGAGGACCTCGTAGAGGATCATGACGCCCTGATTGGGCAGCCCCACCTCGTACGCGTCCGGGTACATGAGCGCCCAGCGGACGTCGCACTCGTCCCAGTCCTTGACGGTGGAGTTGAGCTCTCCGCCGACGTACTGGATCGGCTTCTGCACGTGGGGGAGCAGAGCTTCGAGCTGCGGGAAAACCGACTCGACAGGCATCTCGCGAACCTTCATGAGCTGACAGGGGTGACCATCAAGCGTAACCCGCCCGGCGGACTGCCCCGGACCCTCAGCCAGACGCTTCCGGGACGATCTCCCGCCACAGGTCGGGCAGCTGCGCCTCCGCCGTCGCCGCCCGGACTTCCTCCCTGCCGTACAGCACCCCGTAGGTGAAGCTGCTCTCCCCCGCCGCGTGTGCCACCGCGGACAGCTCACGCAGGGTACGACGGGCCATGACGCTGTCCTGGTGGTCGCCGAGGAGCGTGGTCAGGGACTTCATGGACCTGGTGAGCGAACGTGCACGGGCGCCGAGGGCGGGCGTCGCGGCCTCGGCCGCGTACCGGGTGCGCTTGGCCTTCTTGCGGGCCTCGTGCAGGGCCAGGTCTCGCTCCGGGCCGGGCGGCAGGTCCAGCGCGTGCCCGATGAGTCCGGACAGTTTCGCCAGGTCCTTGTGCACGGCCCGGGCGAGGACCCGTTCCGGTCTCTTCGCGGCCGCCTTGCCGAGCGGTGGATCGGCGAGGAGGCGGTCCAGGGTGTCCAGCAGGGTCAGGTGACGGCGGGAGTCCAGCACGCCGTTCAGGTGGCTGCTGGCACCACCGTGCTGGGCGTTCGCCCAGGTGGTCAGCCGCTCGGGGACGGGGCC
Source organism: Streptomyces pluripotens (assembly GCF_000802245.2). Classification (NCBI taxonomy): domain Bacteria; kingdom Bacillati; phylum Actinomycetota; class Actinomycetes; order Kitasatosporales; family Streptomycetaceae; genus Streptomyces; species Streptomyces pluripotens. Next base: position 2,222,064 of record NZ_CP021080.1, read on the forward strand.
GGTGACCAGATCGGGTGGGAGGGCGGCCAGGGCGGTCGTCAGACGCTCGGCCAGCACCTCCCGGTCACGGTGTACACCCAGCTCGCCGGCGAGCCACTTGAGCTCGGCGGCGACGGGGTCGGTGACGACCGGGTCGAGGACCGCGCGGAAGGTGCGCAGGGTGCTGCGGGCGCGCCGGGTGGCGACCCGCATGCGGTGCACGGAATCGGGGAGGTCGCGGCGGACGGCTGGATCGAGTTCGACCAGGGCATCCCGCTGGACGCGGAGATAGGCGAGGACGTGGTCGCCGGCGGTCACCGGCCGCCGGGGCTTCGCCTTCCGGCGGCGGCCAGTGGTCTGCTCCAGGGCGCGGGCGAGTTTCGACGGCGACGCGGAGGGACGCACGCCTGCCCTGCGGAGTCGTTTCTCCACCTGGTCGAGGAAGGCAGGGTCGCCGCCGTCGGCCAATTCCACCTCGATCTCGGTCCACTGGGCGGCTCTGCCCTTGCCGGTGAGCCGCTCGGCGGTCACGGCGTCGACGCTCGCCTCGGCCAGCAGGGTTCCGTCGGCGTCGACCAGATGGCGCACATCGCGGGCGGAGCGCAGCCGGACCAGGGGGATCAGCTCGGCGTCCCGGACGCGGGAGCGCAGGAGGGCCGCGATCTCCCCGGGCACGGTGTCGGAGAGCGGGGCCTGGATCTCGTCGCGGACGCCGGGGGCGACGGGGAACTTCAGGTGCCAGCCGGCGTCCGCGCCTCCGGTGCGGCGGCGCAGGGTGATGGCGGCGGCGGCCAGACGCTCGTCGGCGGTGTCGTAGTACGTGGCGTCAAGTTCGATCAGGCCCTTGTCGAGGACGGCCGCCACTCCGGCGACGCCGGTCAGGTCTGGCAGCCCGCTGTCGTCGGATTCGTACTTGCGCTCGATCTCGCGTTTCGCATCCGCCATGCACCGAATCTAGTGGGCGGAGGGCCGATACGGCAGAGGGCGCCGCCGCCGTCCGGCCCCTTCGAAGGTGGTGAGCCGGGCGGCTGGCGGGCCGGGTGGCGGGATCCTTATGCCGACATGGGGCGCTGTACCTTGATCGACTGCAGTAGCCCCACAGCTATCCACACCGCAAACATCGAGGATCCTCCGTATGACACGAAGGGCAGCGGAAGGCCGGTGACCGGCATGATGCCGAGTGTCATGCCGATGTTCTCGAAGGACTGGAAGGCGAACCACGCGACGATCCCGGCAGCGACGATCGTCCCGTACAGCCCGGTGGAGTCACGTGCTATCCGGCAGGCACGCCACAGGATGAGGCCGATCAGGAAAATGATGGTGCCAGCGCCGACGAAGCCCAGTTCCTCCCCCGCGACGGTGAAGACGAAGTCGGTCTGCTGCTCGGGGACGAACTGGCCGGTGGTCTGCGAGCCGTGGAAGAGTCCTTCTCCCATCAACCCGCCGGAGCCGATGGCGATGCGGGCCTGGTTGGTGTTGTACCCGACGCCCGAGGGATCCAGGTCCGGGTTGGCGAAGGCGGCGAAGCGGTTGATCTGGTACTGGTCCAGGACGTGCAGCTGCCAGATGGCGACGCAGCCGAGGACGCCGGCGGTGAGCAGGCCGAAGATCCAGCGGTTGGAGGCTCCGGAGGCGAGCAGCACGCCCAGGATGATCGCCACCATGGCCAGCACCGAGCCGAGGTCGGGCATGAGCAGCAGGACCAGGATCGGCACGGTGGCCAGACCCAGGGACTGCATCACGGTTCGGTGGTCGGGGTACGGATTGTCACCCGCGTCCACCCGGGCGGCCAGCAGCATGGCCATGCCCAGGATGATCGCCACCTTGAGGAACTCGGCGGGCTGGAGCGAGAAGCCACCGATGACGAGCCAGTTGCGCTGACCGTTGATGGTCGCACCGAGCGGGGTGAGGACCACCAGCGCGAGAAGTACCGACAGGCCGTAGAGGACGGGCACGGCGTTGCGCAGGGCGCGGTGGCCAAGCCAGATGGTGGCGATCATCAGGGCGAGGCCGATGCCGAGGTTCATCAGGTGCCGGAACAGGAAGAAATACGGGTCGCCCTGGTTGATCGCGGTGCGGTTGCGGGTCGCCGAGAACACCAGCAGGGAGCCCAGCAGTGACAGGGCGGTGGCCGCGAAGAGTATCGGCCAGTCGAGCCGGCGGGTCAGAGAGTCGCGGGCGAAGATCCTGGTCCAGCCGGACCGCTCGGGGCCGTACCTGGAGACGGAGAAGCTGTTCGCGCCGGTCATGAGGGCATCCTCCGGCTTCCCCTCCTGCGGTTCCTGCGTGACCGCCGACGGGTGTTGCGGTTGCCCGTGCTGGGCGAGGCCGTGGTGGCGGGCGGCTGCGGGGTGTCCCCGTTGGTGGGGTTGTCCTTCTGGGCCGCCTCGGCGTCCTTGGCCGGGTCGCCGGTCATCTTCGGGGCGGCGATCGTGCCGTCCGTGCGGACCTTCGGCAAGCCCTTCTGCGGGTGGGGCAGCAGCGCCTTCTTGTTGTCGATGGAACCGTCGCTCCGGACGCCGTAAAGGGCACTGTAGATGTTGCGCACGGCCTCACCGGAGGCCCCGGAACCCGTACCGGCCTGGGAGATCGTCATGATCACCGTGTAGTCCTTGGAGTAGGTGGCCAGCCAGGACGTGGTCTGCTTGCCCCAGACCTCGGCCGTACCCGTCTTGGCGTGCAGCGGGATCTTGTCCTGCGGCCAGCCGCCGAACTTCCAGGCGGCCGTACCACGGGTGATGACGCCCGCGAAGGCCTGGTCCATGCCCTTGATGGTGGCCTGGCTGACCGGCAGCCTGCCGCGCTTCCTGGGCTTGATCTCCCGCACGGTCTTTCCGTCGGCGCTGATGATCGCCTTGCCGATCGTCGGCTTGTACATGGTGCCGCCGTTGGCGACGGCGCCGTAGATCACGGCCTCCTGGATCGGTGTGACGAGGGTGTCGCCCTGGCCGATGGAGTAGTTGATCTCGTCACCCTCGCGCATTTTGTTGCCTTCGAGGCAGTTCTCGTAGGCGATCTTCTGGACGTAGGTGCCGTCCTTCTTGCCGCTCTTGCACCAGGCGTCCTTGTTGGCCTTCCAGTAGCTCTCCTTCCACTGGCGGTCGGGGACACGGCCGGTGACCTCGTTGGGCAGGTCGACGCCGGTCTCGCTACCGAGGCCGAACAGGTGGGCGGTCGTGAAGAAGTAGTCTTTCGGCTGACCCTTCTTGGGGTTGATGCCGCCGTCCTTCTTCCACTCCTTGTCGGCGAGGCCGTAGAACACGGTGTCGCAGGAGACCTCCAGGGCGCGGCCGAGGGAGATGTCGCCGAAGTTCTCCCCTTCGAAGTTCCTGAAGACCTGGCTGCCCACGGAGTACGAACTGGTGCAGGGGTAGCGGCCGTCGAACGGGTAGCCGGCTCTGACCGCGGCGGACGTGGAGACCACCTTGAAGGTCGAGCCGGGTGCAGCCTGGCCCTGTATGGCCCGGTTGAGGAGCGGGTAGTTGGAACCCTTGCCGGTGAGGGCCTTGTAGTCCTTGGCTGAGATACCGCCGACCCATACGTTCGGGTCGTACGTCGGCGCGGAGGCCATGGCGACGATCCGGCCGGTCTTGGCCTCCATGACGACGACGGCGCCCGAGTCCGCCTTGTAGTTCTCGCCGGTGATGCTGTCGAACTGCTGGCGGGCGGTCTTCATCGCCTTGTCCAGCTCGTACTCGGCGACCCGCTGGACGCGCGAGTCGATGCTGGTGACCAGGTTGGAGCCGGCCTCGGCGGGGTCGGACTTGGCCTTGCCGATCACACGGCCGAGGTTGTCCACCTCGTAGCGGGTGACGCCGGCCTTGCCGCGCAGGTCCTTGTCGTACTCACGCTCCAGGCCGGAGCGGCCGACCACGTCGGAGCGCAGATAGGGGGAGTCGGTGTCCTTGGCCTTCTGGATCTCGTCGTCGGTGACGGGTGAGAGGTAGCCGAGCACCTGCGCTGTGTTGGACTTGCCGGGGCCCGGGTAGCGGCGCACGGCCTCGGGTTCGGCGGTGATGCCGGGGAAGTCCTCGGAGCGTTCACGGATCTGCAGGGCCTGCTTCGGGGTTGCCTCGTCGGTGATGGGGATCGGCTGGTAGGGCGAGCCGTTCCAGCAGGGCTGGGGGGTCTTGGCGTCGCACAGCCGGACTCGCTGTATGACCTCCTCGGGCTTCATGCCGAGGATGCCGGCTAGCTTGGTCAGGACCGCCTTGCCGTTGTCCTTCTGTTTGAGCAGGTCGGTGCGGGAGGCGGAGACCACGAGCCGGGTCTCGTTGTCGGCGAGGGGTACGCCACGGGCGTCCAGGATGTCACCGCGTACGGCGGGCTGGACGACCTGCTGGACGTGGTTGCCGGAGGCCTTCCTCTGGTACTCGGCGCCCTCCCGGATCTGCAGGTACCACAGCCGGGCGCCGAGCGTGCCGAGCAGGGAGAGGACGAGGATCTGAATCACTACGAGCCGGATCTGGACGCGTGGGGTCCGGCCGGTCTCGGGAATGTTGGTCACTGCGGTTGCCCCCCTCTCAGTGCGCGGATGTGTCGGCGTGTACGGATGATGAACGACCAGCCTGTGAGGTCGCGTTCCGTGAAGGTTGCCCCGTTCGGGTGAACTCGCCCGGACTCACAGCCGCTTGACCCCCTTGATCCGGCCGACCCGGGCGGAGCGGCTGCGAGCCTTGGCCTTCAGGGCGCCGAGGCCGCCGCGCTGGGAACCGATGCGCAGACCGGTCCCGGAGGAGAGCCAACCGGACGAGATGTCGCCGGACTTGGCGGAGGGACCGCTCTCGGTGAGCGGATCGTTGTCGGCCCGGCGGGCCAGCCACATGATCGCGGGTACCACGAACGGGGCGAGCAGCAGGTCGTACAGGGCGGCCGAGAAGAGCAGGCTGGGCAGGCCGACGTGACGGGCGGCGGTGTCTCCGACCAGGGCGCCCACGCCGGCGTACAGCAGTGTGGAGCCGACGGCGGCGGCGACCACGACCGTCATCGGGCCGGTCGCCGACTTCAGGCGGCCGTTCTCGGGTTTGACGAGGCCAGCGAAGTAGCCCGTGACGCACAGGACGAGCGCGTAGCGGCCGGCCGCGTGGTCCGCGGGCGGGGCGAGGTCGGCGAGGAGTCCCGCACCGAAGCCGATGAGGGCGCCGCCGACGTGGCCGTACACCATCGCCAGACCGAGGACGGTGAGCAGCAGCAGGTCGGGAACGGCACCCGGCAGGTGCAGGCGGGCGAGGACGCTCACCTGGATCACCAGGGCCACGACGACCAGCGCGGTGGAGAGCAGGATCCGGTTGACACGCATGGGAAGTCAGCTCCTACTGCTGCGCTTGCTGCTGGCCGTCGGCGGGGGGTGTGACCGTGACGGTCACCGTCGGCGTCGGGACCGGCTTGGGCTTGGCCGGGAGGACGGTGTCACGGGGGTCCTTCTTCGGGGCCTCGACGACGACACCGACGATGTCCAGCTTGGTGAAACTGACGTACGGGGTGACGTAGAGGGTGCGGGTGAGGCCGCCGCCGGAGGGGTCGACCCGGGAGACCACGCCGACCGGGACTCCGGGCACGAACGGCTTGTCGGCCTGCGAGCCGAAGGTGACGAGCCGGTCGCCCTTCTTGACGTCGGCCTTGCCGTTCAGCAGTTCGACCCGGAGCGGGCGGTCGCCCTGTCCGGAGGCGAAGCCGAGTTCGTCGCTGGCCTCCATGCGGGTACCGACGGTGAAGTCGGGGTCGTTGGCGAGCAGCACGGTGGCGGTTTCCGGGCCGACCGTGGTGATCCGGCCGACCAGTCCGTCGCCGTTGAGGACGGTCATGTCCCGTTTGATTCCGTCGCGGGCGCCGACGTCGATGGTGACGGTCCAGGAGAAGCCCTGTGCAGACCCTATGGCGATGACTTGGGCGCCCTTGATGCCGTACTGGCCTTCACCAGCGATCTTGAGCATCTTGTCGAGCTGCTTGAGGCGGCTGCGGTTGCGGTCGTCGCTGCCGAGCTTCGCCTTGAGGGCCGCGTTCTCCTTCTCCAGGGCGGCGAGGCGGTCGTGCCGGCTGCCGGAGTCACGGATCGCGGAGACGGCGTTGCCGACCGGGTCGACCGCCGAGGCCAGTCCGTTCTCGACCGGGCCGAACACCGCTGCTGCGGCCTGCCGGGCACCGTCGACCGGAGAATTCCGGCCCCCGCGGATGTCCACCGTGATCAGCGCGAACGCGACGGCAATCAGCAGGACCAGGAGCAGCCGGCTCTCTTTCGTGTCCCTCACGTGCGGCGGCCGTGCCCTTCCTCAGTAGGAAATCGGGAGCCCCCCAGCGGTCGCAATCGGCGAATCGCGAAACCGAGGAGCCCATTTGGGGAGCTTCTGCCTCTATATCAACGATCCGCCGTACGAGAGGAGTGTGTCTCGTACGGCGGAATCGAAGAGTTACGTCATCTGCGGGGCTGGGCGTCCAGGACCTGCTGCAGTGCCTCGAACTCCTCGACGCACTTGCCGGATCCGAGTGCGACGCTGTCCAGCGGGTCCTCGGCGATGTGGATCGGCATGCCGGTCTCCCGCCGCAACCGCTCGTCCAGTCCGCGCAGCAACGCGCCGCCGCCGGTCAGAACGATTCCTCTGTCCATGATGTCGCCGGACAGCTCGGGCGGGCACTTGTCGAGGGTCGTCTTGACCGCGTCCACGATCGCGTTGACCGGCTCCTCGATCGCCTTGCGGACTTCGGCGGCCGAGATGACGACGGTCTTGGGCAGCCCGGAGACCAGGTCCCGGCCGCGGACTTCGGTGTGCTCGTCGGTGTCGAGGTCGTACGCCGAACCGATCGTGATCTTGATCTGTTCGGCCGTGCGCTCACCCAGCAGAAGGCTGTATTCCTTCTTGATGTACTGGATGATCGCGTTGTCCAGTTCGTCGCCCGCGACGCGGATGGACTGGGCGGTGACGATGCCGCCAAGCGAGATGACCGCGACCTCCGTGGTGCCGCCACCGATGTCCACCACCATGTTGCCCGTGGCCTCATGGACCGGCAGACCGGAGCCGATGGCGGCTGCCATGGGCTCCTCGATGATGTGCACCTGGCGGGCACCGGCCTGGGAGGACGCCTCGATGACCGCGCGGCGCTCGACGCCCGTGATGCCCGAGGGCACGCAGACGACGACCCGCGGCCGGGCGAGATAGCGCCGCTTGTGGATCTTCAGGATGAAGTAGCGGAGCATCCGCTCGGTGATCTCGAAGTCGGCGATCACGCCGTCCTTCAACGGGCGGACGGCCACGATGTTGCCCGGCGTCCGGCCGATCATCTTCTTGGCTTCGGCACCGACCGCGAGGATCCCACCGGTGTTGGTGTTGATCGCGACGACGGACGGTTCGTTGAGTACGATCCCGCGACCCCTGACGTACACCAGCGTGTTGGCGGTCCCGAGGTCGACAGCCATGTCACGGCCGATGAACGACATTGAGTTCCCCATCCGGATTCATCTGGCCTTCCCGAGCTTTGAGGACATGTCAGGACGGCGAGGCGGGTGCTGTGACGTGAAGGGTTCCATCGTAAACGGGCCTGCACGAACACTGCGCGAGGGTCTCCGCCATTGTCACCAGATGGCGGGCCACCTCGCTTGTGGAGACGGGCGTTCGGGGAGGCTCGTTCCCTCGATCGCCGGTACTCCTAGCAGAAGACGGAGGTCAGTGAGCCGCGCCCGCCGGACGCTCCGTCTCGACTGCCGCGAAGTTAGGCGCGGCCGGGGAAGAAGATCTTCACCTCGCGCTCGGCGGACTCCTCGGAGTCGGAGGCGTGGATCAGGTTCTCTCGCACGATGACGCCGTAGTCGCCGCGGATCGAACCGGGGGCGGCGGCGATCGGGTCGGTCGGGCCGGCCAGCTGGCGTACCCCCTCGATGACCCGCTCGCCCTCCACGATCAGGGCGACGACCGGGCCGGAGGACATGAACTCGACCAGCGGCTCGTAGAACGGCTTGCCAACGTGCTCGGCGTAGTGCTGCTCCAGCGTGGCGCGGTCCAGGGTGCGCAGCTCCAGCGCGGTGATCTGCCAGCCGGCCTTGCGCTCGATACGGCTGACGATCTCGCCGGTCAAGCCCCGACGGACGGCGTCGGGCTTGAGGAGGACGAGGGTGCGCTGGCTCACGGAAGGCTCCTTACGCGACGGGCGTGTGCGGTGTAACGAGGTTACAGGGCGTGTCGGGGAGCCCGTTACACAGCGTCAGTCATAACTTTCGGCTACGACCGCGCTACACGGCACCGGGTGCGGAGGAGGAGTCGCGCTGGGCCGCGAAACGGGCCTTCGCCTCGTCCACTTTCCGCCCGAAGTGCACCGACGCCCACCACAGCGCCGCGAACACCGCACCCATGAAGTACATGGTCGGGACGAAGACACCGGAGGCGATCAGCGCGATCTGCAGGGCCCAGCCGAGGGCCACCCCACCGGGGCGGGTCACCATGCCGCACAGCAGCACGCACAGCAGCATGGCGATGCCGCTGACCAGCCAGACCGTCGACACGGACAGGCCCGGGTCCTTCATGGCGACGAGCCCGGCGAAGCCGATGATGAAGAACTCGCCGACGAGCGTGGATGCACAAAGCGTACGCACCGGAGCCTCAGCCCTTCCCCAGCAGCAGCCGGGCCTCGCCCACCGTGATGACGGAACCGGTCACCAGTACGCCACCGCCGGCGTACTCGCCCTCCTCCTCGGCCAGGGTGATCGCGGCCTCCAGGGCGTCCGGCAGCCGCGGTTCGACCTGCACCCGCTCCTCGCCGAACACCTCGACGGCGAGCGCCGCCAGCTCGTCCGTGTCCATGGCGCGGTGCGTGGAGTTCTGGGTGACGACGACCTCGGCGAAGATCGGTTCGAAGGCCTCCAGCAGCCCCCGCACGTTCTTGTCGCCGCTCGCGCCCACGACCCCGATCAGCCGGGTGAAGTCGAACGCCTCCCGCACCGCCTCCGCGGTGGCCCGGGCGCCCGCCGGGTTGTGCGCGGCGTCCAGGACGATGGTCGGAGAGCGCCGCACGACCTCAAGGCGACCCGGCGAGGACACGGACGCGAAGGCCTTGCGGACGGTGTCGATGTCCAGGGGTTCGGCGCGCTGCGCACCGACGCCGAAGAACGCCTCGACGGCGGCGAGGGCGACGGCCGCGTTGTGCGCCTGGTGAGCGCCGTGCAGCGGGAGGTACACCTCCGGGTACTCGCCGCCCAGGCCGCGCAGGGTGAGCAACTGCCCGCCGACGGCGACCTGCCGGGAGACGACCCCGAACTCCAGACCCTCGCGGGCCACCGTGGCGTCCACCTCGACGGCCTTCTTCAGCAGCACCTGCGCCGCGTCCACCGGCTGCTGGGCCAGGATGACGGTCGCATCCTGCTTGATGATGCCGCTCTTCTCTGCGGCGATCTCCGCGGGAGTCTCGCCGAGGCGGTCGGTGTGGTCCAGGTCGATGGGGGTGATCACGGCGACATCGCCGTCGATGACATTGGTGGCGTCCCAGCTGCCGCCCATGCCGACCTCGACGACGGCGACGTCGATCGGCGCGTCAGCGAAGGCCGCGTATGCCATACCGGTGAGCACCTCGAAGAAGGACAGGCGGTAGTCCTGCGCGGAGTCGACCATCTCCACGTACGGCTTGACGTCCCTGTACGTCTCGACGAACCGCTCGGCGGAGATCGCGGCGCCGTCCAGGCTGATCCGTTCGGTCACCGACTGCACGTGGGGGCTGGTGTAGCGGCCGGTGCGCAATTCGAAGGCGCCGAGCAGGGCCTCGATCATGCGGGCGGTGGAGGTCTTGCCGTTGGTTCCCGTGATGTGGATGGACGGGTACGACCGCTGCGGCTCGCCCAGCACGTCCATCAGGGCGGAGATACGGCTGACGGACGGCTCCAGTTTGGTCTCCCCCCAGCGTCCGGCCAGCTCGGTCTCGACCTCGCGCAGGGCCTTGTCGACCTCGGGATCCTCCGGCCGCGCGGGCGCATCGGCCTGCGGCGGGCCGCCCTGGGTGCGCAGGGTGCGGCTGCCCGCCTCGATCACCGCAAGGTCGGGGTCGCGGTCGGTCTCGGCCGCGACGATCTCGTCAAAGTGGTCGAGGGGGTCGGGCGTGTCACTGGTGCCGGGGTGGTCGCTCACGGGGCCCAGTGTACGTACTCACGGCTGTGGGCCCGGCGCCTACTCCGCGCCGGGCCCGCGTTCCTCCGCGTCTGCGGGGAGCAGCTGCCGATCAGCTGGCCGGCAGCTTGGCCAGCTGGTTCTCGATGCGCACGATGTCCTCCTCGGCCTTGGCCAGACGCGTGCGAATCTTGTCCACGACATGGTCCGGTGCCTTCGCGAGGAACGCCTCGTTGCCCAGCTTGGCATCGGCCTGCTGGCGCTCCTTCTCTGCCGCCGCCAGGTCCTTCGCGAGGCGCTTGCGCTCGGCGGCCACGTCGATCGTGCCGGAGAGGTCGAGGGCGACCTCGGCACCGGCGACCGGCAAGGTGGCCGTGGCCGTGAAGGACTCGCCCTCCGGCTGCAGGCGCAGCAGTTGGCGGATAGCGGCCTCGTGCGGGGCGAGGGCGGTGCCGTCCAGCATCAGGCGGGCCGGGACGCGCTGGCCGGGCTGGAGGCCCTGGTCGGCGCGGAAACGGCGGACCTCCGTGATGACGGACTGGAGGGTCTCGATCTCCCGCTCGGCGTCGGCGTCACGGAAGCCGCTGTCCTGCGGCCAGTCGGCGATGACGACCGACTCGCCGCCGGTCAGCGTCGTCCACAGGGTCTCGGTCACGAACGGGACCACCGGGTGCAGCAGCCTGAGGGTGACGTCGAGGACCTCGCCCAGGACGCGCTTGCTGACCTCAGCCGGTTCGCCGCCCGCCTGGAAGACGGTCTTGGACAGCTCGACGTACCAGTCGAAGACCTCGTCCCACGCGAAGTGGAAGAGGGTGTCGGACAACTTGGCGAACTGGAAGTCGTCGTAGTGCGCGTCGACTTCGGCGACGACGGAGTTGAGACGGGAGAGGATCCAGCGGTCCGTCGCCGACATCGCTGACGGCGCGGGGAGCGGGCCCTGGACCGTGGCGCCGTTCATCAGCGCGAAGCGAGTGGCGTTCCAGATCTTGTTGGCGAAATTGCGGGAGCCCTGGACCCAGTCCTCGCCGATCGGAACGTCGACGCCCGGGTTGGCGCCGCGGGCCAAAGTGAAGCGCAGGGCATCGGAGCCGTACTTGTCCATCCAGTCCAGCGGGTTGACCGCGTTGCCGAAGGACTTCGACATCTTCTTGCCGAACTGGTCGCGGACCATGCCGTGCAGGGCGATGGTGTGGAACGGCGGGGTGCCGTCCATCGCGTACAGACCGAACATCATCATCCGGGCGACCCAGAAGAAGAGGATGTCGTAGCCGGTGACGAGGACGGAGTTCGGGTAGAACTTCGCGAGCGACTCGGTCTGTTCCGGCCAGCCGAGGGTGGAGAAGGGCCACAGGCCGGAGGAGAACCAGGTGTCGAGGACGTCGGTGTCCTGGTGCCAGCCCTCGCCGGCCGGAGGCTCCTCGTCGGGACCGACGCACACGGTCTCACCGTTCGGGCCGTACCAGACGGGGATGCGGTGGCCCCACCACAACTGCCGTGAGATGCACCAGTCGTGGAGGTTGTCGACCCAGTCGAAGTACCGCTTCTCCATCTCCTGGGGATGGATCTTGACGCGACCGTCGCGGACGGCATCGCCCGCCGCCTTCGCCAGCGGGCCGACCTTGACCCACCACTGCATGGACAGGCGCGGCTCGATGCTGGTCTTGCATCGCGAGCAGTGGCCGACGGAGTGGACGTAGGGCCGCTTCTCGGCGACGATCCGCCCCTCGGCGCGCAGGGCAGCGACGATGGCGGAGCGGGCCTCCAGCCGATCCAGGCCTTGGAACGGTCCGTGGGCCGTGATGACCGCGTGTTCGTCCATCACGGTGATGGACGGCAGGTCGTGCCGCTGGCCGATCTCGAAGTCGTTCGGGTCGTGGGCCGGGGTGACCTTGACGGCGCCGGTGCCGAACTCCGGGTCGACGTGGGCGTCCGCGACGACCGGGATGGAACGGTCGGTCAGCGGAAGCTTGACGAGCTGGCCGATCAGGTGCTTGTAGCGCTCGTCGTCCGGGTGGACGGCGACGGCGGTGTCGCCGAGCATCGTCTCGGCACGGGTGGTGGCGACGACGATGGAGTCCTCCCCGTCGCCGTAACGCATCGAGACCAACTCGCCGTCGTCGTCCTGGTACTCGACCTCGATGTCCGAGATGGCCGTCAGACAGCGCGGGCACCAGTTGATGATGCGCTCGGCACGGTAGATCAGGCCGTCGTCGTAGAGACGCTTGAAGATGGTCTGGACGGCCTGGGACAGGCCCTCGTCCATGGTGAAGCGCTCCCGGGACCAGGCGACGCCGTCACCGAGGCGACGCATCTGCCCGCCGATCTGGCCACCGGACTCGGCCTTCCACTGCCAGACCCGGTCGACGAACGCCTCACGGCCCAGGTCGTGGCGGGACTTGCCCTCCTTGGCCAGCTCGCGCTCGACCACGTTCTGCGTGGCGATGCCCGCGTGGTCCATGCCGGGCTGCCACAGCGTCTCGTGGCCCTGCATGCGCTTGCGGCGGGTCAGCGCGTCGATGAGGGTGTGCTCGAAGGCGTGCCCCAGGTGCAGGCTGCCGGTGACGTTCGGGGGCGGGATGACGATCGTGTAAGGCGGCTTGTCGCTCTGCGCGTTCGCCTCGAAGTAACCGCGCTCTACCCAGCGCTCGTACAGCGGCCCCTCTACATCGGCCGGCGCGTACTGGGTCGGCAGTTCGGGGTCGGGCGCGGGTGGCTGCTGCTGAGCGTTCTCGGTCACGGGGGTCAGTTTAGAGGTGTCGCCGTGCGGTCCCGAAACGCGTTTGCTCTCCGGCGTCCTCTCCTGCACGATCCGCTGCGGGTTCCCGGCCTCCGTCCTGCCCCGGGCCCGTCGGCGGCGCCCGTGCCCGCAGTCGCTCGCCGGTCGTGCACGACCGGCGAGCGGCGCAGCACGTCGACGACCGGGTACCGACCGAACCCCCAGGACCAACCGAACCCCCGCCATTCTGCCTCCGGGCACGGCACGCCAAGATGTGAAAAGCGCATAAACAACGGAGGGGACTGAGAACGTCATGAGCAGCAACCAGCCGGGTCCATACGGTCAGCAGCCACAGCAGCCGGGCCCGTACGGCCAGCCGGGACAGCCGGGTCCGTACGGTCAACAGCCGCAGGCCCCTCAGCCCGGCCCGTACGGTCAACAGCCGCAAGCCCCTCAGCCCGGCCCGTACGGTCAACAGCCGCAAGCCCCTCAGCCCGGCCCGTACGGCCAACAGCCGCAAGCCCCTCAGCCCGGCCCGTACGGCCAACAGCCGCAAGCCCCTCAGCCCGGCCCGTACGGCCAACAGCCGCAAGCCCCTCAGCCCGGCTACGGCTACGGCTACCCGCAGCAGGGCGTGCCGGAGCAGCCGAATCCTTATGGGCAGCAGCAGCCCGCTTACGGCCAGCAGCCCTACGGCATGCCTCAGGCACCGGTGCCGGGTGGCGGCAAGAAGAAGACCGGGTTGATCATAGGCACGGTGGCCGTGGTAGCCGCCGTGGCGGTGGGCGTGTACTTCGTGGTCAGCGGAAGCGGTGGGAGCAGCGGGGGCGGCATCGCGGACGACGGACCGCACAAGTTGACGACTCCGGCAACGGTGCTCAGCGAGTACAAGAAGTCGAAGAGCGACAGCGGCAGCATGACGGAGAAGGACCTGAAGGACGCCGAGAAGTGGGGCGTGCACAACCCGAAGGACGTCACCGCCGAGTACGAGTCCGGGGACGACAACAACCCGCTGAGCAAGAAGATGATCGAGTTCGCCGGCGTCTACGGCACGATCGACGACCCCGAGAAGACCGTCGACGCGATGTTCGCCTACCTGAAGGCGCAGAGCACGAAGGACGACGAGGACAAGTACACGCTGCAGGGCGAACCGGTGACGTACAAGCCGGCGGGACTCAACGGTGCGGTCCTGAAGTGCCAGCAGGCCAAGGGCGCGAACTCCGAGAGCGACTCCGGAGGGCCCAAGGAGTTCAGCGTCGACTTCTGCATCTGGGGTGACCACAGCACCCTCGGCGTCGTCATGCCGATGGACATCGCCACCCTTGCGGCCGGCCGGTCCAGCGACCCCGCCACGGATGCCGAACTGACGGCGAAGCTCCGCAACGAGGTTCGGGTCAAGGCCTGACCCCGACGGCGGCGACGTGGGAAGGGCCCAGGTCCATGGACCTGGGCCCTTCCCACGTCGGTCGTGCGTGCGACTGTGCCTACGCCGTCTTCTGTTCCCCCGAGCCACGACCCCGCGCGTCCCGGGGGATCAGGGTCGGGTTGACGTTGGACAGGACCACGTCGGCCGTGATGACGACGCGGGCGACGTCCTTCCGGGACGGGACCTCGTACATCACGCCTTGGAGGACCTCCTCCATGATGGCGCGCAGGCCGCGGGCGCCGGTCTGGCGGAGGATGGCCTGATCGGCGATGGCCTCCAGGGCCTCACGCTCGAAGTCCAGCTCCACACCGTCGAGTTCGAAGAGCCGCTGATACTGCTTGACCAGGGCGTTGCGGGGCTCCACCAGGATCTTGAGCAGGGCTTCGCGGTCCAGGTTGTGGACCGAGGTGATCACCGGAAGGCGGCCGATGAACTCGGGGATCATGCCGAACTTGACCAGGTCCTCCGGCATGACGTCCTCGAAGACGTCCTTGGAGTCCAGCTCGCGCTTGGAGAGGATGGTGGCGCCGAAGCCGATGCCCTTGGCGCCGGCCCGCGCCTCGATGATCTTCTCCAGCCCTGCGAAGGCGCCGCCCACGATGAACAGGACGTTCGTCGTGTCGATCTGGATGAACTCCTGGTGCGGGTGCTTGCGGCCACCCTGCGGCGGGACCGAGGCGGTGGTGCCCTCCAGGATCTTGAGCAGGGCCTGCTGAACACCCTCCCCGCTGACGTCCCGGGTGATCGAGGGGTTCTCGCTCTTGCGGGCCACCTTGTCGATCTCGTCGATGTAGATGATCCCGGTCTCGGCCTTCTTGACGTCGTAGTCGGCCGCCTGGATGAGCTTGAGGAGGATGTTCTCCACGTCCTCGCCGACGTAGCCCGCCTCGGTGAGCGCCGTGGCGTCGGCGATCGCGAAGGGGACGTTCAGCATGCGTGCCAGGGTCTGTGCGAGGAGGGTCTTGCCGGAGCCCGTGGGGCCGAGGAGGAGGATGTTGGACTTCGCCAGCTCGATCGCGTCGTCCCTGCCGGCCGCGCCGCCGTTCTCGCCTGCCTGGACGCGCTTGTAGTGGTTGTACACCGCGACGGAGAGCGCTTTCTTGGCTGCCTCCTGACCGACTACGTAGCCCTCCAGGAACTCGTAGATCTCACGGGGCTTGGGCAGTTCCTCCCAGCGGACTTCGCTGGTCTCCGCGAGCTCTTCCTCGATGATCTCGTTACAGAGGTCGATGCACTCGTCGCAGATGTACACACCGGGCCCTGCGATGAGCTTCTTGACCTGCTTCTGGCTCTTGCCGCAGAACGAGCACTTGAGCAGATCGCCGCCGTCACCGATGCGTGCCACGGTGTGCTTCCCCTTCGCCTGGGAGCCGCCTGGACACTTTCGAATCCAGCGGCTCCTGGTGCTGCCTTATGTCCGACGGTACCTTGCCGGGCCCCGTGTTCGGGCCCCCCTTGGCAGGGTTCACTTTGACGTGCACCGTGCCAAGAGGGGGCAGAAAGTACGCCCTCCGGGTCAGCGGACCTCGGAGTTGTTGAGCTTGCGGGTGGAGATGATCTGGTCGACGAGGCCGTACTCCAGCGCCTCCTCGGCCGTGAGGATCTTGTCGCGCTCGATGTCCTCGCGGATCTTCTCGATCGGCTGGTTCGAGTGCTTGGCCAGCATGTTCTCCAGCTGCTCACGCATTCGGGTGAATTCGTTGGCGATGATCTCCAGATCGGAGAGCTGGCCGCGGCCGGTAGAGCCGGCCGGCTGGTGGATCAGCACGCGTGAGTTCGGCAGCGCCATGCGCTTGCCCGGGGTGCCGGCGGCCAGCAGGATGGCCGCGGCGGAGGCCGCCTGCCCCATACAGACCGTCTGGATGTCGGGCTTCACGAACTGCATCGTGTCGTAGATCGCCGTCAGGGCGGTCATGTCGCCGCCGGGGCTGTTGATGTAGATGGAGATGTCCCGGTCCGGGTCCATCGACTCCAGGCACAGCAACTGCGCCATGACGTCGTTGGCGGAGGCGTCGTCGATCTGGACGCCCAGGAAGATCACGCGCTCCTCGAAGAGCTTCGCGTAGGGGTCGTACTCGCGGACGCCCTGGGAGGTGCGCTCGACGAAGCGCGGAATGACATAGCGGCTGTCGGGGCGGGGCCCTTCGTACATGCCGCTCGCGGCGCCGGGGAAGTTACTCATGGTGTGTTCACCGTCCTGATGGCGTTCTGGGGGCTGGGGTCTCGGCGGTGCGTGGCGTGGCCGGGCCGGTCAGGCACCGGTGCCGCCGCCTCCCGGAACACCCGAGGCGTGCGTAATGATCTCGTCAATGAGACCGTACTCCTTGGCCTCTTCCGGGGTGAACCAGCGGTCGCGGTCACCGTCGCGGACGATCGTCTCCACCGTCTGGCCGGAGTGCAGTGCGGTCAACTCGGACATGCGCTTCTTGGTGCGCATCAGGTACTCGGCCTGGATCTTGATGTCCGAGACCGTGCCGCCGAGGCCCGCGGAGCCCTGGTGCATCATGATGTCGGCGTGCGGCAGCGCGAAGCGCTTGCCCGCGGCACCACCGGTGAGCAGGAACTGGCCCATCGAGGCAGCCATGCCCATGGCGATCGTGACCACGTCGTTCGGGATGTACTGCATGGTGTCGTAGATCGCCATGCCAGCCGTCACCGAGCCGCCCGGGCTGTTGATGTAGAGGTAGATGTCCTTGTCCGGGTCGGCGGCGAGCAGCAGCAGCTGCGCGGTGATCTTATTGGCGATCTCGTCATCGACCTGCTGGCCGAGGAAGATGATCCGCTCGCCGAGCAGCCGGTTGTAGACCTGGTCGCCGAGACCACCACTGATGGAAGGCTCGCCGGCGGCGGAGGGCATCAGATTCGTCACGTATCCACCTGCTCGTCTTACGACGGCGCCGGGGCCGTCTTCACGTGTTCGTGCCGGGGGCTTCAGGGGACTCCCCTGCCCTCGTATTCATGGACCCTAACGCTCAGGCCCCTTCGGGGAATCCCGGAGATGGGAGTGTTCGCCGGGGGCGTAGCGACGGACTCCGCCGAGGGGGTCCGGTGCGGTTTGCGGGGAGTGGTGCGGGAATCCCCGGACCACCGCCGAGCCGGGCCCGCCGGGCGGCTCCGCCGCCTCGGAATCCGCGCCCCGTCCGTGCACGACGAACGGGCCCCGGGGAAGTCCCCAGGGCCCGTCGTAGGTACGTCGGAGATGCCGCGGGACCGCTCAGCCCTCGGTCTTCTCCGCGGCGGACTCGGCGACCTCGGACTCGGCGGCCTCGGTCTCCTCCTCGTCGTCCAGGTCGACGATCTCGCCGTTGGTGTCCTTGACCGTGGCGGACTCGACCACGACGGCCAGGGCCTTGCCGCGGGCCACCTCGCCGACCAGGAGCGGCACCTGGCCACCCTCGACGACGGCCTGGGCGAACTGGTCGGGCGACATGCCGGAGGACGCCGCACGTCGCATGAGGTGCTCGGTGAGCTCCTCCTGGTTGACGTTCAGCTGCTCCTTCTTGACCAGCTCGTCGAGGACGAACTGGGTCTTGATGCCCTTGACCGCGGCCTCGCGGGTCTCGGTGTCGAACTCCTCGGCCGTCTTGCCCTGGATCTCCAGGTACTTGTCGAGGTCGAGGCCCATCTGGCCGAGCTGGTGGTGCTCCAGGTTGTGCTTGCGGGTGTTGATCTCATCCTCGAGCAGCTTCTCGGGGACGGGGACCTCGACCAGCTCGAGCAGCTTCTCCAGGACGCGCTCCTGCGCCTGCGTGGCCTGGTCGAACTGCTTCATGTCCGCGAGGCGCTTGCGGCTGTCGGCCCTCAGCTCCTCCAGGGTGTCGAACTCGGACGCGAGCTGTGCGAACTCGTCGTCCAGCTCAGGCAGTTCACGGGCAGCGACCTGGGTGACCTTGACGGTGACCTCAGCTTCCTTGCCCGCGGCGGAGCCGCCCTTCAGCTCGGAGGTGAAGGTGGCCTCGCCGCCGGCCTCCAGGCCCTTGACGGCGTCGTCGATGCCGTCCAGCAGCTCACCGGAGCCGATGGTGTAGGAGACGCCGCTGGCGATGCCGTCTTCCAGGACCTCGCCGTCGACCTTGGCCTCAAGGTCGATGGTGACGACGTCGCCGTCCTCGGCGGCCCGCTCGACCGGGGAGGTGGAGGCGAAGCGCTCACGCAGCTGCTCGACGGACTTCTCAAGGTCCTCGTCGGTGACCTCGACGGCGTCGACCTCGACCTCGATGCCGGAGTAGTCCGGGATCTCCAGGGCGGGGCGGACGTCGACCTCGGCGGTGAAGTTGAGCGTCTCGCCATCCTTCAGCTCGGTGATGTCGACCTCGGGCTGACCGAGCGGGCTCAGCTCGGCCTCGTTCACCGCCTCGGTGTAGAACTTGGGCAGGGCGTCATTGACGGCCTCCTCCAGCACTGCACCCCGGCCGAACCGCTGGTCGATGACGCGGGCCGGGATCTTGCCCTTGCGGAACCCCTTCACCGTGACCTGCTGGTTGATCTTCTTGTACGCCGCGTCGAGGCTGTCCTTGAGCTCCTCGAAGGGCACCTCGACAGTGAGCCGAACCCGGGTCGGGTTCAGGGTCTCCACGGCGCTCTTCACGGTTCGGTCTCCTTGTGGCTGACTGCTTGGGTTCTGCCGGAGCCAGACTGGTTCCGGCGGATTTCGCCGCCCGAAGGAGTTCGTAGGCCGAATGGGCCGGGCCGCACGGGCGCGCAGCTTGCATAGTAACCGCAGCCGGTCAGCGCCCCAAAAGGCGATCTTCACGGCCCCGCGAGCCGGTGGTCGGGGTGGCGGGATTTGAACCCACGGCCTTCCGCTCCCAAAGCGGACGCGCTACCAAGCTGCGCCACACCCCGTCTGGTGCGACACGTAGGGTACATGCCCTGGCCGCTCGCGTCGGCCGCATTCTCCGCGGCGGCGCGCGTCGCCCCCTCGTGACCGCACTCGTTGGCCTCAGCGGCGGGCGACCCGCTAGGATGCCTCCAGTGCCGCGGTCACCGACCTGCGGCGCACTCGTGCGGGCGTAGCTCAATGGTAGAGCCCTAGTCTTCCAAACTAGCTACGCGGGTTCGATTCCCGTCGCCCGCTCTGTCCAGCCCGGGGCCGGACCGGAGGATCGTGCCTCCGGCCCGGCCCCGGGCTGTTCCACCAGGACCCGGCCTTTCCCGGGAACTCCAGATCCGGGCTCCCGACCTGGGACACGGAGCGTGACCGGCCAGGGGTACGCGACGGGACGGCGGTGCCGCCCGAGTCGCGGCCGGAACCGTCTTGGGGGCACGCCCTCCAGGACATGTCCGCGGACGAGGTGGTGGGAGCGCCCTCCCGGGCGAGCGGTGCCGGGAGTGGGGGCGCCACACGGCCCACACCGATGCCAAACCGACGACGCGGCCCCGACCCACGATCGACGCTCCCCGCCAGGCCGGAGTCGCGCGGCGCCACGCCCCTGCGTCCCCCGCCGAGTCCCCGTTCGCCCGAGGGCCACCTCGCCGGGTCAGAACTTGATCGAGTTGATGGAGTCCGCTATCGAGTTCAGGAAGCGAGTGATGGAGGGCGCCATGCCGGTCGAGGCGAGGAAGAAGCCGAGGAGGATGGCGACGATGGCGGGGCCGGCCTTGATGTTCCCCCCTCGGATCAACACCGCCAGGATGATCGCCAACAGCAGCACCACAGACAGTGAAATGGCCACAACTGATCACACCCTAGGTCGGTCCGCTCTCCCGGCCCGGAGGTACGGCCCGCGCACCCCCGCCAGAACCATCGTGCCACCAACCCGGCCCCCGTATGCGGCTCGTGACACAACATCGGGTAACCGCCCGGCGCGGGCGACGCTCCGCACAGCAATTCGACAGGGCGCCCACCCATGACTCCCCCAAGAATTGGGCGCCTTCATTTTCACTGCCGCACAACTCTCGCACAGGTGATTCGAATTGATGACACAGAGGGCAAGATATGCCCCAATTAGTCGGGATGAATCGGGACATCAAGGGTGAACTGGCGACCCTTCCCCGGACATCGTGCCCTGAATCGAGAAGTCGAGTCCGTTAAATCGGCGGGCCTCGAAGGCGATAGACAGTAATGACTGCGGGAGTTTTACGGAATCCCAGGGACGCCGCTATGGTGCCTGAGATGTCTGACGCCGCCTCGTCCCCCGGTCAGAACACCGAACCGCTCCCCCCGGCACGGCCGCCGGCGGCCGGAGCGACCGGCCCGCGCATGCCCGTGAGTGCGCAGGAGCACCGGCCGGGGCCGGACAGACCCGGCAAGCAGCGCGACGCGTTCTTCGACAACGCCAAGTACCTGGCCATCGTGCTGGTCGCGATGGGGCACTCATGGGAGCCGCTGAAGAGCGAGAGCCGGTTCCTGGCAGGCATGTACATGGTCGTGTACGCCTTCCACATGCCGGCGTTCATCGTCATCTCCGGCTACTTCTCGCGCACTTTCGACATGCGCCCGGACCAGCTGAAGCGGTTGATCACCGGCGTCGCCGTGCCGTACATCCTGTTCGAGACCGCGTACACGCTCTTCAAGAACCTCGTCACCGGCTCCCATGACGCGATCAGCCTCCTCGATCCCTGGTACCTGACCTGGTTCCTGATCGCCTTGTTCGTCTGGCGGCTCACCACACCGATCTGGAGGCTGCTGCGCCGGCCGCTACCACTGGCCGTCGGCATCGCCATGTTGGCGACCATCGCCCCGGACATCGGCAACGACCTCGACCTGCAGCGTGTCCTGCAGTTCCTGCCGTACTTCGTGCTCGGCCTGTATATGAAGCCCGAGCATTTCCGGCGGATGCGCCGCCGCGCGGTGCGGATCGCCTCGGTTCCGGTGTTCGCGGCGGCACTGGCGGCTGCCTGGTGGGCGGTGCCGCACGTGGAAACCGCGTGGTTCTACCATCGTGACTCCGCACAGGAACTGGGCGCCCCCTGGTGGTGCGGCCCGGTGATGACGCTCGCGCTGATGGCCTGTGCACTGCTGTTGACGGTTTGTTTCTTCGCCTGGGTACCCCGCCGGAAGACGTGGTTCACGGCGCTCGGCGCGGGCACGCTGTACGGCTACCTGCTGCACGGGTTCCTGGTGAAGTTCGCCGACTACCGCGGCTGGTTCGACTACGACTGGCTGCACCGTCCGCTCGGCGAGCTCTTGGTGACCGCCCTCGCCGGCTCCGCCGTCACGGTGCTGTGCAGCCGGCCAGTGCAGCGGGTCTTCCGCTTCGCCGTGGAACCGCGGATGGAATGGGCGTTCGCCCAGGACGCGGCCGCACTGGCACGCGGGCGGCAGGAGATGCGCGAGCCGGAGAAGGCCGCGCTCAGCCGTTCCTGACCGGTCCGAGGCCGAGCAGCGCACGCATCCGGGCGTACTTCTCGGTCAGCCGCACCCGGGTCGGTTCTGGCAGGACGCCGAGCCGCCGGGGGTCGGCGTTGTGTGCCAGGTCGGACTCCTTCACCAACGGCGCGCCCGGGGTTGCCAGGATCCTGCGGGCGTACACCTCCGGTTCCTCACCCGGTCGTTTGGTGAGGGCGTCCACGATGGCCTTGGTGCGTGGGGACAGGGCGGCAGCGTCCAGCCACTCCGCCGTGAGCGCGTCGTCCTCGACGGAGTCGTGCAGCCAGGCCGCCGCAATCTGATCCGGATCGCCGCCGCGGACCCGAACGCCCTCGGCGACGGCCGCGAGGTGCTCGCTGTACGGCCGTCCGGCCTTGTCGGTCTGCCCTTGGTGAGCGGCACGCGCGACTGCCTCGACCTCGGCGAGGGTGAGCTGCGGTCCGACGCCGGTGGCTCCTCGTGGCGTCCGCCCGGTGGCTTGGTCTGTCATCGCCCCAGTCTCCCCCAGGACAACCGTCCACCGGCAAAGTCACCTCTGGTGGTTTCGGTCCCTGGCGCAGTCGTCCGGCCGGTGCCGCTCCGGCGGGACAGGGAGACCACCGGGCCCTGCCGGCGGCCCGCACACCGCCCCCTTCGCCCGGCGGAGCCGATCCGGTCCGCCTTGCCGAGCCGGTCCGGCGCCGGGTGCCGAGCCGCGACGCCGGTCGACGGCGTCCCGCTCAGCGGGCGTTGACGGAGGTCTCGTGGCAGATCAGCAACAGGGCCCGGTCGTCGTTGACGTCCTTGGCGACTGCCTCGATGAGATGCCAAGCGGCGCCGCGGAAGCCGCCGGCGACATAGCGGTCGGCCTCTCCGGTGAGTCGGTCGATGCCCTCCATGATGTCCCGATCGGAGGTCTCCACCAACCCGTCCGTGAACAGCATCAACACATCTCCGGGCCGCAGCGAGCCCTTCACGGGGTCAAACTGGGCACCGTCGTACACGCCGAGCAGTGGTCCCTCAGCGGCCTTCTCCTCCCAGCGCCCGCTGCCCGCGCTGAGCTGCAGCCCGGGCGGATGGCCAGCGGTGTACAGCTCGTAGTCGCCGGAGTCGAGGTCCAGCACCAGGTGAATGGAGGTGGCGAAGCCCTCGTCCCAGTCCTGGCGGAGGAGGTAGCCGTTCGCGGCCGGGAGGAAGGCGTGCGGGGGGAGGGAGCCGAGCAGGCCCCCGAAAGCACCCGACAGCAGCAGTGCCCGCGAACCCGCGTCCATGCCTTTGCCGGAGACGTCCGTGAGCACGACCTCCAGGGTGCGGCCGCCGTTGGTGCACGCGGCGACCACGAAGTCGCCGGAGAAGGACTGGCCGCCCGCCGGGCGCAGCGCCATCTCGTGGTGCCAGCCCCGGGGCAGTTTGGGCAGCTTGCTCTGTACCCGGATGCGTTCGCGCAGGTCGAACAGCATGGTGCCGCCGCGCCGCCAGGGCACACCGACCCGGCTGCGGAACTGCGCCGTGAGCAGCCCGAAGAAACCGCACGCGGCGACCACCAGGACCACGCCCGGAGTGACCTGGGCCGGCCCCTCGGAGTAGGGGCCGAGCCGCACCGACTCCACGATCAGCGCGGTGGCCGCCGCCGCGTACAGACCGAGCAGGCTCGCCGGGCGCAGCAGCAGGCCGCCCGCGACGATCGGCAGTACCAGAATGGCCGGGGAACACCACACCGAGTCGACGAGGGTCATGACCGCGAGGAGGGGGACGGTCAGGAGCAGTCCGGCGAACGCGATCCAGTCCGAGCCGTTCCCGCGGAAGTAGTCCACAGCGCTTCTGCGCAGGCCGACCCGGACCCGGTGCCACTGCATCTTCCACCGGGCCGTGAACGTCTCGGCCTTTGCGCGCCGCTCTCGTCCTGCTGCCATTAGTCCGGGACCCTATCCATCCCACCGGCCGCTTGGCACGGGAGGTCCCACTTGTCCCCCCGTGCGAGGCTCTGTTTCGCGGTCCGCCCTTCAGTGAACGGCACGCGCGGCCGATCCCGCGGCCACTCGGGAGAATTTCACTGGCTCGTCGCGCATTGCCCTGATAGGCAGGGTTCATGGGGACTGATCACGGAACCGAGTCGAAGGTGCTGCGCCCGGAGGAGTTCGACCGCTGGTGGGACCATCTGATCCGCGCGTTCGGTGGCGAGCCGGCCTCTCCCGAGGAACGCGAACTGTTCAGATCACTGATCGAGTTCGACCGCTCCCTGGCCGTCTGGGACGGAGGCGCGATCGTCGGCACCTCCGGGGCCTTCAGCTTCCGGATGACCGTGCCGGGCGGGGCCGTACTGCCCACCGCGGGCGTCACCATGGTCAGTGTGGCCGCCACCCACCGGCGGCGCGGGACGCTGACCTCGATGATGCGCCGGCTGCTGGACGACGCCCGTACCAAGGGCGAGCCACTCGCGGCACTGCACGCCTCCGAGCCCCCGATCTACGGCCGCTTCGGCTACGGCTCGGCGACCTTCCAGCTCAGCGCCGAAATCGACACCGGTCGAGTCTCGCTGGCACTGCCTGCGGGAACCGACGAGGTGCGGGTGCGTTACGCGGCGCCCGCCGAGGCCCTGGCCGAGTGCGAGGCGGTGTACGCGACCCTGGTGTCCCGCCGCCCCGGCATGCTGGTCCGGCAGCCCGGCTGGGAACGGGCGGAACTCCTCGACCCGGAGAGCGAGCGGCACGGGTCAGCGGCGCTGCAGTGCGTGGTCGCCGAACGGGACGGCGAGGTCACCGGGTACGCGCGCTTTCGCACCAAGATCGACTGGGGGGCGAGCGGGCACGACGGGAAGGTGACGCTGAAGGACCTGGCCGCGCTCGATCCGGCGACCGAGGGCGCGCTGTGGCGGTTCCTGTTCGGCATCGACCTGATGTCGACGCTGACGATGCGGGGACGGCCGGTCGATGATTCCTGGCAGCACCTGGTCTCTGACATCCGCCGCTGCCGGCCGCGGCTGCGGGACGCGGGATACGTGCGTCTCGTGGACGTGGGCGCGGCCCTGTCGGCGCGCACCTATCTGACGCCGGTGGACGTCGTGTTCGAGGTCCAGGATTCCTTCTGTCCCTGGAACGCGGGGCGTTGGCGGCTGCACGGCGACCCGAAGGGCGCGTCCTGTGAACGGACCACGGACGCACCCGATCTCGCACTCACGGTATGGGAGTTGGGCGCGGCCTACCTCGGCGGTGTGTCCCTGATGTCGCTGGCGGCGGCCGGACGGGTACGGGAGGTGCGCCCGGGCACGCTGGCGGAGGTGTCGGTGGCGTTCGGCTCACCGGTGGCCCCTTGGCTGCCGCACGGCTTCTAGCGCGTGGGTTCGCCGGGTGGTGGTTTGGGCGGTTGGATGTGTGGTGACGTCCGTTCCGACCGCTGGAGGTGTGGTGACTGCGCCTGTCCGTGTGCGCGGGTTGACCCACCCGGAGGAGCAGAGGCCGCAGCAGATCGTGCGTCGGGGCAGCACCAGTTCGGTGCGGGTCCGGCGGGCGACGACGCTGCTGGCCTCGGCCGGCGGGAACCGTGTGCCGGTGATTGCGAAGCGGGTGCAGGCCGACGAGGACACCGTCCGGGACGTGATCCACCGGTTCAATGAGATCGGCTTGGCCCGTCCGGACCCTCAAGGGGCGGGAGGTCGATGGGGCGGGCGGCCGATTGCCCGTACAGCTTGATCGACTGGGCGAGCCTCGCCCGGCTGAGCCTCAGCAGTAGCCGTCCACCCGGGTACCAACCCCTGAGCGAGACTAGGCCAGGGATGGCCTGCTCCGTCGGAGGCGGCGGACCGCAGGAGGTCGAGAAGAGTGCAGCCCGGGTAGCCCCGGAAGCTCACCCAGGCGGTCCTGGGCAGGAGGCCGGGACCGCCTGCCCGGAGCCACCGATCCGGTGAACGTATGCGGTCAGTGCACTAACCAGTTCCGCGGCAGGCGACGTTGGCCGCGGCACCAGGCCGGTGAGCACCGCACGGCCTCCGGGACCCGTTCACCGTTTCTGGCAGGTGGGGCACCAGAAGAGGTTGCGCGCGGCGAGACCGGCGGTGCGGATGCCGTCGCCGCAGATGTGGCAGGGCTGGGTTGCCCGTCGGTAGACGTACACCTCTCCGCCGTGGTCGTCCACGCGGGGTGGGCGTCCCATCGCCTCCGGTGTGTGCTCCGGGCGAACGGTGTCGATCCGGTTGTGCCGCACTCCTTCGCGCATCAGCGTGGCGAGGTCGGCCCAGATGACGTCCCACTCGGACGGAGTGATGTCCCGGCCTGTACGGTAGGGGTCGATGCCGTGCCGGAAGAGGATCTCGGCACGGTAGACGTTGCCGACCCCGGCCACGACCTTCTGGTCCATGAGCAGTGCGGCGATCGTGCTACGGCTGCGGGAGATCCTGCGGTACGCCGTCTCCGGTCGGGCGTCCGCGCGCAGCGGGTCGGGGCCGAGTCGGTCGTGTACCGCCTGCTTCTCGGTGTCCGTGATCAGTGCGCAGGTGGTGGGGCCGCGCAGGTCGACGTAGGAGGTGTCGTTCGCGAGCCTGAGCCGGACGGTGTCGGCCGGCGGGGGCGCCGGGGCGTCCCCGAAGCCGACCTTGCCAAAGAGGCCGAGGTGGATATGAACCCAGTCGGCGTCGCGGAACCGCAGGAAGAGGTGTTTGCCGTGGGCCTCGGTGGCGGTGAGCACGGCGCCGTCCAGCAGGTCCGCAGCGTCGGAGAACTTGCCCTGGGGGCTGGTGACACGCGGGGCCGTGCCAGAGAAGCGGGTGGCGTAATCGTGCGCCAGCCGGTGGATCGTGTGCCCCTCTGGCACGGTTCCTGTTCCTTCCAGCCCCCCGAGGGAACCTCAGTCCTGCTGCGGGTGGTGGGCCGGGATCGGAGGAAGGTCGCCAGTCGTCTCGTATGCGGAGAGCATGGCGATGCGGCGGATGTGACGCTCGTCGCCGGAGAACGGGGTGCCCAGGAAGACCTCGACGAACTTGGTCGCCTCCTCCGTGCTGTGCATACGCGCCCCCACGGCCACCACGTTGGCGTTGTTGTGCTGACGGCCGAGCGTCGCCGTCTCCTCACTCCAGGCCAGGGCTGCCCGGACACCCTTCACCTTGTTCGCGGCGATCTGCTCACCGTTGCCCGAGCCACCGATCACGATGCCCAGTGCATCCGGGTCCGCGGCCGTCTTCTCCGCGGCGCGCAGGCAGAAGGGCGGATAGTCGTCCTGGGCGTCGTAGAGGTGCGGTCCGCAATCGACCGGCTCGTGGCCGGCGGCCTTGAGCCATTCGACGAGGTGGTTCTTCAGTTCGTAGCCCGCATGGTCGGAGCCGAGATACACGCGCATGCCATGAGTGTGACACGGCGGTGTCGCAGCGGCAGCGCCGGGTCGTGGCACACCGCCGATTCACAGACTGGCTGATGAAATCCAAGCTGAACCATGGAACCTCAAGAAAACCTCAAGTAACGATCTGGATTCAGAGGTTCCCGAATCCATTCACCTCCGATTCACTGGACCGTCTCGTTCATCGCTCGTGCGAGATCCCGTATCCGCCACACCAAACGGCGCTCCGCTCGTACGGGAAACGCTCCTCCGGCGCAAAGGAAATCCGTCCATGACCCCTGGTTCCGGACTTCAAGCAGGTCTCAAGAACCGTCACCTGTCGATGATCGCCATCGGTGGTGTGATCGGTGCCGGCCTGTTCGTCGGCTCCAGCAGCGGCATCGCCACTGCTGGCCCCGGCATCCTGCTGTCCTACGCCCTCGTCGGCACCCTGGTCGTCCTCGTGATGCGGATGCTCGGCGAGATGTCCGCCGCCAACCCGACCTCGGGCTCGTTCTCCGCACACGCCGACCGCGCCCTCGGCCGCTGGGCCGGGTTCTCCATCGGCTGGCTGTACTGGTTCTTCTGGGTCGTCGTGCTCGCCGTGGAGGCGACCGCCGGCGCCAAGATCCTCGCCGGCTGGGTCCCAGCGGTCCCCCAGTGGGGCTGGGCACTGATCGTGATGACCGTGCTGACCGCGACCAACCTGATCTCCGTCGGCTCCTACGGCGAGTTCGAGTTCTGGTTCGCCGGGATCAAGGTCGTGGCGATCGGCGTGTTCATCGTCATCGGTCTGCTCGCGGTGTTCGGTGTGCTGCCGGGCGTGCACGCCGACCGGGCGAGCTTCGGCAATCTGACGAGCCACGGCGGTTTCCTGCCGCACGGCCCGGGCGCGATCCTCACCGGTGTACTGCTGGTCGTCTTCTCCTTCATGGGCAGCGAGATCGCGACCCTGGCAGCCGGCGAGTCGGAGGACCCGCAGCGGGCGGTCACCAAGTCCACCAACAGCATCATCTGGCGTATCGCCGTCTTCTACCTCGGCTCGATCCTCGTCGTGGTCTCGCTGCTGCCGTGGAACGACCCCGCCATCAAGAAGGACGGCTCCTACGTCGCCGCACTGGACTCGCTCGGGATCGCGCACGCCGGTCAGATCATGAACGTCATCGTGTTGACCTCGGTGCTGTCCTGCCTCAACTCCGGCCTGTACACGGCCTCCCGGATGGCCTTCTCACTTGGTCAGCGCGGTGACGCCCCGAAGGCGTTCGCCCGCACCACCGCCCGCGGTGTACCGCTGGCAGCGATCCTGGCCTCGGTCGTCTTCGGCTTCGTGGCGGTGTTCTTCAACTACGAGTTCCCCGACTCCGTGTTCCTCTTCCTGGTCAACTCCAGTGGCGCGGTGGCCCTGTTCGTGTGGCTGGTCATCTGCTTCTCACAGCTTCGGATGCGGAAGATCATCCAGCGGGAAGCGCCGGAGAAGCTCGTCGTACGGATGTGGCTCTACCCGTACCTGACCTGGGCCACGGCCTTCCTGATCGTCTTCGTCCTCGGCTACATGCTGACCGACACCGAGCACGACGGCCGCGAAACCGTGCTGCTGTCGCTCCTGGTCGCCGCGGTCGTACTGGTGATCGCCGTGGTGAAGGAGCGGGTCACGGCGAGCCACCCGGCCCCCGCGACCGAGGCGCCGGCCGACAAGGTGTCCGTCGGCTGATCCATCCGCGTGCGGCAACGGCCGCGCGACCCGAGGCGAACCGCCGGGTCGCGCGGCCGTTGCCGCATCCGCGACGCAGCGCGCCGCCGCACCCGTTCACGGACCCGTGTGCCCCGCGAGGACGGTCACGGCGCGGACCCCGCAAGCCCCCGGGAACCCGCTGCAGCGCCAGGAGCCCCGGCCGAGCGGCGGGAACCCGGCCTCAGCGCCGACCGGCGAACTTCCAGGCGGTGGGCAGCAGACCCATCGCCAGTGCGGCCTTCAGGACATCACCGATCAGGAACGGCGTCAGTCCGAGCGCGATCGCCTTGGCCGCGGGCAGGTCGGCGGCCAAGGCCAGGTAGGGCACACCGACGGCGTAGATGATCGCCTCACCGAGGATCACCGTGCCCGCCATGCGCAGCGGTGAGCGGTCGGCGCCGCGGCGGGCCAGGGCGCCCACGGCCGCAGAGGCGAGCAGCATGCCGACGATGTAGCCGAAGGAGACGGAGCCCACGCCGGAGGTGCCGCCCGCGAACCACGGAACGCCGGCCACACCGGCGAGCGCGTACAGGGCGAGGGAGAGGAAGCCGCGGCGGGTGCCCAGCGTGGCGCCGACGAGCAGGGCGGCGAAGGTCTGACCGGTCACCGGTACTGGCGACCCGGGGACCGGAACCGACAGTTGGGCCGCGAGGCCGGTGAGCACGGCGCCACCGAGCACCAGGGCGGCGTCACGGACGCGGGACGCGGGGAGCAGGTCGGCGAGGACTGCACCGGGGCGGGCGGTGGCGGTGGCGGTGCTCATGGGATCTCCGGGATCAAGTGGGCAGGTGGGAACACCGTGACGCTATACCTGCGCCCTCGTGCTGATCACCGTCAGCGCCCGAC
Source organism: Streptomyces pluripotens (assembly GCF_000802245.2). Classification (NCBI taxonomy): domain Bacteria; kingdom Bacillati; phylum Actinomycetota; class Actinomycetes; order Kitasatosporales; family Streptomycetaceae; genus Streptomyces; species Streptomyces pluripotens. Next base: position 2,251,440 of record NZ_CP021080.1, read on the forward strand.
AAAGGCTCGAACACACGCTTGGTTGGCTTCTCACAAAAGAAGTCGACCATGCCGAGTCCGGCGTGATACCGGTCACTGAGGTGGGGTGGCTCGAACCATGGGAACACCCACAGGAACACCTCAAGCCATCTGTAAGGTTCCACCAAAACAGCAAGGGTCACCCCTGACCACTCGACGCGTTCGGCGCCCCCACGACCACCCCCAGCGGGTCCCGGCGGGCGGCCCGGAGCAAGGCGCTTGCGTGATCCTCCGATCACGGTGCGTGAAACGAGTGTCCGGATAATGGGCAGTCCGTTCGTCTGAGCGGACGCGCCACCCAGACTGACGGGGTTTTACCCGCCTATTGCACTGGGAGAGCCGCGTCCCCATGCCCAGCAGCACCACCACGAAGACACCGCCGCAGGAAAAGCGCGAGCCCCTCTCCCACGGCCTCAAACAGCGCCATCTGTCGATGATCGCCCTGGGCGGCGTGATCGGCGCGGGCCTGTTCGTCGGGTCCGGCGCGGGCATCGCCGCCGCCGGCCCGTCGATCGTGATCGCCTACGCCCTCTCCGGCCTCCTGGTCATGCTGGTGATGCGGATGCTCGGGGAGATGTCCGCCGCCTACCCGTCGTCGGGCTCCTTCTCGGCGCACGCCGAACGGGCGATCGGCCCTTGGGCGGGCTTCGCCGCCGGTTGGTCCTTCTGGGTACTGCTCTGCACGGCCGTCGGCCTGGAGGGCATCGGCGCCGCGAGGATCGTCCAAGGCTGGCTGCCGGGTACCCCGCAGTGGGCCTGGGTGGCCCTGTTCATGGTGATGTTCTGCGGGGCGAACCTGGCCGCCGTGAAGAACTTCGGCGAGTTCGAGTTCTGGTTCGCAGCCCTCAAGGTCGGCGCGATCAGCCTGTTCCTGGTGCTCGGCGTACTGGCCATCGCGGGTGTGCTGCCCGGCACCGACTCCCCCGGCGTCTCACAACTGCGTGACTTCATGCCACACGGCAGCGAAGGCCTACTGATCGGCCTGCTCGCCTCGGTCTTCGCCTACGGCGGCCTGGAGACGCTCACCATCGCGGCGGCCGAGTCGGAGGACCCGGTGCGGGGCGTGGCGAGCGCGGTGCGCACGGCGATGTGGCGGATCGCCCTCTTCTACATCGGCTCGATGGCGGTCGCCGTCACACTCGTCCCCTGGGACTCCAAGGAGGTCGTGGAGAAGGGCCCGTACGTCGCCACACTCGACCACCTGGGCATCCCCGGCGCGGGCCGACTGATGAACGTGGTCGTGCTGGTGGCACTACTGTCGGCGATGAACGCCAACATCTACGGTTCCTCACGCATCGCGTACTCGCTGGTCGAGCGCGGACAGGGCCCGAGGGCACTGGCGAGACTGTCCGGCGGAGTACCCCGGGTCGCGGTCCTGACGTCCTGCTTCTTCGGCTTCGTCTGCGTCCTGCTGAGCTACTGGCGTCCGGACGACATCTTCTCTTGGCTGCTGAACATGATCGGTGCGGTCATCCTGGTCGTCTGGATCTTCATCGCGGTCTCCCAACTCCTCCTGCGCCGCCGGATCGAACGCGACGCCCCCGAGAAGCTCGTGGTACGCATGTGGGCGTACCCATGGCTGACTTGGGTGGCGCTGGCCGGCATCGTCGCGATCTTCGCTCTGATGGCCAGGGAGCCGGGCACCCGCGCCCAGCTCTACTCGACGGGCGGGATGACCCTCTTCCTGGCGCTGGCCGGCTACGCCTGGCAGCGGGTGCGCGCCAAGCGCTGACGCCCGCCGTCCGCCGGGCGCCCCAGCCGGGCACCCCACAGAGAGACCCCCGTGTGCGCGACACGCGGGGGTCTTTCTGTCGCTCTGACGCTCTTATTGTTAGCGTGTAGTTGCAAGTGATGTGCAATAAGGTTCCGGAGGGGATCACCCATGCCCGTCTACACGCTGCCCGACCTGCCCTACGACTACTCCGCGCTCGCCCCCGTGATCAGCCCCGAGATCATCGAGCTGCACCACGACAAGCACCACGCGGCCTATGTGAAGGGCGCCAACGACACCCTGGAGCAGCTCGCCGAGGCGCGGGACAAGGAATCCTGGGGTTCGGTCAACGGGCTGGAGAAGAGCCTGGCCTTCCACCTCTCCGGGCACATCCTGCACTCGATCTACTGGCAGAACATGACCGGCCCGAAGGAGGGCGGCGGTGAGCCGATGGCGGCCGACGGGGTGGGTGGGCTGGCGGACGCGCTCACGGAGTCCTTCGGTTCCTTCGCCGCTTTCCGCACCCAGCTGTCCAAGGCCGCCGCCACCACCCAGGGGTCGGGCTGGGGCGTGCTGGCGTACGAGCCGCTGAGCGGGCGCCTGGTCGTGGAGCAGGTCTACGACCACCAGGGCAACGTCGGCCAGGGCTCGACCCCGCTCCTGGTGTTCGACGCCTGGGAGCACGCCTTCTACCTGCAGTACCGCAACCAGAAGGCGGACTTCGTCGAGGCGATGTGGCAGGTCGTCAACTGGCAGGACGTCGCCCGCCGTTACGAGGCCGCGGCAGCCCGCCCGAACGTACTGCTGCCGGCGCCCTGAGCGCCGCCGGATCGTCCTGCCTCGTGATCGTCTTCTCACCCTTCACGTCGGCAGGCGGATGAACGGAGGACCCCCGCGAGGACGTGACTCGCGGGGGTCCTCCCCACCTGTACGTCCCCTACGTCCACCGGCCTGCCGACGGGAACCCCACAGGCCGCAGCCCGTCAAAGGGCCTCGACGCACCCGGAGCCACCGGCCAGAGCAGACGGAGGGGAACCGGTACGCGCAACGGCGGCGAGAACGGTGGACAGGGCACCGCGGCACGGCTCGCAGGGCCTCCGCCGTCGCACTGGACGGTGTGCGCGGCACCGGTGGAGTCAGCCGTAGGCCCGTGGCGGTCAGTCGAAGATGGGCCCGAGGGTGCGGGTCCGCTTGATCTCGTAGAAGCCCGGCACCGAGGCCACGGCGATCGCGCCGTCCCACAGACGGACCGCAGCCTCGCCCTTGGGGGCGGGGGTGACGACGGGGCCGAAGAAGGCGATCTGCTCGCCGTCGGGGCCGGGCAGTGCGATGACCGGGGTCCCGACGTCCTGGCCGACCTTCTCGATGCCCTCCTTGTGGGAGGCACGCAGCTCCGCTTCGAACTCGAAATTCTCCTGCTCGGCGTACTCGATCAGTTCTGCGGGCAAACCGACGTCCGCGAGCGCGCCGGCGATGGCCTCCAGGGTCGGGCCCTCGCCGTTGTTGTGGATGCGGGTGCCGAGCGCGGCGTAGAGCGGGCCGAGGACTGCGTCGCCGTGCTTCTGCCACGCCGCGGTGACCACCCGGACCGGCTGCCAGGCCTGGGTGACGAGCATCTCCCGGTAGCGCTCGGGCAGCTCGTCCAGCTTGTCCTCGTTGAGCACGGCGAGGCTCATGACATGCCAGCGGACCTCGATGTCCCGGAACTTCTCCACCTCCAGCACCCAGCGCGAGGTCATCCAAGCCCACGGGCACAGCGGGTCGAACCAGAAGTCGACGGGAGTCTTGCCGGACGAGGTCGCGGTCTCGGACATGCTTCTCCTCAGCGGAACGGTCTCCTACAGCATCGGTCAAGCACAACGGCGTCACCGCGACCCGCATTCCCCGCCGCCCCACGCGTCAGGGGCTCGTGGCAGGATCGGTCCTGTCCCACACCAGACACACACCCATCACGCACCAATCACGCGACCACGAGGGAGTGCCGCCCGTGCCCGGTGAGAATCTGTCCCGCGACGAGGCCCGGGAGCGGGCCGCCCTGCTGTCCGTCGACGGGTACGAGGTGTCCCTCGACCTGAGGTCCGCCGTCGGCGACGGGGACGACGAGCCGCGCACGTTCCGCTCGGTGACCACGATCCGCTTCCGCTGCAACGAACCGGGCACGGCCACTTTCGCCGATCTGATCGCGCCGAGCGTGACCTCCGTCTCCCTCAACGGCCGGGATCTGGACCCGGGCGAGGTCTTCGACGGCGCCCGGATCACGCTGGAGAACCTCGCGGCCGAGAACGAGCTGGTGGTCGACGCCCGGTGCGCCTACTCGCGCACCGGAGAGGGCCTACACCGCTTCGTCGACCCCGAGGACGGCGAGGTCTACCTCTACACCCAGTACGAGCCGGCCGACGCCCGCCGGGTGTTCGCGAACTTCGAACAGCCGGACCTCAAGGCTCCGTACCGCTTCGAGGCGCAGGCGCCCGAAGGCTGGACGGTGTGGAGCAACGGTGCGGGCGAACTCGTCGACGGGATCTGGCGGTTCGCGGAGACCAAGCCGATCTCGACCTACATCACCTGCGTGGTGGCGGGCCCGTACCACTACGTCACGGACTCTTACTCCCGCGTCTTCGAAGACGGGACGAAGCTGGAGATCCCACTGGGCGCGATGTGCCGCAAGGGCCTCGCGCCGCACTTCGACGCCGAGGACGTCTTCCTGATCACCAAACAGGGTCTGGACTTCTTCCACGACCACTTCGCCTTCCCCTACCCCTTCGGGAAGTACGACCAGGCCTTCGTTCCGGAATACAACCTGGGCGCGATGGAGAACCCGGGTCTGGTGACCTTCCGTGAGGAGTACATCTTCCGCGGGAAGGTGACACAGGCCTCGTATGAGGCGCGGGCCAACGTCATCCTGCACGAGATGGCGCACATGTGGTTCGGCGACCTGGTCACCATGCAGTGGTGGGACGACCTGTGGTTGAAGGAGTCCTTCGCCGACTTCATGGGCACGTTCGGGAACGTCGGCGCGACCCGCTTCACCGATGCCTGGATCACCTTCGCCAACCGTCGCAAGGCCTGGGCCTACCGCGCCGACCAGTTGCCCTCCACGCACCCGATCACGGCGGACATCCGCGATCTGCAGGACGCCAAGCTGAACTTCGACGGCATCACCTACGCCAAGGGCGCCTCCGTCCTCAAGCAGTTGGTGGCGTACGTCGGCCAGGACGCGTTCCTGGAGGGTGCCCGCCGCTACTTCAAGCGGAACGCCTACGGCAATACGCGCCTCGGCGACCTGCTGTCGGTGCTGGCGGAGACCAGTGGCCGGGACATGACCACGTGGGCGCGGTCCTGGCTGCAGACGGCCGGGGTGAACTCGCTGTCCCCGCAGGTGCTGCTGGACCCCGAGGACGGCCGGATCGCCGAGCTGGCGGTGGTCCAGGAGGCCCCCGAGTCACACCCCGAGATCCGTCCGCACCGGGTCGCGGTGGGGTTGTACCGGCGGACAGTCGAGGGCGCGCTGGAGCGCTACGCACGCGCGGAGACGGACGTGGAGGGCCCGCGCACCGTGGTGACGGAGCTGGCGGGTGCCGACGCGCCGGAGCTGGTGCTGGTCAACGACGACGACCTCACCTATTGCAAGATCCGATTCGATGAGACCTCGCTGGCGACCCTGCGCGGGCACCTGGGCGCGATCACCGACCCGCTGGCCCGTGCGCTGTGCTGGTCGGCCCTGTGGAACCTGACCCGGGACGCGCTGCTCCCGGCGCGGGCCTTCATCGACCTGGTGCTGCGGTTCGCGGGGCACGAATCGGACATCGGCGTGCTGCAGACGCTGCACACGTGGGCGAACTCGGCGCTGGTGCACTACGCGGCACCGCAGTGGCGGGAGACCGGTGGGCACCTGCTCGCCGAGGGCGCGCTGCGCGAGCTGCGGGCGGCCGAACCGGGCAGTGAGCACCAGCTGGCCTGGGCTCGGTTCTTCGCCTCCGTGGCCTCCGACGAGCCGGATCTGAAGCTGCTGACCGAACTGTTGGACGGGACCACCACGATCGAGGGCCTGACGGTGGACCAGGAACTGCGCTGGACGTTCCTGGAGCCACTCGCGGCCCACGGTGCGGCCGACGGGTCGGCGCTGGTGGCCGAACTGGCCCGGGACGATACGGCCTCCGGCAAGCGGCACCAGGTGCGCTGTCTCGCGGCCCGCCCGTCGGCCGTGGTCAAGGCGCAGGCATGGGCGCAGGTGGTGGAGTCCGACGTGCTGTCGAACGCACTGGTGGAGGCGACGATCTCGGGCTTCGCCCAGCCGTCCCAACGGGAGCTGACCGCGCCCTACGCGGAGAAGTACTTCGCGGCGATCGAGCGGATGTGGCGGGAGCGGTCGATCCAGATCGGTATGGACGTCGTACGCGGGCTCTTCCCGGCACTGCAGGACCGGCCGGAGACCCTGGAGGCGACGGACGCGTGGCTGGCGGCGCACCGGGACGCGGCGCCCGCGCTGCGCCGGCTGGTACTGGAGGCGCGGGACGACCTGGCACGGGCGCTGCGCGCACAGGCGTACGACGGGACGGCGGCCGACCGGTAAGCCTTGGCCTGAGCTTGCCCAGTCGGTAACCGTTACGAAATTCGGGCAAGAATAACCGTAACCCCTGGTCCACGCCTGATCGGACCAGGGGTTTTCCGCCCCTACTCGGCATCCGAACACCTGACCTTTAGTCCTGCCTTGTCCGCATTTTTCGACAGCCGTGTAACAGCGGTTACGGGCGGCACGGGCTGCGGGAATCCCGGGGTCATGACGCACAACACCCCGCTCTCCCCCGCCCCCTCCGGCACCTCTCCGAGGTCCACCGCCGCGTCCTGACGGCGGCCCAGCTCCGAGCCCACGGCGTGACGACTGCCGAGCTGAACGAGCAGTGCCGTCCCGACGGCCCCTGGCGTCAGCTGCTCCCGAACGTGATCCTGCTGCACCCCGGCCTGCCGACGAGCGAGGAACGCCTGCACGGGGCCCTGCTGTACGCGGCCCGGACGTCAGCGCCCGGCGTCCCCGCCCAGCCGGCGGCTGGAACCCCGCACCGCCAGCCGTACACGGAGGCCGTGATCACCGGCCCGGCGGCACTGACCTTGCACGGCTTCTCCGCCACCCCGCCGCTGCTCTCCCTGGACCGCATCGACGTGCTGGTCCCGCGGCTGCGCCGGCTGCGCTCCACGGGCTACGTGCGCATCCTGCGCGCCCCTGCCCTGCCCGCGCCCCGCGTGGTGACGGGCCTGCCGGTGGCACCGGTGCCACGGGCCCTGGCGGACGCGGTGGCGGAGCTGACGGACCCTGAGGCAGTGCGGCGGCTGCTGACCGAGGCGGTGCGCGGCGGCCACTGCGAACCGGCGGCCGTGGTCCGGGAGCTGACTCTGGCGAAGCTGCTGAACCGCCCCCATGTGGTGGATGCGGTCGACTCGCTGCTGGCAGAGGGCCGCTCGATCGCCGAGGACCGCCTCTACCGGATGGTCCACGAGTACGGCCTGCCCGACCCGGTCTGGAACGTCGACCTGCGTCTGCCGGGTGGCCCGCACCTCGGCGGCCTCGACGCCTACTGGCCGGACCAGGCGGTCGCGGTCGAGCTCGATACGCGCGCCCCCCGTCAGGACGAGGACGCGATGTGGTCGGAGTACGCGCGCAAGCGTGAGCACTTGGAACGCCTCGGGATCACGGTCGTGTACATCACGCCGAAGAAGCTCAGGGAGGCGATGGAGCAGCAAGCGGCGGTGGTGCGTACCGCGCTGATGGCGGCCGGCGACCGCGAACCGGCCGCCTATGTCGTGGTGCTGCCCCGGTAGTGGCGGACCGGGAAGACGGCAGGAAGCCACCAGGAGGGGAGCGGAGGGGGCCGCCGGAACCGTTTCCGGCGGCCCCCTCCTCATGTGCGGCCCGACGGTCTGGGGCTCCCCGGACCGCCCGACGTGCCATCAGTTGCCCTTGCCACCGCCGAGCAGCTCACGTGCCCGGTGGGCGGTCCGGTAGCGGAGGCCCTTCGGGACCGAGGACGAGGCACTGCCCGGTGTCGCCCCGGTCTCCCCGCAGAACTCCGCTTCGAGCACGGCGGCCATGCCCCCCGCCCAGTCCCCGTTGAAGTTGAACGCCAGGGAACGCCGGCCGTCGGCCGTCGTCACCGCGAACGAGATCGAGCCCTGGATGCCTCCGCTGTGGCCCCAGACGTGGACGCCGCAGCTCAGCTGGGTGTCCATCAGGCCCAGACCGTAGCCGGTGTGCGGGATGCCCACGGCCCTCACCGTGGTCTTCATCTCCGTCAGCTGCTTCGCCGGGAGGAGTCTTCCGCGGAGCAGGGCGCTGTAGAAGCGGTCCAGGTCCGCGGAGTCCGAGATCATCTCGCCGGCCGAGTAGGCCAGGGAAGGGTTGAGCGTCGTGACGTCGTACGTCGGCCCCTCGGCCGTCGGTGCCAGTTTCGAGTAGGCGCGGCTACTCGGCCGCGGGACCGTGACCCGGGTGCCGGGGACGGAAGTGGCCGTCAGATGCAGCGGGCCGATGATGCGGTGCCTGATCTCGGTCGCGTACGGGCGGCCCGTCACCTTCTCGATCACCATCCCGGCCACGACGTAGTTGGTGTTGGAGTACTCCCAGGACGTGCCGGGGGCGAAGGCCGGTTCGTGCCGCAGGGCGATCGCCACCAGATCGCGCGGGGTGAGGGTGTCGTAGCGGTGCCGGAAGAACCCGTCCTTGAGGAAGTACGCGCGGACGAAGTCGTCGTCGGACGTGTAGTTGTAGATGCCACTCGTGTGGTTGAGGAGCTGCCTCAGGGTGATGCGGCGGCCGTCGTGGCCGTGGCCGCGGACCACCCCGGGCAACCACCTGTCCACCGTGTCGTCCAGCGAGAGCCGACCCTCCGCCTCCAACTGGAGCAGGACCGTCGAGACGAAGGTCTTGGTGATGCTGGCGACGCGATAGCGGTCGGCGGCCGAGCGGGGCGTGCCCATGCGGAGGTCACCGACGCCGGCCGTCGTGGACCAGGAGCCACGGGCGTCCTTGGTGGTGGCGGTCGCTCCGGGCACGCCGGCCTCGACCGCCGCCTCGACGGCCTTGCGGGTGGCGCTGTGATCGCTGCCGGGACGGGTGGGTCCGGCAGCCGCACCGGCAGGCCCCGCGAGGGCCGCCGAGAGCAGCAGCGCTGCGCCGCCCACCAGAGTCGTACGTACGTTCATGTCTTCCCTCAGCCTGTGTGTGGGCTCGGTCAAGGGATGGGACCGGGGGCATTGCGCGAAAGTTGCTCCGCTGTAGGCCGGTTGGGTGACTATCGGTGCTTTTTCAGCACCAGCTCCGTGTTCCGGTCAGCCTCGGTGCCCACGAAACTCACGATGCGGCCGGGCGCGTTGTAGGACAGCTCGCGGTAGAGGGCGGCGAGGCCGGTCTGGGTCAGATCGGCGTAGTCGGTGCGGTGCGGTGCGGCGGACTCAACCAGGGTGGTGAACAGGGAGATCGTGCCGTCCTTGTTGTCGACCAGCTCGATGACGCGGGCGAGCTGCGGGAAGTCGATGTGCGAGGCGGTGGAGATCTCCCAGAAAGAGCCGCCTGAAGAAGCCCGGTGCGGGGTGATGGCGTTCTTGTGGATGTGACCGTTCACCCAGGCCAGGACGTTGCTGTGGGAGGACAGGACGGAGACCACCTCGGCGCCGCCGTGGCGGCGCTCCTTCGGGCGGGCCGGGTCGGGGCGGGTGTTGGTCATGGTCTTGCTGGTGTGGTGGCTGAAGACGACGGCGTAGGAGTGCTTGTCGTGCCCCAGCGTCCGGTCCAGCCACTCCAGCTGGGCGGTGCCGATGGAGCCCTGGTAGTGGCCACCGGGGTCGGTGGTGTCGAGGCTGATGCCGATGACGTCGTCGGAGATGCGGAAGGAGTAGTACTGGGTGCCCGCGTCCAGGTTCGCGGTGGAGTAGCCGTGGCCGAACGGGCCGTGGCCCTGGTGGGCGGGGTCCAGGTGGGCCTTGAGGTAGTCGGCCTGGGTGTAGGGGGCCCGCTTCTCGTCGGCCGTAACCGTGCGCATCGAGCGGGTGTGGGCCTTGAGGAAGTCGCGGTAGCCGGTGCCTTCAGGGTCCGTAGCCTTCTTGATCGCGGCCCGGAGCTTCCTGGCGTCGGCGACGGGGGCGTCGCACAGCTTCTTGCCCTTGATGGCCGCCTCAGTGAGGTAGGGGTCGCCGTGGGAGCCGTAGCAGCCGAGCGGGAGGGCATCGTGGTTGCCCACCGTGGAATACCAGGGCAGGTGGAGTCCGGGACTGCGCACCTCGCGGATCGCGGCGGCCAGGAAGCCCTCCAGGTTCGGGAAGCCCAGCGCCTTGTCGTGGTCGCGGGTGGCGGAGCCGGGCTGCCAGTACAGCGTGAGACCGCTGTTCTGCACGCCCTCGTAGTGTTGAGGGTCCCCGGAGTTGGGGGTGATCCGGCCACCGCTCATCACCTTCATGAACCACTCCAGTTCGGAGCGGGCGTTGTTGTCGGTGTTGTCGCCGGTGGTCATGACGAAGCGCAGCGGGGCACCGGTGACGGGCGCACCCCGCAGCGCGTTGATCCGCTCGACGAGCGAGATGGCTCCGGGCACGGTGAGGGCCTCCTGCGGGCGCCAGGCGTGCTGGTCGTAGGCGCGCAGGTATTCCAGCCGGAGCGGATGCTGGACGTCCGTCAGGTGCAGATCGGTGAACTGCACGAACGCGGCCAGGGCCGTGCGGCGGACCACACGGGTGGGCCGGGGGGCGGCCAGTTCACCGCGCACGACCCGCTTCCATCCGGGACCGTCACCGAGGCGGCGGTAGCCGGAGCCGCCGCGCGGGGCGGCGACGGAGGCGACGGTGGTGCCTTGGGTGTAGGGGGTGGGTGAGGTGGCGGCGGTCTGTCGGGACTTGTCCGCGAACGGCCGGGCGGCGGCGGGAGCTGCGCTGCCGGCGGCGGGCTCGGCGGTAGCGGCCTGACTGTCGGTGGGATGCAGGGCGTAGCCGACGCCCGCGGAGAGCGAGACCGCTCCGGCGGCGGCGAGAACGGTACGGCGGTTGACCCCCAGAGCGGAGGCGGCGACAGAGTGTATGCGCGACATGGCGCGATCTCCCCGAGTGCGAACGCGTCGGCAGTGGTCACGGGACGCCGCAGATACGAACGCCCCGCTCGCTTCGGATGGTTGGCAGCGGGGGTGACCTGCGCGTGAACGCGGCAGCAACGCCTGACGCCGAACACGTACGTGGATCACGAGGTGGGAAGCGCGGCCATGGAGTGGATGTCGGGCGGCCGGGGACCGGTCACTCCTCGTTCACCTCCCGGGGTAGGGGACGGATTTCAAAGCAGCCGGCCCCGGCGGTGAGGGCACCGGCCGGCGCACGGTGAGGCCCCCGGCGCCCGGTGAGCTGCGGGACGGTGAGGGGCCGAGGCAGGGCAACCCGGGCCGCACAGAACCCCAGCGGGGACAGCGGACCGCCCACCCGGCCGTCGGCGCAGCGCCAGGTGCGGGACCGACCGGTGAGCCGGAGGGCGGTCCGTCGTCCAGACGGGAAGAGCGGACCCGCGCAGGCGCCGCCGAGTGGAATCCGCCCCATACACAGCCGATCCGGGCAAAGTCCATCGCGGGTTTTCCCCATACATCGATGTCGGTTCGGTCAATGCTCGCCAAAATCCAGTCCGTTGGGTAAAGCTGAGCGCTCTCGTTCGCTCGTTCCTTATCTGGGGGATGCCGATGACACAGTCACCCGAGCGTGATCCGATATCCGGTCCTAGACGCCTGGCCCGCGTGGCCGCGGCCGTGGGCGTGGTGGCCGCACTCTCCGCGGCCGGGCCGGTGCCCCTGGCCGCTGCCGCGGACGCGCCGCCCGTTCCGGCCGCCGAACCCGGTGTCAAGTCAGCCCACAACAAACTCGGTTCGGACGACGCCGATACGCTCGCCGAGGCCAAGGCCGACGGCGCCAAGAACGTCACGATGATGATCGCGACAGCACCGGGCCGGACCGAACAGGTCACCAAGGAGCTGAACGCGGTCAAGGGCGGCTCGGTGGGCCGCAGTTATGACAAGGTCGGTTACGTCCGCGCCACCGTCCCCACCGGCAAGGCCGACGCGGCCATCAAGGCCGCGGCCAAGCTCTCCTCGGTGCACGCCATCGACCTCATGCGGGAGATCCCGCTCGACGATCCCACCCCGGACGCGGGCACCACCGCCACGTCACACAAGGGCAAAGGCAAGGGCAAGAACACATATCCCGGCCCCGGCAAGGACACCCCGGCGGAGAATCCGTACAACCCGTCCTTCGAGACCGGTGCCGTCGATTTCGTCAAGAAGCACCCGAAGGCGGACGGCCGGGGCATCACCATCGGCATCCTCGACTCAGGCGTCGACCTCGGCCACCCGGCCCTGCAGAAGACCACCACCGGCGAGCGGAAGGTCGTGGACTGGGTCACCGCGACCGACCCGATCCTGGACGGCGACGCGACCTGGCGCCCGATGGTCACCGCGGTCTCCGGGCCGGACTTCTCCTACGCGGGCCGGGCCTGGAAGGCGCCGGCCGGCTCGTATGAGATCAGCACCTTCAAGGAGTCCGCCACCACGGGCGGTGACGAGAAGGGCGACCTCAACCGGGACGGCGACACCACCGACAGTTGGGGCGTGCTGTACGACCCCGCGGCCGGGACGGTCACGCTCGACCTGGACAACGACCACGACTTCACCAACGACACCCCGATGAAGCCGTACAAGGACGGCTACCAGGTCGGCTACTTCGGCACCGACGACCCGAAGACCGATGTGGTCGAGCGGGTGCCGTTCGTCGTGCAGATCCGCAAGGACGTCGCGATGGACCCCTACGGAGGGTCCTGGGTCGGCAAGAAGGCCGACTTCGTCAACATCGGTGTCATCGAGTCCGAGCACGGCACCCACGTGGCCGGCATCACCGCTGCCAACGGCCTGTTCGGCGGCACGATGAACGGCGCGGCCCCGGGCGCACAGATCGTCTCCTCGCGGGCCTGCACCTGGTCCGGCGGCTGCACCAACGTCGCCCTCACCGAGGGCATGATCGACCTGGTCACCAACCGGAGCGTCGACGTCGTCAACATGTCGATCGGCGGCCTGCCGGCGCTGAACGACGGCAACAACGCGCGCGCCGAGCTGTACACGCGGCTCATCGACACCTACGGCGTCCAGTTGGTCATCTCCGCGGGTAACTCCGGTCCCGGCGCCAACACCATCGGCGACCCCGGTCTCGCGGACAAGGTGATCTCGGTCGGCGCGGCCATCTCCCGGCAGACCTGGGCCGCCAACTACGGCTCACGGGTGAAGCGCAGGTACCAGTTGCTGCCCTTCTCCTCGCGCGGCCCGAGGGAGGACGGCGGCTTCACGCCGACGCTGGTCGCGCCGGGAGCCGCGATCAACAGCACCCAGACCTGGCTGCCGGGCTCCCCGGTCCCCGAGGCGGGCTACTCGCTACCGGCCGGCTACTCGATGCTCCAGGGCACCTCGATGGCCTCCCCGCAGGCCACCGGCGCCTCCGCGCTGCTGCTGTCGGCCGCTCGGCAGAAGGGCATCGACCTGACGCCCGCCAAGCTGCGCACGGCGCTGACCTCGACCGCCGACCACATCAGGGGTGTGCAGGCGTACGAGGAGGGTGCGGGCCTGATCGACATCGTGGACGCGTGGCGCGCCATCCGGCACAACGCCTCTGCGCACGACTACACCGTCAAGGCCCCGGTCGACACCGCGATCGACTTCGCTCTGAAGACCCCCGGTTTCGGCACCGGCCTCTACGACCGTGAGGGCGGCCTGAAGGCCGGGCAGAAGAAGACCTACGACATCACCGTCACCCGTACCTCCGGACCGGACCAGGCCGTCCGGCACAAGCTGCACTTCAAGAACAACGCCGGTCACACCTTCCGGATCGTCGGCGACGACGTAGTACGGCTGCCCCTGAACCAGCCGGTGACCGTCAAGGTCCGGGCGACCCCGCGGTCCGCGGGCATCAAGAGCGCGATCCTGGAGGTCGACGACCCGAGGACCAAGGGCATCGACAAGCAGATCCTCACCACCGTGGTGGTCTCCACCCCGCTGCACCACACCCACACGGTGTCGGGCTCGGTACAGCGCAACAGCACGCGGTCGTACTTCCTGACCGTGCCCGAGGGGGCCAAGTCCCTGGAGATCGCGATGGGCGGGCTGAAGGACAGGAGCCAGACCCGGTTCATCGCCATCCACCCCTACGGCGTTCCGGTCGACAACACCTCGACCCCGTACTGCTACAACAACTACCTGGACGGCAAGGGCTGCAGGCCCGACGTCCGCTCCTACTCGGACCCGCAGCCCGGCGTCTGGGAGGTGGAGGTCGAGGCGCGCCGCACCTCGCCGATGCTGAACAACCCGTACCGGCTGGAGTTCTCCGTCCTCGGTGCGCGCTTCGCCCCGGAGACCGTGACCGTTCCGGAGGCCAAGGTCGGCAGCCCGGTCACCGCCACCTGGACGGTGACCAACGCGTACGCGGCGCTGGACGGCAAGCTGGTCGGTGGCCCACTCGGCTCCGCCAAGACCGCCCGACCGTCCATCGGACAGGGCGAGACGCAGACCACCACGGTGGACGTCCCGGCCGGCGCCAAGTCCCTTGACGTCGCCATCGGCAACGTCTCCGACACCGCGGCCGACCTTGACCTGACCGTCTACGACGCGAGCGGCAAGCAGGTCGCGCAGTCCGCCGACGGCGACTCGGAGGAGGCGGTCTCCATCCCGTCCCCGGCGGCCGGCACCTACACCATCGAGGTCGCGGGCTACTCGGTTCCCGCCGGTTCGACCGACTACGACTACCGGGACGTGTTCTTCTCCTCCGCGCTCGGCACCGTCTCGGTCGACGGCACCACGCCGGTCAAGCTCGACACGGGCGACTCGGCCACCGTGACCGGGCAGGTCACGGCAGCCGCCGAGGCACCGGCGGGCCGCGAGTTCTTCGGCCGCGTCCAGCTGGTGAACGCCCGCGGCACGGTCGCGGGCATCGGCAGCGTGAAGATCGAGAAGGTCACACCGTGACGGAAGGTCACACCGTGACGGAAGGTCACACCGTGACGGGGTGACGCGCCTGAGAGGGGCGGGTGTCCGGACGGACGCCCGCCCCTTGCCGCGCCCTAGTGCGATGCACTGTGGTGCGGTCAGGTGAATGTGGTGCCTCACATGCTGTGCTGTGCTCACGACGGGTGGTCGAAGGGGCAGGTGGTGCGTCGGGGCTCGTGCAGGGTCTCGGTGATCCAGGTCCGGTTGACGGCCACCCGGGTGCTTCCCACGGCCCACAGGCTCGCGCTCGGCTGCCCCTGAGCGACCCGCACGAGGACGTGCTGCCCCCTGCGCGGTGCCGGTTGCGCGCCGGCGTCGAGCAGAAAGCTGACCTCGGCCGGTCCCTGCGCGGGCTTGAAGGAGCGGATCACGCTCAGCGTGATCCGGTTTGCGGAGGAGGACTTCCGCGGCTCCACCTGGGTCACGGTACCCTCCACGACCAGCTGTGAGCAGGCCAGGACACGTTCCGGGTCGGCTGGCCGCCCATCGTCACCGGACGCCCTGCCCGGTGCGTCGGCGGCCTTTTCCGCGCCGTGGTCCCTCCCCGCGGTCATCGCCGTGTCACTGCCCTCCGAGCGCACCACGAACCAGCCGAAGCCGACGACCAGTGAGAAGGCCGCGGCGCCGGCGAGCGAACCCAGCGCGACGCGCAGGGCCCGACCGGGTCGGGACGGCCGGCCCGGGATCAGACAGGCCGCCGGCGGACGGAACGCGTGCACCACGAGCGACACGGGACCCGTGACTGACACAGGGCCCATGAAGGACGCAGGGACAATGGCAGGACGCAGGGACAATGGAGGGGCGCACACGGAGAGGCGTACATCACATCGCTGTGTGGCCGGGGCCCGGGCGGGCAGGGGCGCCACAGCACAGCTTCCGGTGCGGGGACGCGACCGGTGGAACACCTGCGGCTGAGCACGGTCCGCGCCGGAGGTACGGAACCGTCACCCGGGTCACGGTGTCCCACCCCTCGGGCACGCCCGGCAAAGAATTGGACAGGTTGGCCGGGGTCGGCCGCATGATGGAAAGCCCCGGTCAGGCAAGAGACACACAGAGGGAGTCGTCGTGAGGGTCGGAATCGTCGGAGCCACCGGTCAGGTCGGCACGGTCATGCGCAGGATCCTCACGGAACGGAACTTCCCGGTCACCGAGCTTCGTCTCTTCGCCTCGGCACGCTCGGCCGGGACCGTAGTGGACGGCGTGACGGTGGAGGACGCTGCGACCGCCGACTACACCGGCCTCGACATCGTGCTCTTCTCCGCGGGCGGCGCCACCTCCAAGGCGCTGGCCGAGAAGGTCGCCGCACAGGGCGCCGTCGTGATCGACAATTCCTCCGCCTGGCGCAGGGACCCAGACGTCCCCCTGGTGGTCTCCGAGGTGAACCCGCACGCGATCGCCGACCGTCCCAAGGGCATCATCGCCAACCCGAACTGCACCACCATGGCCGCGATGCCGGTGCTCAAGCCGCTGCACGAGGAGGCCGGCCTGGAGGCACTGGTCGTCGCCACCTACCAGGCGGTGTCCGGCTCCGGTCTCGCCGGAGTGGCAGAGCTGCACGGCCAGGTGCAGAAGGTGGCCGCCGACGCCGACAAGCTCACCCACGACGGCGAGGCGGTCGACTTCCCCGAACCGCAGGTCTACCAGCGCACCATCGCCTTCAACGTGCTCCCCCTCGCCGGCACCATCGTCGACGACGGTCTGAACGAGACCGACGAGGAGCAGAAGCTGCGCAACGAGTCCCGCAAGATCCTGGAGATCCCCGGCCTGAAGGTCTCCGGCACCTGTGTGCGCGTCCCGGTCTTCTCCGGCCACTCCCTCCAGGTCAACGCCCGCTTCGCCCGCCCGATCTCTCCCGAGCGGGCCACCGAACTGCTCGCGAAGGCCCCGGGTGTCGCCCTCTCCGACATCCCGACCCCGTTGCAGGCGGCCGGCCAGGACCCGTCGTTCGTCGGCCGCATCCGGCGCGACGAGACGGTCGACAACGGCCTCGCCCTGTTCGTCTCCAACGACAACCTCCGCAAGGGCGCCGCGCTGAACGCGGTCCAGATCGCGGAACTGGTCGCGGCGGAGCTGTCCGCGAAGTAGCCCGCGCGTACGCAGGGGGCGGTCACGGTCGCGTGACCGCCCCCTGCGCCGTCCCGGCCGGCCCGTGCGGTCGGGACCGCCGTCGTCGGCACCGCCCGTACGGCGCGCAGCGCCGTTCTCCTCGTCGGTGGGCAGTCCGAGCCGCCACCCCGCTCGCCGACGGGAACCGGACATCGCGATCCCGGTGGATCCCATGGAAGGATGGCGCAACCGACACATAACGAGGAGATGACCGCGTGCCTGGCACAAACCTGACTCGCGAAGAGGCGCAGCAGCGGGCTGAGCTGCTCACCGTTGACTCGTACGAGATCGATCTCGACCTCTCCGGCGCGCAGGAGGGCGGTACCTACCGGTCCGTGACCACGGTGCGCTTCGACGTCGCCCGCGGCGGCGCCGAGTCCTTCATCGACCTGGTGGCGCCGACCGTCCACGAGGTCGTCCTCAACGACGACCAGCTCGACCCCACCACGGTCTTCGCGGACTCCCGGATCGCCCTGCCGGGGCTGCTGGAAGGACGCAACGTCCTGCGGGTCGTCGCCGACTGCGCCTACACCAACACGGGCGAGGGCCTGCACCGGTTCGTCGACCCCGTCGACGAACAAGCCTACCTGTACACCCAGTTCGAGGTCCCGGACGCCCGCCGGGTGTTCGCCTCGTTCGAGCAGCCGAACCTGAAGGCAATCTTCCGGTTCACGGTGAAAGCACCGGAGGGCTGGACCGTCGTCTCCAACTCGCCGACGCCGGAGCCGAAGGACAACGTCTGGGCGTTCGAGCCGACGCCGCGCATCTCGACGTACATCACCGCCCTCATCGCCGGCCCGTACCACTCCGTGCACAGCGTGTACGAGAAGGACGGGCAGAGCGTACCGCTCGGCATCTACTGCCGTCCCTCGCTCGCCGAGTTCCTGGACTCTGACGCGATCTTCGAGGTGACTCGGCAGGGCTTCGACTGGTTCCAGGAGAAGTTCGACTACCCCTACCCCTTCGCCAAGTACGACCAGCTCTTCGTGCCCGAGTTCAACGCGGGTGCGATGGAGAACGCCGGCGCGGTGACCATCCGCGACCAGTACGTCTTCCGGTCGAAGGTGACGGACGCTGCCTACGAGGGGCGGGCCGCCACCATCCTGCACGAGCTGGCGCACATGTGGTTCGGCGACCTGGTGACCATGGAGTGGTGGAACGATCTGTGGCTGAACGAGTCGTTCGCCACGTACGCCGAGGCCGCCTGCCAGGCGTACGCGCCCGCCTCGCGCTGGCCGCACTCGTGGACCACGTTCGCCAACCAGATGAAGACGTGGGCGTACCGGCAGGACCAGCTGCCCTCCACCCACCCGATCATGGCCGAGATCCGCGACCTCGACGATGTGCTCGTCAACTTCGACGGCATCACCTACGCCAAGGGCGCGAGCGTCCTCAAGCAGCTCGTCGCGTACGTCGGCGAGGACGCGTTCTTCCGCGGTGTGCAGACCTACTTCAAGCGGCACGCGTTCGGCAACACCCGCCTGTCCGACCTCCTGGGCGCCCTGGAGGAGACCTCCGGCCGCGATCTGAAGACCTGGTCGAAGAAGTGGCTGGAAACCGCCGGCATCAATGTCCTGCGGCCCGAGGTGCAGACCGACGCCAACGGGATCATCACCTCCTTCGCCGTCCGCCAGGAGGCTCCAGCTCTGCCCGCCGGCGCCACGGGCGAGCCGGTCCTGCGCCCGCACCGCATCGCCGTCGGCCTGTACGACCTCGACGCCGAATCCGGCAAGCTGGTGCGCACCGAGCGTGTCGAGCTCGACGTCGACGGCGAGCTGACCTACGTGCCGCAGCTGCAGGGCAAGCGCCGCCCCGCGGTCGTCCTGCTCAACGACGACGACCTGTCCTACGCCAAGGTCCGCCTGGACGAGGAGTCTTTGAAGACCGTCACCGAGCACCTCGGTGACTTCGAGGGGTCCCTGCCGCGTGCCCTGTGCTGGGCGTCGGCCTGGGACATGACGCGGGACGCGGAGCTGGCCGCCCGTGACTACCTCGCGCTGGTCCTGTCCGGCGTCGGCAAGGAGTCCGACATCGGCGTCGTGCAGTCACTGCACCGCCAGGTGAAGTTGGCGGTCGACCAGTACGCGGCGCCCGCCGCCCGCGAGTCACTGCTGGCCCGCTGGACCGACGCCACGCTGGCCCACCTGCGCGCGGCCGAGCCGGGCAGCGACCACCAGCTGGCCTGGGCACGGGCCTTCGCGGCGACCGCGCGCACCCCGGAGCAGTTGGATCTGCTGGACGCCCTGCTGGAGGGCACGCACACCATCGAGGGCCTGGCCGTGGACGCCGAGCTGCGCTGGGCGTTCGTGGAGCGGCTCGCGGCGGTCGGCCGGTACGACGAGTCCGAGATCGCGGGCGAGTACCAGCGGGACAGGACCGCGGCCGGCGAACGGCACGCGGCGACCGCCCGCGCGGCCCGGCCCACGCCGGAGGCCAAGGCGGAGGCATGGGCATCGGTGGTCGACTCCGACAAGCTGCCCAACGCCGTACAGGAAGCCGTGATCAGCGGCTTCATGCAGTCCGACCAGCGGGAGCTGCTCGCGCCGTACGCGGACAAGTACTTCGAGGTCCTCAAGGACGTCTGGGACGCCCGTTCGCACGAGATGGCCCAGCAGATCGCCATCGGCCTCTACCCGTCGATCCCGGTGTCCGAGGACACCCTGACCAGGACGGACAACTGGCTGGCCTCGGCCGAACCGAACGCGGCCCTGCGCCGTCTCGTCTCGGAGTCCCGCTCGGGCATCGAGCGAGCGCTGAAGGCGCAGGCGGCGGACGCGGCTGCCGCCGAGTAGCCGTCCGTACACCGACGAAGGGCGCCCGGTTTCCGCCGGGCGCCCTTTTCCGTGCGCTGAGGGGCGACACCCCGCGGACGCAGGTCCTCGGCGGCGCTGCGCAGGGCGTCCCCCCTGGCCGCCGGTGCATCGCCCGCCCCCTCGCGCACCGCGGCCAGTACGTGCTGCGCTGGGCGGCCCGCACCACCGGCGGTCGCCGCCACGGTCCCGCGGCGTCGGGAGGGCCGTACCGCGGACTGCCCGCGCTGGCGCGCGCAGAAGCTGAACGGTCAAAGGCCGCCCTCCCCGCCACCCCGCCAAGGGGACGCCGACGCCCCGGGAAGACGTGGCCCCTCAGGCCCTCAGATCCTCAGGCCTCTCGGATCTCTGGGCCCAGGTGCCGGGTCAGTGCCGTTCCGATCGCCGTGCGGTCGGCGGAGCCGGACGCCCAGGCCACATAGCCGTCAGGGCGTACCAGCACGGTCGTGCGGCGGTCGCTGACCCAACGGGCGGTAGCCAACCGGTCCCCCCAGCCCGCCCCCTCCTGGTACGGCTCCGGGGTGATCAGCACGAACCGGCCGCCGCGCAGGGCCTCGTGCAGCCGGCTGCCGCCGGCGAGGGCGACGTCCGGGACGCGGGTGCCGGTGAGCGGGTGGGCTCCCCGGGGGGCGGGGTAGCGGTAACCGATGCCGGTGACCTGCGCAGTGGCCTTGCGGCGGGCCATGTCGACACGGTTCAGGACGGTGGTGAGCGCAGCGCGGGCGGCCAGTGCCCAGGGCCGTTTGGCCATAGCCAGCCGGACGATGCCGCCGCTGCTGCGCAGCACCTCCCTACCGACCGGGTGTCGCTCGGCGTGGTAGCTGTCGAGCAGGCCGGGCTCCACGTGCCCGCCGAGGACCGCCGCCAGCTTCCAGCTCAGATTCGCCGCGTCCTGTAGGCCGGTGTTCATGCCTTGGCCACCGGCCGGGGTATGCACGTGGGCGGCGTCCCCAGCGAGGAAGACCCGCCCGACCCGGTAAGCGGGCGCCTGCCGTTCGTCGCTGTGGAAGCGGGAGAGCCAGCGGGCATCATGCATCCCGAGGTCCCGGCCGAGCGCGAGGCGCGTGATCTCCTTGACCTCCGCCAGGTCCAGGGGCTCGCGGTCGGAGACGTTGCGGCCGCGGAGCCAGCCGATCACCCGGTAGTAGCCGTCGCCGAAGGGGGCGATGAAGGCGAAGGCGTCGCCGACGGCGTTGACGGTGAGCAGGGACGGGGACTTCTCGGTGAGTCTGACGTCGGCGAGTACCACGGACCGGATCACCGACCTGCCCGGGAAGGGCAGTCCGATCGCCCGCCGTACGGCGCTGTGCATGCCGTCGGTGCCGACGACGTAGGCGGCCCGGAGGATCTGCGTGCGCCCTTCGGAGCCGCGGGCCTCGACCGTCACCCCGCCGGTGCTCTGTGTGAGGCCGGTGAGCTCGGTCCCGTAGCGGAAGTCGACGCCCGCCTCGACCGCGCGCCGCTCCAGGACCTTCTCGACCTCGTACTGCGGGAGGACCAGGAGGTGGTTGAAACGGGAGGGGAGGCCGGCGAGGTCGATGGTGAGCCGGCCGAAGAGGTGGAGGCGGTCGAGGGGTTGCCCCAGGGCCTCCAGGCCGTCGGCGAGGCCGCGGGCGTCGAGCTGTTCGAGGGAGCGGGCGTGCAGGACGAAGGCGCGGGAGAGGTTGCTGATCTCGTGGGGGCGCTTTTCGAGCAGGGTGACCGGGATGCCGGCGGTGGCGAGGTCACCGGCGAGGAGGAGGCCGGTGGGGCCGGAACCGACGACGATCACACGGGAGGCAGCCCGGTCGCGGCGTTCGCGGACCGGGGCACTTGTGGCGTTCGAGGTGTTCGAACCGTTCACCGGGTTCACCGGGTTCGCCGGGTTCGCCGCGCCGAACGCGTTCACCGGGTTCACCGCGCTGGACGCAGGGGACGTGTCGGATGCATTGGGCGTGTCGGATGCATTGGGCGTGTCGGATGCATTGGGCGTGTCGGA
The DNA here is from genome assembly GCF_000802245.2 of Streptomyces pluripotens. Classification (NCBI taxonomy): domain Bacteria; kingdom Bacillati; phylum Actinomycetota; class Actinomycetes; order Kitasatosporales; family Streptomycetaceae; genus Streptomyces; species Streptomyces pluripotens. The sequence continues at coordinate 2,273,100 of NZ_CP021080.1, forward strand.
TGTATCGGATGTATCGGACGTTTCCGAAGTGGTTCCAGTGGTGCCGTTCAAGGTGACCTCCTGGTATGCCTACGCCGATTGACCAACAACCGGTGGTCAACGCTTGATGGCCAACAGTCGTTGGCCATCAAGCGTTGACCACGCTAGGTCCACCAAAAGGACTTGTCAACGCTTGTTGGCCCACGACTGTTGGCCTACGCTTGTTGGTATGAACGGCAGTATGAACACGCACCAAGGGCGTCGCTCCGATGCCACCCGCAGGGCCATCCTTGCCGCCGCCCGCGAACGCTTCGCCTCCGACGGCTATGAGCGGGCCACCATCCGGGCCATCGCCAAGGACGCGCACATCGACCCGTCGATGGTCATGCGGTACTACGGCAGCAAGGACGGCCTGTTCGCGGCGGCCGTCGCGCTCGATCTACGCCTGCCTGACCTCGGCCAGGTGCCACGGGACGAGGTCGGGCAGGCGCTGGTGGGCCACTTCCTGGACCTGTGGGAGGAGAACGAGGAGCTGACGGCAGTGCTGCGGGTCGGTGCCACCAACCAGGCCGGGGCCGAGCGGATGCAGAGCATCTTCCGGGAGCAACTGCTCCCGGTGACCGCACAGGTGTGCCCCGACCCGGAGCAGGTCCCGGCGCGGACCGCGCTGTGCGCGGCACAGTTGCTCGGACTCGCGCTCACCCGCTACGTGCTGCGCCTGCCGCCAGCCGTGGCACTGACGCGTGAGGACATGGTGGCGTGGCTCGGGCCGACCGTGCAGCGGTATCTGACCGCGCCGAGTCCGGCACCGAGTCCCTGAGCAGGCGCGAGAACACCGAGGGCGCCGGCCCCACCCAACGGTTGCGGCATACGCGCGTACCGGCGGGAGGGCGGGCGCCCCTGGTGAGGAAACCTATGGTCCCCTGGTGAGAGAACCTCTGGTCCGATCAGGCCTTGGCCTGGGCGTCGGTCTTGACGCCGGACTTGGACGAAGCCCCGCCCTTCCGGTCGGACTTGTCCAGCACCATCACCAGACCGGCGATGACCACGAACAGCCCGAGCGGGATCAGCACGTAGAGGCCCACGGTCTGGATGACGCTCAGACCCGGGCCGGGGTCGTCACCGTCATCGCGGCTCAGCGCGAGCGCGGGGGACGACATCAGCAGCATCATCAGCGTCGTACCGGCGGCCAGGGCGCCGGCGCGCAGGGCGTTCTTCTTGTCCACGGTCTCAAGTTAGCGAACCGCCGCGCGGGCCGCGCGTCCGGGGTGCGGTAATGGCGGATGCGCTGCACGAGCCGGTCGCGCCGGCCGGGCGCAGTACATCGAGCAGCGCCCTGAGTCGCGGCGAGGCGACCAGGTCCTCCAGGGACACCGGCCGCCCCTGCACGTCGGCAATCGGCAGCCGCCAGTTCGGGTACTGGTCCCATGTGCCCGGCAGGTTCTGCGGGCGTCGGTCGCCGACGCCGTCCGGCAGCCAGACGCCGATCAAGCGGGCCGGGGTGCGCAGCAGGAAGCGGTGGACGGCTCGGATCTCCTCCTCCTCGTCGGAGCCGGGCGGCCCGGCCGCCGGGCTGTGCAGCAGGCCGAGACTGCCCAGCAGAGCGAGCCACTGCGCAGTGTCGGCGGTGGCCTCGGCGCGTTCCTCGGCCACCGGGCGGAGGAGCAGGCCCAGCCGATCACGCAGGCCGACGTGGTCGCCGGTGAGCCGGGCGGCGGTGGACGGCAGGTCGTGGGTGGTGGCGGTGGCCAGGCAATCGGTGCGCCAGCGCTCAGGGGGCAGTGGGCGGCCATCGCCTTCCCAGTCCCGTTCGAACCACAGCACGGACGTGCCGAGCACCCCGCGTCGCTGCAGTGTCTCGCGCACTCCGGGCTCGACGGTGCCCAGGTCCTCGCCGATGACGACCGCCCCGGCACGGGTGGCCTCCAGGACGAGGAGAGCGAGCATGGCGTCGGCGTCGTAACGGACGTAGGTGCCCTCGGTGGGCGCGCCGCCCCGAGGGACCCACCAGAGCCGGAACAGGCCCATCACATGGTCGATGCGCAGTGCGCCGGCGTAGCGGAAGAAGGCACGCAGGAGGTCGCGGTAGGGGGCGTGGCCACAGGACGCGAGGCGGTCGGGGCGCCAGGGCGGCAGGCCCCAGTCCTGGCCGCGGGCGTTGAAGGCGTCCGGTGGGGCGCCGATGGACATGCCGGCGGCGAACACGTCCTGCTGCGCCCAGGCGTCAGCACCGCCGGGGTGCACGCCAACGGCGAGGTCGTGCACGATCCCGACCGGCATCCCAGCCTCACGGGCGACACGCTGGGCGGCGCGCAGCTGGCCGTCGGTGAGCCAGGCGAGGCGGGCGTGGAAGGCGACGCGGTCGGCTAGTCCGGTACGGGCGCGGGCGGTCGCGGCGGAACCGGGGTCGCGCAGGCCGTCCGGCCAGCGGTGCCAGTCGGAGCCGTGGGTCTCGGCGAGGGCGCACCAGGTGGCGTGGTCGTCGAGTGCCTTGCCGTGGGTGGTGCGGAAGTCGTCGTAGGCGGCCTGCCGGCCCGGGCCGAGGGGAACCTCCAGCACCAGCTCCAGGGCCTCCCGCTTCAGTTCCCACACCGCGTCCCGGTCGATGAGGGCGCCCTTGTCGAGGACGTCGGCCCGAAGCCGCCCGGCCCGCTCCAGCAGGGTGTGCAGACGGTTGCGGTCCTCGACGTACGCGAACTCGGGGATGTCCTCGACCCGCAGGTGCACCGGGTCGGGAAAGCGGCGGGAGGAAGGCCGGTACGGCGACGGGTCCGTCGGGGCGCCGGGCACGGCCGCGTGCAGGGGATTGACCTGGATGAATCCGGCGCCGTTGGTGCGTCCCGCCCAGCCGGCCAGCTCGCCGAGGTCGCCGAGGTCGCCCATGCCCCAGGAACGCCGGGAGAGGAGGGAGTACAGCTGGACGAGGAGGCCGTGGGAACGGCCGGGCGGGCCGGGCAGCCGGCTGGGGGCGACGATGAGATGGGCACGGCCGGTTCGCCCGTCGGGCGCGAGGGCGGTCACCCGGTGGACACCGGTCGGGAGGTCAGCGATCCCGTCCCGCTCCTCCCCCTCCTCGGTCTCGACGCGCAGCCGGGTGCCGTCGGGCAGCCCGGCGAGGGCGGCGGGGGACTCGTCGCCGGCCCACTGCACCACCGTGGGCGGCAGCAGACGCTCGCGCAGCTCGCGCTCCCGGTCAGCAAGAGCGGCCCGTACGGCGTCCGGCGTACTTGCGTCGACGCCCAGGGCGGCCAGGACCGCAACCACGGCCGAGGCGGGAACGGTGGCGCTGCGGTCCGGGGCCGGACGGTAGGAGGTGGCGACCCCGTGTAACCCGGCGAGCCGGGACAGATCGACGCCGGCGAGCCGGGACAGATCGACGCCGGCGGGCCGGGACGGATCGGCGCCGGACCGGGACACCCCCTCGTCGTGCGCCGCGGCCATCTACAGTCCCAGGGCGAAGGAGTCCACGGAGTCCGCGACCGGGTCGGACTCGCTGGTCAGCGGGGTGGCGTCGGCGAGCGGGGGTTCGCTGGTGAGGGGTTCGGCGTCGGGCAGCGGCGGCTCGCTGGTCAGCGGTGCCTGGGCGTCGGCGCTCTCCGCGCTGAAGACACACAGCCGTGCCTCGTCGGTCCGGGCGGAGTGGTCCGCCACGCGTTTCCACTGGGCGGGGATCGGAAGGCTAGCCGGTGCGGCCACGGGGGGTCTCCTCGTCGTCGGTACGTCGGTACGTCGGTACGTCGGTGGTCGGTCGGCAGGCGGGCGGGACGTCGGTGTGTCGGATGCCCGGCCTGGAAGGGGTTACGGCAGGCCTACCCCGTGAAGGCGTCGGCACTCGTGACCGCCGCCGGTGCACCTGATGGAGTGGCCGTGATCCGGCTCTGGCCCGCTGACCGATAGAGAGGGTGTGAGACTGTTCCGCCCCATGGGGGGCCAGGAGGAGAAGGCCGGCGGCGCCGACCAGGACGGGGTGCTGTTGCGGGCCGTGGCCTCGGGGGACACGGCCGCGATGGGCACCCTGTACGACCGGCACGCGGGTTGGCTGCACGCCCGGCTGACGCGGCGCTGCGCCGACCCGGAGATGGTGCGCGAGGTGCTGCAGGACACGTTCGTCACGGTGTGGCGGTCGGCGGACGGGCACCGCGGGCAGGAGGCCGGCGGCTGGCTGTGGACGATCGCTGCGCGCCGCCTGGTCGACGCCCAGCGGGCTCAGGAGCGGGTCGCCCGGTTCACCGGGTCGCCACTGGAACCGGATTCGCCCGGGGGGTACGGGTCCGGCACCGCGCCGTCCGCGGAGGACCGGGTGCTGGCCGGACTGGAGTACGGCGACGTCGGCACCGCCCTCGACCGGATCTCCCCCGAGCTGCGCGAGGTGCTGCGGGCGACCGTGGTGGACGGGCTGAGTACCCGTGAGGCGGCCCTGCTGCTCGGCATACCCGAGGGCACGGTCAAATCCCGGGCCCGACGCGCCCGGGCCGAACTACGGGCGGCACTGGCTCAGTTGCCCCCGATCCCGCTGGGAGGCACAGCATGACGAACGGCAACGCGCGCAGCTGGCACGTCTCCGCCGACCTGGCCGCCCGCTATGCCGGGGGGGTGCTGCCGGAGACGGAGGCGTGGTCCCTGGAGAAGCACGTGGAGAGCTGCGCGGGCTGTGCGTCCCGGGTGTCGGAGGCGGTACACGGCACGACGGCCGGGGCGGTGCTCGCCCAGGCACGGAAGGCGGTACTGGCAGCCGCGCCGGAGCCGCCCCGCCTGCCACCGGCACCAGCGGCGACGCCGCCCTCGCGACCGGCACGTCCGAAAGCTCCGGTGGCATCGCGGCTCGCTCGCCTGCTGTGGGCGGCCGGGCCCGCCGTGCGCGGGGCCTGGCTGCCCGCCGTCCTGGTGGTGGCCGGCGGCGCGCTGGGGCTGGCGTACGGCACCGGGTTCCCCGGCGCGCGTGCGCTGCTGCTGGCGGTCGCGCCGGTCGTACCGGTGGCCGGGGTCACGCTGTCCTACGGTCCGCACGCCGACCCGTTGCACGAGATCGCCGCGTCCACCCCGGGTGGTGGGCTACGGCTCGCACTGACCCGTACGGTCGCCGTTCTCGCGGTGAGCCTGCCGCTGCTGACCCTCACCGGCCTGTTGCTGCCCGCCTCCGGTGCCCCGGCCGCCGCAGCCTGGCTGCTCCCCGGGCTGGCGCTGACGCTGGGCTCGCTGGCCCTGGCCTCCTTCCTCGGCTGCCGGACGGCGGCCTGGCTGACGGGAGGCGGCTGGCTGTGCGCGGTGCTGGCCCCGGTGCCCACGTCGCCCGCTGGCGCGAGCACGGCTCGGCTGGCCGGGCAGCTCTCCCGTTGCCTCGACGGCGTCGGCGCCCAGAGCGCGTGGGCGGCGGCAGCCGTCCTGAGCGCCGCCCTGCTGGCTGTCCGCCGGGCGGCCTTCGACCGCCCGCTCGACCAGTGACGGACGTGCCGACGTCCCACCCTCCCGGCTTTCCGTACAGCCGCCGGTTCCGGTGTCTCCACCGGCGGCGCACCCTCCTGGAGAGACCTTGATTGCGATACGTGTGACCGGACTGCGGGTCCGGCACCGCAAGACCCTCGCCCTCGACTCCACCGATCTGGTCCTCGGCACTGGTGTGCACGGGTTACTCGGGCCGAACGGGGCGGGTAAGACCTCCCTGATCCGCGTGCTCGCCACGGTGGCGCGACCAGAGTCCGGGCGGGTGGAGATGCTCGGCGAGGAGATCTCGGACCGCCGCGGACGGGCCGAAGTCCGGCGCCGGCTCGGCTATCTGCCGCAGCAGTTCGGCCACTACCCGGGGTTCACCGTGCGGGAGTTCGTGGCGTACGTGGCCTGGCTGAAGGAGCTGCCCGCCGCGCGGATCCCGGCCGCCGTGGAACGGGCCGTGGCCCGGGTGGGTCTCGGGGACCGCATCGACGCGAAGGTCCGGACGCTGTCCGGCGGGATGGTGCGCCGCGTCGGCATCGCACAGGCCATCGTCAACGATCCCGGCGTACTGCTGCTGGACGAGCCGACGGCCGGGCTCGACCCGGAACAGCGCGTCGCGTTCCGTGAGCTGCTGCGCGAGCTGGGCGGCACGACGACGGTGGTGGTCTCCACCCATCTGGTGGAGGACGTGGCCGCCGCCTGTACGGAGGTCACCCTGCTGGACGCGGGGCGGATCGCCTACCGGGGCACCCCGGAGCAGCTCACCCTGCTCGGGGAGGCCTCCGACGGCCCGGGCGACCACCCGATCGAACGCGGCTACACGACCGCCCTGCGGGCGCACCGTGCCGCGGGTGTGCGGGAGGGCGTGCGATGACCGACGTGGTCGGACCGAAGGCCGTGACCGCCGGACCGGAGGAATCCGTCCGGGCGCCGCACCCGTTGCGCGCCGAGGCCGTGCGCGGTTTCGCTCCCTGGGCCGGGGGCGCAATCTTGCTGACCCTGGGCGCGATGCTGACCGGCGTCTCCACCCGCTGGCAGGGCGACTGGGCGGAGACCGCCGCGGAGGCGCACAACGCCCTGCTGATCACCGTGCCACTGGCCGCCGCCGCTGGCTGCTGGCAGGGCGGGCGGGAGCGGCGGCGCTGCACAGAGGAGCTGTGGGGTTCTGCGGTCCGGTCTCCGCTCGCCCGGTTTCTGGCCTCGGCCTTGCCGGTCGCGTTCTGGGGAGCTGCCGGCTATCTGTGCGCAGTGGCTCTGGCCATGGTGGCCACCTGGCCGTTCTCCCAGGGCGACCGGCCCCACCTGGCCCTGCTGCCGGAGGACACGGTGACCATGCTGGCGGCTGCGGTGGCCGGCCATGTGGTGGGACGGATCGCGCCCACGCGGCTGGCCGCCCCCCTGCTGGCGATGGCCGGGTACGTGGGGCTGGGAGTGGCCGGGACCGGCGACTCGGGTCCGGGTGTCCGCCTCGACCCCGCCTTCCAGGCCCTGGCGGTGCTGCGGCCGGTGTGGTGGCAGCCGGTCGCGATGGCCGGGTGGACGGGCGGGCTCGCTGTGGCCGCGGTACTGGCGCACACAGCCCGGCGCCGGGTGACGGCCCTGGTGCCGCTGGCCGCCGCCGCGGCGGCGGGCGTGCTGCTTGGGCAGGCCGGAGCGGGGCTGTGGCGCGTGGACACGATCGCCGAGCGGCAGGTCTGTGACACCTCCACCACCCCTGCGGTCTGTGTCAGCGCTCGTTACCCGGGCATGCTGCCGCAGGTCAGGGACGCCTTGTCGGGGATCACGGGCAAGCTCAGGGGCGTGCACAACCTGCCCACCCGCTGGGTGGACCGGGGCAGCGACCCGCGTGCCGGCGAGGTCCAGCTGCCGATGCTGACGCCGTTCGGCTGGTCGGTCGTACGAGGGCGGCTGACCGATCCGAAGCAGTACGCGTGGGAGGCTGTGATGGCGCTGCAGCGGCACGACTGTGACGACCCGGACCCACGGAGGGTCAGGGCCGACGATGCGGTGGCCGACTATCTGGCGCCCAACCCGCTGCAGGCCGCCTTCGACCGGGCGGACGGACGGGGCGGCGCGGAACAGCGCGCCGAACTGCGCCGGCGCCGCGCGGCCAGGGCCCGGCTGGCCGGCCTGGGTGAGGAGGAGCGCCGCAGATGGCTGTCCGCGTACTTCGCGACGGCGGGCCGTTGTGGCCCCGCGGGGGTGCCGTCACTGTGACCGGACCGCTGTTGTACGCGCGTTCCCGCGCTGTTCCCCTCACCCTCACCGCACTGATCGGCACCGCGGGCTTCGCGGTGTGGGCCGCCGGTCAGCTGGACGGCTATCTGGACCCCTTCCGCCGCGTGCCGATCGTCGCGCTGGCCCCGCTGCTGGCCTCGGCGGTGATTGGGGCGGGTCTGCACGGCGACTCGGAGGAACTGGACCGCACGGCCGTACGACCGTGGTGGCCGCGGCGGCTGGTGCACCTGGGGGCACTGACCGCACTGGCGGCGGCGTCACTGACGCTCGCGGTGCTCGGGCACGCGGAAACCTTCGGGCCCCCCGCGGTGATCCGCAACACGCTGGGCTGTACCGGCTTCAGCGCGACGGCGGCCGTGCTGCTGGGCGCCCGGCTGAGCTGGCTGCCCGCCTTCGGCTATGTGAGTGCCGTGTACCTGGCCTCCTCGGCGGCGCGCGGGCGTGGCGTCACGGTGTGGGCGTGGCCGGTGCAGCCAGGTGCGCAGACCGGCGCCTGGGCCGCGGCGCTGTCGCTGTTCGCGCTCGGCACCGCCCTGTACGCGGTGTGTGGCGCGCGCCCTGAAGGGCCCCGCGGCTGATCGGGCAGGCCTGCCGCGGGACGTGCCCGGGGACCCACGGGGGTGGCTCCCGGGTGTGCGAAGGCCCGGATCGTCAGGCGGAGATGCCGTCGATCCGGGCCAGGGCGTCATCCGCGCCGTACGGCTGCAAGTAGGGCAACCAGCGCGGGTCCCTATGGCCGGTCCCGATGATGCGCCAGGCCAGTCCGGTGGGCGGGGCGGGCTTGTGCCGCAGTCGCCAGCCCAGTTCGACGAGGTGGCGGTCGGCCTTGACGTGGTTGCAGCGGCGACAGGAGGCCACCACATTGTCCCAGACGTGCTTGCCCCCGCGACTGCGCGGGATGACGTGGTCGACGCTGGTTGCGACGCCACCGCAGTACATGCACCGGCCCCCGTCGCGGGCGAACAGCGCCCGACGGGTGAGAGGAACGGGCCCCCGGTAGGGGACCCGGACGAATCGCTTGAGCCGGACCACGCTGGGTGCGGGGACTGTGACGGTCGCGCTGTGCATATAGGCGCCGGATTCCTCGAGGGAGACGGCCTTGTTCTCCAGGACGAGGACGAGCGCGCGGCGGAGCGGTACGACGCCGAGCGGCTCGTACGACGCGTTGAGGACCAGGACGTGCGGCACGGGTGCCTCCTTGGGCGTCGGCGGCGCGTGGCTCGCGCCGGGACGATCTGCAGTCAGTCTCCCCTCATGCCTGGTCCATGCGCCACCATGTCCCGGTAACGGGCTGGGAGTGTTTTCGACCACAGGTGAGGGATGCCCTGGGTGGGGCACGGTTCAAGCCGACGTGAGTCGTGTCTCTCCTGCGCCCGTCCTGCGCGGATCCGCGCAGGGCACACGCCATGCCCCGTTAGTGTGGTGTCCGTGTCCGTCCGGTGACCTTTTCGTGACCTCGACCACCCACCGGTGCGGACCGTGCAGCACCTTGGAGGTACCTGCCGTGTCGTCCTCGTCCGCCCTGCTGATGGCCGCCGGTGCGTCAGCGTCACCGTCTCCCTCGGAGTCTACGGAGCCGGTCGTACCGTCCCTCCAGGACGCCCAGGACAGCGCGACGAACGCGGCAAGCTGGGTCGAGCAGAACTGGACGACGTGGCTCGCGATGGGGCTGCAGATCCTGCTGATCCTGGTGATCGCGATCGCGCTCAGAGCGACGGTGCGGCGCGCGATCACCCAGCTGATCGACAGGATGAACCGCTCACCGCAGACGGGTAACGGCAGCGGGCTGGGCGGGCTGCTGGTCAATGCCGAGCGGCGCCGGCAGCGCGCGGCGGCGATCGGCTCGGTGCTGCGGTCGGTGGCCAGCTTCCTCATCCTGGGCACGGCCGCACTGATGGTGCTCGCCACGTTCCAGATCGATCTGGCACCGCTGCTGGCCTCCGCCGGCGTCGCGGGCGTGGCGATCGGTTTCGGCGCCCGCAACCTGGTCACGGACTTCCTCTCCGGGGTGTTCATGATCCTTGAGGACCAGTACGGCGTCGGTGATGTGATCGACGCCGGCGTGGCCACCGGCGAGGTGATCGAGGTCGGACTGCGCGTGACCAAGCTGCGCGGGCCCAACGGTGCCATCTGGTATCTCCGCAACGGCGAGGTCAAGCGGGTCGCCAACCTCTCGCAGGGCTGGGCCACGGCCAGCGTGGATGTCACGCTCAAGGGCGACGAGGATCTGGACGGGGCCAAGGAGACGCTGGACGCGGTCGCCGAGCGCATGGGCAAGGAAGAGCCCTGGAGCGAGCTTCTGTGGGGCCCGGTCGAGGTGCTGGGCCTGGACAGCGTCCTTCCGGACTCCATGGTGGTCCGGGTGTCCGCCAAGACGATGCCGGGCAAGGACACCACGGTCGAGCGGGAACTGCGCTGGCGGATCAAGCGGGCGTTCGACGCGGCCGGGGTGCGGGTCGTGGGCGGGGCGACGGCCGTGGCGGACCAGGGGGAGGCCGCCGACTCGGCGGCGATGGGGGCCCCTTCGGTCCACGCCGACGGGGATTCCCCCGAGACGACGTCGACGGCACCGGTGACGCCCCCGCGCCCCGCTCCGCCGGGAGAGTAGCGCGGCAGTCCGGCACACCGGCCGGGTGGGAAGGTCCCGCTTCCGTGCCGAGGGGCCGCCGGTGTCCGCCGTCCCGCCGGAACTGCACGGGCGGGGGTCCACGGGGCCCAGCCCGGTGTCGGCGGGACCGGAGCGCCACGACCGGGCGCCGCATCCGTCACGGCACGGGTGCGGGAGCCGGGGCAGGGCCGTCCCGGTCCCCGCGCCCCGCGCCCCGCGCCCCGCGCAGCACCATCCCCGGTATGGCCGGATGACCAGCGGCAACCACATCCGTGACGGGATCCGGGCCGGCTTCGCCCACGGGAGAAGCGCACGTCCCGTACGCACCCGGCGGCACAACCGGCGAGGCAACGACTCCGCCATCTCGGCGGCGTCGTCTCTTGACGCCCCGTTCGCCCTGGGCTTAGGTTCCTCCCACCCGAACAGGAAAGTTTCCTAACAGTGCTCAACGGCGCTCTTCAGTGATACTGAGAAGCCGGGCGGCTGGAAGGGCAGGTGTCGAACCCCATGGCAGGAACCGCCGGCACGCCGGGCACGCCGGGCACCCCGCGCGTCCTGCGCGCCATGAACGACCGTGCCGCCCTGGACCTCCTGCTGGAGCACGGCCCGCTGTCACGCACCCGGATCGGTAAGCTCACCGGCCTGTCCAAGCCGACGGCCTCCCAACTGCTGGCCCGCCTGGAAGCGGCCGGGCTCGTGCGGGTGACCGGTACCAGCGAGGGCCGCCCAGGCCCCAACGCCCAGCTGTACGCGGTCAACCCCGCTGCAGCCCACGCCGCCGGACTGGACGTCTCCCCGAGCCGCATCCACGCCGCCGTGGCCGACGTCACCGGTCGCACGGTCGGCGAGTACGAACTGCCCACCCCCGGCCGACACCCGGCACAACCCGTGGTCCAGCAGGTCACCGATGCCCTCGACGGCGCCGCGAAAGCTGCGGGATTGTCCCGCTCCGACGTACACCGGCTGGTCATCGCCACCCCCGGCGCCTTCGACCCCAACACCGGCCGCCTGCGCTACGCCTCCCACTTGCCCGGCTGGCACTCGCCGACCCTGCTCGACGAACTCGCGGCGGCGCTGCCCATGCCGGTCGAGTACGAGAACGACGTCAATCTCGTCGCCGTCGCCGAACAGCGGCTCGGTGCGGCCCGCGGCCACACGGACTTCGTCCTGCTCTGGAACCAGGAAGGGCTCGGCGCCGCCCTGGTCCTCGGTGGCCGACTGCACCGCGGCTGGACCGGTGGAGCCGGCGAGGTCGGCTTCCTGCCCGTGCCGGGCACACCCCTGGTACGCCAGGTGACCAAGGCCAACAGTGGCGGCTACCAAGAACTGGCCGGTACTCAGATCCTGCCGGAACTGGCCCGCGAACTCGGCGTCGAGGACGTGCCGGCGGGGCCCTACACCGAAGCCGCCACGGAACTCGTCGCCCGCGCCGCCCATCACACGAACGGCCCCTACCGGAAGCTGCTGCAGGCCTACGCGACCCGGCTCGCCACCGGTCTCGCCTCACTCGTCTCCGTCCTCGACCCCGAGCTCGTCGTCCTCAGCGGATCCGCACTGACGGCCGGCGGCGAGGAGCTGCGCACCCTCGTCCAGGCCGAACTGGCGGAGCTGGCCGCACCCCGCCCCCGACTGGCCGTCGGTGACATCCGCGAACGCCCCGTGCTGCGTGGCGCGTTGGAGTCCGCGCTCGCCGCCACCCGCGACGAGGTCTTCGACACCTCGCGCTGAACGCCGCCCCGCCCTCGCGCCTCCCCGCGCTCTCTCCACTCCCTCCCCACCCCCGTAGCCCACCCCTGTTGCCCCGCAGCCCGCCCCTGGGAGACCTGGCCATGCCCACAGCCATACCCAAAATTGCCCGAAAAGCAGCTTTCGCCCTAACTGTGTCCGCCGTTCTACTCACCACCGCCTGCACTGGGCAGTCCGACACCGGCGCCGCCGACGACCCGTCGAAGGACACGACGATCAACTTCTGGCACGCCTGGAGCGCGCCGAACGAAGTCAAGGCGGTCAAGTCGCTGGTCTCCGGCTTCGAGAAGTCCCACCCCCACATCCATGTGAACATCGTCGGCGACATGACCGACGACAAGATCAATCAGGCGCTGCGGGCGGGCGGGGACAAGGCCCCCGACGTCATCTCCTCCTTCACCACCAACAACGTCGGCACGTTCTGCTCCTCGGGCGCCCTGGTGGATCTCAACCCCTTCTTCAAGAAATCCGGAATCGACCCCGCGAAGACGTTCCCGAAGGCGATGAATGAATACACTCAGTTCGGCTCGGACCGCTGCACGGTTCCACTGCTCGGTGACGCGTACGGGCTCTACTACAACAAAACCGCGTTCGCCGGAGCCGGCATCAGGAACCCACCGAAGACATGGTCAGAATTCGAGGCCGACGCCAAGAAGTTGACCATCCCCCGGAAAGACGGGTACAGACAGCTGGGCTTCATGCCGGACTACCACGGCTGGGAGTCCACCACGGAACACTACTTCGCGCAGTTCTCACCCACGTACTTCGACAAGAACGGCAAGTCGAATCTGGCCTCGGACCCCGTCTTCGAAAAGGGATTCGAGCTCCAGAAGAGACTCGTGAACGAACTCGGTGGATTCCAGAAGCTGGAGAAGTTCCGGGCGACGCTCGGCGACGAGTGGGGTCCCAAACACCCCTTCCACACCGGCCAAGTGGCCATGCAGATGGATGGCGAGTGGCGGCTCGCCATGGCCGAGGAGGCCAAGCCGACGTTCGAGATCGGGGTCGCCCCGCTGCCCGTACCCGACGACCAGATCTCGCAGTACGGCAAGGGCTACATCACCGGCACCATCGCGGGCATCGCCGCCACCAGCCACAAGCAGAACGCGGCGTGGGAATTCCTGAGGTACATCACCACGGACACGGACGCGGTGGTCGGCTTCGCCAACGACATCCACAACATCCCCTCAACCCTGGCCGCGTTGAAGTCGCCGAGGCTCACGTACGACCGACGGTTCAAGACGTTCCTGGACATCGCCGCCAACCCAAACTCCACCACGACCCCCGCTTCCGTCAACGGCGGCGTGTACCTGGTGACGATCCAGCAGTTCGGATACGACTACGAGAGTGGCAAAGTCACCGATCTGAAAGCCGGGCTGAGAAAGACGGCTGCACAGATCGACACGGACATCGCGCAGGCGAAGTAGCCCATGGCAACAGCAACTCTGGCATCGAAGCGCCGGCGCGCGGCGCTTCGTACGGCTGCCTTCATGTCGCCCTGGCTGCTCGGTTTCGCGATCTTCTTCGCATACCCGCTGATCTCGACGGTCTACTTCTCCTTCATGCACTATGACGGTTTCCAGCCGCCGCGGTGGAGCGGCGGGAAGAACTGGGCCTACGTCTTCGAGCACTACCCGCTCTTCTGGCCCGCACTGCGCAACACGCTGTGGCTGGTCGTGGTGATGGTGACCCTCCGGGTGCTCTTCGGGCTCGGCACCGGCCTGCTCATCACCAAGATCAAGACCGGTACGGGGGTCTTCCGCACCCTGTTCTACCTGCCGTACCTGGCCCCGCCGGTCGCGGCAACCATGGCCTTCGCGTTCCTGCTCAACCCCGGTACGGGACCGGTCAACTCGATCCTGGAGAAGGCGGGCGTCCCGGCACCGGGCTGGTTCAACGACCCCGCCTGGTCCAAGCCCGCCCTGACCCTGCTGGCACTGTGGGGGGTCGGCGACTTGATGGTGATCTTCATGGCCGCGCTGCTCGACGTACCGGCGGAGCAGTACGAGGCGGCGGAGCTGGACGGTGCGTCGGCCTGGCAGCGCTTCAGGTACGTCACGCTCCCCAACATCTCCCCGATCGTGATGTTCGCCGTGGTCACCGGCGTGATCCAGACCATGCAGTACTACACGCAGCCGCTGATCGCGGGGAAGGTCGCCTCGGGCGTGATCCAGGGCGCGGGCACCCAGTTCGAACCGGGCTATCCGGACAAGTCCACGCTCACCCTCCCGCAGCTCGTCTACAACCTCGGTTTCCAGCGCTTCGACTACGGGTCCGCCTGCGTGGTGGCCCTGGTGCTCTTCGCCCTGTCGATGGCGTTCACCGCACTGCTGATGCGGCGCCGGGGCGGCCTGATCCAGGCAGGTGACTGACCGTGGCCCACGCACTGGACAAACCGGTGAAGCCGACGCTCCCTGTGTCCGGCGCCGAAAGCACGGCCCGCCGCCGTGCCCTGTTGGAGTGGATCGCCGTGCACTCCCTCGGGGTCGCCGCCGCGCTGTTCTTCACGCTCCCGTTCGTGTTCGTGCTCCTGACCTCGCTGATGAGCGACAGCCAGGCACTCAGCAAGGACCTGGTCCCCCACACCTGGGAGTGGGGCAACTACCGGAAGGTCTTCGACACACCCGGCTTCCTGACCTGGTGGCGGAACACGCTGGTCTACGCCGGCCTCGGCACCGTCCTGACCGTGACGTCCTCGGTCCCGGTGGCGTACGCGCTCGCCAAGTTCCGTTTCCGGGGCCGCAGTCTGTCCCTCATGCTGGTGATCTCGATGATGATGCTGCCCCCGCAGGTGGTCATCATCCCGATGTACCTGTTCTGGGCGAAGCAGCTGGATCTGTCCGGCACCCTGTGGCCGCTGATCATCCCGATGGCGTTCGGCGACGCGTTCTCCATCTTCCTGCTGCGCCAGTTCCTGATGACCATCCCGAACGAGTACCTGGACGCGGCACGGGTGGACGGTTGCGGCGACCTGCGCACCCTTGTGCGGGTCGTCCTCCCCATGGCGAAACCGGGCCTCTCCGCCGTGGCCCTCTTCCAGTTCTTCTACGCCTGGAACGACTACTTCGGCCCCCAGATCTACGCGTCCGAGAACCCCGGTGCCTGGACCCTGAGCTACGGCCTGGAGTCCTTCAAAGGCGCCCACCACACCGACTGGAACCTCACCATGGCCGCGACCGTGCTGGTCATGGCCCCCGTGATCCTCGTGTTCTTCTTCGCCCAGAAGGCGTTCGTCGAGGGTGTCACGCTCACCGGAGTGAAGGGCTAACCCCGTATGAAACTCACCGTGGTCGGCGGTGGCTCGACCTACACCCCCGAACTCATCGACGGCTTCGCACGCCTCAGGGACACCCTGCCCATCGAGGAACTCGTCCTGGTGGACCCGGCTGCCGAGCGCCTGGAGCTGGTCGGCGGCCTGGCCCGCCGCATCTTCGCCAAACAGGGACACGACGGCCGGATCGTCACGACCGCCGACCTGGACGCGGGGGTCGACGGCGCCGACGCCGTCCTGCTCCAACTGCGCGTCGGTGGACAGGCTGCCCGCCAGCAGGACGAGACGTGGCCCCTGGACTGCGGCTGCGTGGGCCAGGAGACGACCGGCGCGGGCGGCCTCGCCAAGGCGCTACGCACGGTTCCAGTGGTCATGGACATTGCCGAACGCGTGCGCCGCACCAACCCCCGCGCCTGGATCATCGACTTCACCAACCCGGTCGGCATCGTCACCCGCGCCCTGGTCCAGGCCGGGCACCGCGCGGTCGGCCTGTGCAACGTGGCGATCGGCTTCCAGCGCACCTTCGCGACGATGCTGGGCACCGAACCGCGCGAGGTCCACCTCGACCACGTGGGCCTCAACCACCTGACCTGGGAGACCGGTGTGCGGCTGGGCGGCCCGGAGGGTACGGACGCACTGCCCGGACTGCTCGCCCGGCACGGTGACGCGATCGCCGCCGACCTGCACCTGCCCCGCCCCCTCCTGGACCGCCTCGGCGTGGTTCCCTCCTACTACCTGCGTTATTACTACGCGCACGACGAGGTGGTGCGGGAACTGCGCACCAAGCCCTCCCGGGCCGCCGAGGTGGCCGCCATGGAGCGCGAACTACTGAAGCTGTATGGCGACCCCTCCCTGGACGCGAAGCCGGCACTGCTGGCCAAGCGAGGCGGCGCCTACTACTCGGAGGCGGCCGTCGACCTGGCCGCGGCTCTGCTGGGCGGACAGGGGAGCCCCTACCAGGTCGTGAACACGCTCAACCGGGGCACGCTCCCCTTCCTCCCCGACGACGCGGTGATCGAGGTGCAGGCGGCGGTCGGCCCCTCGGGTCCCGTGCCACTGCCGGTACCGGCCCTTAAGCCCCTCTTCTCGGGGCTGATCTCGAACGTGGCGGCGTACGAGGAGCTGGCCCTGGAAGCGTCCCTAAGGGGCGGCCGGGACCGCGTCTTCCGCGCCCTGCTCGCCCATCCCCTCATCGGCCAGTACGCGTACGCCGAAACACTCACCAACGAACTGATCGCACACAACCGGGAGCACCTGGCGTGGGCCTGACCGCACCTGACACCGCGAGTGTTCTCGCCATCGACGCGGGCAACAGCAAGACCGACGTGGCCGTGGTCACCGGCGCCGGAGAGGTGCTCGCCACGGCACGCGGCGGTGGCTTCCGTCCGCCCGCGGTGGGTATGCCGGCGGCCCTGGACACGCTGGCCGAACCGGTCGCGCGGGCGTTCACCGAGGCAGGTCTGACGTCGGTCGGTCACGTCTCGGCCTGCCTGGCCAACGCCGACCTCCCGGTGGAGGAGGAGCAACTGACCGCCGCGCTGCGGGCGCGCGCGTGGGGCACGTCGGTGGAGGTCCGCAACGACACCTTCGCGGTGCTGCGCGCGGGAGTCGCCGAGCCCCGGGGGGTCGCGGTCGTCTGCGGCGCGGGCATCAACTGCGTCGGGTTGCGCCCCGACGGCCGCACCGCCCGCTTCCCGGCCGTCGGCCGGATCTCCGGCGACTGGGGCGGAGGCTGGGGCCTGGCAGAGGAGGCCCTCTGGTACGCGGCGCGAGCGGCGGACGGCAGGGGCGCGCCGACAGCCCTGTCCCACACTCTGCCCGCCCACTTCGGCCTGCCGACCATGTACGCCCTCATCGAGGCCCTGCACCTGGAACGCATCGAGCACGACCGCCGCCACGAGCTGACACCGGTCCTCTTCGCGACGGCGGCGGACGGTGACCCGGTGGCCCGCTCGATCGTCTCCCGGTTGGCCGAGGAGGTGGCGGTACTGGCCACGGTGGCGCTGACCCGGCTGGACCTGCTGGACGAGGAGACGCCCGTCCTGCTCGGCGGAGGCGTCCTGACGGCCGGTCATCTCCCCCTGGAGGACCGCATCCGGGATCTGCTGTCCGTCCGCGCCCCCGAGGCCGACGTCCGTGTGGTCACGGCGCACCCGGTGCTGGGGGCGGTGCTGCTTGGCCTGGACCGGCTGGGAGCGGGGGCGCAGGCACAGGGACGGGTACGGGAGCACTGGGCGAAGGAGCACTGGGCGAACGTGCCGGTCGAACACCACGGCGCCGGTACCTGACGGGGCCCTTCCCCCGGACGTCTGCCCGGCAAGGGCTGCTGCCCCAGATGGGTGGGTTCGTCCGCAGCACCGGGAGGGCGCCCGGGTCCGTCCCGCACGGGCCGGCGGGGCACCTTCATCCACAGGGGCACCGGTTCGTCCACGGGGGCACCGGCCTCGCCTGCGGCAAGCGCACCGGCGAGACCCACCGCCACGACAACGCGGTTTCCCCGGGCCAGGACATGCACACGCCGAGCCGGGGAACCGGCGTGCCCTGACCCGCGTGTTCATCGGCAGGGGGTGGTGTGCCGGACGGCGCGTACCGTCGGGCACACTGCGATCCGATCAAGATCCAGTGAAGGCCAGTGCGGATGTCACTCCGTGCGGTGATACTTGGCGGCGAACGGATGACCCTGGGGGAGGTCGAGTGACACACCCGCCGAAGAGCAGCGCGGCAACGCCGCCGACCGGCGCCGCCGTGCCCGCCGCCCCCCAACTTCCCGTCCAACCCGGCCCGTCGGCCCCCCTGGTCGCCGCCGTCGGGTCGCCCGACCGCCGCAGCGCCTTCGCCGAGGGCGCCGAGCGGGTGCGGGCCGCCGCGACCACCGAGCCGGGGCGGTTGCGGATCATCGGGGCCCTACTCGCCCTGCTGGTCCTCGTGTTCGGGGCCGTGACGGCCTGGCAGACCAGCGAACGGGCGGCCGCCGCCGACGACGTGCTGCACCGGAGCCAGCCACTCAGCTCCGGGGCCGCCGGGATCTACCGCGCCCTAGCGGACGCCAACACGACGGCGTCCAGCGGGTTCCTGGCGGGCGGCCAAGAAACCGCCGCCTCCCGGGACCGGTACGAGAAGGACATCCGCAGCGCCGCCGGAGGACTGGTGACCGCCGCCGCCAACGCCGAGCCCGGCTCGGCCTCCGAGGCGACCATCGCCAAGCTGAACCGGTTGCTGCCCGAGTACAAGGGCCTGATCGAGCGGGCCCGGACGTACAACCGGCAGGGCTATCCGGTGGGCGGCGCCTATCTGCGGTACGCCAACGAGAAGATGCAGTACGAGATGCTCCCGGCGGCGGAGGACCTCTACACGACGGAGAACCAGCGGCTCGACGCCGACTACGCGGATACCACGCCCTATCCGTGGGCCGCCATCGCGCTCGGGCTGCTCGCACTCGCCGCGTTGGGCTGGGCCCAACACCGCACCTACCGACGCACCAACCGCGTCCTCAACCACGGCCTGGTCACCGGTACCGCCGCCACCACGGTCGTCCTGCTGTGGCTGGTGGTGGGGCACGCGGTCGCCCGCGCGGACCTCAACCGCTCCTACGACCACGGCATCCGCTCACTGGGCGTCCTGCACGACGCCAGGATCGCCTCCCTCAAGGCGCGCGGCAACGAGAACCTGAGCCTGGTGTCGCGCGGTGCCCAGACCATCACGGTCGGCGGGGAGACGTACGACGCCTACTACTACGCCTTCGACAAGGACATGGCCGTGCTCGGCAAGGGACTCACCGAGGCGGAGACGCTCGCCGACGACCCGGCGGGCAGCACGCCGGTGAAGGCGGCCCAGGGCAATATGGCGGTGTGGAAGCAGCGCCACGCCTCGGCCCGTTCCGAGGACGAGAACGGCAACTACCAGCAGGCGCTGGACAAGGTGATCGGGACGAAGGGTGCGACCGGTGAGTGCTTCGACAGCGTCGATGCCAACCTCGCCCGGGCCATCGGCCACGAGCAGACCGAGTTCCAGCGAGCCGCCGGCAGCGGGCGGAGCGCCATGACCGGGCTGTCACAGGGCGCGGCCGGCCTCGCGCTGCTGGGTGCGGCCGGCGCCGTGGCAGGCATCGGGCGCAGACTCTCGGAGTACCGGTGACAGGGGGTGCGTCGATGTTCGCGGCACGTACCCGAACCTCCCTGCGGGGCTGGGGCGGGGTCGGTGCGATGGCGGTGCTGTGCGCGCTGGCGATGGCGTTCGCCCTGCTGCTGCCGTGCACCCAGGCAGCACACCGGCCAGTCCGTGCCGGACAGCGGGTGGCCACCGGCAGCCAGGCCCGCGCCGGCGACTGCACGGAGTCCCAGGCCCAGGAGCAGACCCTGCCGCCCTCCGGCGCGGACGGCCCCACGATCGACGCCATCAAGGCCCGGACGGGCGCCAAGCGCAAACTGGTCGTCGGTATCGACCAGAACAGCTACCGCTGGGGCTACCGCAACCCCAACACCGAGGGCGCACAGTTGGAGGGCTTCGACATCGACCTGGTGCACCGAATAGCACAGGACATCCTCGGTGACCCGGATGCCGTTCAGTTCAAGGCCATTCCCACCAGCCAGCGCATCCCGGCGATCCAGAACGGCCGGGTGGACATGGTCGTGCGGACCATGACCATCACCTGCAACCGTCTGACGCAAGTGGCCTTCTCCGCCCCCTACTTCAAGACCGGGCAGCAGGTACTCGCACCCAAGTCGTCCCGTATCACCGGCTACGACGACTCGCTCGCGCACAAGAAGATCTGCACGGCGACCGGTTCGACCGCGTTCATCAAGCTGACGGCCGACCGGAAGTCCGGCCGTCTGCCCGCCTCCACCGACATCTCCACCACCGTCCCGAACCAGTTGGACTGCCTGGTCCGGCTGCAACTCGGCGAGGTGGACGCGGTGGTGACCGACGGCGCCCTCGCCGCCAGCCAGGCCGCCCAAGATCCGACCGTCGAGCTCAAGGGCAAGGCGTTCACGACCGAGTACTACGGCGTGGCGATGAAGAAGAACGCCTCCGATCTCGTACGCCGGGTCAATCGCGTTCTGATGGACTACCGAGCGCACGGCTGGCAGGAGTCGTACGACACGTGGTTGTCGGCGACACTGGGGAAGGACTCGGCGGCGTCCGAGCCACCGGCGCCTCGGTATCTGCGCGCCGGCTGAGCCACATCCGACCGGAACACACAGCAGCGAGAGGTGATCGATGGGCGTCACGGACCCCGCCGGGCCGGTGATGGACCGGGACGAGGCGGACCGTGCGCTGGCGCGGCTCGGCCAGGAACATGAGGCGATCGAGACCTCGCTGCTGGCCCTACAGGACCACGCGGGCCGCAGACTCCTCGAAGGCGCGGAACTGACCGGCGTCACCAAGGAACGCTGGCAGGCGACGGAGGCCCGGATCACCCGTCTGTGGGGGTACTTCGACGCCTACGCCGCCACCCTGCACACCGCCCGCGAGATCCGCTCCCGACGCCGCTGGTCCAGCCGCGACGACTTGGTGGAGCTGACCGGGCTACTGCGCGGCGACTCAGTGACGGTCGCCGGGAACGGCAGGCTCAGCGAGACCTTCTCACTGACCTCCCTGGTGGACCGGATGAACGAGTTGTACGCGACGAGTCTGGACATGGTCGTCGCCGCCGACGCGGTCTGGTCCGCACTGCCCGCACGGATCGATCTGCTCGCCGCGGAGCTCCAGCGCACCCGGCAGCTCGCGCACTCCGTCGGCGTGCGTCCGGGCGAGCACCCGGCCGGTGACGACCTGGAACGGATCACCCGCACACTGACCCGGCTGCGGCAGGACGTCGTCTCGGATCCGCTCGCCTTCTGGGTACCGGCCGAAGGCAGTTCGGCCCCCGGAGGCGGCCGTCCGGACACCACGGTGTACGACCGTGAGGCGCGCGCCCTGGAGGACGCACGGCGGGAGATCGAAGCCGTACTGACGGTCCGCCAGGACGCGGAGGCACGGCTGATCCGGCTGCGGGACGTGCTCTCCCGCGCGGACCGCACGCTCGCCGAGGCCCGCACCGCACGCGGCGAGGTGTTGGCGAAGATCGCCGCTACCGAGGTACCGGTGGTCAGCGGCCCACCCACCGCGCTGCAGGAGCAACTGGCGACGGCGGCCGAGTACCGGCGGCAGGCGCGGTGGCACCGCCTCTCCCCGCTCCTGGAATCCCTCGAACGGAAAGCGGAGGACGAACTGTTGCGGGCCCGTGAGTCGCTGACCGCGGTCACCGCACCACTCGCGGTCCGCGCCGAACTGCGCGGCCGGCTGGACGCCTACAAGGCGAAGGTCGCCCGGCACGGTCTGGCCGAGGACCCGGTGCTGGTCGAGCGGTACGACGCGGCCCGGCGGATGCTGTGGAGCGCGCCCTGCGACCTGCGTGTGGCGGAACAGGCCGTGCTGCGCTACCAGCAGGCAGCAGTCGAACTGCTCGGCGGCCCCGGCATGCCGGAGGGCCCTGAGGGGGGCCAGTCATGAGTCAGCCGGGGCAGGAGTGCCAGCGGCCGGGGTGCGAGGGCCGTTACGAGGACGTCGGCGGCGGTGAGCTGTACTGCGACGCCTGCGGCCTGGCACCCGTGGTCTCGGCGACCGGGATGGTCGGCTCGCCGCCCACCGGAATGACCAGGGGCTCCGCGCAGAGCGGTAGTTCCGGCAGTTCCCGTACGGCCTCCCAGTCGTCGAAGTCGCGCCGCTCGGTGTCCGGGCGTCTCTCCCGCTCGCTGTCGGGCAGGTCCAGCGGCCGATCGGTGTCGGTGCGCAGCTCCGGTTCGTCGTCGAGCACGTCGGCACGCGGTCGACTGGGCGCCGGGCTGGTGAGCGTGCCGCAGGTTCCGCGGCCCGACCCCCGCGCGATGGTGCTGGAGAACCCGGAGGTGCTTGAGCGGAAGCGGTTCTGCTCACGGGCCGACTGCGGGGCACCGGTCGGCCGGGCCCGCGGTGAGCGGCCGGGGCGCACGGAAGGTTTCTGCACCAAGTGCGGGCACCCCTACTCCTTCGTGCCCAAGCTGAGGGCTGGGGACATCGTGCACGGCCAGTACGAGGTCGCAGGCTGCCTCGCGCACGGCGGACTCGGCTGGATCTACCTCGCCGTGGACCGGGCCGTCGCCGACCGGTGGGTGGTACTCAAGGGCCTGCTGGACACCGGGGACCAGGACGCGATGGCGGCGGCCATCTCCGAGCGGCGCTTCCTGGCGGAGATAGAGCACGCCAACATCGTGCGGATCTACAACTTCGTGGAGCACCTCGACCAGCGCACCGGCTCCCTCGACGGCTACATCGTCATGGAGTACGTGGGCGGCAAGTCACTCAAGGAGATCGCCAACGCCCGCCGCACTCCCGACGGCCGGCGCGATCCGCTGCCGGTGGAGCAGGCCTGCGCGTACGGCATCGAGGCGCTGGAGGCGCTGGGCCATCTGCACAGCCGCAACCTGCTGTACTGCGACTTCAAGGTCGACAACGCCATCCAGACCGAGGACCAGCTCAAACTGATCGACATGGGCGCGGTGCGCCGCGTGGACGACGACGAGTCGGCGATCTACGGCACGATCGGCTACCAGGCACCGGAGGTCGCCGAGACCGGCCCGTCGGTGGCCAGCGACCTGTACACGGTGGCCCGGACGCTCGCGGTACTCACCTTCGACTTCCAGGGGTACACAAACCTCTACGCGGACTCCTTGCCCGACCCGGACACGATCGAGGTCTTCCGCCGCTACGAGTCCTTCTACCGGCTCCTGGTGCGTGCCACCGACCCCGACCCGGCCCGCCGGTTCGCCTCCGCGCAGGAGATGTCCGAGCAGCTGACCGGCGTGCTGCGTGAGGTCGTCGCGCTGCAGACCGGGCAGGCGCGGCCGGCCCTGTCGACGCTGTTCGGGCCCGAGATCAAGGTCACGGACACGGAGTTGTTCCCGCACCTGAGCGAGGACGTGTCCCGGCTGGGGTCACGGGCGGCGCGCGGTGCGAAACGACAACCGGTCGCCCCCTCCAGCCCGTCGGCCCTCGTCAGGCCCGTGGACGTCCGGGCCGCCGCCCTCGCCCTGCCGGTGCCGCTGGTCGACCCGGACGACCCCAACGCCGGTTTCCTGGCGGGCCTGATGGCCGCCGCGCCGGCCGAGCTGATCAGCGCGCTGGATGCGGCGCCCACGCCGACCGTGGAAACCCGACTGCGGCAGGTCCGCGCCCGGCTGGAGAGGGGCGACCACCAGGGCGCGCTGATGGGCCTGGGCAAGCTGGACGAGGAGCGGCCCGACGACTGGCGGGTGGTGTGGTACCGGGGCGTGAGCGCCCTGGTCACCGGCGACCTCGAAGGTGCCGCGCTCGCCTTCGATGCGATCTACGACGCTTTCCCCGGCGAGGCCGCGCCCAAGCTCGCGCTCGGCCTGTGCGCGGAGGTGCTGGGCCAGTTGGACAACGCCGCCGAGTACTACTACCTGGTGTGGGCGACCGACCCGAGTCATGTGAGCGCGGCCTTCGGACTCGCCCGGGTGGAGCTCGCGGCCGGGGACCGGCGCGGCGCCGTCAAGACGCTGGAGTCGGTGCCGGAATCCTCCATCCACTACACGGCCGCCCGCATCGCCGCCGTCCGGGCCCGGATCAAACAGCGCACGGCGCCCCCCGGTGACGTACCGTTCCTTGACGACCTGACGGCCGCCGCCGGACAGGTCGAGGCGCTGCAGGCATACGGTCTGGACCCAGCACGGCGCGCACAGTTGTCGGCGGAGGTTCTCGGCTGTGCACTGGACTGGGTACTGTCCGTGGGCCAGAGCACCACTCCGCCTGCCGCTGGTGGACAGGTGCTGCTGGGCAGCGGTCTGGACGAGCGGGGCCTCCGGTTCGGCCTGGAACGTGCCTACCGCACGCTGGCCCGGCTGGCACCGGGCGGCGAGGAGAGGATCGAACTGGTGGAACGGGCCAACCGTTACCGCCCCCGGACGTGGGTGTAGTTGATGTCGCAGATGCCCCAGCAGGCCGCACTGAAGAAGTGCCCGAGCTGCGCTGAGCCCGTCGAACCAGGCGATCTCTTCTGCGGAGCGTGCGGATACGACCTTTCGGTGGTACCCGCTCCGCCGCAGGACCATCCGACGCTCGCCATGACCGGTTCCCCCGGAGACGGCACGGACCGGCCCACGTCAGAACCGGCCGACCGGTCCGGCCCCGGCTCCGGTGGCCCTCCCCTGCCCGGGCACGAGGCCGGTGCACCCGGCCGGGAGCGGCCCGCGGGCTCCGGGGTGCGCTTCGACCGGCCGGCGGATCTCGACGAGTACCCGCTGCAAGCGCCGGACCCGCGCCCCGCCGCCGGCTCCGGTGCCGGTCCGGCCGCCCCGCAGCAGATGTGCGTGGCCTGTTGTGCGGGGCGGGTGGACAGCGACGGGTACTGCGAGAACTGCGGGCACGCCCAGCCACGCGAACGCGACCACCTGGAGCGGGAGTCGGGCCCGGTCGCCGCCGTCAGCGACCGGGGCCTGCGCCATCACCGCAACGAGGACGCCTTCACCGTCGGCCACACCACGCTCGCCGACGGTACACCCGCCGCCCTCGCGGTCGTCTGCGACGGCGTCTCGTCGGCCACCCGCCCCGACGACGCCTCCCTGGCGGCGGCTCGGACGGCCGGTGACTCACTGCTGGCGGCCCTGCCGCACGGCACCCACCCGCAGCAGGCCATGCACGAGGCGATCGTCAGCGCAGCACAGGCCGTCAACGCACTGGCCGAGGAACCCGCCACGGCCCGCGACCACCTCCCGCACCAGAACGCCCCGGCCTGCACCTTCGTCGGCGCGGTGGTCGCTTCCGGGCTGCTGGTCGTCGGCTGGGTCGGCGACAGCCGGGTCTACTGGGTGCCGGACGACCGCGGTGCGCCGCCCGCCCGACTGACCGAGGACGACTCCTGGGCCGCACAGATGGTCGCCGCCGGGCTGATGGGCGAGGCCGAGGCGTACGCCGACGAACGCGCCCACGCGATCACCGGCTGGCTCGGCGCGGATGCCTACGAGCTGGAGCCGCACACCGCTTGCTTCAAGCCGGACCGGCCCGGTGTCGTGGTGGTGTGCACAGACGGGCTGTGGAACTACGCCGAAACGGCCGAGGAGATGTCCGAGGCGGTCCCGCCGGACGCTGCGGCACGCCCGCTGCACTGCGCCCGGGTACTGGTCGGCCACGCCCTGGACGGCGGGGGCCACGACAACGTAACAGTGGCGGTCCTGCCGTTCCCGGCGCCGCCTCAGGGGGCAGGATCGGCCTGAGGCCGAAAAGGAACGCCGTCACACAGCGGGGAGGCCTCGGCGGACCGGAGGGGACCGGGCCGTCCACACGCAACGCCTCGCGTCAGCGGGGTGCCGGAGGGGGATGCGATCAAGCATGGCCAATTTCGCGAAGTCGACCGTGCCGCAGTTCTCGGTGGAGGTCTACCAGAACGAGTACCTGCCGCAGGGCGGCCACGAGGTCAACACCATCGTCACGGTGACGGCGACGGGCGGCGGCACCATCGGCAGCTCGGTCACCGCCCCCTTCTATCCGACCGGGCAGCGGCCCTCCGCCGCCGTGGCCCTCATGGTCGACTGCTCGGGCTCCATGGACTACCCGCCGACCAAGATGCGCAATGCCCGCGACGCCACCGCCGCCGCCATCGACACCCTGCGTGACGGCACCCACTTCGCGGTGATCGGCGGCACGCACATGGCCAAGGAGGTGTACCCGGGCGGCGGGCGACTCGCGGTCGCCGACGCCACCACCCGTGCACAGGCCAAACAGGCACTGCGCCGGCTGAGCGCGGGCGGCGGTACGGCCATCGGTACCTGGCTGCGCCTCGCCGACCGGCTGCTGTCCTCGGCGGACGTCACCATCCGGCACGGCGTCCTGCTCACCGACGGCCGCAACGAACACGAGTCACCGGAGGACCTGAGGGAAGCGCTGGGTGCGTGCGCCGGACGGCTCACCTGTGACGCACGAGGCGTGGGCACCGACTGGGAAGTGAAAGAAGTCACAGGTATCGCCTCCGCGCTGCTCGGCACCGCCGATATCGTCGCCGACCCGTCGGGCCTGGCCACCGACTTCACCCAGATGATGGAGACGGTGATGGGCAAAGAGGTCGCCGACGTCGCCCTGCGGATCTGGACGCCGGTCGGCGCGTCCCTCAGATTCGTCAAGCAAGTCGCTCCCACCGTCGAGGACTTGACTGCTCGGCGCACCGAGGCAGGGCCCCGAGCCGGGGACTACCCCACCGGATCCTGGGGCGACGAGTCCCGCGACTACCACGTGTGCGTGGAGGTTCCACCGGCTGGCCTCGGCCAGGAGATGCTCGCCGCCAGGGTCTCCCTGATCGTGCCCCAACCGGACGGAAGTGCACAAAGCCTCGGCGCGCAGGGGCTCGTACGGGCCGTCTGGACCGACGACATGACCGCGTCCACCTCGATCAATCCGCAGGTCGCCCACTACACCGGGCAGGCCGAACTCGCACAAGCCATCCAGCAAGGCCTCGAACTCCGTAAATCGGGTGATTTCGACGGCGCAACGGCCAAACTGGGGCGGGCAGTTCAGCTCGCGAGTGCCTCGGGGAACGCGGATACTGCGAAACTGCTTGCGAAGGTGGTGGACGTGGTCGATGCCGCGACAGGTACTGTGCGGTTGAAGACGAAGGTCGCCGAGGCCGATGAGATGACTCTCGAGACCCGGTCCACAAAGACTGTTCGTGTAAAGAAGTGACGCTGCCGCACGGCAGCGCGATATCCAGCCGGACCCTTAGCAGGAGGGGAAGCACCGACATGCCGACCTGCCCGAACGGACACCAGTCGGGTTCCGACGACTGGTGCGAGGTCTGCGGTCACCGCATGGCCGGTGCCGTACCTCCGCCGCCCCCGCCCGCCGGCGGCTACGGCTTCCCACCGCCCACCGGCCAGAGCCGTCCCGGCAGCCAGGCCGGTGGGGGACATCCGCACCCGTCCGGTACGCCCGGCTCGGAGCCGGAGCTGTGCCCGCAGTGCCGCACGCCCCGCGAGGGCGGTGCGCCCTTCTGCGAGGAGTGCCGGTGGAACTTCCTGACCAACACGGCCACCTCGTACACCCCGGCCGCCCCCACACGACAGGCCCGCTTCCAGCCGCCGAGCGCGACGTACGGCAGCGGTGACGGATACGAGTACCGGGACTCACGGCCCTCGCAGATAAACCGGCCCGCCGAGCCGATACCGTCCTTCGGTAGCGAGCCTTCCGGCCCGATGCCGTTCGGCGGCGACCGCGGTCGGTCCGGCCCGCCGACCTCGCCCGGCCCCTCGGGACCCGACGGCCCCACCGCCCCGCCCGCCTTCGGCGGTGAACGGCGTCCGTCCGGCCCGCCGCGGGACTTCGGCGGCAGCCAGGTGGCAGGCCGGGTGCCCGGCCAGGGCCCGGCTTCCGACGGGCTCTCCGGTTTCGGGGGGTCCCAGCCGCAGGGCGCCGGCGGCCCGTCCGGCTCGCCGTTCTTCGGCGGTGGCCAACGGCAGGGGCAGGGGCAGGGGCAGGGACAGCGACCCGACGGCTCCTCCGGTCCGCCGCCCTTCAGCCGTGAGCCGTCCGCCCCCGATGGCCCCACGCCACCCGGTCCGTCCCGGGGTCCCGGCGCGCCCGGCCCCTCGGGATTCGGCGTGGACCCGTCCCGCCCGGTACCGCCGTCCGCCCCTTCCTCGTCAGCCGGCCGGCCCCCGGGACCGGGGGCCGGCCCCGGGGGCGCCCCTCAGGCGTTCCAGTCCGCGCCGTCCGCTCCGCCCGCCTTCCCGCAGGAGACCGGTCGGCCCCCGGTCGGCGGCCCCCCTGGTGGTTCGCCCTTCGGCGGTCCGTCCGCCGGTGGCCCGTCCTTCGGCGGCGGTGAAGACGACTGGGTGATCTCCCCTCCGACATCCGCCGGTCCGTCGGGAGGACCCGGCAGCCCGGACGGTGGCCGACCCGGCGGCCAGGGCGGCGGATACGGCTACCCGCCGCCCGGCGGCCTGCAGGGCCCGTCCGGCCCCGGCTTCCCGCAGCCGTCGCAGCAGGCCACCTGGACCGCGACCATCGGCCCGGACCGCGAGTACTTCATGGCGATGATGCAGCGCTCCGGGCCCGAGGCCGCGGGCTTGAATTTGCCCGCGTACTCGCCCGAACAGCAGCGCACGCTCGCCGGCAACCAGATCACCATCGGCCGGCGCCGACACTCCACCGGTGACACGCCCGACATCGACCTGGCGGTGCCCCCGGAGGACCCCGGTGTCTCGCACCAGCACGCGGTACTGGTCCAGCAGCCGGACGGCAGCTGGGCGATCGTCGACCAGAACTCGACGAACGGCACCACGGTGAACGGCGCGGAGGAACCGATCCAGCCCTTCGTGCCGGTTCCGCTCCAGGACGGTGACCGGGTACACGTGGGCGCCTGGACCACGATCACGATCCGCAGGGCCTAGGGAAGGACCGGGGATTGCGACTGCCCGGGGAGGGGCCAGGCATATGGCCCCACCGGGTCGTCCAGCCAGGCCCAGGTGCGCTCCGGCGTGACCGTGACGCCGTACCGTTCACGGCTCGGCTCGCCCTCACGCTCCCACAGTACGTAGGCCTCCTGCGCGGTGAGCGTCCCCCGGGTGAGCGCGAGCAAGAAGCGGAACAGTTCCTGCTCGCGGGCCCGTCCCGGCAGTCCGGCCAGGGAGACTTCCTCCGGCTTCACCCGTCCCTCGCCACGCAGTGGCACGAAATAGGCGGGTGTGGGCAGGAAGTGGCCCTCGGCGCGCTCCGGGTCCCGCAGCGTGAGGGCCGCCAGACCGGTGGCCAGCGGAGTCAGGATCCGGGCGCCGGGACGGCACTGGGCGAGCCACGCGCGCGGGACGGTCGCCAGCTCGCAGGTGGCGATGACGCGGTCGAAGGGGGCCCGTTCGGGCACCCCGCGCGCTCCGTCGCCGGTGACGACGACCGGGCGGTATCCGGCGGCAGCCAGGTGCCCACGGGCCGATTCGGCGATCTCCGGGTCCAGGTCGACGGTCGTGACGAGGTCACCGTCGCCGAGCCGGTGGGTGAGCAGGGCCGCGTTGTAGCCGGTACCGGCACCCACTTCCAGGACCCGGTCGCCGTCCGTCACGCACAGCGCGACCAGCATCCGCGCCATCAGGGAGGGCTGGCTGCTGGAGGAGAGCAGTTCCCCGTCGCGCAGCCGGGTGGCCAGCGGCACATCGGCGTAGACACCGCGCACCCAGCGTTCCCGGTCCTCCGGGTCGGCGCTCTCGCCCCAGCGGCGTTCGTAGCCGCGCCGCCCGGCGACGTAGTAGTACGGCACGAACAGATGCCGGGGTACCTCGGCGAACGCCTTCCGCCACACCGGATCCGCCGCCCAGGTGCCTTCGGCGTCGATCTCCCGCACCAAAGCCGCCCGTCCGGCTGCGGCAAGGCTTTCGATCTCCGCATCATAGGCACCCATATGTCAA
The DNA here is from genome assembly GCF_000802245.2 of Streptomyces pluripotens. NCBI lineage: Bacteria > Bacillati > Actinomycetota > Actinomycetes > Kitasatosporales > Streptomycetaceae > Streptomyces > Streptomyces pluripotens. The sequence goes on from NZ_CP021080.1 coordinate 2,302,795, forward strand.
CCTTAGGGGCGTTTCGCCGCCAACAGGTGCGGTCCTGAGCCCTGGGTAGTGGGTCCCCTGGTCTGAGACCATGGACGGGTGAGAGAGATTCGGCGCGGCACGCTTCAGGAGCAGACCTTCTACGAGCAGGTCGGCGGGGAGGAGACCTTCCGCCGGCTCGTCCACCGTTTCTACGAGGGAGTCGCCGAGGACCCGGTTCTACGGCCGATGTACCCGGAGGAGGACCTGGGCCCGGCCGAGGAGCGGCTGACCCTGTTCCTGATCCAGTACTGGGGCGGTCCCACGACGTACAGCGAGAACCGCGGCCACCCCCGGCTGCGCATGCGGCACGCCCCCTTCACCGTGGACCGCGCGGCACACGACGCATGGCTGCGGCACATGCGGGTGGCCGTCGACGAACTGGATCTGCCCGAGGAACACGAGCGGACGCTGTGGAACTACCTGACCTACGCCGCCGCGTCGATGGTGAACACCCCGGACTGATCACGTCCCGCTGATACAGCCTCGCTCAAGGCCGGATTCCGGTGCCGTGCCCCGGAATCCGATCACCGTCCGGCGCAGACCGTCCCGAAAGGGGGTCGGCATGGTTTCCCCGGGCAGGCGTCCCCCGCGGTCCAAGAATCCGGACACCGGGGACGCGGGTGCACGGGCGCGAGGACGACCGGCAACGCCGGGCCCGCGTACGGCCGGAACGAGACCGCTCAGTGCACGCTGAGCCCCAGGGAGCCGAGGCCCGTCCGCCGAACGGCGACGGATCCGTACGGGGTGCGCAGCCGGAGCCACGCCCCCGACGAGAGCAGCCCGGTGTCGGCCGGCTCGGTTCCCGGCCGCAGGAAACCCAGGGACTGTGCCGCGTGCACGGCCCGTACCGGAAGCCGGGTGCGCCCTATCTCCCGGGACCAGATGTCCCGTCCGATCCGGTCCAGCTCCGCGCGGTGACGCCGTTGGGGCGCCAGCTCCTGCGTGCGTGACCGGAATTCGGTGACCGCGGCGGCGACGGTCGCCCGCAGCGCGTCCGGCGCCGGCAGCCCCGGCTCGGGCTGCCAGCCGACGCGCGGCGGCAGCACACCGGCCCACGGCGGCCCGGTGACCGCGCCGGGAACGGCAACAGTGGCCGCACGCTCGTCCACGGCCTCCAGGAACTCGCCTGCCGAGACGGTGGTGTCGAGGGTGACGTCGAGCCCGTCCTCGTACGGCTTCGCCAGCCGCACCGCGCGGATGGCCAGCACCTCGAAGGACGGTGGCCGGCCGAAGACGGCGAGGGCCGTGCCTGCCGCCTGCAGACGCACCGCTGCTCCACGGTCGTAGTGCAGCAGCCGGGAGAGGAAGGCAGCGAGGTCCGCCGCCTCCGGCTCGTCGGCGAGGTGCAGCACCGTCATGCGGCGACGGCCTTCCCTCCGGTCTCGGAGTCTTCGGCCGGGTCCCGGTACTCCCGGAGGAACTCGCGTTCCTCCGCGGTGATCCGGCGCGGCGCCTGGGCTTCGAAGTCGAAGGGGACGATCACGGTCGAGGCCCGGACATAGACCAGGTCGCCGTCCTTCACCTCGTAGGCGAGGGTGAAGGAGGCGGCCCGGACCTCGGTGACCCACAGCTCGATGTCCACGGGCTCGTGCCGGTGGACGAGCTGCCGCTTGTAGTCGATCTCATGGCGTGCCACCACGGACCCCTGCTTGAACTCCTTGTCCGGGCGGAACAGGAAGTCGATACGGGCCTCCTCCAGATAGCGGAGGAAGACCACGTTGTTGACGTGGCCGTACGCGTCCATGTCCGCCCAGCGCAGCGGGCAGCGGTAGATGTGCCGCAAGACCGATCAGCCCCGGGTCAGCTTCTTGTAGGTGGCGCGGTGCGGACGCGCGGCGTCCGGCCCGAGCCGCTCGATCTTGTTCTTCTCGTACGACTCGAAGTTGCCCTCGAACCAGAACCAGCTGGACTCGCCCTCGTAGGCGAGGATATGCGTGGCGACACGGTCGAGGAACCACCGGTCGTGGGAGACGACCACGGCGCAGCCGGGGAAGTCCAGCAGGGCGTTCTCCAGGCTGGACAGGGTCTCGACGTCCAGGTCGTTGGTGGGCTCGTCGAGGAGCAGCAGGTTGCCGCCCTGCTTGAGGGTCAGCGCCAGGTTGAGGCGGTTGCGCTCACCACCGGAGAGAATGCCGGCCGGCTTCTGCTGGTCCGGGCCCTTGAACCCGAAGGCCGAGACATACGCCCGCGAGGGCATCTCGACCTGGCCGACGTTGATGTAGTCAAGGCCGTCGGACACGACCTCCCACAACGTCTTCTTCGGGTCGATGTTGGCGCGCCCCTGGTCGACGTACGAGATCTTGACGGTCTCGCCGACCTTGATGTCGCCGGAGTCCGGGGTCTCCAGGCCCTGGATCATCTTGAACAGGGTGGTCTTGCCCGCACCGTTCGGGCCGATGACCCCGACGATGCCGTTGCGCGGCAGCGTGAAGGACAGCCCGTCCACGAGGATCTTCTCCCCGAAGGCCTTGTGCAGGTCGTTGATCTCGACGACGACATTGCCGAGCCGCGGCCCCGGCGGGATCTGGATCTCCTCGAAGTCCAGCTTCCGCATCTTCTCGGCCTCGGCGGCCATCTCCTCGTACCGCGCGAGACGGGCCTTGGACTTGGCCTGCCGCCCCTTGGCGTTCGACCGCACCCAATCCAGCTCTTCCTTGAGCCGCTTCTGGCGCTTGGCGTCCTTCTGGCCCTCGACCTTCAGACGGGTGGCCTTGGTCTCCAGATAGGTGGAGTAGTTGCCCTGGTAGGGGTAGGCCCGCCCACGGTCGAGTTCGAGGATCCACTCGGCGACGTTGTCCAGGAAGTACCGGTCGTGAGTGATCGCGACGACGGTCCCCGGGTACTTGGCCAGGTGCTGCTCCAGCCAGTTGACCGACTCGGCGTCGAGGTGGTTGGTGGGCTCGTCGAGGAGCAGCAGGTCCGGCTGCTCCAGCAGCAGCTTGCAGAGCGCGACGCGGCGCTTCTCGCCACCGGAGAGGTTGGTGACGGGCCAGTCGCCGGGCGGGCAGCCCAGCGCGTCCATGGCCTGCTCCAGCTGGGCGTCCAGGTCCCAGGCGTTCGCGTGGTCCAGATCCTCCTGCAGCTTGCCCATCTCGTCGAGCAGCGCGTCGGAGTAGTCGGTCGCCATCAGCTCGGCGATCTCGTTGAACCGGTCGAGCTTGCCCTTGATCTCGGCGACACCCTCCTGGACGTTCTCCAGGACGGTCTTCTCGTCGTTCAGCGGGGGCTCCTGGAGGAGGATGCCCACGCTGTAGCCCGGCGACAGGAAGGCGTCACCGTTCGACGGCTGCTCGATGCCCGCCATGATCTTCAGCACGGTCGACTTACCGGCACCGTTCGGGCCGACGACGCCGATCTTCGCCCCCGGCAGGAAGTTCAGGGTGACATCGTCGAGGATCACCTTGTCGCCGTGCGCTTTGCGCGCTTTGCGCATGGTGTAAATGAACTCAGCCAAGAGAAACCGTCCGGCAGCTTGAAATCTGGCAGTGGGCAGATACACCCCATCTTGCCGTACGGCCACCCCTGGGCGGAAACCCGTTAGGTCGGGGGGCTGTGACCTGGACTTTCGCTGATGGTGGCTGTGGCGCCTCTGTCGCTGTCGGGTCATTGAGTGGCCTTGGGTACCCCCGCGCGCCCCAGAGACGGCCCGGGAGGATCACTCAGACGACCGGGTCTTGGTCGCCGTTGGCCAGCCTGACGTTCCCCAGGGACGCCGCTGCACGCCGCGGTCCGGCCACGCTGTGTCGGCTTCGGATGTCACCGAAACAGCTCCGGGACCAGGCAGACCTGTAGCGGCTCTTCCGGATGCCCTGCCCGCCTCCACCAGGTGTGCCGATCGGTGCATTGCCACTGCGAGCGGCAGGTCCGCGGGGGGCACGTGTGGAACGAGGAGGGCGGCTCGGACCCGGTTCCGGAGCTCGGCCGCCTCTTCCTCGGCGAGGACGGCACCATCATCCCCAGTGACCCGGACTTCGGCGCCAACCAGATGGCGACGAACACCCATGGGCACGGCGGGTACTGGGACCCCCGCTCCAAGAGCCTGCTGAACCAGGGGCTGGTCGTTGTCGGGAAGAGCGACGACGTGGAGCTGAAGCCCTCGTACGGCACGTTCGGGCCGCACGGTTCCTGGGATCATGTGAAGTAGGAGGGACTCCCCGACGTGAAGATCAAGCTGGGCGTCCTCGCGGTCGCCATACCCCTTGCGCTCACTACCCTCATCGGATGCAACATGGCTGACAACGGTTCCGACGTCCCCTCCGCCGGCACAAGCACGTCGAATGACGCCGCTGACGAGGTGGAAGGTGTTTCCAGCAGTATCTACGAAATGATCGGTGTCAAAGGCAAGACGTCCGACAGCCGCACGACCGTGACGGAGTGTTCCGGCAAGGACCCGGACAAGTACTTCCGGGTCCTCCACCCATGAGCTTCACCCCGACGTCCTCCAGTGACCTCGAGGTAGCCATGCAACGGCTCAGGGCGGCGCTGCCGAAGCGCGGCTGCAAGATCGTCGAGTACGGGCCGGACACCAGCAAGAACAAGAACCTGAGGCTCACGGCTGACAACGACGCGAAGAAGGCCAGTGTGCACATCATTCAGATGGCGAAGGACAATCCTCCGATGCTTAGCGTGGATGTCATCTCCGGTTGCTACCAGGTCCCGGACGGCCAGGAAGTCGAGCACTTCTAGCGGCAGCGCCGTTCAGTGAGGACTTGCAGATCACTAACTGGCCGTCTTGGTCTGAGGTGGGCGGAGGCTCCCTGCCGCTGCTTCGGGTTTGTAGAAATCTTCGAGGGAGGTGAGGCGGTCCTCTGTGAGATGGACGGTGTGCCCGGCGCGGCGTTCGAGCAGGGCGTCTTGTCCTTGAGGCCGGACGGTGAGCTGTCGGCCGTACTGGGTGGAGCGGATGCACCGGTCACGGACGCACCTGTCACTGCCAGGCGCCGCCGCGTGCCCTTGACCGCCCCTGGGCTTGGTCTGACCTCGGTCGAGTCCGGCGACCACGGCTCGGCCCTGCCCGGTGACCTACCGCACCATTCCGCCGTCCACCGGGGGGAGGAGGCCAGTCCGGGCGGTGCCGCCTGGACAGCGACCCGCGCGGTCGCCGGAGGCCGTGGCAGTCGGCCGCCCTGTCACAGCGTGATCACTGTCCGGTCAGTGGCCCGCCGTCAGTCGGTCGCCCCGGTGTCCCTCTTGCGGAGCAACACCAGGACCGCTCCGCCGATCACCACCAGGCCGATGGCCGCACCCGCGATCAGTGGGGTGATCGCGGAACCGCCGGTGGCGGCGAGGTCGGTGGAGTCCAAGGTGCCGCCATCCGTGACGGGACTGGGCTCGCTCAGGATCTGAGTGGTCTGGGTGCTGATCGCGCTGCCCTGGGTCTTGCAGTCCAGTACGCCCGTAAAGCGATGCCGGAAGCCGTTCGGGCCAGTGATCGTGAAGTCGTAGGCCTGGTCCTCCTGCAACGGAACGGTCACCGTACGGGAGGCGCCCGCGGGGATGGTGTGGTCGACGTCCATCAGCTCGAAGGTGAAGGGCTCATCACCCTCCTTGTTGGCCACGGTGATGTCCACACCGCTCTTGGCGCAGTTCTTCCGCGCCGACACCGCCGGTACCGCCCCCTTGGCTGCCCAGGTGGCCGTCGCGGTAGCGGAGACGGTGGACTCGCTGGAACCTGCCAGGATCTGGGTCTGGCTGCGGCTTTCGGAGGCGAAGGCGCGGCCCACCGGCACAGTGGTCGACGCCTGCACGGTCAACTGGGCCGTGCCGTTGGGGGCGTCCTCGGGGATGTCGACGTAGAGGCGGCTGCCGTCCTTCGCCGAAGTGATGACCTTGCCGGTCTTGTCGATGATCCGCAGACCGCTGCCGACCGCGTCCGTCGGCGGGGTCACGGTGACTACGCCTGCGTTGGTGTGTACGGTCACCGGCCCCAGCAGGTCTCCCGGTCGGCCGGAGACCGCGGGCGGGTCCAGGGTGAGCGAGGCCTGCGGCTCGCCGGTGTTCCGGGCGCTCTTCTCCAGATAGTCGGCGAGCTTCTCGGCCCGTGGATCGACGGCGTCGACCTTCGCACCGTCCGAATAGCGCCAGATGGCCACCTGGGTGCCCGCCGCCGCGTCCTGTTCGGTGAGAGCTCCCGTACCCGCCCGCCGGGCGAGTGCGGCGAGGTCGTTGACCTGGGGGTAGGAGTTCTGCAAAATCCAGCGGATCTTGCCGGCGTCCTTGTTCGTGCCCAACGACGTGCCGCTCCAGGGTGTCTCCTGGTATCTGGTGTCACGCTGGGTGGGGTTGTGGAGGTCGACGCAGTACGTCTGCAGGGTGCCGCCGCCGTCCACCGACATCTCGAACAGTCCCGCAGCCACGTGCTGATCGCCGCCGTCCGCGTGGATCACGGCATCGCCGTAGGTCTTGAGACCGTTGATGGTGGCCGTCGCCCCGCCCTGGGTCTGCGGCGTTCCTGCGGCCAGGGCCGTGCCGGCGCCGGCCAGCACGAGCCCGGACACCGTGGCAGCAACGGCAAGGCGAGCCACCCCGGTGGACCGACGGAACGCAGCAAGCGCAACAAGCACAGAATTCCCCTTCGAGCAGGACCCGTTGGACGTGGGGGACGGTCCCACCAGCAGAATCGGCGGCCCCGAGGGGCATGCCTGGCATCTTATGGATCGGGCAGAGCCACACCTGCCGGTCAGATCATCCGATTGCCGATCCGATCCGTAATCGTTATCGCCGGGACCAGTCATGAGCTGCGCTTATCGATAAATCCACCTGGTTCCACGCGGCATGCGCAGCAGGTGCTCCGAACAAGCCGTGCTTCGGCACGGAAGGTCCGCAATCCGATGCTTGGTTGGCAATAGTGAGGCCAGAGACGTCACATCACCCCACTTGTGCATGGGTGACGACCTGTCGCCGCTTTCTGTGGAAGTGACGTCAGGTCACTTCCACATGTGAAGCTGGCCGTTCTGCCGGATTTCCATCCGGGGTCTCCGTAGGTCGCGGAACCTCCCAGTCCGGCTCCGGCCTGGTCGCCATCGGTGCTGCCTCCGACTTGGTCGGGCGTTGGAAGGCCGCAGTGCCGCGTGACAGGTCGTGGCCGATCGCCACGGCGTCGATATCAGCGGACGGCCGTTGCTGCTGGCCCTCGCGCACGTCCGTGCGCACCTTGAGTCGCCCCTGGACGATGACCGGCTGGCCCACTTCCACACACGCGGCGACGTTCACAGCGAGCTGGCGGTTGACCCACACCGTGAAGAAGTTGGTGTGTCCGTCCGTCCAGGCCCGCTTGTCCCGGTCCCAGTAGCGCGCGGTCACGGCCAGCCGGAACCGGGCCGACGTCCCCACCGCCGACTCCCGGTACACCGGCTGCGTCGCCACATTGCCCACCACACAGATATGGGTCTCGTTCACGTCCTCGCTCTCCTCCCCGCCGGCCCGTCCTGGCCGGGCGGACACGCCTACGGGCCCGTCCCGTACGGCTGCGCCTACGGTGTGGGCGCCCGCGCCCCATGGGCGCCCACACGCACGCCGACCACCCGCACCGACCTCTGGGCCTCCGGCCGGACCTGCCGTGTGATCGCCGTGGCCTCAGACTGCCTCCGCCGGACCGAGCCCGCTGAACGCTGTGGAGAACCACTCACCTGTGGCACACCCCGCCACTCGTACGAGTGACCTCTCTCCTCGCCCCCCTCACCCACCCCCGGGAAGGTCCGCGGGCTCACCCCACTCCGGCACCCACTCCGGCACCCGCACCGGCGCCGGTGCGCACGACCCTCCCGTACTGCTCCCGCACCTCCTGGTACCGCAGCAATTCCGCCGCCACTGGATCGAGCACCCGGGCCCGGCCGCAGTTCGCGGCTGCCTCCCGCAACTGCCGTTCCGCATCCTGGCCGTAGCGCCGCGCGGGTCCCCGGGCCGCCATCCGGCAGCCCCACTCCACCAGCGGCCCGCCGACGATGCCACACAGCATCAGCAGCACGGGAACACCCAGGTTGGGGGCCATCACACCGACGATCTGGCCCACCAGCCACAAGCCGCCCACGACCTGCAACAGGGTCATCGACGCCTGGACGAGCACTGCCGCCGGCCACCAGCCGGGCCGGGGCAGGCGCCCCGATGGCAGTCCGGACCGCTCCGCCAGCGCGTCCAGCGCCTCCGACAGCCCCTGTGAGCCACGTGCGGCGGCCTCGCGCACCGCCTGCGCCCACGGCGCGGGCAGCCCGGCCGAGGCCCGTTCGGACACCGTGCGGACCGCCTGTTCCACGCGCTGACGGGCAGTGGCCTCCTCATCGGCCTGGGCTCGCACCGGCAAGCGACCCGTATGGGGTTCGCCACGGTCCTGGTACCAGCGCCACAGCCGCAGCCACGGTGTGCCACAGGCGCGGTTGGCGTTGCGCAGCCAGGCTCGCTCGGCCGCCTCGCCCGCCGCGGTGGCACCCACCGACTCCGCGAGCCGTGTGGCGAACTCCTCGCGTGCCTGTTCGCTCAGGCCAGTCCGCCGTCCGTTGGCGTAGACGGGCCTCAGCTCGGCCGCGGCGGCGTCCATGTCGGCCGCGACCCGGCGGGCCGGTGCACCACGCTCCGCCACGAACTGGCCCAGCGCTTCGCGTAGTTCACCGATGCCCTGACCAGTGAGCGCCGACAGGGCGAGCACGGTGGCACCCGGTTCGCCGTACTCGCCGAGCGCGATGCCGTCCTCGTCCAGCAGCCGCCGCAGATCGTCCAGGACCTGGTCGGCCGCCTCCCCCGGCAACCGATCGACCTGGTTGAGCACGACGAACATGACCTCCGCATGGCCGGCCATGGGGCGCAGATAGCGCTCGTGCAGAACGGCGTCCGCGTACTTCTCGGGGTCGACCACCCAGATCACCGCATCGACCAGTTTCAGAATCCGGTCGACCTGTTCGCGGTGCTGTACGGCCGCGGAGTCATGGTCGGGGAGATCGACCAGCACCAGCCCGCGCAACTGCGCCTCTGCCTCCGGGCTCTGCAGCGGGCGACGGCGCTGCCGGCCCGGGATGCCCAGTCGGTCGATGAGGCCCGCCGCACCGTCACTCCAACTGCAGGCGATGGGGGCTGCCGTGGTCGGGCGGCGTACACCGGTCTCCGAAATGGCGACTCCGGCCAGGGTGTTGAACAGCTGCGACTTTCCACTGCCGGTGGCACCCGCGATCGCGACCACGGTGTGCCGGCCGGAGAGTCTGCGCCGAGCGGCTGCCTCGTCGAGGACGCGGCCCGCCCCGGCTAGGGTGCGGCTGTCCAGGCGGGTACGGGAGAGCCCGACGAGTTCGCGCAGCGCGTCCAGCCGGGAGCGCAGCGGGCCGTCGTAGGCAAGTGGAGCGGGGGGGCTTCCCGGGTCGCGGCCCGGGGCCTCGAAGGCGGAGGCGCGTTCGACGGCGAGGGCGGCGACGGTGGCCTCCGTGACCCGTCGGGCGATGAGACCGTCGTCCCAGGCTTCGGAGGAGTCGTGATCGGCGTCGGGCGTCGCGTCCGCTGCGGGGTGGGAGGCCGGCGTCTCCCGCGGCGGGCACTGGTGCGGCGCCTCCTCTGCGAGGCGGGCGTGCGGCGGCTGGAGCCGCGAACCGGTGTCCCTGCCGGAGTTCTCGGCAGGGTACGCGTTGGCGCCCACGTCCGGGGGCTCGCCGTACGCGGCCCGGTCCCGGTCCGCGTAGCCGGCCCTCACCCACGCCTGCCGCTCGCGGGCCGGCCCCTCCGCCGCCCCGCACAGGTCCGCCGACCGTGTCAGTAGACCATCGGCGGCGCCTTGGGCGCCGTCGACCCCTTGGGTACTTTGCCCCCTCTGCACACGCTGGCCCGCCTGGGCACTCTTGCCCCTGTCCTCCCTGTCCTCCCTCTCGGTGTCCTCGGACTCACCAGTCACCGAAGCGGGCCGTTCCCGATCCGTGTCCCCACCCGTGCCCCCGCCGCCCCCGTCCTCGGCCCGGCCATCGCCCCCGATCCCGTCCACGACCTCGGTTTCCGCCTCAGGTTCTGCCTCGGTTTCCGCCTCTGTCTGCACGACCGTGCCGGTGACACTGACCGGTCCGTCACCGGAACCGTCGTCCAACGGACACACCGGGCGGGCGCCCCCCTTGCCGTCCTCCGCATCACAACGCCCCATGTGGTCGGTGTGATCCGTGTGGTCCTGGTCAGCGACGGCGGTCACCGGTCACCTCTCCTTCTGCAGTACGGACAACGCAGCGATGAGTTCGGCCTGGTGCTCGGGATGAACATCGAGGGCGTCGAGCGGGGCGAGGCGCCGCTCCCGTTCCGCGTGCACGACGCGGTCCACGTGCTCGGTGAGCAGCCGCCCGACCCGGTCACGCAACCGCAGCGCGCCGTGGGCGCCGAGCCGCTCGGCGAGCCCCTCGCCCGCTGCGCGCGCCCGGCGCCCGCCCAACACGGCGGCGGCGACCAGGGCAGCGACGGTCTCGGGGTCGGGCGCGGTCGCACGTTCCAGTTCCCTCACCTCCTCCTCGGCGTACTCCTCCACCTCACGCCGCCAGCGCCGGACGGCGAGGCCGATGCGGTGCTCGGCGCTCCCCGGTGAGGAGTCGCGGTCGGTCAGCTCCGGAGCCTGTGCGGCGGGCTCGCGCCGCCAGGTGTCGTCCACGCGTTCGTCGGCCGCGGTGACCGAGCAGAGCAACAGTGCGGCCAGGCTCTCCACAAGCGCATCGAGGAGTTCCCCTGCGGTGCAGTCCAGTGGGAAGGCCCGCCAGCGTTTGAGGGCGTCCCCGGCGAGGACCGCGCCGGACTGAAGGCGGCCCCGCACCCGCGCACGCTCGCTGTCATAGGCGGTTTCGACGGCGGAGGTGAGCCGGAGCGCGGCCGCGTACTGAGCGGCGGCGGCGCTGGCCAGCTCGGGCATGCGGGACTTGAGCGAGTCGAGGACGCCATAGGCCGTACGAGCCATGACCTGCTGCCGGGCAGAGGGGTCCTGGACGTGGTGGATGAGCCAGTTCCGCAGGGACGCGACGGCGGTGGTGGGCAGCAGACCGGCCCCCCAGGTGGACTCGGGCAGCTCGGGCACCGTGAAACGGGGTACGTAACCGAGGCCGGCCTTGGTGAGCAGGGCGCCGTACTGCCGGGAGACCTCGGAGACGACCTGGTGGGGTACCCGGTCCAGGACCGCGACGAGGGTGACGGCGTACTCCTTGGCGGTGCGCAGCAGGTGCCAGGGGACGGCGTCGGCGTACCGGGCCGCCGTGGTCACCATGATCCAGATGTCCGCGGCGCAGATCAGTTCGGCGGCGAGCACACGGTTGTCGGCGACCAGGGAGTCGATGTCGGGGGCGTCCAGGAGGGCGAGCCCGCGCGGGAGGCTGTCGACGGTCTCGATGCGCAGCACACGCGCGGGGTTCTCGCCGGGCAGCAGGAGGTCGTCGTCGGTGTCCTGGTGGGGCACCCACACACGGGTGAGGTCGGGCAGCACGCGCATGCCACTGAACCAGTGTTGATCCTCCGGATGGCAGACCAGCACCGGCGTCCGGGTGGTCGGCCGCAGCACACCGGCCTCACTCACCCGACGCCCGACCAGGGAGTTGACGAGCGTCGACTTGCCCGCACCGGTGGAACCGCCGACGACAGCCAGCAGCGGTGCACCGGGGTCCCGCAGGCGCGGTACGAGATAGTCGTCGAGCTGCGCAAGGAGTTCGTCGCGGTTGGCACGCGCGCGTGGGGCCCCGGCCAGGGGCAGCGGAAAGCGTGCGGCGGCGACACGGTCGCGCAGAGCGGAGAGTGTGTCGAGCAGCTGAGGCCGTACGTCCAAGGTCACCACATGCGAAGAATGCCCAATTTCAGGGGAATTCTGAAGCATATAGACATGTCTGCGCGCCGACGGAACGGAACGGACAGAAGGGATGACTGGGGCGCAGGCGCTGTCCAGGCATAACGAGTGCACAACACCCGGTGCGTCGGACTGTAAAAGCGCTGCACGATTCGTACCCGCCTGCGATTATCGGGACCGCTTCACCGAACCTCCACATCAAGCCACGGAGGCGAAGCGACAGGGTCAAGGAACGGGGAGCTTTATCCTTGTCCCGCCACCAGGCCCCCGTAGCTCAGTGGATAGAGCAGGCGCCTTCTAAGCGCTTGGCCGCAGGTTCGAGTCCTGCCGGGGGCGCCGCTGAGAGCCCTCCCTCCGGAGGGCTTTTTGCTGGTCAGAGCGGGTGACGGTCGACACGGGGCAGCCTCGGGCACCCTCTTGATGATCAAGGGATGCGTTCGGGGTGTCCGGCAGTCATCGGGTTTCCACGGGGGGAGGCCCCGCCGCATGCGCATCGAAGCACCGGGCCGAGGGGTCAGCCGGCGGACGGCTGCTCGGGGAGTCTCCGGCAGCTTCAAGCCTCTTCTTCGGATTCGACAGCTGTCCGTCGATGCGGGGAGCGCACACGGCCAACAGCACGGCGACGCTGCCCCGGCCCGCTCCGCCCCACGAGCGGACGGGGTGCCGTCGTTGGGCCACTTCGCCAGGCGCGCGTTCCGGTTTCGAGCGGTTGCCGCGGGGTGGGCGGCGCGAAGACCTGCGGACAGTACGGCCTTACGGGTGCTGCATCACGCCCCAAGGATGACGGAACCGGCGACGATGCCACCGGGCTCCCCCAGAACAGCGGATCACCCGACACAGCGGATCACCCACCTGGAGCTGTTCGTCCTCGGCGTGCTGCCACAGGATGCACACCAGGGCCGGACGGCCGGGAGCAGCCCGCGTCTCGCCCCCCACCCGGCCTCCGGGTCCCGTTGTTCAGAGTTCAGATGCGCGACTCGGACAGGAGCGCCAGCCACCTCTCCCCCGCCCGACGCGATCGACCCGCGCACCCTGCGTCCGAGCGCTTCAGCACCACCGCCATGGTCAGCACTGCCCCGAGCTTCAGCGATCTCCTGGTGCCGCTGACCGGGGCGCTCATCAACCGCAAGATCGTCGTCTACAACCGGGAGTTCGACAAGCGCCGTCTCGCGGTCGAGCTCCACCGGCACTACAACGCCCGTACGTGAATCTGGAGAAGCCCCGGAGCGGTCGCTGGCGCATCCATCCTGCCGCCCGCGCTTGGCTGGCTGCACTGTCGTGGGAGGACTGTGCGATGCAGGCCTACGCGGAGTGGTACGGCGACTGGACGTGGGACTACGAGGCGCGGGATGACGAGCCGTTGTACCGGCAGGGCGACTATCGGTGGCAGCGGCTTCCCGGTGCTGGGCATCGCGCGGCTGATGATTGTCGGGCGGTGATGGGGTGCTTGGGGGGATGGCGAGCGCGAGTTGACGCGGCAGCGCCCCCGTTCCTGCTTCGGCAGGGGCGGGGGCGCCTTTGTCGTGTCCGGGGTCGGTGCGCCATGGGCCGCCCGCTGGGGACCGGCTCACGCCGCCGTAGTGACGCCTCCGCGTTCGGCCTGCTGGAGCTCGGCGAGCAGCCGCCGATACTCCGCACGCTGCTCGGCCGACAGCGGCACCGCGGGATGCGACCACAGTGCGCGGATCGCCGCGTTCAACTCCGCAGCAGACCGCGTCGAACCATGAGACGCAAGATCGGGGGACATGCGCCAAGCGTAGACGCACAACACGCCCAACCCGCCAGCAGTACCGTGGACCCACAACACCTTCTGGCGGGGGTACACATGGAAACCACCATCGGCGACCGCATCCGCAGTCTCCGCGAATTCCGCGACCTCACCCAAGAAGAACTCGCCCAACGCGCAGGCGTCAGCGTCGACACCATCCGCAAGCTGGAACAAAACCTGCGACAGTCCGCTCGTATCAGCACCCTCCGCGCACTCGCAAGGGCACTCGATGTCCAACTGGAGCGGCTGGTAGGACAGCCCACTGTGACCCAGCAACTCCAAGACGACGGCGGACTCATCGCGCTCCGGGACGCCATCCAAGACATCGGCACACTGCCTGGCGTCCTCAGCGACAGCAATCTGGAAGACCCACCCGACGAACAGGTGTGGGTCGCCAGCGTGAAGTCCGCGATGTCCCAGTACTGGCGCGGCGAGTACTCACTGCTGTCCAGCACCCTGCCGCTCCTGCTGCGTGACGGCCGCGCGGTCGCCCGGCAGACCCCGACGGAGCGGGTATGGCAGCAGCTATCGCTCGCCTACCAGCTTGCTGCGTGCCTGGCGACGCAGGCCGGCCACCCGGACTGGGCGTACACGGCGGTCGAGCAGCAGCTCACCGCCGCCGCGCGAGCATCGGACCCACTGATGGAGGGCATGGGCGTGTCCACGCTGTCGTGGGTGCTGCTGCGGCAGGGCCGGTGGGAGCAGGCCCACGAGATTGCTGTACGGAAGGCGGAGGCGCTGGAACCGAGTTTCATGCGGGGAACGCCCGCCCAGTTCGCGGTGTACGGGAACCTGCTGGTGGCCGCGGCTACCCCGGCGGCACGCCGTGACGACCACGACCGGGCGATAGAGCTGCTGTCCGGCGCGGAGGCTGCTGCCGTCCGCAGCGGGCCTGTCCGGGCGTATGGCACGGCGTTCAGCGTGGCCGATGTGCGCACGCAGAAGGTAAACGTCGCGCTGGCCGGGTCGGAGAACCGTCCCGAGCAGGCGCTGGAGTTTTCGGGTGACGTGCGCGTGAGTGAGATCTCCCGGCCGGTTCATTCGGCCGCCTATCGGGTCGATGTGGCTCAGGCGCAGTATCAGACCGGGGACAGTGAGGGTGCGCTGACCACGCTGTTGGAGGTGGAGGCAGACCAGCCGGAGTGGATCAAACTGCAGGTGCTGGCGTCGGCGACGGTCCGGGAGATGCTGGAGGCTGAGCGACGCCGTAACACTCCGCTGCGGGGGCTGGCGGCGCGGCTGGGGGTCGATCCTGCTCTGTAGGACAACACGTCCTAGCCGGGGCAGAATTGACGGAGCGACTGGTGCACTCTGTCGCTGGGCTGTGATCACACGCGCACGTAACGTGAAAGCACAGGGCGGTGCCGCCCCACCCCCCGCCCGGAACCGGGGCGGCACCGCAACACCGCAGCCCGAGGAGCCCGCCGTGCACACCGCCGCAGACCTGCTACCCGTGCCCAAACTGGACGGGCTCACCGACCAGCAGGCTCGGGGCGCCACCTGCGTCTGGGACGAAACCCCGCTCACGGCCACCACCGCGATCGACCTCGGCGAGCGGACAGCTACCGAGGGCAGGAGATGTTTCCCGCGGGCCTGCCGGCCGTGCGCCATGCGGAAGGCGATGGACGCACTCCTCGCGCACAACGGATCGTGTGAGCAGTGCGTGGACGACCACACGCAGTGCCCGACTGGGCTGGGCCTGGTCCGCGCAGTCCGGGAGGCCCGCTGGTGATCTGCGCGCGCTGCGACGAGCGTACTGACCGCGCCACTCGGCTCCCTGCCGGCTGAAAGGCCGGCAGGTGCGCCTGGGCCAGCATCCCGCAAAGACGACCGGCCCAGGACGCGTATCCCCATCCGCAACCAGCGAAGGAGATCGCTGTGAGCGTACCCCTGCCCGGGCCCGGACCCATCGACCCGGCCGACGCACTGCCCGCGCTCGCCCGGATACTCATCACCGACGACCAGTTCGCCTCCTGCCGCAGCACAGTGATGGACGCCAACCCCGATATGGCGAAGGAGATGGCCGGCCGGATCGTCGAGGAGGGCCTCAAGTTCGTGGCGGCCTGCGCGGCGAATCCGGGTGCCGGCCTCGCGCCGTCGAGGATCGTCGATGATGGCTGGCACGCCCTCGTCCTGCACACCGCCATGTACGCCGACCTATGCGAGCGGCTCGGCGGCCGGTTCGTGCACCACGCTCCGGGCTACGACCCGGCGAACTGGACCCCGTCGATCCTGGACCGGGCCCGCGAGGCGATCGCGGAACTCGGCTGGGAGACGGATCCAGGGCTGTGGGTGGCGCCGTCCGATGAGACGCTCGTGTCCGTCGCGGCGAAGTGCCAGCACTCGGACGACAGCGGACCGATCGTGACCATTCCCAAGCCCAAGCCCGACGGCGTGGTCTAGCCTCCCCTCGTTGAAGGGAGGCCACATGCCCGAGTGGATCGACCCGCGGTACGCGGAGCTGGTGGCGGCGTGGAAGCGCGCGCAGCAGCCGACGTCGCGTGACCCGGAGCCGGTGCCTGTGCGGGGGTTCATCATCCCGCAGAAGGGCTGACAGCTCGTTGAGGCCCGGTTGGTGAACGTGCCGGCCGGGCCTCGTCGTGTCACCGAACGAGGTCGGCGAGGGGCACACCGAGAGCGTCGGCGATTCGGATCAAGGTGTCCAGCTTGGGCGAAGAGTGGCCTTGCTCGATGCGGCTGTACGTGGCGACGTCGATGCCTGACCGGCCACAGACGTCCTGCTGGCTCAGGTTGTGGTGCTCGCGCACGCGCCGGATCTGCGGATCACCCGACACAGCGGATCACCCGCCTGGAGCTGTTCGTCCTCGGCGTGCTGCCACAGGATGCACACCAGGGCCGGACGGCCGGGAGCAGCCCGCGTCTCGCCCCCCACCCGGCCTCCGGGTCCCGTTGTTCAGAGTTCAGATGCGCGACTCGGACAGGAGCGCCAGCCACCTCTCCCCCGCCCGACGCGATCAACCCGCGCACCCTGCGTCCGAGCGCTTCAGCACCACCGCCGGGGCCCCGACCACGCACTTCACGGCAACACCGTCGATGCCCAACGACCGTTCCCCACCGAGCTGGTCCCGGGCCATTGGTTGGACGGGACAACATTCGGACTGATAACCTACCGCGGACCGTGAATCAGCTGCGAGGAGGTGAGACCCATGTACGTGGTATCGCTGTGGGTGCTCTCCTCTTCATCGCGGTCAGGCGAGTGACGTAGGTCGCCGGGAGCGCCTCCACCAGGCAATCCCGAAAGGCACAGACCTATGAATTCTGTACCCTCCCATTCCGGCACGGGTGAGCACACGGTAGTGATCACACGAGTCGCGGAGAGGCAATGGCACGCGCTGGAGGATGACCGGGTGGTCGGCCGCGGTGAGGCCTGGCGCAGGCTCGACGGACGACTCTTCGCCAGCATCGACTCCTGGCACGGCGCGGTGTTCGACCAACTCGCGGATGTGATGCTGGCGGGCCTGCCACGCCCGCTGTACACGATGGCCGACGAGGCCGACGTCGATCTGACGTCCCATTGGGAGCGGGTCGGCTTCACGGCCAGGCACCGCGAGTGGGTGTGCCTCGTGCCCACCGATCCGCGGGCCACGGGACTCGACTCAGCGCAACCGCCGTCGGGTGTGACGATTGTGCCCCTCGGCGAAGCGGAGGAGGGCCCATTGCGGCAGTTGGACCGCACGATCCGCGACGAGGTCGAGGCCTCCGTCGGCTGGCAGGAGATGCCGGCCGAGGTGTTGCGCCGCCCGGACGACGCTGCCCCGGTGGACCCGTCGAAGCTGGTGGACCCGTCGAAGTACGCGGTGGCGGCCCTGGCCGACCACTACGTGGGGCTGATCCGGGTGGCGCCGGTGCCCCGGCAACCGCGGCTCGGCCTGGTCGCGGTCCGGGCCGACCAGCATCGCCGCGGTATCGCCCACGCCATGCTGGCCCAGGTGCTGGGTTCGCTGCACCAGTCCGGGATCCAGACGGTATCGGCCGAAGTCAGCGAATCCAATGAAGCAGCCTTGGCGCTCTTCGACGGCATCGGCGCTCAGCGCGTGAACAGCAACCTGGAGTTGGTGCTCCGCTGACACCCGACCGCCCGCCACGCGAGCCCGAAGCATGCGTGGCACAGGCCAACCTGATGGGCGAGCAGTTTTTCTCCGACCATACAATCACCTACCACAGAAGTGCGAGAGCATGGCAAAAACAACACGCGGCATCGAAGTCGAGGGCACCGTCGTCGAGTGCCTACGTAACGCCACCTTCCAGGTGGAACTGGAGAATGGGCACAAGGTCCTCGCACATATCAGCGGAAAGATCCGGAAGAATTACATCAAGATCCTTCCGTTTGACCGGGTGCTCGTGGAGATCAGCCCCTATGACCTCACCCGCGGCCGGATCATCTTCCGATACCGCACCTGACCACAGGCGGGACACGCCCCTGAGAGGAAAGCAGTCTCTCAGTCTGGACCGGAAATGCGCCTGATGGAGGAATCAGAGTCGATGACTCGCTCCTTCTGCGTCCGGCATCCCAGATGGATAGGCACGATACCGGCCTGATGCGAGGTGGTATCGGTGACCGGGCCTCCGCCCAGCCGCCGATACCACCGTCGGGAAAGTGCCGGCCAGGTACGGAAACCACGCGACGACGGTCCTGATACTGCGCATTCGGCCCGTGCCTGGGCGACGTGTGGCGGCGCGGAACGGTCCTGGACGCGCACGCTCAAGAAATTCGCCCGGTCAAAGGGTTCGACCGGTCAAAGGGTTCGCCCGGCCCAGCGTGTTCGTGCTCATCGACGGCACGCCCCTCCTTCCGTCGCGCGCTCGCCTTCAACGGCACGCTCGACTTCACCGCCCTCGCCGAGCCCCTTCCTGGAGGGGCTGAGCAAGCGTCAGGTCAACCGGTCGGTCCGGGCGCCCGATGGGTTCGGCTGCGCGCTCTTCCCTGGCTTACCTGCGGACGCCTCAGGGCTGCCACGGACGTCGCCACGTCCACCCGCCTGCCCACGAGCAGCGCCGCCCGGGCGTTCGGACTCAGCCCCGCAGCCGTGCCAGGTTCCGCAGGAGGCGCCGGCCACTCCGCAGACGACGCAGGCCCCGGCCGGGGAGTCCGCGCAAGCGCCCCTTGAGCCGCTGCCGGGCACGGGAACGGCGGGTGGTGTCCAACTCGGCGAAGAGGTCCTCGTACGTCTGCGCTACCCGGGCCGGGTCGAAGCGGCGGGCAGCGGTCCGCGCCGCTTCGCCCATGCGGCGCCGACCGGACTCATCGGCGATCAGATCGAGCAGCGCGACAGTGAGCGCGTGCCGGTCGCCCACGGGGACCAGACGGCCGTCGACCCCGTCCTGGACGATCTCGGCCGGACCGAGCGGGCAGTCGGTGGCGACCACTGGAGCACCGCACCGCATCGCCTCGACCAGGGTCATGCCGAAGGACTCGGCGTCGGAGGCGGAGGCGACGAGCGACGCCTTGGCGAACTCGGTCTCGATGGGTGAGACGACACCCATCAGACGTGCCTGGTCGCCCAAGCCCCGCTCGTCGATCAACCGCTGCAGCCGTTCCTTGTCGGCTCCGGCTCCGTAGATACGCAGGGACCAGTCTGAATGTTTGGCCGCGACGTCGGTGAAGGCCTCGATGAGGAGGTCGAACCGCTTGGCGGGCACCAGCCGTCCGGCTGCGGCCACGACCTTGTCGCGGCCGTCCACGGGTGCCGGACCCGGGTCGGGTGCGCTGTTGGGTATGCCCAGAACGCGCACTCCCGGCAACGGCATCTTCGCCCGGTAGACCCCCGCGTCCGCCCTCGTGGTGGTGATCACCGCGTCGAGATCGCGGTAGCTGCGGGCGAGCTGGGTGCGCAGCCCGTTGCTGTGGGTGTCATGGGTGAGGTGTTCCTGGGCGATGCGCAGTGCGCGGCGCGGGGCGAACCGGGCCAGGTAGACGTTGACGCCGGGCCGGGTTCCGATGATCACGTCCGCGTCGCAACGGCGCAGATACCCCTCGGCGCGCAGGTCGGTGAGCCGGCTGTACTGCTTGTACCGCTTCTCCGCGGCGGGGAAGACCCGGGCGGGTTCGCGCAGCAGGGGGTCACTCGCGTCGGCCGCGTCCGCGCGCAGGTCGACCAGCGGGACCACGGTGACCCTCGGGTCGATCGCGAACCGCGGATGTGCGCGGTGTCGCAACATGGAGACGATCGTCACCTCGTGACGGTCGGCGAGAGCGGCGGCAAGATTGAGTGTGGTGCGGATGGTGCCGCCGATCCCATAGACATTGTGGATCAGGAAGGCAATCTTCATGCGGCCGGCTCCCGGGTCGTTTCCCCGGTGGTACGGGAGTGAAGGCGGGCCGACTCAACAACCGGGGTGCGATCCGGTGAATCGAAGACCTGAGGCACTCGGATTCCTTTCCTGGTCCGCACTGTGCTTCGGGTGCGGCGGCATGGCACACTCAGGGACAGCGGAATTTACACCGCCGTAGAAGTTCTACACGACTGTAGAAGACAAGTGAGGGACTGACAAACCCATGGCCGGCAGCACGCAGGGAAGAGGCCCCAAGGCGGCCAACGGTGCGAGAGAGGCCGAGATCCTCGGCCTGCTCCAGCAAGCCGACGGTGCGCTGACCCCGGGTGAGGTCGCGGAGCGCCTCGGCGGCGCGCTGTCCTACAGCACCGTGGTGACGATCCTCACCCGCATGCACGTCAAGCAATTGCTGACCCGCACCCCGCGTGGCCGGGCCTACGCCTACGCGCCCGTCACCGACGACCCCGGCTACGCCGCCCGTCGTATGCGCACCGTCCTGGAGGAGCGCCCCGACCGCGAGGCGGTCCTCGCCCGCTTCGCCGACGGACTGTCCACCACGGACGCGGAGCTGCTGCGTCAGCTACTCGGCCCCGAGCAGGATCCTCGCCAGTAAGGGCACCTACGCATGCGCATCGCCGTGTACCTACCACTGTTGCTGTCGTTCCTGGCCCCGCTCGGCGCGCGACCGCTGTCCGAGCGCTGCGAACCCCGTCTGGCCACCTGGCTGCTCACCACCGCCTCGCTGGTGCTCGCCGCGGCCAGCACCGTCTCGCTGACCCTGCTGGCGGTCACCGGACTCCTGCGCATACCCCTGCTCGCCAGCCTCGGCCACTGGTCGGCCCACACCGCGCAGCGCGACGATCCCACCGAGTTCTCCATCGCCCTGTTCGCCGGCGTACTCCTCGGCACCGCCGTGCTCGCCTCCGCGCACATGCTCTGGCAGCGCGCCCGGTCACTGGCCGCCGCCGCACTGGCGGCCGCCTGCATGCCGACACACGACGGCCTGGTCGTGGTCGAGGACGAGGTTCCGGACGCCTACGCGGTGCCCGGCCTGCCCGGTCGCATCGTCGTCTCCACCGGCATGCTCCACACCCTGGACGACACCGAGCACGACATCCTGCTCAGGCACGAGCGCACCCACCTCTCCGGGCACCACTACCTCTTCGTCGCCTTCGCCCAGCTCGGTGCCTCCGCCAACCCCCTGCTGCGCCCCCTGGCCACCGCAGTCACCTACACCATCGAACGCTGGGCGGACGAGAACGCCGCCACCGCCACGGGCGACCGCGCCCGGGTCGCCCGCGTGGTCGGGAAAGCGGCCCTGGCCGCCCACCACGGGCCCGTCCGCGCCCCCTTGCCAGGTGCCGCCCTCGGATTCCTCGGCCGGCGCAACCCGCTCAGTGCCGCAGGCCCCATCCCCCGCCGGGTCGCCGCCCTCCTCGCGCCGCCGCTACGACGCCACTCCGGACTCGCCGCCGCCACCGCCGCCGTCATCGTCACCGCCGCCCTGGCCACGGCCGACGCCGCCTCCGACTTCCACCACCTGCTGAGGGCCGTGGGCGCGTAACTGCTGCTGCGGCACCGGATCGGGGCGCGGGCATCATGGCCACGGGCACCACGGCCGCGGGCACCACGGCCGCGGGCGGTGCGTCCCGCGTGGGGCGAGCGCCCCGTGCTGGGCTCCGCTGCACCGCTGCTGGCCGAAGCGGCTGCTGGTTAAAAGGGTGATCCCCCGTCGATCACCGTGACCAGCCCCGTGCGGTGCCGTTGAAGGGGAGTGTGGCGGCTGGCCTGCCGCTGCACTTTCCGAGTAACAAGAGGAGAACGTGATGTCTCGCATCGCGAAGGCTGCCGCTGTCGCTCTCGGCACCGGTGCCGTGGTGATCAGCGGGGCCGGGCTGGCTCTGGCTGACGCTGGCGCCCAGGGTGCGGCCGCCGGCTCGCCCGGCGTGCTGTCCGGCAACTTGATTCAGGTTCCGGTCAACGTTCCGATCAACGTGTGCGGGAACACCGTCGATGTGATCGGCCTGCTGAACCCCGCCTTCGGTAACACCTGCGTGAACCAGGGCGAGATGGACATGCCCGGCCAGGCCGATCCCATCGGCGCCCAGGGCCCCGGCACCGACGACGGCGGCTACGGCAACGGCGGCTACGGCAGCTGATCCGGTCGACTGACCGGCCCAGAGCCCCGGCACTCCGAGCGCCGGGGCTCCTTCCCTGTCTGCGGCCCGTGCGTCGTCTGCGCCCCGTGCGTCCGAGCCATGCGTGAGGGCCGGACGCACGTGCGCCCCTCACGCGTACCGGTAGATCCGACTCATGTCCTCCAGCTGGTCCGGGGTCTCGTCCCAGGGCGGCAACTGCTCGTGCCGGGCGACGACCCGCCGGTACTGCTCGTCACCAGGTCCGGGCGGCTCGGCCGGCAGGTACCGGTGGCTGCTGTGGGCCTGCTGCCACCGGTACCACAGCAGGTCGACGAAGGCGTGGTGCAGCCAGAACACCGGGTCATTGACGGATGCGCCGCCGAGCATCGCACCGCCAACCCACCGGTGCACCCGGTTGTGGTTGTGCCAGGACGCGCTGCCGCTGCCGGTCCCCCAGCCCTCCATCTTGTTGCGGAACCCCCTGGCGGCCGTCGAGTCCCAGGGCCAGGTGTCGTAGACCGGATCGTCCGACGCCCACTGCACGTCGCTCTGGGTGGGCAGCGGGAATGGGGCGGCGGAGCGGCCCAGGTCCCGGGTGAGGAACTTGCCGTCCGTGACGTTCTCCTTGATGGTCCAGTGGCCTGCCACGTAGGCGAACGGACCGGTCATCACCTGCCGGTCGGAGCGCCGGCCGTTGCCGCCGAGCAGGTCCATCGTCCAGGGCACGGAAGTCGTGGTACGGTCCCGGGTCCAGTCCCAGTACGGCACCGTCACCGCGGAGTCGACACGGCGCAGGGCCCGCTCCAACTCCAGCACGAACCGGCGGTGCCAGGGCAGGAAGGACGGCGTCATGTGCGCGGCGCGCAGGCCGTCCTCGCCGTCGGCGGTGTAGTAGTCGATGTGCATGCGCACGAACTCGTCGTACTCACCGCGCCGTTTCACCTCCAACAGCGCATTGACGAACCTTCGACGCTCGGTGCGGGTGAGCGTGCTGACGTCCTTACGCACGTACGCCATGCTGTCCCCCTTGTTGTCCAGGTCCCTCCAGGTACCGATGTCCCCGGCGGCGGTTCCCGGTGATCGCCCCACCGCGTACCCCGGTGTGTTCTCCGCCGACCGGGCCCGGGGCCAGGTCACGCAGTTGCCGGTCGGGGCCGATCTCGTCCACGGCCGCACGCGTCGCCTCCAGCGGCGTCCGGTGCGAGGTGTAGTGGTCGACCATGCTCAGCCAGGTGCCGTCGGCCCGGCGCATCAGATGCAGTGGACGACCATCGATGGTGATCCGCCAATTGCCCTCGGCCGTCTTCCGATCCGCGGCCGGCACCAGGACGCCCCGGATCCGGCGGCCCCGGTAGGTCTCGTCGAAAGAGCTGCCGGAGCCGCCGTCGGGATCCGCCGCCGGGGGCGCAGGCCGGGAGGCGGCGACGACCGGAGCCAACGCGAGGGCGGCGACGGTGGTCAGCAGTCCCCGAGCCACCTCCCTGCGCGCCGGTCTGGCCGCCACCGCTCTCGCCTGCTGCTCCGCACCCACCGCCACTCCGCCGACGCCGACTGCCATCGCTCGCTCCTCTTCCGGGTTCAGCTGTCCGTACCGGCTAACCGGCTGAGGGCGGAGAGGGTCACCGATCCAGGGCCATCCGGTGGGCGCGGGACTGAGCCACGCGGACTACAGCCCCGGGCCCGTGCCCAGGTTCGCGCCGGCGGCGGTCTGCAGTACCGGGGCGAGGAGCCCGGCTTCGGGAAGCTTGAGGTCAGGCAGGCCGAAGTTCTCGGGGTTGGGCGGCGTCAGGGGGGCGTCCACGTTCAGACCCGGGGCGAGGGTGCGCAGGTCGGAGGCCGGGGCATCGACGCCGACGTGGTCGAAGCGGTCGCCGAGGAGGTGCGGCACCGGTGCGCGCAGGTCGGCGCCGGGCAGGGTGCTCGTGACCGGGAGTTGGGGCAGGGTCCGGTCGGGCAGCAGGTGTCCGGTCACGTAGCGTGGCCCGTCGGGCGCGCCCGGGGTCAGCAGGGGCACCTCCAGGCCGGCCGTGGGCACCTCCATGCCGAGGGACTGGGACACCCCGTCCAGGGGCACCGGAACCGGGACCGTACCGACCGCGGCGGCGGCGGGGGTGGCTGCGGCTCCCACGGCAGCCGCGACGCCCGTGATGACGGCGGCAAGGGTTCCTCGGGTGGTCGACTTCATGTCAGGCACGGTCCCTTTCAGGATGCGGGGATTCGACGTCCGCACCACGTAACGAGCCGGAAATCGGCACCAGTTCACAATTCGCCTGACTGCCGTAATAGTCTGCTCGTCACTTTTCAGCCGGTCCAGAAGTCCCACCATCGGGTCAGCACGAGCATGCCGACCACGCCGATGTGCACGAGCGGCAGCACCCAGGTGAACTCGGCGAAGAAACGCTTGAGCCGCAAGGGCGCCGGTACGAATCCGTTGGTGACGATCAGCGAGGTGGCGTACCAGAACATCACGATGGTGGCGATCCAGGCGAGACAGCACCACAGGCACAGTGCGTTGATCCGGTACAGCGACTCGAACTGCAGCCAGGAGACGAAGCCGACCCCGAACAGGCATCCGACCTCGAAGAGCAGCCAGTACCACCCGGGGAAACGGGCTCCGGCCAGCAAGCTCACCCCGACGCAGATGACGATGCCGTAGGCCACCAGGCCCAGCATCGGGTTGGGGAACCCGAAGACCGAAGCCTGGTCGCTCTTCATCACACTGCCGCAGGACACCACCGGGTTCAGGCTGCACCCGGGGACGAACTCCGGGTTCTCCAGCAGCTTGACCTTGTCGAGGGTGATGACCCAGGAGGCGAGCAGCCCGGCCGCCCCGGTGAGCACCAGCAGCAGGCCGAAGCCCGTGCCACCGGCCCGGGTCCTGGACATCAGCCGCGCAGGCTGGTGGCCGGCAGGACGATATGTGCGGCGGCGTTCAGGGTCTCCTCGGCTCCGGCGAACGCGGCCAGCGTGGCCGGCTCGACGACCTTGCCGGGCTCGCCCTCGGGCCAAGCGCGGGTGGTGAAGACGAGGTAGGCGTAGCCGCGGTCGGCGACGGCGGCCAGCCACTCCTCGGGCGCGTCCGCCTGGGCGACCAGTTGCGGCATCTGGACGACTGCCTGGCCGGCCTCGACCAGCAGTCTGACGGGAAGGCTGGGCTTGGCGTTGCCGTCGACCAGTTCGCCGCCGACCGGCAGTCCGTTGCTCGCCAGCAACTGCTCCACCGCTGCCGCGGTGGCGTCCGGACCGCCCTCGGCGTCCCCGAGGGAGTAGGCCAGCAGGTAGGGCATGTCGGAACCGTCGGGGGCCTCACCGCTCCAGGCCAGGACGACGAGCGTGCCGAGGTCGGCGGGACGGATTTCGCTTGTGGTTGAGGTCACCGCGCGACCCTATCGACGCGCTTTGGTGCCGCCGTGCGGCTTCTCACCCTTCCGGAGCAGTGCCCAGGGATGCTCCACACGAATGAGGGAAGCGCCTTCGAACACACCAGGGGCCGGCACCGCGGGTGCGGTACCGGCCCTCTTCCGCGTTCCGTCGCGGCAGCGGGGTGTCAGCTCTGCAGGGGCAGGCCGCCGAGCAGCGGGTTGTGCTGGTTCAGCGCGCCGGTGGCACCCTTGACCGTGTTCAGCAGGGAGTCCTTGTTCTCGGTGTCGAGCGCGTCCGACTGGTGCTGCAGCGGCATCACGTCGTGCAGGGTGAGGGGACCCTTGGTGAGCTGGTTGACGGCGCCATTGAGGCTGGTGGGCGTCACATCGGCGGCGTTGTAGGCGAACGCGGGCGCGGCTGCGCCGGCGAGGGCCACGGAACCGGCAAGGACTGCGGCAGCCTTCAGGGACTTCATCGTGTTCCTTTCTTCGGCAACTCACGTCACCCCAGGGAATTCTGGCGCCGTGCCTAACGAGTTCCTGCCGGGCCGGAAACCCCGCGCGGAGAAGACATATGAGATCCCCGTCAACCGGCCGCCGGGAGGCTCGGCACCGGAGGCACGGACGGCACCGGAGGCAGCGACGGCACCGGAGGCACGGACGGCACCGGAGGCAGCGACGGCACCGGAGGCACGGACGGCACCGGAGGCAGCGACGGCAGGGACGGCAGGGACGGCAGGCTGGGGGCGGGCAGGTCGCTGCCGAGGAGGGTGGTCGTCAGCAGGTTGACCAGGTCGGACACCACGCCGCTGGCCGCCGAGACCACTTGGTCGACGTCGGAGGTGACCGCCTCCACCAGATTGTCGATCGCCGTCTCCAGGGCGGTGAGCGCGTCGCTGGTGAGGTCGCGGGCCGAGGGCGGCTTCCCGTCGTCGGCGCTCTGCGCGGCCGTGGAAAGGTCCGACGTGGGGGGAAGGACCGGGGCGGCAGGCAGGTTCGGTGTCGCGGGCACGCTGGGGGCGACCGGCGCCGAGGACGCCGAGGATGCTGTGGGCACGGTGGGCGCCGCGGGGAGGGGCGACGTGGCCGCTTCCGACACCGTCGGAGCGGTGACCACCGGTACTGTCGGAGTGGTCGGCGACGCCGGGTCGGCAGCGGCCTCGGCGATGGCCTGCTTCGCCGCCGCCCCCAGCTTTGCCGCCTGCCCCGCGGGCAGCTTGCCCTTCTGCAGGGACTGGTCGAGCAGTTCGACGACCGGGTCGAGGACCGAGCTGGTGCTGCCCAGGGCTCTGACCTGGGTGAGCAGCTTCTCGGCTCTGGGGGCAGGCGCTCGCGAGGCGGCGTGGGCACGCTCCTGCGCCGAGTCGGCGGCGATGGCCGCGGGGCCGGTGATGCCGACCAGCACGGCGGCACAGAGAGCGGTTGACGCGAGACGCCGCGGCGGCAGACCACGCATGGGTGTTCCTTTCGGTGAACATCGGGACCTGACCCAACCGTCAGTTCACCCGCTGCGCACCGCAACCGCTCGAACACCATTTGTGATCCGTACGGGGGAGCAGAAAACCGGCCGCCCACCCCGCGGCAGATGCACGGGGCGGGGACCGGCCGAAGGGCTGCGCCCCGACGTCAGTCGTTGACGCAGGTGTTGCCGAACGCCGGGTTCAGCAGACCGATGACGTCAACGGTGTTGCCGCAGACGTTGACAGGCACGTGGATCGGGACCTGGACGACATTGCCCGACAGCACGCCCGGGGAGTGGGCGGCGACGCCCTGCGCGCCGGAGTCGGCGGAGGCCACACCGGCACCGCCGGCGACGGCCGCGACGGCGGCGGAGGTCAGGACCAGACCCTTCGCGATACGCGACATGGGGAGGTACTCCTTGGGATCGACACAAACATCCGGGCGGGATGCCCGGCGCTGTGTCAACGCGCGGCGTCCCCAAGGGTTGTGCCCCCAATGGGGTGATGCGGGGAAGGGGCCCCTTCCCGATTCGACGGCGACCGGGGCGGCCCGAGCGACGCCCTCACGCTCACCATGGGTCCCCGGCGCACGCCGGTCACGGCGGGCGACTCCGCCAGCCCCCGACGACGTACTGACTTCCACGATCAGCGTCCCGGGTGGTGTACCCACGCGGCGGATCCCGGCCTACGCCAACACGCATGGCTACGACTCCGACGTGTTCGATCTCGGGGCGGCTCTGCGGCGCAGTGGTGACCAGCTGGGCTTCCGGCTCGTTGCCCACCGGGACGCGGCGTGGGCCGGTGCGCTCCTCGTCGCCGTGGACGCGCAGGGATGAGGCGCGTCCCCGACCGCAGTCCCGAGCGCCCCCCCATGAGCGAGGTATCCCGCGAATGCACCATCCGTCACCCGCCTCTCGGCCGTGCGTCCTCCACCTCGCACAACCCGTCGACGGCGGGGTCGCCCGGGTCGTACTGGACCTGACGCGGGCCCAGCTCGCGGCGGGCCTGCGCGTCACGGTGGCCTGCCCTGGCGGCGAACTGGCCGCAGCTCTGCGGAAGCTGGGTGCCGACGTACGCGACTGGAGGGCCGGCCGGTCCCCGGGGCCCGGTCTTGCCGGCGAGGTACGGCGGCTCGCACATCTGATCGACGAGCTGCGACCCGCACTGGTGCACGCGCACAGCGCGAAGGCGGGCCTGGCCGGCCGGCTCGCTGTGCGCGGACGCGTGCCGACGGTGTTCCAGCCACACGCCTGGTCGTTCGCGGCGGTCGGCGGACTCACCGGGGCCCTGGCACAGCGCTGGGAACGCTGGGGGGCGCGCTGGGCCGATCGGGTGGTGTGCGTCAGCGAGGCGGAGCGCGCGACAGGCGAACGCGCTGGCGTACACGCGTCCTACGTCGTCATCCCCAACGGCATTGACACGGAACGTTTCTCTCCCGGTCCCCGGCCCGCGCTCCCGCCCCGCCCCGGTTCAGGAGCCGGCCCAGGAGCCGGTCCGAACACCGGCACGCCGGCCCCGCTCGTGGTCTGCGTCGGCCGGTTGTGCCGGCAGAAGGGGCAGGACGTGCTGCTGCGGGCCTGGGAGGACGTTGTGGCCGCGGTGCCACGGGCCCGGCTGATACTGGTCGGTGACGGTCCCGACCGTGCGGCCCTGCGTCGGCTCGCCCACCCCTCCGTGCAGTTCACCGGCGCCGTCGCCGACTCCGTGCCCTGGTACCGGGCCGCCGATCTGGTGGTGCTGCCCTCCCGGTGGGAGGGCATGGCACTCGCCCCGCTGGAGGCGCTCGGCTGCGGGCGCCCCGTGGTGCTCACCGATGTCGACGGCGCCCGCGAGAGCCTGCCCCCCGCCTTCGCCGCACGCTGCCTGGTTCCACCGGAGGACCCCGCGGCGCTGGCCGGGGCGGTCGCCGGACTGCTGTCCGACCGGTCGCTGCGCGCAGCCCTCGGCGACCAGGGGCGTCGGCACGTCCTGTCCACCCACGATGTGCGGCACACCGCCGAACGGGTCGCGGCCCTCTACCGCGAACTCCTCGGCGACCGACCGCGCGTGCCCTCCGAGTGCAGGGAGTCCATCCACTCGTGACTGCGGAAAGTACCGTCCCCTCCCCCGGCGCGCAGCCATGGGACCACGGACTCTCGCCCGTCTCCGTTCTGCCGGCCCGTGCCGCCGGCGGATTCCGGTTCCCATTGCGACGCCCGCCCGCGCGGCCGTCCTCACCGCTGCCGCTGCTCACCGCCGACCTTCTCGCCGCGCTGTTGGGTGCGGTCGCGCTCGGCCCGACCGCCCATCGGCCACTGCTGGTCGCCGCGTTGGTGTCCGGGGCTCTGCTGCTGCGCCCGCATTCCGCGCGACGGGTGCCCGGTGTGCTCGACGAACTGCCCCTGGTGTGCGGGCGGATCGCGGTGGCCTGGCTGGGCCTGGCCTCGCTGCTCGCTGCCCACGCGCCCGAGCGCGCGCTGCCCGCCCGGACCCTGCTGCTCGGCTGGGCACTGCACGCAGCAGCGGCCTGCACGGGTCGGGCCGTGGTGCACTGGCGGCGCCGGACCGCACTGGTGCGCCATCCGCGCACCGCCCTGGTGATCGGGCCCGCCGCGACCGCACAGCGAGTGGCCGCCGCACTGCTGCGACACCCGCGCTGCGGGGTGCGGCCGGTGGGCGTCGTGGCGGAACACCCCGACGGCAGCGGCGGGTTGCCCGTGCTCACCAGCGGCGAGGAGGTGGAACGGGCGCTGATCCAGAACGGGGTGCGAGTGGTGCTCACCGTCGACCCTGCCGTGCGCACCGGTGAGGAACCGCTACTGCGGGCACTCGCGGAGTCGGGCTGCGCGCTGTGGGAGGTGGCAGCGGACTGTCCGGCGTACGAGATGCGGGACGAGCTGGCCGGGTTCGCCGTACGGCGGCTGGATCTGGGCTCCGGGCGGCGCGGCAGTCTCGGCAAGCGGCTGCTGGACATCGTGGTCTCCGGGATGCTGATGGTGCTGGTCAGCCCGGTGCTGCTGGTGTGCGCGGTGGTGTTGCGGCTCACCGACGGGCCCGGGGTGGTCTTCCAGCAGGAACGGATCGGTAAGGACGGTCGCCCCTTCACGCTGCTGAAGTTCCGCACCCATCGCCCGGTCGACGAGCACGAGGCGGCCACCCGGTGGAGCGTGGCCGGCGAGCGGAAGATGAGCCCCTTCTGCCGCTTCCTGCGCCGGACCTCACTGGATGAACTGCTCCAGCTGTGGAACGTCTTCTGGGGGGACATGAGCCTGGTCGGACCGCGCCCTGAACGGCCTTACTTCGTGGCCCAGTTCAGCCAGACCCATCCGGGCTACGCGGCCCGCCACCGCATGCGGACCGGCATCACCGGGCTCGCCCAGATCAACGGACTGCGCGGCGACACCTCCATCGAGGACCGGGCCCGGTTCGACAACGCCTACATCGACAACTGGTCGCTGTGGCAGGACGTCTGCATCCTGTTGCGTACCGCGGCCGCGCTCGTACGCTCGACGGGGAGCTGACCGATGGCCCTCGCCCTGCCGCTCCGCCGGCACCCGCGGCTCTCCCGGATGCTGCCCGTGCTGCCGCTGGTGGCCGTGGTCGTACTGCTCGCCCTGCCGGTCCCGCCCGGCAGCTCGGGCGGGGCGGGCCCCGCCGACGCGGTGTCCGCACTGGTCGTCGGCCACTGCGTCGTACACCTGCTGCGTGAGCGCCGCCGCCCGCTGACCCGTACCGCCGCGCTGCTCCTTGGCCTGCCGGTGGTCGGCATCTCGCTCGCCGCGATGAACGCGGTCTCACCGTCCGCCGGTATCAGCGGCCTCGGCCGCTACCTCCAGGTCTTCGTCCTGGTCCCCGCCACCGTCGTGCTCCTGGTCCGCGACCGGTCCGGCTTCCGACTGCTGGCCTGGTCGTTGGTGGCCCTGGCGGGCTGGCAGGGCGCCGTCGGCGTACACCAGTACGTCACCGGGACCGGTGCCTCCTACCAGGGCGAGGACATCCGCGCGGTCGGCACGTTCGGGGCGACGGACGTCATGGGCATGGCCACCGCGGTGTCCTTCGGACTGGTGTGCGCGACGGGTATCGCCCTGGGCCGGTCCGGGACGCGGCGGGAGCGCGTGGTCGCCGCCTGCTGTGCGCTCGCTCTGTTCCTCCCGCTCGCCCTGTCCTTCAGCCGGGGCGCCTGGATCGCCACCGCCACCACGCTCACCCTCCAACTGGCGCTGGCCGGGCTGCGCCGGGCGTTGAAAGTCGGCGCGGCCGTGGTGGCCGCGTGTGTGGTCCTGGTGGGCGGCCTCGGGGTGGGTACGGCGATGCTGCAGGAGCGGATCGACAGCATCACCCAGGTCACCGACGCGCCCGACCAGTCGGTCACCGACCGGTACACCATGTGGGCCGCGGCGGCCGACATGTGGCGCGCGCGCCCGCTGACCGGCGTGGGGATGAAGGGCTTCCCCGAGTACCGTGATGGGTACGCCTCGCTCGCTCTGTCCTCCGGCGGCGACATCGAGGGCGCGGGCGCCGCGTTCCACCGACAGCCACTGCT
The DNA here is from genome assembly GCF_000802245.2 of Streptomyces pluripotens. NCBI lineage: Bacteria > Bacillati > Actinomycetota > Actinomycetes > Kitasatosporales > Streptomycetaceae > Streptomyces > Streptomyces pluripotens. The sequence continues at coordinate 2,334,133 of NZ_CP021080.1, forward strand.
CTCTCCGCACAACATGTACCTGCTGGTGCTCGGTGAACAGGGCCTGATCGGATTGCTCTGCCTCGTGGGCGGATGGCTGGCCCTGCTGGTGTGTTCCCTGCGCGGGCTGTGGCGGGCCCGCGCGGTCGGCGGTCGGGGCCTGGACTGCGCACTGGTCGCCTGCGGGCTGCTGGTCTGGCAGCTCGTGGACTTCGTGTACGCCGACATCGGCGGGCCCTCGACCGTGCTGACGGCGGTGTGTTTCGGGCTGGTCGCCTGGTGGGCCCTGGTGGGGAGCGAGGAGGTCACCGGCGCCGCCCGGGCGTCCGTACCGGCCGGGCGGGGACCGGTGACGGGAAAGGCGGTCGTCCGGTGACGGCCCCGGTTCATCGCGAGTCCCAGCAGCCGGTGCGCCGTCACGGGCAGGCGGGCCGACGGAGCCTGCGACCGGCGCGGTGCGGGAGACGGGGCCCGGTGAGCTGCCGGAAGCGAAGGCCAGTGCGATGACGAACTCCAGCACCGGCGCAGCCCCTGGGCCGGAATCCGGCACCGCGCATGCGCCGGCTGCGGAACCGCTGCCCCGGCCGAAGGCCGGTACCGCACGACGAGCGGCGGACAAGCCGGTGCCGAGGCCGAAAGCCGGGTCCTCGCACGGACCCGTGCCGGAGCAAGGACAGGAGGTCGCCAGCCCGCGCGGGCCAGCACCGGAACCGGGGCCGAGGGCTTCGGCCGCACAAGGGCCGGCGGCAGAAGCACGACCGGAATCTTCGGCCGGGCAAGGGCCGGCACCGGAACCGAGACCGCAAGCCGAGACCCCGTACGAACCCGCGGCAGAGCCGGCACCAAGGGCGGACCCCGCAATCGCACCGCCGCCGCCTGCCGGGAGGGGTGCAGCCGTACGGCCGGTGGCCCGGTCGGTCCTGCGGGACGTTCCCGCGGACTCCGCGCCCGAGCACGCCCCGCCCACCGGCCGCTTCCTGGCCAAGGCCACGCTGATCACCGCCTCCCTCTCGATCGCGGCGGCGCTGCTCGGGCTGGTGCGGGACCAGTCGCTGGCCCGTCTGTTCGGGGCCGGGCGGGACACCGACGCCTTCCTGGTCGCATGGACCGTGCCGGAGTTCGCGGCCACGCTGCTCATCGAGGACGGACTGGCCTTCGCCCTGGTCCCGGCCTTCAGCGCGGCCCTGGCCCGTCGCGCTCAGGGCGCCGCCGGGGACCCGGTCCGTTCGCTGGTCGCCGGCACGCTGCCCCGGCTGACGCTTGCGTTCGCGGCAGTGGGTGCGCTGCTCGCCCTGGCCGCACCGCAGTTCGTGGGGGCCCTCGCGCCGGGCCTGCCCGACCCGGGCCTCGCCGTGGACTGCACCCGGCTCACCGCCACCTGCGTGCTCAGCTTCGGCCTCGCCGGTTACTGCAGTGCGTTCCTCAGGGCCCATCGCCGGTTCCTCGCTCCGGCCTCGATCTACATCGCTTACAACGTCGGCATCGTCACGGCGATGTACACGCTCGGCGGCCGCTGGGGCGTGCGGTCGGCTGCGTTCGGGGTCGCCGCGGGCGGCTGCCTGATGGTGCTGGTCCAGCTTCCGTCACTGCTGCGCCGGTTACGCCACCGGTGTCCCGGGAGCACTGCCGACGCGCCCGAAACCGTCGCCGGGGCACGGCCGATGGCCGTGCCGTTGCTGGCCACCGTGCTGCTCTTCGCGCTGTGCCGGCAGTCGCAGGTACTGATCGAGCGGTTCCTCGCCTCCAGCCTGCCCGCCGGGGCCATCTCCCACCTGAACTACGCGCAGAAGGTCGCGCAGATCCCGATGACCCTGTCCACGATGCTGTGCACGGTCACCTTCCCGGTGGTGGCCCGGGCACTGGCCGAGGGCGACACCGAGCAGGCCCGCGGCCGGGTGGAGCGGGATCTGACGGTGGCCGGCTGTCTGGTGCTGCTCGGTACGGCCGCGGTCGTGGCCTGTGCACCGCAGTTGATCTGCCTGCTGTTCCAACGGGGCGCGTTCACGGCCGGGGACACCACGGCCACTGCCGGGGTGATGCGGGTCTACGCGCTCGGGCTGCTCGGCCAGACCCTGACGGGCGTCCTGGTCCGCTCCTACTTCTCGGCGGGCCGCGCCACCTGGTACCCGGTCGCCGCCATAACGGTGGGAATCGTCGCGACCTCCTGGATCGGTGCCTGGGCCGTCGGCTCCTGGGGCGTCGTCGGGATCGCCGCCGCCAACGCCACCGGCATCACCCTCACCGCCGTCCTGTTGCTCGCCGGCATGGGGCACCGGAACGTTCCCATCCGGACCCGGCAGGTGCTGCACGAGCTGAGTCGGCCACTCAGGGCGGCGGCCGTCGCCGCCTTGGCCGGCGGGTTCGTCGCCGCGCTGCCCACGGCACCGCTCGCCGGCCTGGTCGCCGGGGGCACCACCGTGACCGTCGTGTTCGTCCTGCTGGGCCGGACCCTGGGTGTCCAGGGATTCGCACCGGCACTCCGTACCGTACGCAACCGCATCGGAAGGCTCGCCCATGCCGTCCTCCGTTGAGTCCCCCGCCCCCGTCCCTTCCTCCACTCCCACGTCCGGCACCGGGCACGCGTCCGTCCGCAGACCCGGGCCCGTCCCGTGGATCGCGATGTACCACTCGGTCGGCGACTGCTCTGACGACCCGTACCGCATCACCGTCACGCCCGGCCGGCTGGACCGTCAGCTGCGCTGGCTGCGCCGCCGGGGGCTACGCGGGGTGTCGGTGGCCGAACTGCTCGCCGCCCGGACGAAGGGCGAGGGACGGGATCTGGTGGGGCTCACCTTCGACGACGGCTACGCCGACTTCCTCACGAACGCCCTCCCCGTACTGGCCCGTTGGCAGTGCACGGCCACCCTGTTCGTGCTGCCCGGCCGGCTGGGCAGCAGCAACGTCTGGGACCCACTGGGCCCGCGCAAGCCGCTCCTCACCGCCGACGGCATCCGCGACGCCGCCGAGGCGGGCGTGGAGATCGGCTCGCACGGGCTCACCCACGTCGATCTGACCCAGGCCGATGACACCCTGCTGTACGCCGAGGTCGAGGAGAGCCGCGCGGTGCTGGAGGAGCTGACCGGTGCCCCGGTCACCGGATTCTGCTATCCCTACGGCACGGTGGACCAGCGTGCCGTGGACACCGTCCGGGAGGCCGGATACGACTACGCCTGCGCCATCGACCCCGGCGTGCTGAACGGTCCGCATGTCCTTCCCCGGCTGCACATCGGGCAGAACGACACCGCCGTACGGCTGTTCCTGAAGTACCGGCTGCACCGGTTGCGCCGGCGACCCGTCGCGGGGCTGCGATGAGGGCCCTGCACATCATCACGGGACTCGGGGTCGGCGGTGCCGAGCAGCAACTGCGGCTGCTGCTGCGGCACCTGCCGGTGGACTGCGATGTGGTGACGCTGACCAACCCCGGCCCGGTCGCCGACGGGCTGGTGGCCGACGGGGTGCGCGTGATGCACCTCGGCATGACCGGCAACCGCGATCTGGCCGCGCTGCCCCGGCTGGCCCGGATCATCCGGCGCGGTCGTTACGACCTCGTGCACACCCATCTGTACCGGGCCTGTCTGTACGGGCGGATCGCCGCCCGGCTGGCCGGGGTCCGCGCAGTGGTCGCCACCGAACACTCCCTCGGCGACTCGCAGATGGAGGGCCGGCCCCTCACCGCCGGGGTGCGTGGACTCTACCTGCTGGGCGAACGGCTGGGCCGGTCGACCGTCGCCGTCTCCCCCACGGTCGCCGCCCGACTCACCCGCTGGGGCGTGCGCGGGCAACGCGTCGCGGTCGTGCCCAACGGCATCGACCTGCCCCGGTTCGCCTTTGACCCGATGGCCCGGCTGCGCACCCGCGCCCGGCTGGGGTTGCCCGCCGACGCGTTCGTCATCGGCGGCATCGGCCGGCTCGCCCCCGGCAAACGGTTCGACGTCCTCCTCCAAGCCGTGGCCCGGCTTCCCGGTGACTGCTGGCTGCTGCTGGTGGGCGGCGGCGCGGAGGAGGGCACCCTGCGACATGCCGCGCGGGAGGCGGGGATCGCCGACCGGGTGCTGTTCGCCGGTGAACGACCATACGTGCTCGACGGTTCGCCCGGACCGGACTTGCCCGCGTTGACCTCGGCGATGGACGTGCTCGCCTCGCCGTCCCCCGAGGAGGCCTTCGGTCTCGCGGTGGTGGAGGGGCTCGCGGCCGGGCTGCCGGTGCGCTATTCCTCCTGTCCGGCCCTGGAGGACCTGCCGCCCGAGACCGCCCCGGACGCGATGCGCGTCCCCTGCGACGCCGACACCTACGCCCGCGCGCTGGCCACGGTCCGCACCACACCACCCGGCCCGCGCGTCGCCCCCGAGGCGGCCCGCCACTACTGCATCACCCGCAGCGCCGCCCGGCTCATGGATGTCTACACGGCGGCGCTGGGTCCCGTTGTCACGTCCCCCCAAGTTCCGACCCAGCAGGGAGCAAGCCCGTCATGACCGAGAACCACATCCGGAACCACCGCACCTCCCGTCTCTCCCGTGCCCGCGCTCTGCCGCCCTGGTCGCTGGTGGCGGCCGGCGTCCTCGCGGGCGGACTGCTCGGCGGCGCGTACGGCGCGCTCAAGCCGCCGGCGTACACAGCCACCAGCTACGTCATCGCCGTTCCCACCGAGAAGTCCGACACCGCGTCGGCACTCGGTTTCGCACAGGCCTACGGCCGGGTCGCCACCCAGCTGGCGGTGCTGGGCGACGCACAGGTGTGGGCCGGGGTGCCGGTGCGCACCCTGCGCGACAGCGTGCGCACCGCGACCTCGCCGGACGCCCCGATGGTCGCTGTCTCCGCCACCTCGACCCGACCGGCCCGGGCCGCGGACATGGCCAACGCGGTCGCGCGCGCGCTCACCCAACACGCCGACCACACCAAGGCCGACACGCACGTCGAGCTCCTGCAGTTCTCCCGCGCGGCGAAGCCGACGACGCCGGCCTCGGCTTCACCGGGACTGACCGGACTGGTCGGGGCCGGTGCGGGCGGACTGCTCGGCGGTCTCCTCCTGCTGGTGCGGCCGGGACGCCGGCCCGAGGAAGAGACCGCGCGGCCGACCGCGGTGCCCGGCCCAGCCGTCGCCGTCGACGCGCACGGCCAGCTATGACGGCAACGTACCCGGCGCGTTCCACCCGTTCCACCCGTTCCACACGCGCCGCCGGACTCGTCAGCGAAGTCGTCACCGACGAGGACTCCTTCGCCCGGCTCGCCCCCGCCTGGGGGCGGCTGCACGAGCGGTGCACCACCGCGACCCCGTTCCAGAGCCATGCCTGGCTGCACTCGTGGTGGTGGTCGTACGGCACGTACGGCCGACTCAGAGTGATCGCGGTGCGCTCCGGTGGCCAACTTGTCGCCGCCGCACCGCTGATGCTGATCCGCCGGCCGCTGCCCACGCTGGTGCCCCTCGGCGGGGCGATCTCCGACTACGCGGACGTGCTGCTGGACGACGCCGACGACGGGCGCGCGGCCGGCGCGCTCACCGATGCGCTGGCGGACGCAGCCCGTACGGCGCTGATCGACTTCCGCGAGGTACGGCCGGGTGGTGCGGTGGAGCAGGTCTACGACCGCTGGCGCGGACCGCGCCACGCGGTCCACGACTCGCTCTGCCTGGAACTGCCCGCCGTACCGATGGACGAGCTGGTGGCCCGACTACCGTCGAACAAGGCCCAACAGCGGGTGCGGGCCAAGCTGCGCAAGCTGGACGTGCTCGGCGTGCAGCGGCGGACGGTGCGGCCCGAGGAAGTGGACGCAGCGCTCGGCCGGCTGTTGGAACTGCACCGACTGCAGTGGCGGGGGCGGAAGGTGACGAGCGAACATCTGCAGCCACGGTTCCGTGACCACCTGGTACGCGCGGTCGGCCCGATGGTGCGTTCCGGAAACGCGGTGGTCACCGAGTTCCGGATCGATGGCGAGGTGGTGGCCGTCGATCTGACCCTCCTCTCCCGCAGCCTGACCGGCGGCTACCTGTACGGCGCGCACCCGGGCCTGCGGGAGCGGAAGGCGGACGTGGCCGTGATGCTGCTGGAGGCGTGCGCCGAGCACACGGGGGCGGGTGGCCCGGGCACCCTGAGCCTGTTGCGCGGCAACGAGCCGTACAAGCACCACTGGCGCCCCGAACCGGTCGTCAACCAGCGACTGCTGCTGGCCCGTCGGCGTACTGCTCCGCTGCTGACGGCCGTGCTGTGCGACACGGCCGCCCGGCAGCGGAGCAAGGAGGTGCTCCAACGGTGGCGGGAACGGGGCCGGGACTAGAGGGTGTTGCGAAAGTCCCGCACAGCACCCACGGCGCAGGACTTTCGAAACGCCCCCTAGCGGCTCCGCGACCACCAGTCGAATCGGATGCAGAGCTTGCCACCGAGCCAGTACTCGACCCAGTCGCCGAGGTCCAGCGGCGAGCAGTGGGCCGGAGGCTCCTGGGGCGGCTTCGGGTTCGGGGTGGGTGTGACGGGCGGCGTGGTTGCCGGAGCCGGCTGATCGGTCAGGCCGTACAGGGCTGCCCGGTAGACCCTCGACGACCTGGGGTTGTCGGTGCACTGCCATACGCCGTGTGGGCAGTAGTCGGTCAGCGTGTTGTACAGCGGTTTGTGTTCGTCGAACCAGGCGAGCATGTGTTTCATGTATTCCGCGTCGTCACCATTGCGAAAGAGCCCCCATTCCGGATAGGAAATGGGTTTGCCGTGGGCTTTCGCGAAATCTACGTGCTGCTGGAGGCCGTAAGGCTCTTTCACCTGCTCATCGAACGACTCTCCCGTCGGCTGGTCGTAGGAGTCCATGCCGATGATGTCGACCGTGTCGTCACCCGGATAGCACTCGGTCCAGGGCACGGCGTCCCGGCCGCGGCTCGGTGCGAAATCGAACCGAAACTTCTGGCCCGGCACCGAACGCATGGTGGTGACGATCCTCCTCCAATACTTCTTCCAGTTCTCCGGATCCGGACCGCAGCGATGGGTGTACGTGGTGCCGTTCATCTCCCAGCCGAGCACGATCACCGTGTCCGGGACCTTCAACTCCACCAGCCGCTCGGCCAGAGCCTTGAAGTGAGGGTCGAACGCGCCGGCCGCACCCTGCCGCAGCAACGACCGCACCTGACCGTCGGGAACGTTCTCCTCGTTGCGTTCCTGCATCGGCACGTTGAGGACCAGCATCCGGTCCACCTGCTCGCGCCGCCAGTGAGCCCATACGTCCAGGAAGCCGGGTGGGCCCTCGATGTCACGCCAGCGGCCACCGGGCAGGTAGGTGTGGGCGACCTTCAGCTCGGTCCCGCCGAGCCAGTGGCTCAGCTCGGCCATGCGCGCGACCCCGCGCGGCCCGGAGTCGAGGAAGGCCCCGAACGGCGGAACCGTCTTGGCTCCCACCGGGGACACCGGGGACAGTGCCTGGCCGCTCGGGACCGGGGCCACCGGAGCGGCCGAAGTCACCGGAGGTACCACGCCGACCGGTTTCTGGGTCGTCGGCGTGGGAGTGGGGGGATCGGAGACCCGCACCACTCCCGGGCCGGCGGCGAAGCCAGGTCCGACCGCCAGGATGACCGTCGCGGCGACCGCCACCGCGATGACAGCCAGCCGTCGGGACCGAGCCCTGCGCTGCTGTGGAGCCATGCCCGCTCCTCTCTCCACTCGCCCATCGGAGTCCAGGAAATACCTGGCTACTGACACTCAGTCATATCAATATGAATTTCGCCAGTGCGGTTACGGCTTTCAGGTGGCCTTCACCCTCGCACGAGCGAACGGATGAGAAGGAAGAAATCGTCGTGTCGCTGCTGGACAATCGTGTCCCCGCAGTTCTGCTACGCATCGATCGGAATCCATTCCACCACGGCACCCTGGGCGCCGTGCGCTCGCTTGGCAGAGCGGGGGTGGAGGTGCACGTCGTCGCCGACTCCGCGGGAAGCCCCCTGCACAGGTCCCGTTTCGTGCGCCAGTTGCATCCGCCACCGCGCCCCGGCGCCTCCCCTGATGAGATCGCGGCAACGTTGCTTCACGTGGCGGCCCGCTTCCCGCGCCCTGCGGTGCTGCTCCCGATGGACGACGCGAGCGCCGTCACCGTCAGCCGACTGCGTGCGGTGCTGGCCCCCGCCTATCTGCTGCCACAGCAGCCCGAGGCGCTACCGGAACGCGTGGCGGACAAGGCAGAACTGGCCCGGATCTGCGCCGCCGCCGGTGTTCCGCATCCAGTGACCCTGGTCCCGGACAGCGCCGAGGAGGCCGCGGCTGCCACCTGGCGGTTGGGGCCTCCGGTGGTGGCCAAGTGGAGCCGGCCCTGGCTGGTGCCGGGCGGCTGCGGACTGCGTTCGACGATGGTGGTGCGCTCGGCCGGGGAAGCACGGCAGCTGTACCGGCGCGCCGGGGAGGCGGGCAGCAGACTGCTGCTCCAGGCCTTCCTGCCGCCCGGACCGGACCGCGACTGGTTCTTCCACGGATATGCCGACCGCACCGGTGCCGTCCGGGCCGGCGGCCCCGGACGCAAACACCAGGCCTGGCCGCGCGGGGCAGGTCTGACGGCGGTCGGCCAGTGGACGCCCAACCCGCACGTGCAGGCGCTGGCCGAGCGACTCACCGACGAGTTGGGCTACCGGGGCATCTTCGACCTGGACTTCCGCCGCTGCGGCAGTACCGGCCGCTACCACCTGCTCGACTTCAACCCGCGTCCCGGCGCCCAATTCCGGCTGTTCACCGACAGCGCGGGCCTGGACGTGGTGCGAGCGCAGCACCTGGACCTGACGCTCCGTCCACTGCCGGACGGGGTTCCGCTGCCCGGTCGGGAGTTCGTGGTGGAGAACTACGCTCCGCTGGCCGCGCTGCGCCCCGCGCCCCAGGGACGGGAACTGGCCTGGCACGCGACGGACGACCGGGCGCCGGGTCGGGCGATGTGGGCCCTGTGGGGCCGGCACGCTGCGGGCCGGCTCGCCGCGCGGCTGCGCCACCGGGCGGCCGCCACACCTGCGGCACCGACCCGCCTGGTGCACCAGGGGGGTGCCCAGGACGACCTCTCCCACGACCGGCCGACAGCCTTGTCGGCAGCCCTGCCGACAACCCTGCCGGAGGACTTCCCCGACGACTTGCACGACGACCAGAAAGCGAGCAGTTGCTGATGTACGACCTCCTGGTGGTGGGCGCGGGCCCGTACGGCCTGTCCATCGCGTCACACGCCGCGACGGCCGGGCTGAACGTCCACGTCCTCGGGCGGCCCATGGATTCCTGGCGCGACCACATGCCCCGCGGCATGTTCCTCAAGTCGGAACCGTGGGCCTCCAACCTCTCCGATCCCGAGGGCCGTTGGCGGCTCGACGTCTTCTGCGCCTTTCGCGGCATGACGGCCCGGCACGCTGAACCGATTCCGCTGGAGGTGTTCACCGAGTACGGCCTGTGGTTCGCCCACAACGCCGTGCCCACGGTCGACGAGCGGACGGTGGTCCGGGTGGCACCCCGCACCGGCGGTTTCGAGGCCGTCACCGAGGACGGGGAGACGCTGTCCGCGAAGACGGTCGTGCTGGCCGTGGGCGCGCTGCCGTTCGCCGTGGTCCCGGCCTCACTACGCCACCTGCCCCCGACCCTGGTCTCACACAGCAGCCACCACGCTGACCTGGACCAGTTCCGTGACCAGGACGTCACTGTGATCGGCGGCGGCCAGGCGGCCCTGGAGACGGCCGCGCTCCTTCGGGAACAGGGCACCCGAACACGGGTGCTCGTCCGCGAAGACCGACTCCGCTGGAACGACGTGCCACCGCCTTGCCATCGCCCCTGGTGGCGCGCGGCCCGCAGCCCGCACAGCGGCTTGGGCCCCGGTTGGCGGAACTGGTTCTACTCCGAGCGTCCCGACCTGTACCGACGGCTGCCGGAGCGGACCCGGACCAGGATCGCAGCCGAAGCACTCGGTCCGGCGGGCGCCTGGTGGGTGCGCGAGCGGGTGGAGCGGCAGGTGGAGGTGCTGCTCGACCGGGAAGTCGTGACGGCGTGTGAAGTGCCGAACGGGCTGCGCCTGGAGGCTGCGGGGCGCCGAGGTGGAACCCGGGTGTGGGAGACCGAGCACGTCATCGCGGCCACCGGCTTCCGTGCCTCCGGCGACCGGCTGTCTCTGCTCTGCCCCGAGCTGCGAGCGCTACTGGCAACGGGCACCGACGGGGCACCCGAGGTGGGGGTGGAGTTCGAGTCGTCGTACCCCGGCCTGTTCCTGGCCGGTCTGGCCACGGCCGCGAGCTTCGGTCCGGCGATGCGGTTCGTGCACGGCGCGACCTTCACCGCGGGCACGCTGGTCCGCGGCGTACGGCGGCGGCTGCGCACAGGGCCGGCCGACTGGCGTATCCCGGCTGGCCGGCGTGGCGAGGCTGCGGTAGCGGTACGCCGTTAAAAAATGCCGTGGGGCGGCGGGGTGCCGGGCGCTCGGTCCGGCACCCGGCGCACTACCTACGGGCGGCGGTACGGCCGCGACGGTACAGGATCGCCCCGGCCGCGATCAGCACGGCACTGGCGGCCGAGGTCGCGAGCATCGCCTGGGACTCACCACCCGTGTGCGGAAGGCTGGGCGGGGAGCCCGGGTGGTGGTGCCCGCCGCCCCCGCCACCAGGCGGAGCGGTCTCGCCACCACCGGGAGGCGTGCTCTGACCACCACCAGGCGGAGTCGTCCCACCACCACCAGGAGGCGTGCTCTGACCACCACCAGGCGGAGTCGTCCCACCACCACCAGGAGGCGTGCTCTGACCACCACCAGGCGGAGTCGTCCCACCACCACCAGGAGGCGTGCTCTGACCACCACCAGGCGGAGTCGTCCCACCACCACCAGGAGGCGTGCTCTGACCACCACCAGGCGGAGTCGTCCCACCACCACCAGGAGGCGTGCTCTGACCACCACCAGGCGGAGTCGTCCCACCACCACCAGGAGGCGTGCTCTGACCACCACCAGGCGGAGTCGTCCCACCACCACCGTAAGGAGGAGGGGTGGGGTGATGGCCACCGGAGCCCGGATGGTCTCCGTAACCGCCGGAGTCTCCGTAACCGGAGTCGTCGGAGTCGTCCGAGTCACGGTGCTGGCCACGGTAGGGGTTACCCCAGTGTCCACTCGGAACGTATTGGTTGGCACAGGAGTTGCCGAAGGCCGGGTTCAACGCGGCCGCCGCATCGACGGAGTTGCCGCAGATGTTGACCGGAATGTTCACCGGGGCCTGGATGTTGTTGCCGGACAGCACGCCGGGCGAGCCCTGGGCGGCGCCGTGCGCGTGGGAGTCGGCGAGTGCGGCGCTGGCGCTATACAACGACAGCACGCCGGTCGCGGCAGCGGCCACGACCATGCCCTTACTGAGGGTCTGTCGCAATCTCGTTGTCTTCCTACTCGAAGATGCGGGAAGGCCGGCCCCGGAACGCAGGATCGACGGATCGATGGTCCGAGGCCGGCCAGAACGCAGCCTGTGAGCTGGTGCGTTGTTCGACGAACGTCAGTCGTTCACGCAGGTGTTGCCGAACGCCGGGTTCAGCAGACCGATGACGTCGATGCTGTTGCCGCAGACGTTGACCGGGATGTGGACCGGAACCTGGACCACGTTGCCGGAGAGGACGCCCGGGGAACCGACGGCGGCGCCCTCGGCCCCGGCGTCGGCGAAGGCGGGGGCCGCCCCGCCCAGCGCCAGGATCGCGCCAGCGACGACAGCAGCGCTCTTCTTCATAGACTTTCCCTTCTCTGCGGTCATGCCCCTATGACGGCCGAAACCGAGCGAGCACAGCTTGAACGGCTCGCACCATGACCGGCAGGCTGTAGAACGAGGGATAGACAGCCGAAGAAACTACGGAACGCGCGTCGCCCCTGAATTCACTCGAACGCCTTCAGAGAATTGACACGTTGGCGGATACGCTCGGCATACAACACAGAAACGCTTCTTCGAGAAGTGACAACCAAAGCCGCCCGGACGGCGGCACCGAATATCGGCACGCCGCCCGAGCGGTCCTGAACCGGCCTGCCTCAGTGGTTGGCCACGCCGTTGCCCGCCAGGACGGAGATGTCGTCCAGGATGTGCGAGAGCGCCTCGTCATCCTTGGCCTGGGTCGAGTTCTCGGCGCACTGCTGGTTCTGCGGCGAGGACAGGACCGGGATGTCCTGGACGCCGACGTTGACGACCGCGAGAACCGACTGGACGTCCGCCTTCGCCGGCAGGCCGACACAGAGCTTGTTCACGGAGCTCTGCACCAGCGTGGCCTGCGGGCTCATGTCGCCGCTCGTCACGCTGTTGCCGAACGCCTGAGAGGCACCGTTGCCGCTGAACGACGTGGTGCCCGTGTCGTTGCCGATGGCAAGCGCCTGGGGGGCTGCCGCCGCCGACACACCGACGAAGGACGCGGCGACCGCCGCCGCGGCCATTGCCTTCTTCAGCATTTCGCTTTCCTTTCCTGGCTCCTCGCCAAGACGCACGTTCCTGCCCTCGCATCAACCGGAACAGCGCGGATTGGTTGCGGGGCATCACCCGATCGGATCGTTCGACGCGACGGAATCGGTGGAATTCAAGCACCGGCGCCCGAGCCCGCCGCGCGCCCCCCGATGGGCCATCAGAGTGAATCGGAGCAACTCGTCGATGCGATGGGCAGTTGAACCAGGACGCTCCGGTGGACGGGGTTTCTTCAGAAGGGAATGAGTAAGTGATCAAGAAGGTTCTGGCTTCCGCCGCGGTCGCCGCCTCTGTCGTCGGTGCTTCCGCCGCCGCCGCGTCGCCGGCCCTGGCCATCGGCAACGACACGGGCACCACCTCCTTCAGCGGCAACGGTGCCTCGCAGGCGTTCGGCAACTCGGCCACCTACGGCAACATGAGCCCGCAGATGGCCCTCATCCAGGGCTCGCTGAACAAGCCCTGCATCGGCCTGCCGGCGAAGCTCAACGCCCAGTCGCTGGTCGGCCTGGTCAACGTCGGCGTGCAGGACATCCCGATCCTGTCCTCGCCGCAGAACCAGCAGTGCACGGAGAACTCGACCCAGGCCAAGGGCGACGAGCCGCTCTCGCACATCCTGGACGACATCTCCGCCCTGTCCGGCAACGGCGCCGGCAACAGCTGAGCACCGCTGGCCCCTGACGGGCCTACGACGGGCCGCCGAACCCTTCGGCGGCCCGTCCGCCGTTTCCGGACCCGGGCCCACGGTGCCGCCCTTTCATCCCGGGCAACAGACGGCGCTTGTGCACTCATCACACTGCGCTGGTCCGAACGGGGCAAAGAGCGCAACCCCGGAGGGGTTCCCACCGTTGACGATCATGCAACTCCTCCCCGGAGTCCGCCTTTCGAAAGGGACAGAAACATGAAGAAGCTGTGGGCAACCGCGGCTGTTGCCGCCTCTGTCGCCGGTCTCGCCGGAGCGGCGGCCCCCCAGGCCCTCGCCATCGGTGACGACCACGGCACCACGTCGTTCAGCGGCAATGGCGCCTCGCAGGCGTTCGGCAACTCGGCCACCTTCGGCGACATGAGCCCGCAGCTCTCGCTGGTCCAGGGTTCGCTGAACAAGCCCTGCATCGGTCTGCCGGCGAAGGTCAACGCCCAGTCGATCCTTGCTCTGGTCAACGTCGGCGTGCAGGACATCCCGATCCTGTCCTCGCCGCAGAACCAGCAGTGCACGGAGAACTCGACCCAGGCCAAGGGCGACGAGCCGCTCTCGCACATCCTGGACGACATCTCCGCCCTGTCCGGCAACGGCGCCGGCAACGGCTGAGCAAGCCCTCCTCGGCGGCGGGTCACCGGTTCCTCCGGTGACCCGCCGCCGCTGCTTTCGACGGTATCGGCGGCCCTCCGTGACCAGTGGTGGATCCCACGGTGGCCTAGTGCCGCACCAGGCGACGTTCGCCCCGTCGCGACGCCCGGCACGCTCGCCGCACCGACCGAAAGCCCACGTACATCCCGTACGAGGACGTCCGGCCAGCACGCCGAAAACACCCACCGAACACCACTCCTTGACGGGCAAACGTCGCCTGCCGCGGCACTAGGAGACGATGTCCTTGCGCGCGAATCCCCGGAAGGCCAGCGCGAACAACACGAGGGCGTACGTGAGGGACAGTGCGGTGCCCTGGATCATGCCGGACCACTCGGGGTGTGGCTGGACGGCGTCGGCCCAGGCGAACTGCCAATGGGCGGGCAGGAAGTTCCGCCAGTGTCCGAGGGCGGTGACGGCGTCCAGCACGTTGCCGACGATGGTCAGGCCTACCGCGCCGCCGACCGCTCCCAACGGCGCGTCCGTCTTGGTCGACAGCCAGAACGCCAGCCCTGCGGTGACCAGTTGGGAGACGAAGATGTACGCCACCGTCAGCGCGAGCCGCTGTGCCGCCGTAGCGGTGTCCAGTGCGCCCCCGGTGGGGATCTGCAACGGGCCCCAGCCGTAGGCGGCCGTGCCGACGGCGAGGGCCACCACCGGCAGCAGCAACATCGCGGCCAGGCTCAGCCCGAGTGCCACGGCGAGCTTGGACAGCAGCAGCCGGGCGCGGGGCACAGGTGCGGCGAGCAGGTAGCGCAGGGAGGACCAGCCGGCCTCCGAGGCGACCGTGTCCCCGCAGAACAGGGCGACCGGGATGACGAGCAGGAAACCGGCCGAGACGAACAGGTTCACCGCGGCGAAGTTGGCGCCGGACGCGGTGGCCGTGTCCATCAGGGTGATCCGGTTGTTCCGGCCGCCGGGGTCGCCGCCCACGGCGAAGGCGATCAGCAGCACGAACGGCAGGGCGGCGAGGATCGCCCCCATGACCAGGGTGCGGCGCCGCTTGAGCTGGCGCACCAGCTCCACGCGCAGGGGCAGGGTGCGGCCCGCGCGGTAGCCGGACACCGCCCCGGTGCGTTCGGCGAACGTGCTCATGCGGAACCTCCGATCAGCGTGAGGAAGGCGTCTTCCAGGCGGCGGTGCGGGCCGACCGAGGTGACGGGCACCTCCAGCCGCACCAGGTCCACGACCAGCCGCTCGGCGGTGCCCGTGGGTTCGAGCCGGATCAGCACCCCGCCGTCGGTGCGCACCGCGGAGGCGACGCCGGGCAGGGCGGCCACCTTCTCCGCGACCGGGTCCGCCACCGGGGTGGCGGTGCCGACCAGCAGGGTGTCGCCGGCTCCCACGATCTCCCGTACCGGGCCCGCCTGGACCAATCGGCCGCGGTCCATCACCACCAGGTGGGTACAGGACTGCTCGACCTCGGCGAGGAGATGGCTGGAGACGATCACCGTACGGCCGCTGGCCGCGTAGCGGATCATCACCTCGCGCATCTCGCGGATCTGGGGCGGGTCGAGGCCGTTGGTGGGCTCGTCGAGAATGAGCAGGTCGGGCAGGCCGAGCATGGCCTGGGCAAGGGCGAGGCGCTGCCGCATGCCCTGGGAATAGGTGCGCACCGCGCGGGCGAGGGCGTCACCGAGTCCGGCGATCTCCAGGGCCTCGTCCAGGTGGGCGTCCTCAGGTGGGCGGCCGGTGGCCCGCCAGTACAGTTCCAGGTTCTCCTGGCCGGACAGGTGCGGGAGGAAGCCCGCGCCCTCTACGAATGCGCCGACCCGGGAGAGCACCGGCGCGCCGGGCCGGATCGCGTGGCCGAAGACGCGGATCTCGCCGTCGTCGGGCGTGATCAGGCCCATCAGCATGCGCAGGGTGGTGGTCTTGCCCGCGCCGTTCGGTCCGAGCAGGCCGAGTACCTGGCCCCTCTCCACCCGGAAGGACAACTCGCGCACCGCATACCGGTCGGCCGACCTGGCGTAACGCTTGCTCAAACCATCGATCACCAGGGGGACTTCGGTCAGCTCCGGGTCGGGCGCGGGGACGGCCCCCCGGCGACGGCCAGTCAGCAGCAGGGCGAGTGCACCCGCGGCGCCGGCAAGGGGCAGCCACCAGACCCAGGGGGGCAGGGGGGCCGCGGCGGTGGTGACCGCGGGAGCCGTCGGCACGCTCAGGTCCCCCTTGAGGGAGACGGTGTAGGTCGCCGGGGCAGCCGGTGAGGCGTAGCCGAGGTCGGTCGAGGAGAGGACCAGGCGGAGCCGGTGGCCCTTCTGCACCTCGTGGTCGATCGCCGGGAGGGTGACGGTGACGTCCCGGCCCGCCCTGGCACCGGTCACCCGGACCGGGGTGACGAGCTGGGACGGCAGGACCTGCCGAGTGCCGTCGGGGCCGACGTCGTAGACCTTGCCGAAGAGGACGGCGTCGGCGCTGGTGGAGGTGACGTGGACGGTGGCGGTCGGTGCGCCGGTGATCCGCAGATCGCGGGTGAGCGGCGCCGAGTCGAACCGCGCGTACTGGCCGGGGAAGTCGAGGGCGACGCCGACGCCGAGCGCGGACAGCTGGGCGAGGCCGCCGGAGCCGCCGAGGCCGGGCAGGGCGGAGACGCCGGGTGGGCTGGCGCCGGCCGGGTTGCTGACCCGCTGCTCGCCGCCGGTCAAAGGGAGGTCGCGCCGGTGGCCGTGCAGGCCGGGGTAGGAGCCGGCGCTCGCACCGCGCAACTGGGCGGCGCCGTTGGTGGAGTCGACGCCTCCGGTGCGGGTGATCCGGAACACCGGGCCGGTGCCGGTACTCCTGTCGCCCTTCAGGTACCGGTCGAACCACGCGTGTATGCGTGCCTGGATCCGGCCGGTCTCCAGGTCGCCGCCATCGTGTCCGCCCGCGATCCAGTCGACGTCCACGGGGGCGCCGTTGGCACGGATGGCCTTCTGGGCGGCATCGGACTGGGCGAGGGTGAACAGGGAGTCCGTCTGGCCCTGCACCAGCAGGGTGGGCACCTTGATGCGGTCACCGACGGCGGACGGTGAGCGTTCCTCCAGGAGTCTGCGGGCGCCGGCGTCGGGGGTGCCGGATTCGGCGACCCGGTCGTACATCCGGCACAGTGCGGGCTCGAAGTGGGAGCAGCCACCGCCGGTGTTGACGAAGATGCCGGCCCACAGCTTCTTGAACACGCCGTTCGGGAACAGGGCGTCCGCCAGATCCCAGTAGGTGACGGACGGGGCGATGGCGTCGACCCGGTGGTCGTATCCGGCGGCGAGGAGTGAGATCGCGCCGCCGTAGGAGCCGCCGGCCACGCCCACTCGCGGGTCGCCGGGTTTGTCGAGCCGGACCTGGGGCTGCTTCGCCAGCCAGTCGATGAGCCGGGACACATCGGCGACCTCACCCTTCGGATCGTTGAGCCCGATCTTCCCGGTGGACCTGCCGAAGCCGCGCGCGGACCAGGTCAGGACGGCGTACCCGTCCCGGGCGAGGTCCTCGGCCTGCTGCCGCATGTCATCCTTGCTGCCGCCGAAGCCGTGCGCCAGCAGGACGGCGGGGTGGCGGCCGGCGGTGGCCGGGGTGAAGAACGAGGTGTCCAAGTGCACACCGTCGACCGCCATGATCCGGTCGGTGCGGTGCACCTGCCGGGTGTCGTCGGAGGCGACGGCCGCCGTCCACGTCCCCGCGCCGGCGAGCGCCGCGGCGGCCGCCGCGGCGGCGACGAGCCGGCGCGGCCTGCGCGGCCGGCGCAGCAACGCCCGCAGCGCGGGCAGTCGAAGATCCATGCCTCAACGGTACGGGCCGCCACCGGCAACCGGTGCGGCTATCGGCCTGGACCGCGGCCCCTTCCGGGGACGTACGAGACGGCCCGGTGAACTTCGGGCGTGGTGGACGCAGCCGTGGCGAACGGGGCCGGAACCGCGGCCGGGGGCCAGGGCCGGGCCTGGAGTCGGGAGGTGAGAGGTAGGAGGTAGGAGGTAGGAGGTAGGAGGTAGGAGGCATTGCAGCCTCGGGCCCCGGAGGCGAAGGGTGCCGAGCGGTCCCGGGACTCCGGCGACCGGCCGTCAGGCC
The DNA here is from genome assembly GCF_000802245.2 of Streptomyces pluripotens. Classification (NCBI taxonomy): domain Bacteria; kingdom Bacillati; phylum Actinomycetota; class Actinomycetes; order Kitasatosporales; family Streptomycetaceae; genus Streptomyces; species Streptomyces pluripotens. Next base: position 2,351,880 of record NZ_CP021080.1, read on the forward strand.
CGGGTGTCCTCGGGAACCGTCACCAGCCAGCGGGTGTCGCGGCGCGGGCGGAGGTAGAAGGCCCAGTAGAGGGTGGCGGCGGCGGTGATGCCGCCGGTCCACAGCAGGTAGGCCGTGTCCTGCTCCACGAGGATGTAGACGAGGACGATGATGAGCAGAACGGGTACCGCGGGCCAGAGCGGCATCCGCCATGCCTTCCGGGCGCCGTGCGACCCGCGCCGGGACAGCAGCGCGGCGATCGCGACCAGCAGGTAGAGGCCGGTGACGGCGACGCCGGTGACGCCGTAGAGGGTGTCCAGGTTGACGAAGCAGAGGAATGCGCCGGGGACGCCGACGACGAGCGTGGCGACCCAGGGGGAGCCGAACCGGCCGAGCTTGGCCAGGGAGTTGTTGACCGGTGATGGCCAGGCTTTGTCCCGGGCCGAGGCGAACAGCACGCGGGAGTTCTGGATCACCATGACGATACCGGCGTTGATGATCGCGAGGGCGACACAGAGGCTGACGAAGGTGCCGACGGCCGAGTTGCTCCAGGCGATGACCATGGTGCTGATGTCGCCGCCGGTCAGGGCCTGCAGGTCGTCGGCGCCCATGGTGATCGCGGCGACCGGGACCAGGATGACCACGCTGGAGATGGCCAGTGTCGCGAGGACCGTGCGGGCGACGTTGCGGCGCGGGTTCTCCAGTTCCTCGGAGAGGTAGACGGCGGTGGAGAAGCCCTGGGTGACGAAGAGCGCGATGGCGAGCCCGGAGACGACCATCATGGCCGTGACGATGTCCGGGTGGGCATGGGTACCGCCCACCTGCAGGGAACCGAGGCTGCTCGCGCCGCGGTGGGTGTGGGTGAAGCCCAGGACGGCGACGATGCCGGCCGCGACGACCTCCAGGACCAGGAAGATGCCGGTGATCCAGGCGTTGGCGCGCAGGTCCAGCAGGCCTGCGAGGGTGGCCGCGATCATCACTCCGGCGCCGGTCCAGGCCGGGTCCAGGTGGATGACCGGAGCCAGGTAGTCGGCGGTTCCCATCGCGATGACCGGGGGGACGATCAGCACGACCAGAAGCGACATCACGAAGGCCAGCCAGCCGGCGAGCCGCCCGGCCAGCGTGGAGACGATGGCGTACTCACCGCCCGCGCTGGGGATGAGGGTGCCCAGCTCCGAGTAGCAGAAGGCCACGGGAATGCAGAGCAGTGAACCGATGGCGATGCAGAGCGCCGTCGCCGTGCCGAGGCTGGAGAACAGATCGGGCACGATCACGAAGAGCGTGGAGGCGGGCGTGACGCAGGACAGCGTCAGCAAGGTGCCGCCGACGACGCCGATGGAACGCTTCAGCCCCGGTGCGGGGGCCGTCGCGGCGTCAACCACGGACTTCTGGAGCGTATCGGTCATACGGCGCTTCCGATCGATTCATGCGAATGTCGCGCGAAGGAGGGTGTGGTCGGGAGCGCTATCGCCTCCGGCGGATCGTCATACGTGCAGGTCGTCCGGCTCCCGGCGCTGCATAGCGAACCCCGACGAAAACCACCCCGTCAATGGCCGTTTACCTTCGGAATCCGCACCTCGGAAGTCACCTGCGCTGCCCCACTTTCCCAGGTTGATGCGCCGCACAGATCTATTCACGCAACCTTTAGCGAATCTGACCTTGCTTTCGAAGGCAAAAGCGCCATAACCCCTTCACCATCCCTTTCATGCCGCCTGCACGGGAATCGCAGTTGGGGCGTCGAAAAAAGTCACTACCGTCCGCTATCCGGACGCCAATCCGGCGCGTACATGCCAGCAATGTGGCGGGTCGGACGTCGGACGTTCGGCGCGAAGACCGTGATCGTGGACCTCGACGAGTCCGACGAGACGGCCACGGTGAAGCCACCCACCGCCACGGCCCCCGCTCGCAGCTCCGAACCGGTCGAGAAGCACCAGCGGGGCCGAGCACACCGGTGCCCCACCCTCCGGCGGGGCGGGTTCTATTGATCCCCGCAACACCCTGGAGTTCAGGGAGTTGCGGGGATCATGGATTTCGAGGTGCTGAAGGCGAGGTTCTTCGAGGCGCTGGACAAGGAGGACGGCAGCGTCACTGCTGCGGCTCGGGCGGTCGGAGTGAACCGCAACACGGCGTTCGGATGGACGCGTCGGGCCGGAGCACCGTGGTCTCCGGGGTCAGTTGTTGCGCGGGAACCCGAGGTCGACGCCGGCCGGGGCGTCGGCCGGGTCGGGCCAGCGGGTGGTGACGACCTTGCCGCGGGTGTAGAAGTGCGTGCCGTCGTTGCCGTAGATGTGGTGGTCGCCGAAGAGCGAGTCCTTCCAGCCGCCGAAGGAGTGGTATCCCACCGGCACCGGGATCGGCACGTTCACGCCGACCATGCCGGCCTCGATCTCCAGCTGGAAGCGGCGGGCGGCGCCACCGTCCCGGGTGAAGATGGCGGTGCCGTTGCCGAACGGCGAGGCGTTGATGAGCGCCACGCCCTCCTCGTAGGTGTCGACGCGCAGCACACACAGCACCGGGCCGAAGATCTCGTCCTGGTAGGCCTTGGCGCTGGTCGGCACCTTGTCCAGCAGTGAGATACCGATCCAGTGGCCGTCCTCGAAGCCCTCGACGGTGTGACCGGTGCCGTCCAGGACCACCTCGGCGCCCTCGCCGGCGGCACCGGAGACGTACGACGCGACCTTGTCGCGGTGTGCCCTGGTGATCAGCGGACCCATCTCGGACGCCGGGTCGTTGCCGGGACCGATCTTGATCTTCTCGGCGCGCTCACGGATCTTCTCCACCAACGTGTCGCCGATCGCGCCGACCGCGACGACGGCCGAGATCGCCATGCAGCGCTCGCCCGCGGAACCGTAGGCGGCCGAGACCGCCGCGTCCGCGGCCGCGTCCAGGTCCGCGTCCGGCAGCACCAGCATGTGGTTCTTGGCGCCGCCCAGGGCCTGCACCCGCTTGCCGTTGGCCGAGGCGGTGGTGTGGATGTAGCGGGCGATCGGCGTCGAGCCGACGAAGGAGACCGCCTTGACGTCCGGGTGCTCCAGCAGCCGGTCCACGGCCACCTTGTCACCGTGCACGACGTTGAAGACACCGTCCGGCAGACCGGCCTCGGCGAGCAGCTCGGCGATCTTGAGGGCGGCCGACGGGTCCTTCTCGCTCGGCTTCAGCACGAAGGTGTTGCCGCACGCGATGGCGATCGGGAACATCCACATCGGGACCATCGCCGGGAAGTTGAACGGCGTGATGCCCGCCACGACGCCGAGCGGCTGACGGATCGCGGCCACGTCGACCCGGCTGGCGACCTGCGTGGACAGCTCGCCCTTGAGCTGCACGTTGATGCCGCAGGCCAGGTCCACGATCTCCAGGCCGCGGGCGACCTCGCCGAGCGCGTCGGAGTGCACCTTGCCGTGCTCGGCGGTGATCAGCTCGGCGATGGCGTCCCGGTTGGCGTCCAGCAGTGCCCGGAACGTGAACAGGATCGAGGTCCGCTGGGCCAACGAGGACTGGCCCCAGGCCACGAAGGCGTCCTTGGCCGCCGCGACGGCCGCGTCCACCTCCTCGGCCGACGCGAACGCGACCTTCGTGGTGACCGCGCCGGTCGCGGGGTCGGTGACCGGCCCGTACGCACCCGACGCGCCTTCGACGGTCTTGCCGCCGATCCAGTGGTTGACGATCTTCGTCATGCCCTGAGACTCCTTCTACAGATGACGGCGCCGGGTCGAGACGTGCCGTTCGTACAGCTCACGTGCCGTGACCGCCGACGGTCGGGTCGCGGTCTCGGCCACAGGGACATCCCACCAGGCCTGCGCCGGAGGCGCGCCCGACACAGTGTCGGACGTTTCGGTCTCCACGTAGACACATGTGGGAGTGTCGGCGGTCCGCGCCTCGGCGAGCGCCGCACGCAGATCCCGTACGGTCTTCGCGCGCAGCACCCGCATGCCGAGGCTGGCCGCGTTGGCAGCGAGGTCCACGGGGAGCGGAGCACCGGTGAAGGTGCCGTCGGCGCGGGGGTAGCGGTAAGCGGTGCCGAACCGCTCACCGCCCACCGACTCCGACAGCCCGCCGATGGAGGCGTATCCGTGGTTCTGCACCAGAAGGATCTTGATCGCGATGCCCTCCTGCACGGCGGTCACGATCTCCGTCGGCATCATCAGGTACGTGCCGTCGCCCACCAACGCCCACACGTTCCGCTCGGGCGCGGCGAGCTGCACGCCGATCGCGGCGGGGATCTCGTAGCCCATGCAGGAATAGCCGTACTCCAGGTGGTACTGGTCACGGGACCGCGCCCGCCACAGTTTGTGCAGGTCGCCGGGGAGCGATCCGGCCGCGTTGATGATGATGTCCGACTCGTCCACCAGTGCGTCCAGGGCGCCGAGGACCTGCGGCTGGGTCGGCCGTACGTCGATCTCGTCGGCCTCGTAGCAGGCGTCGACGCGCTGCTCCCAGCGCTCCTTGTCCTCGGTGTACTCGGCGACGTACGACCGCGCCACCCGGTGGCCGTCCGCCCGCAGCGCCCCGGCCAACTGTTCCAGGCCGCCGCGGGCGTCGGCGACCAGCGGCAGCCCGGCCATCTTGTGGCCGTCGAAGGGGGCGATGTTGAGGTTGACGAAGCGGACGTCCGGATTCTCGAAGAGGGTGCCGGAGGCGGTGGTGAAATCGGTGTACCGGGTGCCCACACCGATCACCAGATCGGTGGTGCGGGCCAGTTCGTCGGCGGTCGCCGTGCCGGTGTGGCCGATCCCGCCGACGTCCTGCGGATGGTCGTGGCGCAAGGAGCCCTTGCCGGCCTGGGTGGAGGCGACCGGAATCCCGGTGGCCTCGGCGAACTCGGCGAGTGCCTCTTCCGCGCGACTGTGGTGCACCCCGCCGCCGGCGATGACCAGCGGACGGCGCGCCGTACGGATCGCCCGGACCGCGCCGGCCAGCTCGGCGGGGTCGGCGCCGGGCCGACGTACGGTCCACACGCGCTCGGCGAAGAACTCCGCCGGCCAGTCGTACGCCTCCGCCTGCACGTCCTGGGGCAGGGCGAGCGTGACGGCACCGGTTTCCACGGGGTCGGTGAGGACCCGCACGGCCTGCAACGCACTCGGGACCAGTTGCTCGGGGCGGGTGATCCGGTCGAAGTACTTCGACACCGGGCGAAGGGTGTCGTTGACCGAGACGTCGCCCGCGTACGGCACCTCCAGCTGCTGCAGGACCGGGTCGGCAGGGCGGGTGGCGAAGGCGTCCCCGGGCAGGAGCAGCACCGGCAGGTGGTTGACGGTCGCGAGGGCGGCACCGGTGACCAGGTTGGTCGCGCCCGGGCCGATCGACGTCGTCACCGCGTGCGCGGACAGGCGGCCCGACTGGCGGGCGTAGCCGACCGCCGCGTGCACCATGGCCTGCTCGTTGCGGCCCTGGTGGTACGGCATGGCGTCGGCGTACTCGAGCAGCGCCTGGCCGAGGCCGGCGACGTTGCCGTGCCCGAAGATGCCCCAGGTGGCGCCGATCAGCCGGTGCCGGTCGCCGTCCCGTTCGGTGTACTGGGCGGCGAGGAAGCGTACGAGTGCCTGCGCGACCGTGAGCCTCGTCGTCGAGGTGGTCATCGGTACCCCCCTGTGCTTTCTGTGTGGTCGGGGTGGAAGCGGATCCGCCATTCCCGTGTCTCGCCCGGCCCGGCCATCACGTTGAGGTAGTACATGTCGTGTCCGGGCTGGGCGATGGACGGCCCGTGCCAGCCGTCGGGGACGAGGACGGCGTCACCGGAGCGGACCTCGGCGAGGACGTCGCAGCCGCCCTCACGCGAGGGGAATACGCGCTGGTAGCCGAGACCGTTCGGGCCGTCGATCTCGAAGTAGTAGATCTCCTCCAGTGCGGACTCCTCGCCCGGCCGGTACTCGTCGTGCTTGTGCGGCGGGTAGGAGGACCAGTTGCCGCCGGGAGTGATCACCTCGACGGCGATCAGCCGGTCGCAGTCGAAGGCGTCGGCGGAGGCGAAGTTGCGTACGCGGCGGGCGCAGGTGCCGCTGCCGCGCTCTTCGACGGGGACCTCCGGCGCGGGGCCGTAGCGGGCGGGGAGTCGTCGCTCGCACTTCGCTCCTGCCAGGGCGAAGCGGCCTCCCGCGCCGGAGGCGATCTGGACCCGGGCGCCCCGGGGGGCGTACGCGAAGTCGGAGACGTCCGCGAACACACTCTCCCGGCCCAGGAGTTGGAACTCGTCGTCCTCAATTTGTACGGTACATCCGCCTTCCAGTGGAAGCACGATCCATTCGCTGTCCCCGGTGGTGAACGTATGCGTACCACCAGGTGTCAACGCGACCACCCGCAGGCTGCTGTGGGTCCACCCGGCGCGCTCGGGGCCGATGTCGACGACGTACCGGGCGTTCGCGGTGGCGCCCCTGGGCAGGTGCAGGTCATTGCTGGTCATGCGGCCCTCACAGCAGTCCTACGGCGGTGTCCACGGCGGCGGCCACGTCGCCGTCCGCCGGATACAGCAGCGAGCGGCCGACCACCAGGCCGCGCACGGTGGGCAGTTGCAGCGCGCCGCGCCACTTCTCGTAGGCGGCGACCTGATCCCCGGGCGAGTCGCCGATGTCGCCGCCGAGCAGCACGGCCGGCAGGGTGGAGGTCTCCATGACCCGCGCCATGTCGTCGGGGTTCTCGGTGACCGGCACCTTCAGCCAGGTGTAGGCCGAACTGCCGCCCAGGCCCGAGGCGATGGCGATGGACCTGGTGACCGCCTCGGCGGACAGGTCGTTGCGCAGTCTCCCCTGCGGGGTGCGCCGGCTGATGAACGGCTCCACGAAGACGGGCAGCCGGCGGGCGGCCATCGCGTCGATGGCGCGGGCGGTGGACTCCAGGGTGGTCAGGGAGCCCGGGTCGTCGTAGTCGACGCGCAGCAGCAGTTTGCCCGCGTCGAAGCCGAGGCGCTGGATGTCCTCGGGGCGGTGGCCGGTGAAGCGGTCGTCCAGTTCGAAGCGCGCGCCCTGCAGACCGCCGCGGTTCATGGAACCCATGACGACCTTGCCGTCGAGGGCGCCGAGCAGGAGCAGGTCGTCCAGGACGTCGGCGGTGGCGAGGACACCGTCGACACCCGGCCGGGAGAGCGCGAGACAGAGGCGTTCGAGCAGGTCGACACGGTTGGCCATGGCGAGCTTGCGGTCACCGACACCGAGGGCGCCGCGGGCCGGGTGGTCGGCGGCCACGATCATCAGCCGGCCGTTCTCGTTCAGCAGGGGCCTGCGGGCGCGGCGGGTGGCGGCCTCGGCGATCGCCTCGGGGTGCCGGGTACGGACGCGGACCAGTTCGGCGACGTCCACCCGGGGGTGCCGTACGCCGTCACCCCCGTGGGTGTGCGCGCCCACGACGCGACCCGCCCTCACCGCACCGCTCCGGCGTCGAGCGCGGCGGCCACCTCGTCCGGGGTGGGCATCGCGGAGGAGCACTCCAGACGGGAGGCGACGATGGCACCGGCCGCGTTGGCGTGCCGCATGACCGTCTCCAGGTCCCAGCCTTCGAGCAGGCCGTGGCAGAGGGAACCGCCGAAGGCGTCCCCAGCGCCGAGCCCGTTGAGGACCTCGACGGGCAGGGGCGGGACCTCGGCGGACTCGCCGTTCCGGTTGACGGCGAGTACGCCCCTGGGTCCCTGCTTCACCACGGCGGTCTCCACCCCGGCGTCCAGCAGGGCGCGCGCGGCGGCATGCGGCTCGCGCACCCCCGTCGCGACCTCCACCTCGTCCAGGTTGCCCACCGCAACGGTGACGTGGCGCAGGGCCTCGGCGTAGCAGGGGCGGGCGGATTCCGGGTCCTGCCAGAACATCGGCCGCCAGTCGAGGTCGAAGACGGTGATGCCGGACTTCGCGCGGTGGGCGAGGGCCGCGAGGGTCGCCGTACGGCTGGGCTCCTCGCTCAGGCCGGTGCCCGTCATCCAGAAGATCCGGGCCCGGCGAACGGCTTCCAGGTCCAGGTCACGGGCGTCGATCTCCAGGTCCGGAGCCTTGGGCTGGCGGTAGAAGTAGAGCGGGAAGTCGTCCGGCGGGAAGACCTCGCAGAAGGTGACCGGGGTGGGGAGCCCGGGGACCGCGGTGACCCAGCGGTCGTCGACGCCGAAGCCGCGCAGCGCCTCGTGCAGGTAGGTGCCGAACGGGTCGTCTCCGGTGCGGGTGATCACAGCGGTGTCCCGGCCCAGCCGGGCCGCGGCGACCGCGACGTTCGTCGCCGACCCGCCGAGGAACTTGCCGAAGGACGACACCTGGGCGAGTGGGACACCGGTCTGCAGCGGGTAGAGGTCCACCCCGATCCGCCCCATGGTGATCAGGTCGTAGGCCATCGGCTTCCCTTCGTCACGGCTCTCCCCGGCTTTCTAGTCCCGTGCGCCGAACCCTGTCAATATTTTGTCCGGACATTCGGACTAGTGAGAACGCCTGCCGTCGCCACACCCACACCACACCCCGCGCGTGCGGCCGTGACGCCTTCGCCACTCTCCCCTCACCCAGCTTCACCCAGCTTCACCCACCTTCCTCCGCCCTTACCCACACCTTCCCGCATCCGACCCGGATCGTCGTCCGGCCCCCGTGGGGGCGCGTGGCGCCCGGCTCCGCGCACCCCAGTTCCGCACCCCGAACTCCGGGTGGACCACTGGTGGGGTGCGCGGCTACCGGGGCAGCGACCAGCGGGGATGCGACGGCTGACACGGGCGCCGGACACCCACCAGTTGTGCGTCAGCTGTGTCACAAATACCCCCGTCATGTCACACATGTCATGGATACGCGGGTTCTGGGTCACACCCGGTCAACAGGCACTGGCTCCTGGTCACTCTGCGTCGTTCACCGGGCACAGGCTTGGTGATCGCCAGCGCAGCGCCCGGCTCCCCCGACGACCATCCCCCGGTCGCCGCCGCGGCGCGCGCAGGGAGGTGCAACTCATGACCGACCGAAGGCTCTGGACCTACAAGGAGATCGCGGCACACATCCGGGTGCAGCCGGACACCGTACGGTCCTATCGCAAGCACGGACTGCTCCCAGCGCCCGACCACGTGGAGGGCGGCAAGCCCTACTGGTACGCCGACACCATCCGAGCCTGGGTCGCCTCCCGGCCCGGCAATCGCGGTCGCCGGCTCGACTGAGAGTCCGACAGCGCCTGGGCACCCCTTGCCCGAACTGGGGCCAGCACCAGGACTGCGATCGGGGCCGGGACTGGAACCGGCTGGTCAGTGAGCGTTTTCAGCGTGGCCACGGATCGGGTGACGGGGCGGTGTGAGGTCGGGGTGCGTAACGGACAGGGCTCCCGTGCCGTTGAGGGAGGTGTTCGACGTCTCAACTCAGCAGCACAGGAGCTCTGTTGGCTCCGCATCCTCCGCATCCTGCCGCACTCGACCTGCCCCATGCCTTGGTCGAGTGGGTGTCGAGTGGGTCACGATGCTCATCGTGACCCACGGGGGTGACCGGCGGTGCAAGCTCCCGCCGCACAGCGGGCGCTTGTCGCCCTGGTGCACCTGCGTCGCCACGACACCCTCACCCGGATCGCGTCCGGCTTCGGAACACCCGGCCCGTCGGCACCGCCCACGCGTACGTCACTCCGGTGATGGGCCTGCTCGCCGACCGGGCCCCTGGCCTGCTCAAGACACTGCGCGAACATGATCCGGAGTTCGTCCTGCTGGACGGGGCCCTCGCCGAGTGCGCCCGCGCAGGCGACAATTCGGCAAACAAAGCCTACGGGCTCTTCAAGCACTCCCTCTGGGCGTCCGGCGCCAATGCTGGCTGCACACGCGGCATCGATGCCCCAGAGGCTCAGGGCTTCGGCGTAGTCGGACGGCGTCTGTTTTGTGATCATGCGAGTCCGAGGAGGGTGAGGGGGCGGTGCGGGTCGCGGGCGGTCCGCCGCAGTCCGGCGGCGATGTTGGTGGCGCCGTTGAGTTTGTGGGCGCCGATGGCGAGGTTGCGCCAGGTCGCCATCGCCCGGGGTGCGTTGCCGGTCCGCAGTTGGGAGGCGTCCTCAGCGAAGGTCACGTCTCGCGTGTGGTGCAGGGCTTCGATCTTCCAGTGGTCCTTGATCAAGGCGGCGAGCTGAGTCGGGGCGGCCTGCTCGGCGCTCAAGCTGGTGACGGCGTACACGGTCTTGATGGTGGTCTTGCCGGTCCTGCGGTCGGTGCGCCGCCGCTTGAGCTGGATGGCCTGGCGGGCGCCGGGGAAGAGCAGATTGTTCACGGTGGCGACCTTGATCCTGCGGATCTCGCTGCGGCCGTGGCCGACGCCCTTGACTCTTCCCTGGAGCGGGATGTCCTTCCAGGGCAGGGCCTTGAGCTGCGCACGGAGCTTCTTCGCGTTGCCCTTGACGATGACGATGTAGTGGGCGCCGCGTCCGAGCAGATAGGTGGCGTGGTCACGTTGGGTGTGGAGCGCGTCGGTGGTCACGACGGCTCCGGCGAGGTCGGCCACCGTCTCCAACAGCGGCTGGAAGCAGGTGATTTCGTTCGTCTTCTCGCCGACGTCCAGCTGGGCCAGGACCAGGCCGGAGGTGTGGTCGAGCGCGGCCAGCAGGTGGATCTTGCGGCCGTCGGCGCGGGCCGCGCCACGCAGGCTCTTGCCGTCCACGGCCAGTCCCTGCAGAGCGGTGGGCTTGCTCGGGTGGGTTCGCCGGTCGGCGAGCCAGCGCCCGACCGCGACGTCCAGCGCGTCGGCATCGATCCGGGCGAGCAGGCGGCGCACGGTGGTTTCGGCCGGCCGGCCGGCTGCGCTGCGGCATCACCGGGTCAGGGCGGATGCCGAGCTGCTCAAGCACAGCATCGGGGGCGTCGGCGATCCACTCGCCGACCGCCAGCAGCGAGGTCGCTCCGGCCAGGACCGCACAGGCCGTCAGTGTGAGCACGACGGCCAGAGCGTGGCGCACTCCGCGTGGATCACGGGGGTCAGGGACGTCGGTCAGGCGCTCCAGTAGCCCCGGCACTTCTGCCGAGGCGGGCGCGCGGTGGGCGCGGAGTTGGTCAAGAGCGGCAGGGATCGGGGATGATGCGTCGGCAGGCACGGTCTTCCATCGGGATCACGGGGCGTCGAGAACTCCATGATCTTGGAAGCCGTGCCTGCTTCGCCTACCACCTCGCTGTATCTGACTTTTCGTCACGAACCGGACCCCGTCCGACTACGCCGAAGCCCTACCGTCAAGCCCCGCGAGGCCCCGCTGGAATCGCTCCGGCGGGGCCTCGCAGCATTCGTCAGGAAATATCAACCAGCCATTCCCAGTCATTTCGACGCTCGCGCAGTCGATCGAGTGCTTGTTCGAGACAGGAATCGAGATTTGAAGATTCAGCCCGAATGAATCCTTGCTCTCCCATGGCTGGCCCTGACATAACTACAGTCCATGGCTCGCCGCCCTCTGCCATCCTCTCGTCATCCACCTTGATGATTACGGTGACACCCGAGCGGCCAAGCCTTTCCATAAGCTGCTCGATATCCATTACCCAACTCCTGTTAGTAGCCCCTCAAGGCTGACGAGATGTCATCAATGCTGTGCAGCTGACCCTTGCCGACCCTGTCGATGACACTGCGCAAGTCCTGCGATGTCGGCCCACTCGTGACACCATTGCGCTCCATCAGCTGCTCCACGACCGCCTGCGCAGTTCGCTTATTTCCATTGTTGAACATATGGCTTCCTGCAATGTCCCGAATGACAACCGCAGACTTATCCCAGAAGCTGTTATACCTACTTGCGTTGATCATCGTATTCTCGGGAGAACCACTCAAAAGCGTTTCTCCGCCAAATCCGCGGTTGATCCCGGTGATTTCATCCGGGGTTACGCCTGCCTTGAAACCGCCCAGACCGCACGCAGGCCCGGTGTTGTGAACGAGTACCGGCGTGGTACCGGCCAGTACATAGTACGTGTGCTACGCGGTACCCCTCTACCTGCTTTTTCGCTGGTCAGGGTGGGTTTTGCGTTCCGCTGGTGTCCGTCGTTGTGCGGGGGAATCCGTGGGTGTTGCCGTCACTACTGCCGTCAGGAGCGGGCGGCTGGCACTGGTGCCATTTCTCGCCCCGCCGGTCACCGCGGAGTTGGTCGGGCCACCGTGTACGCGGTGGGGCCGGTAAGCCCTGTCCCTGTGCCGTCGAGCATGTCCAAGACCTCGAAGCCGGCACCCTCCGCGTAGCGTTCCAACTCACGGGGGAACAGGACGCGCCTGCGGATCTCGTCTCGCGCCTCGTCGCCCGCGGGGAGCGCCCAGTGCCGATGAATGGTGTTGATCTGGGTCCGCAGGTCCCACGTGTGGCGGATGGTGACGGTGGCGGGGCCTCTCGGGGTGTCCACCGTGGCAGTGGTCGGCTCGGTCCGGGTGATCGGGGCGACGGGGGAACACAGCACGAGCAGCGCTCCTGGCTGGGTATGTGCCGCAAAGGTGGCGAACACCTGGCTGATCGCCTCGTTGTCGTGCACGTAGGCGAGGCTGTTGCCCATACAGGTCACCACGTCCATGCGCTTGCCGAGTCGCACGGTGCGCATGTCGCCGGTGCGGATGTCCAGCCCGGGCCGGGCCTGGTGGGCGTAGTCGACCAGGCCGGGCTGGAGGTCCACGCCGATGCACTCGAAGCGCTCGGCCAGGATCTCCAGGTCCCGGCCGGTACCGCATCCGAAGTCGACCAGGGTCCGGGCGTCCGGCCTGTGCAACTCGATCAGGGTCTGGCACATCTCAGCGCTCGCGCTGTCGGACTGGACCACGTCGTAAAGTGCCGGATCGCGGTACAGGAGGTTGGTGGCTTCCACTTGCTCGGCTTCCGTGTCGGGGCTGGTCACATGAGGCTTCGCAGCCCGACCTCCAGGGCGAGCACATCGCACAGCAGATCGGGGACGACCGGCGCGGAGTCGGCGTTCCTCCCCGCCTTGGCGAGAGCCTTGCCGTCAACGTAGCCAAGGTCCACCAGGATGGACTCCTTCAGCATGTCGTCCAAGACCGGCAAGCCGTAGGAACGCAAACCCTTCTCCAGGACGGCCAGGAAGTTCTCCGGTTCGGCCGGCGCGGCCACCCACTCGGGCAGCCCGGCCCGCCGGATCCGCTCGCGGAACAACGCCTTGCCTCGCTTGTGCTCGTGCGGTAGTTGCTCCATGAACCGCACGATCCGCGGGTGCGCGAGCGGACTCACCGGCCAGATTCCGGCCCGGAGGAATCCGGGGTTGTGCATCCCGAACGCCATCAGGGTCGGGACGGGCAGCACCGGAATGGGGGCCAGGTGCTCGTTGACTTCGGCGAGCGCTCGGATTGCTTTATCGCCGAGCCACAGCACGGGTTCCGGCGTCGGCAGTTCGGCCCGTGTCCTGGAGTGGTGGGCGTTGATCTCGTCCCCGCCGCTGCCCGTGAACATGACCTCGCACCGCCGGGCGGCTGCCTGCTCGCGCACGACATTGAACGCCTCCTGGTAGAAGGCTCCCGCCGGATCGTGCGGCCTGCGCAGAGCGCGCACGCCGCCGGGGCAGAAGGGTGGGTGCTGCATGCCGAGAGTGGCCGTGTCTCGGAAGGCACAGTGCTCCACAAGGGCCCGACGCCGCTCGCCCTGTTGCCTGCCGGTGCTTCCTCCCACCAGCAGGCCGAAGCTGTGCACCTCGGGGAAGCGGGCTGCTTTCACGGCCAGGGCGACGTTCGCGGAGTCCGCGCCGCCGGACAGTTCGACGCCCACGCATCCGGTTGCTGTCGGCGCCTGGCGGATTACGTCGGTCAGCAAGTCGTCCAGAGCCATGAGTGGATCAACGCCGGGCCGGAGCGTACGTGGTTCAAGTACGTGTTCGGCGGGGTCGGGGTAGTGGATGCTGAGTCCCGAAGGGGTGAACGTGGCCGCTGCCCGTTCGGTGAGGCGGTAGACGCCTTGGAAGAGCGTCTCGGACGTGTAGCGGTGCTGCCTCGTCAGCGTGCGGGCGACAACGCGGGGCACCAGGCGGTCGGCTCGCAGATGCGGTCGCAGCAGCGTCAGGTCCCAAGAGGCGTGGAGCTCGCCAGCCTTCTCTGCCAGGTAGAGCGGGGCTGTGCCGAAGACGCCCGCCGCCAGGCGGGCTTGTCCGGGCTCCATGGTGAGTTCGACGAAGTCGGCCTCGTCCCGCTTGCACTCCTTCACGCGGACCCGTACGCGCGGCGCTTGGTCGTCGTTGACCTCCATGACCAGAGCGGACACGTTCGCGGGCTCGATCCAGCTCTCGCCGTTGGTCCAACGGCCGCCCTGTGATCTCCACTTGGGTTCCTGGAGATCGGCCAGGCGCAGACGCATCGACAACATGTAGTCCCCTTCCGATGTCGTGCGGCGGGGCGGGGCCGCGCACGGCCCCGCCCCGCCTGGCGTCAGCCCTGGATCACTTGCTGCAGTGGTCGCCGTTGTTGTCGCCGCCGCCCGGCATCTTGTCGAGCAGCGCGGCTTCGACGGCCGGGACGCCGGTGATCAGGTCGCCGGTGAACAGCTCGTCCACGTTCATCGTTTTCTCCCTTACGGTTTTCAGTGGACTCCGCGGCGGATGCTGCGGAGTTGGACCCGTCCGGCTGCCGGACCCTTGCGAAGAAGGCAGCCGGGCGGGGTGCCCACCGCTTCCGGCGGCGGGCCCTCCCTCGTCACAGGTGGGGAGCCTGGATGCGTGACGGGGAGGAGTCAGGTGGGTGTGGATGCGGCGGCGACGCCCAGGACGAAGCCGACCGATCCCGAGATGGTGATGATCAGGACTGGTCCGGCGTAGCGGCCGGCGGCTGCGGCTAACCGGTTCACAGCCGCTCTCCGCGGCTGCGCTGGTTGGCTTCGCGTACTGCGACGCTCAGCTTCTCCGCGCCGTACTCGGGCGTGGCACTGCGGTGCTGCGGGCAGAGACACGGCGAGAACCGGTTCGAACCCGGCGGCAGGTCTGCGCCCTCGTAGGTGTTGATCCTCAACACCCCGTCCATGCCTCGCTCCTCGGTCATCCGGGCCAGACGGGCCCGTGCTTCGCTTCTCATCCCTCAGCCCTTCAGACGACGGCTGCGGCGAGGACTCGCCGTTCCCTGCTGCCTCTACGCAACCGCACGACCACGCTCAGCGGTACCGTTGCCGCAGCGTCAGGACTTGAAAGCCTTGAAAGTTCGCAAGGGCAGGGGGAGTTGAGGGCATGGCTAAGCGTGAACCGAACGCGGCGCTCGGGCGCATGCTCTCCGAGAGCCGTTGGACTCACCGCCAGTTCGCGCGGGCGGTGAACCGCGTCGGTACGGAGACCGGAGTCCCTCTGCGCTACGACGAGTCGGCGGTGAGCCACTGGCTGGGCGGCACCGTCCCTCGGGGTGCGGTGCGCGGATGCATCCTCGAAGCTCTCTCCCGCCGCCTCGGCCGCCCCGTCACCCATGCCGAGGCCGGGCTGCCCGTTCCACGCGATCGCTCCCCCGCGGCTGCGGATACCGTGGAAGGGGTGATCGACCTGGGGAGGCTGGATATGGACCCGTCCCGCCGCAGCGTCCTGGGTGCCGGCCTGTTCTCCGTGGCCGTCACCATTCCTGGCTGGCCTGATGTAGTCGGGCGTGCCGATGCCATTCAGTCCGGCCGCACGAGTCGCATCGGCATGAACGAAGTGGACATGGTCATCGCCATGACCGAGCGTGTTTCGGAGCTGGACGACGAGTTCGGTGGCCGTCACGCACGCCCCATGGCGGCCTCGTTCATGGTCAACACCGTGGCCTCCTACCTGCGCGCCGACGCACCCGAGGACGTACGAAAGGCGATGCTGTCCGCCGCCTCGGACCTGCTGTACCTGACCGGCTACATGGCCGTGGACGAAGGTCTGCACGGTCTCGCGCAGCGCTACTACGTCAAGGCTCTGGAGCTGGCGGGCGCGGCCGAGGACCACCTGACGTACTGCACCACCCTGCGGGGCATGAGCGTCCAGGCAGTTGACCTCCGCCACGGGGCGAAGGCCATGGAGCTGGCCGACGCCGCTGCCGCCGCCTCCCCGAAGGCCGGTCCTCGGATGCTGGCCTTCCTCGTCGGCCAGCAGGCGCACGCCGCCGCGCAGACCGGCGACCGTACGGGTGCGCTGCGCTACATCCGGGAGGCCGAGGCTGCCATGAACCGTGCTGAGTCACGCGGCAAGGCGTTCGGCTCGTATGACCCCTCTTCGCTCAACTACCACGTCAGTCAGGTGCGTTACGAACTCGGTGACAAGGCCGGAGCCGTCGAAGCCATGCAGCAAGCGGACCGGCTCCGCCCCAGCGTGTACCAGCGCACACGAGTACACCGTCGTGGCCTGTTGGCAGAGCGGCAGTTGGAGCTCGGCCATCTGGAAGCGGCGTGTGCCACCTGGCACCAGGCCCTCCACGACTACCCCAAGGTGCAGTCCGGCCGTGCCGACGAACGCGTGAAGGCGATGTTCGGTCTCTTGCGCCCTCATCTGAAGAACGCGACGGCGCTCGACTTGTACGACCGAGCGCGGACGCTCGCGCCACCGTCGCTGGTCGCCTGATCTCCGTCGCACCTTCAAGCTCGGCCACAGAAAGTCAGCCACGACGGCGGGTGCGCCAAGAGATCACCCGCCACGTGTGCTTCCAGCAACCCCGCACCGGCCTCAACCACGCCGCTTCCTCCCGTCACGGCATCCGCCCTTCTCCTGCGTGGCCGTTTGGCAGCGGGCTGGGCTGCTCGATCTGTGGCCTCGCCTGTGACCGCACCCCTCGACGATCGCGGCTTTCGGCTGCCGCGACCTGACGTGGTGCTGTGCGGCGTTCGGCGGAGTCGGCCTGGCGGCGCCGCTGCAGGCCGATGCGGCTGCTTCCGGGATCGGGTTCGGCTCGCTTGCCTGCCACTGCGCGCCGAGTGGCCGGTGGGCGTCGCCAGCGGGGCGGCAGACAGGAGCGGGCGGCGGTCACCGGCCGCCGGCGCGCGGCGGCCCGCGCAAGCGGGACGCCCTTCTTGATCAAGTAAAGAAACTCTGAACAGCTCACCCTGTCGCCCCATCTGGTCAAGGTGTCAGGCTGACCGTCAGGGGCGCTGTTGTCGGCGCTTCTTCGACTCGGCCAGTGCGGCTTCAAGCACGACCCGGACACCACCCTCGTCGTCGGCCACTGGACCTACCTCGGCACCGGCTACAGCCCCGGCGGCGCACTCCTCGCCGCCGCCGTCTGGCACCGCAGAGAACTCACACGGCAGTTCGCGGCCGAAGGGGGCTGCGGATGACCACGGCCTCCGAACGGGCGCCGGAGGAACTGCTGACGGTGCCGCAGGTCATGGACCGCCTCCAGCTCGGCCGCTCCGCCGTCTACGACCTGCTCCGCACCCGACAGCTCGCCTCGATCACCCTCGGCCGCGCCCGCCGCATCCCCTCCCACTCCCTCACCGACTTCATCCGCACCCGACTCGAACAGGAAGCTGCCTGATGGCCACGCCCCGAGACATTCCCGGCTCCCGCCGTACCCGCGCCAACGGTGACGGAACCGTCTACCAGCGCAAGGACAGCCGCTGGGAAGCCGCCGGATACGTCCTCGCCCCCGGCAACACCCGCCGCCGTGTTCGCGTCTACGGCACCACCCGGAAGGAGGCCCTGGCCAAGCCCACCGAGAAGATCGCCAACAGCAACCGCGGCCTCCCCGTCCCCTCCGCACAGGGCACCGTCGGCGCATACCTGACCTACTGGCTGGAGAACGTCGCCGTCCACCACCTCCGCGAAACCACCCACACCCGCTACACCGCCTGCGTCCACCGCTACCTCATCCCGGGCCTGGGCAAGAAGAAGCTCGCCAAGCTCACCGCCAAGGACGTCCGCACCTGGCTCGACCAACTCCGCACCACCTGCCAGTGCTGCACACGCGGCCTCGACACCGCCCGCGACCAGCCGCAGTGCTGCGCGATCGGGCAGTGCTGCCACAGGCGGCTGTCACCGCTGACGCTGGCCTACGTGCACTCCGTCCTCAAGTCCGCCCTGGAGCACGCCGTCCGCGAAGAGGAGATCCCGCGCAACGTCGCCCGCAACGTCCGCATGGGCACACCCCGCCCCCGCCGCTTCGAACCCCTCACCACCGAAGAAGCCCGCGCCTTCCTCACCGCCACCGACGGCCACCGGCTCAGCGCACTGTTCGAACTCGCCCTGCGCACCGGACTACGCAAGGGCGAACTCCTCGGCCTGCGCTGGGAGGACCTCGACCTGGCCGGCGGCACCGCCAGCATCCGCCGTACCCTCCAACGCACCAACAGCGCCGGCCTGACCGCCCTGCCGACCAAGACCCAGAGCTCGGAACGGCGCATCGCACTGCCCACCGAGTGCCTGCGCTCCCTCGAACAGCACCGCGACCGGCAGGCCCAGGAACGCGAGGCTGCGGGGGCGGGCTGGAAGGGGACTGGTTACGTCTTCACCCGGCCCGACGGCTCGCCGATCGAGGGTGCCACGCTCACCCGGCACTTCAACGCCCTGCTCCGCCGGGCCGCCTTGCGGCGCATCCGCTTCCATGATCTCCGGCACTCGGCGGCGACCCTGCTCCTGGAGCAGGGTGTCGAACTCGTCGTGATCAAGGAACTGCTGGGCCATGCCCACATCGGCGTGACCGCGACGGTGTATGCCCACGTCCGGCTCCGCCTCCAGAGGCAGGCCATCGACACCCTCAGCAACGCGCTCTGCCACCCAGCCGACGGTAGTCCGGAGCCCCGCGACGGCGACGAGCCACCGCTTTGTGCAGCACCCGTCCGCTGACGTTGCCGTCAACTACTGCCGTCAGACACCCAGAGGGCAGGGCTGTTGCAAAGTCTTTTGATCTTGCGTGGGAGCGCTGGTCAGGCAAGGCCGAGGAGGTCCAGTGGTCGGCGGAAGCCGTCGTAGGACATCTCGCGGAGTCCGGCCGCGATGTTCGCGTGGCCGGAGGCTCGCAGTGTGTTGATCGCGAAGCTGCGGAGGGTGGCCATGTTGTCCGGGCCGTGTCCGGTTCGGACCGTGGAGGCGTCCTCGGCGAAGGCGGTGTCTCGGACGAAGTGGAGACGGTTCTCGATGATCCACTGCGAACGGACGATCTTCGCGATGCGCTCGGGGGAGGCTTCGCGGCTGGCCAGGTCCGTGATGACGTAGACCGTCTCGCGGCTGCGTTTGCCGGTCTTGCGCTGAGTGCGGTGCCGGACGATCTTCGCGACCTGGACCGCGTGGGGGAAGTCGACGCCGAGGTCGGTGATGGTCAGGGCCTGCACGACGCGGGTCTCCAGGCGTCCGTGGGCATCGGTGCGGTCGTAGAACTTCGCACTCGCCTTCTCCCAGGGCAGGGTGGCGAGTTGGCGGTGCAGGTTCTTCTGGTTGCGCTTCACGGTGAAGGCGTAGTGCGCCTTCTTCTCCTCGACGAGGAACCGGGCGTGATCGCGCTGGCAGTGCAGGGCATCCGCGGAGACCGTGACGCCGGTCAGGTCGTAGGGCGCCAGCAAGGCATCAAAGCAGGTGATTTCGTTCGTCTTGCCGGGGACCCGCAGTTGGGTGACGGTCAGGCCGGCGCCGGTGATCGCGGCCAGCAGATGGGCGGCCGGGATCTCGCCGTGGCGCGAGCCGCGGGCGCTCTTGCCATCCACCGCGAGGGTGTCCGCCCCGGCCGGATCGGATCCGAGCAGGTCGGCGAGCCCGCCGGGGCAGGCGGCGTTCAGGACGCGGCGGATGGTCGCCGCACTCGGCGCGATGCGCACGTTCAAGACCGTCGTGGCGCGGGCGCCGAGCCGGGCGAGCGTGTCCTGCGGGGCGCTCGCTGCCCACTGGCCGATCGCGGCGAAGGAACGGGCTCCGGTCAGCACCGCCGAGCAGGCCACCAGCAGCACGCTCACGAACGAGTGACGCTTCCCGCGCCGATGCCGGGGGTCGGCCAAGGTCCGCAGCCGCAGGGCCAGCGGTCCGATCAACCGGTGCTGACGGGTGGGCGACTTGATCAGACAGACGGTGGCAGACTGACGGCACATCGAAGCTCCGGGCGGTGCGGGCGACTTGATCGGTCACCGGCATCAACCGGAGCTTCGTTGCGTACGGACCGGGCCGACCGCGCATCGTCATACCGTCGCGACCTGCGCACTCACGTGATCACCGGGACTTTGAAACCGCCCTGGCCGTCACCCCACCCAGAAGCCCCGCCAGGATGCACCTGACGGGGCTTCAATTTTGCTACCGGGATCCGCGCACGCCGCTCACGAGATCGGGACTGCCCGCCTGGGAAAATCACGCGCCACGGAAATCGACCAAACGTCCCCTATTCCCGGTCGCCCCACTCCTCCAGCCTCAACCGTCAATACGTGCACGATTGCGCCTGACTCCGCTATCGAGAACCTGGCATGAGGCTCCTGGATGCGGTCTCCGATCCGATCCAAATGGATTCCTTCAGTGGCTAGCATCCCCTCAAGGTCGTCGAATTTGATCCGCGACTCAAACTTCCCGAATTTTCCGATCAGGAAGTTCGGCACAACATCAACTTCCCCCATCGCCAGCCTATGGATTTGAAGGCTCAATTCGATGCATTGCCACCCCTCACTCCCCCTAAGAAAAGAGAGCTCCACCAGTCCGAAGTCGCGACGCATTCTCCCCTTGCGCACGTCGTCAACATAGCCCTGACCAAGTTTCGCTTCCCAGGCGTCAGGCTGCCCGTTCAATCCGAGACCTTGGACGGTCCCAGACCTCAGGACCTCGACACAGAACCGGAGGGCGCTCATCCAAGTTTCTCCAGATTCTTGATCAGGAAATGCATCTCCGCAGCACGGTTGGACTGCATTCCAAATTCGCCGGCGTTCATGCTGTTGCGTGCAGAGGTGGCCTTCTGGATGATGTCGGCCCTGAGGTCCGGATTGGAATGGATCTCATCCAGCACCTTTTGAACCTCCTTCGGACTTGCAGTTCCACTTCTCAGGCGAATTGCTTCCGCGCCAATTCCACCCTTGTCGTCCGGGAAGATTCGGACTTCACTCTTTCCGATATGAATGTGAGCACCCTTCGTTGCCCAGTCCTGATAGGCAACCGAAGCGTGAATACAGTTGCTGTTGTGAACGAGAACGGGCGTCTCGCCCGCCAGCACATAGTACGTGTGCTACGCGGCCCCTCTCCATCTGCGTATTCGCAGATCAGCGGTGGTTTCGGGTTCCGCTGGTGTCCGTGGTTGTGCGGGGGAATCCGTGGGTGTTGCCGTCGCTACTGCCGTCAGGCGGTGCGGGCCGCGCGGTCGTGCTGACGGTGACGTGGTGTCGTCGGTGCAGGGGACTTTACTGCCATGCGCCGGGGTCGGCGCGGAGGAGGGTGCGGGTGGTCTGTTCGTACAGCTCGTGGCCGGTGGCGGCGCAGTGTCCGGCGATCCAGCGGGTCAGCTCGTCCGGGGTGTGCAGGGTGCCCGAGGTGGCACCGCAGTTGCTTTCCTCGCCGGTGACACAGACCGCCGCGACGGTCGGCACGGCCAGGGAGTCGGGGACGGCGGTCACGTGGTACTCGCGGAAGCGGTAGCGCCCCCGGGCAGCACTGCGAACCGGTGCGTCGGCGTTCGCGGCGTCAGGCATCATCGTCCGCCTCCTCGCTGGGGTCCGGGAGGCGTTGTCCGCGTGAGTCGGCGACCCGGAGTGCGTCGGCGAGGGCTTCGGTCAACCGGCGGGCCAGCCAGCGGTATTCGGTGGCCGACAGGATCTTCGCGCCGGGGGCCGTGGTGTCTCGGGCGTATGCCAGCAGCTCCGTACCCATGCCGAGCTGAATCGACTCGATGCTGTCGGCGAGGGTGGCGACGTAGCCCTGGCCGTCGGTGCTGAGGTAGCAGGGCTTCCCGTCGGCGGTGGCCCACGGCAGCAGGCGCGGCCCCTGCATCGCGGGACCCTCTGGCCACGGTGTCGCATGCTCAGCCATCGTGTTGCCCTCTCCTCGACTCGACCCGGGGGTTGCTGATCAGCGTCCCGCTGGCGTGGACCTTGCGGAGGAGCCAGCGTGTCTGCCTTGCTGTCTGCCAAGCTGGACTGGTGCGGGAGACCATCGGGGAACTGGTCAGGCGGCTGCGTCTGGCGCGCGGTTGGAGCCAGCGGCGGCTCGCCGAGGCGCTGGCTGAGGCTGCTCCTGGGCGTGTTCCGCCGACACGTAACGACGTGTCCCGTTGGGAGATCGGGACGCGGTCTCCGCGGGAGTGGCTGCCCTTCCTGGCGCGGGTGCTTCAGGTGCCGCGCGAGATGCTGGAGATGGCGAAGGCCGTGCAGCCGGTCGAGCCAGCGCCGCGTGTCCGGTCCGTCGCCGACTTCCTGCCCGAGGGCGACCCGCTGGCCCCGCTGCGTACTCGTACGGGCCGTCGGATCGGGGCCGGGCAGGTGGCCGACCTGGCCCAGCGGGTCCATGGCCTGCGGCTAGCCGATGACGTGGTCTACGGCAAGGACCTGATCGGGCCCGCGCTGCGCGAGCTACGGGCGGCGGTGAAGCTCTACCGCGAAGGCACCCACACCGAAGGAGTGGGGCGCGAACTGCTGCGGGCGATTGGAGAGTTGGCGCAGATCGCCGGGTGGGTG
Organism: Streptomyces pluripotens; assembly: GCF_000802245.2. Classification (NCBI taxonomy): domain Bacteria; kingdom Bacillati; phylum Actinomycetota; class Actinomycetes; order Kitasatosporales; family Streptomycetaceae; genus Streptomyces; species Streptomyces pluripotens. The sequence goes on from NZ_CP021080.1 coordinate 2,374,272, forward strand.
GCCTCCGATGCGGGGGAGCATGCCGAGGCGGAGCGCATCTACCGGCTGGGCATGAGCGCCGCGCAGGCCGCCGGGGACGGCGTGCTGTCCGGGAACGTGGCGGGCTCGCTGGCCTACCAGTGGAGCAACACCGGCCGGACAGCCGACGCAGTGGGACTGGCCCAGGCCGCGCTCAAGGACGCGGGTCCGCACGCCCCGGCGAAGGCTCGCGCCCTGTACCTGGACCGTGTCGCCTGGGCGCATACCCGGGCCGGGCAGGACCGCCCGGCGATGACCGCCCTCGGGGAAGCCGCCGAGGCCCTGTCCGAGGACTCGGCCGGCACCGTATCTCCGTCGTACCTGTACTGGATGGACGCCGGGGAGTTGCAGGTCATGGAGGCCCGCGTCTACACCGAGCTGCACCGTCCGCTGCGGGCCGTGCCGCTGCTGACGGACGTGCTCGGACGCTACGACGCCAGCCACGCCCGGGAGTTGGCGCTGTACCTGTCCTGGCTGGCGGTGGCCTACGCCGACGCCAACGAGCCCGAGGCCGCAGCCGGGACGGCTGCCCGGATGCTCGCCCTGGGCCAGAGCGGCAGCGAACGCACGGCGGAACGCACGAGGATCGTGCTCGATCGGCTGCGGGCCTATCGCAACGTGCCCGAAGTCGCCGAACTGCTGGCGTCCTGAGCGCCCCAGAGTCGGCCGTCCGCCGACCGGAGTCGGCCTCCGGCAGAGTCCGGGCCTGAGTGGGAGGGGATCCCTCGTCGGTCGGGCAGCTTCGCCGTGCCAGGGTTCCCCGGGGGCCGCCAAGGCTCACTTCGTGACGCGTGCGCTCGGCCTTGGCGGCCCCCGGGGGTTCCTGGTACGCCTCCGGTGACCGGGCGGCGAGGGACCCCCTCCCGCGACCACGAACCTCACACCACGACGAAGCCGCACCCGCACGCGGTGCCCCCTGCCCCTCGGAGGGAGGGCCGGGGTCTGGGGCGGAGCCCCGGAAAGGGTTCGCTGTGTGGGTTGTTGCGCGCCCGGACCGGCGGGGCCGACGGCAAGCGGGGCGGAGACAGGAGCGGGCGGCGGCCCCGCAGGGCCGGAGCGCGCGCGGCCCGCGACAGCGGGCCGCCTTGATCAAGTAAAGAAACTCTGAACAGCTCCCCCGAGCTGGGTGCCCCGCTGCCCCGCCGGTGCGGGTGGTTCAGCGTCGGCGTCTGCCTTCGTTGAGTCGGTCACGCAGGCGCTGAGCCCTGGCGGCGGTCTCCTCGGGCGTGTAGTTGCCGCTGAGTCGCTTGCGTTGCTCCATGACGGCGCGCATGGCGTCACGGTGGGCGGCGGCGGCTTCGAACTCGGTGCTGGCCTTCGCAAAGCGCTCCTCGGCGGCTTCGAGTTCGGCGGCTACCTCGTCGTCGCTCTTGCCGCTGAGTCGTACCGCTTCCTCGTCCGCCCGGTGCTGGGCCACCATCTCCTCCAGCCCCTCGTTGTAGCGCTTGAGGAACTGATCGCGCGGGCTGGGCTGGCGGACGAAGACGCCCCGGCCCTGCACGGAGTAGACCAGCCCTTCTTCCTTGAGGACCCGCAGGGCGTTCTGCGCGGTGGAGTTGGCGATGCCGTACTGGGCTTGCAGGTCGCGGGCGGACGGGAGCTTGGCGCCCGGTGCGAGCCGACCGTCCTTGATCTGCTTGCGGAGTTCGTCCGCGGTCCTCACGTACGGGGGGCGGGGATCGTCAGGGGGACTGTCGGCAGTCTGCCAACCGCGCCGGAGGGTGGCGAGACCGGTGTACTCGGGATCGGACTCGCCGGGATCAACCTCGTCTTCCTCTGCTGTGACGACCTCGGCGTCGGCGGCCGCGATCGGCTTCGGGGCGCGGACGTAGCTGCCTCGGCCCAGGACGGAGTAGATCAGCCCCTCCTCCTTGAGGAGCCGGAGGGCGTTTTGGACGGTGGAGCTGGCGATGCCGAAGCGTCGTTGCAGCTCGCGTGCGGCGGGGAGCCGCTCGCCGGGGCGCAGCTCGCCGTCGTGGATGGCGGCGCGCAGGACGTCGGCGGCCTGGACGTACGGCGGCCGGGGGTCCTCTCCCAGGGGCAGCTTCATGGCACGAGGGTAGCGGCGTCGGCACTCGCGGCACACCCGGGCGTCCTCGGCGTTCCAGCCGTATCGGCGTATCGATACGAATCGAGTGTTGCGTGTGTAGCGAGCGTGCCGCTATGGTCATCGCGAGTCGATCAAGCGACTCCACCGAACAAGGGGTGTGATGGCATGGCCATGACTCGTATCCGTGTTGCTCTGCTGCCGTCGGCGGTGTGCATCGCGGGCACCGAGCCGGTGCTGAAGATCAAGGACCAGCAGACCGGAGAGGTCGCCACCGACCGCGAGACCGGAGCGTCGCTGCATACGGTGATCGTGATGCTCATGGAGGACGGCCGGGCCGAGGTCCTGAAGATCACCGTCCCGGAAACCGGGCTGGCGGCCGGGCTGAAACCGGGGGCGATGGTGCGGCCCGTGGAGCTGTTCGCGACCCCGTGGGCGCGGATCTTCAACGGGCAGCTCTCCGACGGCGTCGCCTACCGCGCCGCCCGCCTGGAACTGGTGACGGCGGAGGCGACCCAGTGATCCGCCGCGAACACCGCACGCCGGAGCGGGCGTTGACCCCGCTCCGCCCCCTGCCGGGGACTGAGGGAAAGGCCACGTTCGCCGTCTCGGCCGCAGTTCTCGAACTGCTCGGCCTGAGCCCGGAGCAGGCGGCACGCCTGGACCTCGGCGACGCGCTCCGCCTGATACGCGAAGAAGGGGTCTGACATGCAAGCCGTGACGGACTACGCGCCGTACGCGCTGCCGATCGCGACCGTACTGGTCAGTGCGTGGCTGCTGACAACGGCGGTGCGCTACGTGCGGGCCGACCGGGGCACGCGGGTCAGCATGCGGCAGGCCGTCCGGGTCCGCTGGGGCTGGGTACGCCTCGCCCGGATGGCCGGGCTGACGGTCACCGACAAGACCCCGAGCCTGCTCGCGCAGATCACCGCGCAGAAGGACAGTCCCCCACCCGCGCCTCGGGTGCTGACTCCGAAGATCAAGGTCAAGCCCGACCCGTACGGGGTGATCGTACGGGCCCGGACACTGCCGCAGGTGGGACTGGAGGAGTACCAGAAGTCGGCCCGGTTCCTCGCGGACGCCTGGCGGTGCACGCGGGTCTCCGTCCTGCCGGACGGCCCCGGCAGGGTGGTGATCCGGGGCGTGCGTTCCGACCCGTTGACCACGCCGACCACCCACCGGCCCACCGGTCTGCCCCTCGCGGATCTGACCCGCTGGGAACTGGGTGTGGATGAGTACGCCGCCCAGGTGTGCGTGTCCCTGGCGAATGTGCCCGGGGTGACGGTGGCCGGCGTTCCTGGCGCGGGCAAGACCTCGGGGGTCAACAGGTTCGTCTGTGACTTCGCGCCCTCGGCAGCGGTGCAGATCGTGACGGCGGACGGGAAGGTGTCGCGCGCCTCGGAAGGGGATTACGCCGACCTGGTCAAGCGGATGTTCGCGTTCTGCGGGGACGACCTCGACGAGGCGAACGCCCTGTTCAAGCGCTTGGTGGAGCTGCGCAAACGGCGGTCCTCGGTGATCCGTGACGTGCTGGGCGTGAAGAACATGTGGCACGTCGGCCCCTCACCGCAGTGGCCGCTCACCGTCCTGATCATCGATGAGGCGCACACGTACTTCCGCGAGTACAAGGGCAGCGACGCCACCACCAAACGGCTGGCCGCGCTGACGGCGGAGAACGCCCGGCTGGTGGAGGACCTGGTCAAGAAGGGCCGCAGCGTCGGCATCCTGGTGATCCTGATCAGCCAGAAGACCACCGGCGACGCCATCCCCACCTTCATCCGCGACGTGTGCCCCATCGGGCTGTCCTTCGCGCAGAAGACCGTGGAAGCCGCGGTGGCCGCCCTCGGCGACGACATCCGCAACTGGCCCGACGCCAGCCCGGTCACCTTGCAGGACCCCGCCTACGTCGGCGTCGCGGTGATGGCCATGCAGGGCCGCCCCGGCTACACCCGCATCCGCACCCCCTACGTCTCCGACGCCGACGCCGCCCGCGTCGCCGAAGCCACCTCGCACCTGACCGCCGACCCGGACCTCTGCCTGGACGCCCTCCTCGCCTCGCCCGGCCGGACGGCAACGTCCACACCCTCGCTCACCAAGTGATCCCGAAAAGCACACACCAGAAGGGAGGTTGAGATCATGACGGAGGAACGGTTCACCCGGCGCACCGTGACCGTGGTCATGGCGGTCATCGCGGCCCTGGCCTTCGTCTTCTCATTCGGCAACGTCTGGGCCCTCGCACTGCGCCTCGGCGTTCCCCACCCGATCGCGCCGCTGATCGCGCCCATGGTGGACCTGTCCGTCGTCGGACTCCTGGTCGCCCTGCGCTTCCTCGCCCTGCGCGGCGTACCGAAGGCGGAATTGCGGGCCGGTACCCGGCTGCTGCACCTGTGCGGCCTGCTCACCCTCGCCCTGAACACCGCCGAACCGCTGCTGACCGGACGCTACGGACGGGCCTGCCTGGACACCGTCGCCCCACTCCTGCTCCTCGGCTGGGGCCACGTCGGCCCCGCCTTCCTCGCCCAGTTCCACACCCTCACCCACCCCACCCCGCCCCCGGAGGCCGCCACCGCTTCTGTCTCCGAGCTGGTGCCCGATGAAGCACCCGCACCCGAGCCCCCGACACCCACCCCGATCGAGGAACTGGAGCCCACTCCGGCTCCGGCTCCGCCCGCCGCCGTCGCGAAGGCAACTCGGCCCGCCTCAAGCCCGGCGCTGCCTGCCGCGCTGCTGGACGCGGCCCGGCGCATCGCGGACAGCCATCACGCCGAGCACGGAACACCGATCACCGCCGCCCATCTGGGCACGCGCATGGGCATCGCCCTGCCGGTGGCGACCACCGCACTCGCTCAACTCTGAGCCCCGGCCCCCCACCGGCCGCATCCCCCTCGCTGAACCCACGCCCACCCCCGGGCCTGGTTCGCCATGCCCCGAACAGCACCAACACGCCCACAGATCCGGCTGGTTGCTGCTCGGGGACCCCCGCCCGAACAGAAGGGACACGCCCCGAATGGTCACCCTGGACCTGCGCCACGTGGCAAGCCCCGCCGTACGGGACCTGCTCCACCTCGTCAACCACCCCGACTTCGACCGCGCACAGCAGCAGATCGAACACCTCGGCGGCTGCACCGACCCCGTCCGCCTGACCGGCCACACCACCACCGTCGACACCACGACCGGCGAGGTACTGCGCTCCTACACCTCCTCCGAGGAGCCCACGGGAAGCCTGCTCACCGCGTGCGGCAACCGCCGCGCCTCCCGCTGCCCGGCCTGCTCCCGCCTCTACGCCGCCGATATCTACCACCTCATCCGCGCCGGCCTCTCCGGCGGCAAGACCGTCCCCGACACCGTCCGCACCCATCCCCGTGTCTTCGTCACCCTCACCCCGCCGTCTTTCGGCCCCGTCCACAACCGCCTCACCACCCCCGGCGGCGACATCCGGCCCTGCCGCTGCCGCAAACTCCACGAGCCCACGGACGCCCTGCTCGGCACGCCACTGAAACCGGCGACGTACGACTACACAGGCGCGGTCCTGTTCAACGCCCACGCCTCGACCCTGTGGGCCCGCTTCACCACCTACCTGCGCCGCGAGATCGCCGCCGCGCTCGGCATGACCCAGAAGGATGCCCACGCGGTCCTGCGGGTCTCCTTCGCCAAGGTCGCCGAGTACCAGCAGCGCGGCCTGGTCCACTTCCACGCCGTCATCCGACTCGATGGCCCGGACGGCAGCAGCCAGCCCCCGCCGCCGTACGCCACCGTCGCCGTACTCACCAAGGCCGCCCGCGCCGCCGCCAAGCGGGTCCGCGTCACCGTCGCCTCAGATGCGATCGGGGATCGCGAACTCGGCTGGGGCGAACAGTTCGACGCGCGCGAGATCGCCTCCTTCGGCACCGACGCCGAATTCACCGACCAGGCCGTGGCCGCCTACGTCGCCAAGTACGCCACCAAGTCCGCCGACGCCTCTGGCGCCCTCGACCACACCCTCGTCTGCCGCCCCTGCCAGGGACGCGGCGCCACCCTCCTGCCCCACGGAACCCCGCTCCCGTGCACCGCCTGCGGCGGCACCGGGCAGGCCCGCCCTCTGACCAGGCTCCCCGTCGCCCGCCACGTCCGGCAGATGATCCGCACCTGCTGGGAGCTCGGCAGGCTGCCCGAGTTCGCCCACCTCAAGCTGCGGAAGTGGGCGCACATGCTCGGCTTTCGGGGCCACTTCTCCACCAAATCCCGCAGCTACTCCACCACTCTCGGCGCGCTGCGCGACGCCCGCCGCACCTGGCGCACCGAACAGGCCCGCCCCCACGAAGGCCTGCCCGAGTCCGACCCGACGACCACGCTCGTCGTCGGTCACTGGGACTACCTCGGCTCGGGCTACAGCCCCGGCGCCGCACTCCTCGCGGCCGACGTCTGGCACCGCAAGGAACTGGAACGGCAGTTCACGGCCGAAGGGGGCTGTTGATGGCCTCGCCCCCGCCTACCGCCCTCCACGTGGAGGCGGCACCGGCGCTGGAGCTGCTGACGGTGCCCCAGGTGATGGCCCGCCTCCAGCTCGGCCGCTCCGCCGTCTACGACCTGCTCCGCACCGGCCAGCTCGCCTCGATCACCCTCGGCCGCGCCCGCCGCATACCCACCCACTCCCTCACCGACTTCATCCACACCCGCCTCGAACAGGAAGCCGCCTGATGACCACACCCCCCGCCTCCCGCCGCGTCCGCGCCAACGGCGACGGAACCGTCTACCAGCGCAAGGACAGCCGCTGGGAGGCCGCCGGATACGTCCTCGCACCCGGCAATACCCGCAAGCGCATCCGCGTCTACGGCACCACCAGGAAGGAGGCCCTGGCCAAGCTCACCGAGAAGATCGCCGCCAGCAACCGCGGCCTCCCCGCCCCCTCCGCGCAGGGCAGCCTGGCCGCATACCTGACGTACTGGCTTCAGAACGTCGCCGTCCATCAGCTCCGCGAGAACACTCACACCCGCTACGCCGCCGTCGCCCGGCTGTACCTCATCCCCGGCCTGGGCAAGAAGAAGCTCGCCAAGCTCACCGCGAAGGACGTCCGCACCTGGCTCAACCAGCTCCGCACCGCCTGCCAGTGCTGCGTACGCGGCCTCGACACCGCCCGCGATCAGCCCCACTGCTGCGCCGTCGCAAAGTGCTGCTCCAAGCGACTCTCACCGCTGACGCTGGCCTACGTGCACTCCGTCCTCAAGTCCGCCCTGGAGCACGCGGTACGCGAGGAGGAAATCCCCCGCAACGTCGCCCGCAACGTCCGCACCGGCACACCCAGACCCCGCCGCTTCGAACCCCTCACCGCTGAAGAAGCCCGCCAGTTCCTTGCCGCCGCACGGGGGCACCGGCTGCACGCCCTGATCGAACTCGCTCTGCACACCGGGCTCCGCAAGGGCGAACTCCTCGGCCTGCGCTGGGAAGACCTCGACATGGCCGGCGGAACCGCCAGCATCCGACGCACCCTCCAGCGCACCAACTCCAGCGGCCTGACCGCCCTCCCGACCAAGACCCAGAGCTCGGAGCGGCGGATCGCACTGCCCACCGAGTGCCTGAGCTCCCTCGAACAACACCGCGAACGGCAGCTTCAGGAACGCGAAGCGGCGGGAACCAACTGGAAAGCGAGCGGCTACGTCTTCACCCGGCCCGACGGCTCCCCGATCGAGGGCGCCACCCTCACCAGGCACTTCAACACCCTGCTCCGCCGCGCCCAACTGCGCCGCATTCGCTTCCATGATCTCCGACACTCGGCGGCGACCCTCCTCCTGGAGTAGGGCGTCGAACTCGTCGTGATCAAGGAGCTGTTGGGGCACGCTCACATCGGCGTCACCGCCACCGTGTACGCCCACGTCCGGCTCCGCCTCCAACGCGACGCCATCGACCTCCTCGGCCACGCCCTCCGTGGCCCAGCCGAGCCCGCCACGCGCCCCGACGACGGCGACGAACCACCGCTCTGCGCGGCTCCCGTCCGCTGACGTTGCCGTCAACTACTGCCGTCACGGCACCCAGAAGCCCCGCCAGGAACACCTGGCGGGGCTTCATATTTGCTACTGGAACCATCGCGCTGGCCTTCGGTCAGGCCATCTCCTGAGACACATCAAACGCCATGGGCACCTTTCCGCGGACGACCCTCCAGACAGGATCTTGCTTCACCGATTCGAGCCACCCGCCGAACGGACCTTGGCCTTCAGCGAACCACCAAGAGCTGTGACTCTGAATTGAGTCCAGGTCAGAATCCACTCGGTAGCGATATTCGAGCTGAACCTGCGAGTACGCTTCATGTTCCCCGTCAGCATCAACGAGTTCCAGCTGACGCACAAAGCTAACGACGAAAGTTGGATCAGGAAACCAATTCACCTGGCCGTACTGGAACAGGAACCCGTCGGAATCGGTGCGATCCGGGACGTCGAACTCAATCAGTTCGAAATCACGAATAGCGGTAAACAATTCCTCGACAGTCGGAACTACTTGACCAGACCTCGCTTGATCAAGGATGTCCTGCACCACGCCAAGTGCAGAGTTGATTGACCGCCGCATTACTAGCTCCACTTCGATTATCCTGAACGCCACCACTCGACAGTGGTGCGGCCGAGCTACCCCGACCGCACCACTCATGAGACTACACGTTCAACTACGGCCAGTACCCACCCTGCAATTGACTTCTCAGGTACCCGAGCACGTCTCTCGCTTCGCCAGCGTTGCGAGCTCCGCCGATCATGTCGTTGACGTAGGTGTAGTAGTCGTTCGTATGAATCCGCGAGTGCACGGACGCACCTGATGGATTTACCGATGCCGATCCACGAGGCAAGAAGACGCCATTGTCTGCATCATTGATGTCAATTCCGAACTTCGCGAGCTGCTGTCGAGCTGCCGCCGCTTTCGGAGATGTGCTCGCCACTATATGGTGCGCCGCTGTCTCGGGAGGTCGGACAGTTCCCGCCGCTTCCATGTTCTCGCCGAGAATCTTGGCGTTGCTGGAGCAAGTGTTGTGCACCAGAACCGGCGTCTGACCAGCGAGTACATAGTACGTGTGGAGTTGCTGGACGGTGAGGTTCCAGCGGTTGGCGGCGCCGGGGGTGACGTGCGTGGTGATGACGTAGGCGTGGTGGTTGGTGGGGGTGTTGAGGGCGTCGCCGTGGTGGAGTGCGCCGGCGGGGACCCAGGTGTGGGTGGTGTCGTCCCAGAAGGGGTGGTTGGCGGTGGTGTGGAGGGTGGCGGTGTGGCCGTCCTTGGTGCGGATGGTGAGGTCGAGGAGGTCGTGGTCGTGGTTGATCCAGACGTGCTGGACGGTGCGGGCGCCCTGGTGTTTGCCGTTCTCGGGGTCGGCTGCCTGGACCTTGTCGCCGACCTTGATCTTGCCGATGGGCTTTGCCTTGCCGCTGCCCATCACGACTTTGGTGTCGGGGGAGAAGCTGCAGTTCTTGAGCAGGCGGGCGGCATCACCGGCGACCTCGCCTTCAACACCCTCTTCGAGTCCGCGGGCACCCATGATGGCGAGGTCATCTTCGCCGCCGGAGAGAATGGTGGCGGTGATGAGGGCTCCCGCTTGAAGGCATTGCCCCCAAGTCGGATCGGTGACGCATCCGACGCCATCGGAAAGGCCAGATGCGTGGTAGATGGCCTTGGCGATGACCTTGAGGAACTTGCCCACCCCTGTGCCCTGGGGCTTGTACACGACCTTCTTGCCGTACGGCAGGTCGCTGCCAGCCTTCGCAGCGCTCTCAACAGCACCCGTATTGCTGTAGTTGTAGACGGTGTTCTCGTAGTGGTAACCCCATGTGCCGTCACCGTTCGGCGTCATCCAGTCCCGATAAACCTGGTCACCCGGGCTGCTGCAACCGCCATCACATTGCGTCACCGGATGCAGGCCGCTGGGATCACTGAAAGCGATCGGGTTGTTCCCGGAGTAGGAGTAGCCGGAAAGGCCCTGGGGGTCGTACGGCGAGGTGAGTTCGTCGGGGCTGATGAATCGGCCGAGGGTCGGGTCGTACATGCGTGCGCCGAGGATGGACAGGCCGGTGGAGTCGTCCTCCGGTTTGCCGAGGAAGCCCCGGTCGGTGGTGGAGGGCAGGTCGGTGCTGCCGCGCTGCTTGCCGAAGGGTGTGTACCTGCGGCGGGTGACCGTGCCGTCCGCGGCGATCAACAGGGAGGTGGAGGCCTGGGTGTCGCTGAGCAGCCAGGTCAGCTTGCCGTCGCTGGTGCCGTCGTCCTGGCGCATCGCGACCGTGGTACCGGCCGCGGAGTACATGCGGGTGGCCTTGACACTGCCGCCCGCGGCCTTGTGCAGTTCGTGGCCGTCGAGGTAGAGGACGTTCTCCTGCGGTGAGGTGCGCAGCAGGACGGTGCCGCCGGCGTCGTAGACGTAGGTGGAGGTTTCGTCGCCGGTGGTTTTGTGCTGGGTGATCTGGTTGACGCGGTTTTGTGGGTTCCAGTCGAGGGTGGAGGTGACGCCGCCCACCGTGCGGGAGGTCATCTGGCCGGAGGTGTTGTAGGTGAAGGTGTCGGAACCGGCCTGGGTGACCGCGTGCGGGTGGGCCTGTCCGGGTGTGTAGGTGGAGTTGTCGGTGCTGTAGCCGGGGTAGTGGTAGGTCTTGGTCGTGGTACCGCTGGCGGTGGTGTCCTTGATGGACATCAGGTTGCCGAGTGCGTCGTAGGTGTAGGTCTGGTCGTAGGGGTCGAGGCTGCTGCTCAGGTCAGGTGCTGCGGAGCCGGTGCAGTTGTCAGTGGCCTGGGTGGTCCAGGCCTGGGTCAGCCGGTCGAGGTCGTCGTACTTGTAGCACTCGCTCTGCTGGGTCACGCCGTCGGTGATGCCGGTGATCTGGCCGCCGAGGTCGCGGCTGTAGGTGTCGTCCTGGGCGGTCGTGGTGGTGCTGGCGGCGGTGACGGTGGTCTGGATGCCCGCCAGTGCGCCGGTGCCGTTGGTGTCGTTGTAGGCGTAGGCGCGGTTGACGGTGGCGTCCGAGCCGCCGCTGGTGCCGTAGGCGCGGCCGTTCAGGCGTCCGAGGTGGTCGAAGTCGATGGACGACTGGTAGGTGGCCAGGGGTGAGGAGACCTTGGACGGCCGTCCTTGGGCGGTGTAGGTGGTGGTGACCGTCTCCGCGGGCAGGCCGCCGACCGCGGGGTAGGAGACCGACGTCATGTGGTCGGCGAGGTCGTAGCCGTAACCGAAGGTGTAGCTGCCGGTGAAGCCGGAGCCGTCGTCGGGGACAGTGACCTTCTTACCGGTCGCACGGCCACGGTCGTCGTAGCCGGTGACGGACTGGGTGTAGGCCTTGCCGTTCGCGTAACTGGTGGACGAAGCGAGCCGGCCCAGACCGCCGGGAGCAGTGTCGTAGGCCGTCTGCGACAACAGCGTCGACCCCTGAGAAACCGCGGTCTGACGGCCGAGGTTGTCGTACTGGTACGTCAGCGTCGTGCCGTTGTCCGTCGCCGTACCGACGTTGCCGTTCTCGTCGTACGTGGTCGAGCTCGCGCCGGTGTCCGGGTCGTTGGTCGAGGTACGGTCACCGGCCCAGTCGTAACCGTAGGTAGTGACGTTGCCCTTGGTGTCCGTGACCTGCTTCAGCTTCCCGCTGCGCGTGTAGGCGTAGTGGGTGGTGTAGGCCGAGGAGCCGTTGTGTTCGACGACCTGCGTGGTGTGGCCGTAGACATCGGTGTAAGTGTCGGTCGCTCCGCCTTCGGGCGGGGTGACGGTGGTCTTGTCGGCGCCGTCGTAGGCGGTGGTCGTCTTGCCGGTCGCCTGGACGACACCGTTGACCTGGATCTGGGAGAGCGTGGTGCGGCCGGCCCAGTCGACCTGCACGTCGCCGTAGGACGGGATGTCGGAGACGGCCGGGTTGACCAGCCCCGATCCCGCGCTGCCGGAGTTGTAGAAGGGGGAGGAGGCGCCGGCGACGTTGCCGGAGGAGTCGTAACGGGTGGTCGTGACCGTGCGCCCGGTTCCCGACGGTGCGGGCACCTGCGTCTCGCGGGCGCGGCCGAGGCCGTCGGTGTAGGCCACCGCCTCGGTGTAGGTGGAGCCGGACTGGAGTACCTGGGAGGTCGCCTTCAGCGGTTCGCCGGTGGCCTCGTCGGGCACGCCCGAGGAGGTGTCGGCGACGGGGATGCTGTAGGCGAACTTCATTGAGGGGTTGCCGTCGGGGTAGTTCGCGGTTTCGGTCGGCTTGAACACCTTCGAGACGCGTCCGACCGCGTCGTAGACGACGTGGGTGGTGTTGCCGTTGGCGTTCACGATCTTCCACGGCTTGGCGAAGTACCGCGACAGGTAGGTGGTGGACGTCATGGCCGCCGCGGGTCCGGTGCCGTCCGGGTCGGGTGTGGTGGTGGTGACGCCGTTGACGGGCCAGGAGGTGGCCGGTGCGTAGGTGGTGGTGGTCAGGTTCTGCTTGCCGTCCCAGGTCTTGGTCACGCGGCCCGCGGCGTCGTAGGCGTGCGTGATCTTGCGGTAGTGGGTGGCGTCGGTGTAGGCGCGTACTTCGGTCGGGTTGCCGTCGACCAGTGCGGTGTTGTTGTCGGTGAAGGAGGTGGCGCCGTCGTAGTAGGTGACGGTGCGCTGGTCCTGGTGCAGGGTGTCCTGGCCGTTCGCCTGGTCCTGGGCCTGCGTGGTGCAGCCGACCGTGTAGTGGCGCACGTCGTCCTGGTAGACCATCCAGCGCTGGGTGCCGGTGGAGTCGAGGGTGCTGGTGTTGTAGGCGCGGCCGAACTCGGTGCACTGGTTGTCGGAGACGCCGCTCTCGCCCCAGTCGTCGATCCGCATCGGCAGGCCGAACGTGGTGGAGGCCGCCTCGTTGTCGTCGTACTCGTGCTGCACCACGTGCTCGCGCCACGTGGACAGGTCCGAGGTGGAGGTGTGGAGCTTGTCGTAGGCGCGGGTCTCGGACTCGCGGACGAACCGGGCGTCGGGCAGGCCGGTGTACTGGGCGGTGTCATGGACCCAGTACTTGTGCCAGACCCTCTGCTGGGAGGTGCCGTTGTCGTCGCGGACGGAGGTCTCCAGCGTCCTGCCCGCAAGCCATGGTGAGTCGGTCCAGGTCGCGCCCTCGGAGTCGGTGACGTCGACCGAACGGGTCTGCGAGGAGTCGGTCTTGGAGGTCCGGTCGCCGTCCAGGCCCCGGTAGAGCCAGGTGTAGGTGGAGTGCTTGTTGCTGCCGGCGCCGGTGGTGACGAGCACCTTGCCGTAGCCACGCCAGTCCGACCAGGTCTCGTCCTCGTCGTCCACCAGCGGATCAGCGGTGAACCGCCAGCCCGGAGCGCCGTCGTACTCGTACGTCGTCGTCATCTGCGGGTCGCCGTCGGCGAGGTCGCCCGGGTCGACGTCCACCCGGGTCACCACGAACTTCTTGAACCAGCCCGTCTTCGCCGTCGTCTCGCCCTCGGGCGTCCACTTCTGCCAGAAGCACTCGTAGTGGTTGTCCGATTGGGAGGGCAGGTTGTTCGCGTCGCACTGGCGGGATATCGTCCCGCCGGCGTCGGTGGCGTGCCCGTAGGTGACCGAGATGGTGGAGCCGGTGTCGGTGTAGACCTTGTTGATACGGCGGAAGTTGAGTTCACCGCTGCCGACCAGGTTGTCCTGCCACTCGCCGTTGAAGTTCAGGGTGGGCAGCGTGATGTCCGTGCCCGAGTAGCCGCGCCGCTGGATGTAGTCCAGCCACAGCTGGCCGTCGACGGAACCGGAGGGGTTCATCAGTGCGTGCCGCAGCTGGTACCGCATGACCAGGTCCCAGGAGGCGGCGTCGTTGTCGCGGACGTAGGTCTTGATGTCCCACAGCATCTTGCGCTCGAAGAAGGTGGGGTAGTACGTCTTGCCCGCGCAGGCGTAGTCGTCCGAGGAACCGTCGCAGATCAGGTCGACCGGGACGTCCGGGTACGACGACGGGCTGGAGTCGATCGTCGGGCACGACGGCGTGGTGTTGTCCAGCGGATCCTTCTCGTCCATCCGCTCCACGCAGCGGTTGTAGTACGTGAAGTCCACCTTGGCCGGCAGTTGCGCGTTGCTGATCTGCGAGGACCAGCCGTACTCGATCCGGGTCAGATAGCCCGCGGAGTCGTACTCGCGCGCCTTGTCGGAGGCGGCCACCGACCGGTAGTAGTTGGTGTCCTTGTCGTAGAAGTAGGCGGTCTCCACCTCGTTGGGGGTGACCACCCGGTCCAGGTTCCACCGCCAGGTCTGGTCACACGGCTCGGGGAACTGCCCGTGGCACGGCTCGCCGCTGTCGTTGCCGACGACCGGGACGCGCAGGGTGGAATTGGTGGCTTCGCCCGAACGCTGGGACTTGCCCCAGCCGAAGTAGTAGCGGGTGCCGTCCTGGTGGGAGATGACCCAGTAGTCCTGCGACCAGTCGTTGGAGTCGTGCGTCAGCCGCTGCACCCGCCAGCCCGGGTCGTCCTTCAGGTGGTAGGAACCGGTGCCGTTGTTGTCCTGGACCAGTTCGCTGCTGACGCCGCCCAGATGGATGACGTAGACGGCGCCGGACGGCTCCGCGGACGGGTTCGGGGAGGCCCAGCAGAGGTCACCGATGGTCGGAAGACCGTCCTGGGAGCAGTTCTTGTACCTGCGCTCGATGAAGCCTCCCGCGTTCATCTCCCAACCCATGCCCACGGCTGAGGCCTGGTTGTTCGAGGCCGACGTACGCCCGTCGATCGACTGCGAGTTGTAGGTGAAGGAGATGCCCGGCGCGTTGCCCACCGGCGGGGCGGGAACCTGGATCGGAACGGAATAGGTGAAGGCGCCGGAACCGCGGGACACGTCCCACTTCCCCGACGGTGACATGGGGCTGGCCCGGTAGTCGCCCTCGTCCGAGGACGAACCCGTCGTCAGTGTGTAGACCGAGCTGTCCGTGGTCGTCGAGGCGGTCGTGGCGTACGACATCGTCGACAGGCCGGAGTCGGTGTCCTGCTGCGGAGCGGCCTCCACCGTCGCCGTCAGCCGCTGCGCACGGGTGTCGTTGACCGCGTCGACGTACTCGCCCTTGCGGCAGGCCCGCACCTCCGGCGTCGTGGCGGCGCACGCGGGCAGCTTCAGTAGCCGCAGTCGACCGGCGAAGCCGCCGCCGTACGCGTTCGCGAACTTGGAGTAGTCGATGGAGATCTCCGCCGGGCCGCTCAGCGTCCCGCCGTCCGCCCGGTAGACCCGCACCGCGAGCCCGAGACCGCCCGCTGCCTCGGCCTTGTGGTGGTCCAGGACCTGCACGTCCACCTTCGACGGCGGCAGGTCCACCTCCCCCGAGGCGGCCCCCAGCTCGCTCCGGGTGAGAGCCGGGCTTTTCGGCTCCGCCGCGCGCACTGAGACCACCGACACACTGCCTGCCGGCGGACTGTCCTCCGGCACCGTGGACGTGGTGTCCGTGGCCAGGTCGACCGTCTGCTCCCCGGCGGCCGGCCACACCACGGCTGGGGCCTTGGACATGCCCTGCTCCGTGGCCTGCGGTACCGGGTCGTCCAGCTTCCGCGACGGCACACTCGGCGTGCCGTCCTGCGGAGCTGCCACCGCCGCCGGCGGCGCGAACGCCACCACCGACAACAATCCGGCCAACAGGCTCTTGCTCGCCAAGGCCGCCACACCACGTGAACGCAGGCGTCTCACGACGCTCCCCACCCCTACTCGACTACGGACGCAGCCCGCACCCCGGCACGGCCACAAGGCGCGAGGAAGCGCACCCCCCACGCGACCGCGGCAAACGGTACAAGCGCAAAGACCTTAAAGATCGATTAATTGTCGTGTCGAGATCAACAAACCGGGCCGCGACGGCCGCTTACCCACAATCCAGACAACTCGACGAAGGTTTGAGCAACTCTTTGCCATGCAGCCGCAACCAGGGGCCGCGGCCCTTATCGACAGTCCAGCGCCGGCGCGCCCCGGCCCCGGGGTGAGCGCCGCCCTCCGGGACCGGTACCCCCTAGGGGTATACTCTGAGCAGCGTGGGATCCCCCTCGGACCCCACTGGCCCCACACGTCCCGACGAGGAGTAACAACATGACCGCCCAGACCGACACCCCGGGCTCCGTCACCACCGTCTACAAGGTGACCGGCATGAGCTGTGGCCACTGCGAGGGCTCCGTCTCCGGCGAGATCTCCCAGATTCCCGGGGTCACCTCGGTGAAGGCCGTCGCGTCGACCGGCGAGGTGACCGTCGCCTCAACCGCCGCGCTGGACGACGAGGCCGTACGCGCCGCCGTGGACGAAGCCGGTTTCGAGCTGGCCGGCAGGGCCTGACCAGCAGCTGTACCACCCATTCCCCGACCGGGCTGCGCCGACCAGCTGATACTGGTTCCGTACGGCCCGGTCCGATGTCTGGAGTCCGGGCATGACCAGCACCAGGGCCGCAGAGACGGCCATGACCACGGGAGCCACGGGTACCGCCGGTACCGCGGGCACGACGGGAACCACGGACGCGACGTCCGAGACCGAACTGTTGATCGGCGGGATGACCTGCGCCTCCTGTGCCGCGCGGGTGGAGAAGAAACTCAACCGGATGGACGGGGTAAGCGCCACCGTCAACTTCGCCACCGAGAAGGCGAAGGTCACCTACGCCCACGGCGTGCAGATCGCCGATCTGATCGCCAC
The DNA here is from genome assembly GCF_000802245.2 of Streptomyces pluripotens. Taxonomy (NCBI): domain Bacteria; kingdom Bacillati; phylum Actinomycetota; class Actinomycetes; order Kitasatosporales; family Streptomycetaceae; genus Streptomyces; species Streptomyces pluripotens. Next base: position 2,390,900 of record NZ_CP021080.1, read on the forward strand.
CGTGGAAAAGACCGGCTACACCGCCGAGGAGCCCCCGCCGCCGGAGCCCGTGCCCGAGGCCGCCCCGGAAACCCCCGAGCAGGACCCGGAACTCGGCGCTCTGCGGCACCGCCTGCTCGTCTCCGCGCTGCTCGCCGCGCCCGTCGTCCTGCTCTCGATGGTCCCCGCGCTCCAGTTCGACAACTGGCAGTGGCTCGCGCTCACGCTCGCCGCACCCGTCGTCGTCTGGGGCGGCGCACCCTTCCACCGGGCCGCCTGGGCCAACGCCCGGCACGGCGCCGCCACCATGGACACCCTCGTCTCGGTCGGCACGCTCGCCGCGTTCGGCTGGTCGCTGTGGGCGCTGTTCTTCGGCGACGCCGGCGTGCCCGGTCTGCACGACGAGTTCCGCTTCACCGTCTCGCGCGCCGACGGCGCCTCCACCATCTATCTGGAGGCCGCCGCCGGGGTCGTCGCACTGATCCTGCTCGGGCGCTACCTGGAGGCCCGGTCCAAGCGGCGCGCCGGCGCGGCTCTGAAGGCCCTGATGGAGCTGGGCGCCAAGGACGTGGCCGTGCTGCGGGACGGACGCGAGGTGCGCGTCCCGGTGGCCTCCCTCGCGGTCGGCGACCGGTTCGTCGTGCGTCCCGGCGAGAAGATCGCCACCGACGGGACCGTGGTGGAGGGCGTCTCCGCGGTGGACGCGTCCATGCTGACCGGCGAGTCCGTGCCGGTGGACGTCGGCCCCGGCGACCAGGTCACCGGCGCCACGGTCAACGCGGGCGGGCGGCTGGTGGTCGAGGCCACCCGGGTCGGCGCCAACACCCAGCTCGCCCGGATGGCGAAGCTGGTGGAGGACGCCCAGAACGGCAAGGCGGAGGTGCAGCGGCTCGCCGACCGCGTCTCCGCCGTCTTCGTCCCCGTGGTGATCCTCATCGCGCTCGGCACCTTCGGCGTCTGGCTGGGCGTGACCGGGGACACCGTGGCCGCGTTCACGGCTGCGGTCGCCGTGCTGATCATCGCCTGCCCCTGCGCGCTGGGCCTCGCCACGCCGACCGCGCTGATGGTCGGCACCGGGCGCGGCGCGCAGCTCGGCATCCTGATCAAGGGACCCGAGGTGCTGGAGTCCACGCGTCGGGTGGACACCGTCGTCCTCGACAAGACCGGCACCGTCACCACCGGCCGGATGACCCTCCAGTCGGTGTACGCCGCGGACGGCGAGGACGACACGGAGGTGCTGCGTCTCGCCGGCGCGCTGGAGCAGGCCTCCGAACACCCCATCGCCCAGGCGATCGCCGCGGGTGCCGCGGAGCGCACCGGGCAGCTGCCGGAGGCGGAGGACTTCCAGAACGTGCCCGGACGGGGCGTACGTGGGCGGGTGGACGGCCGTGAGGTGGCCGTGGGGCGACTCGCGGAGAACACCACCGATCTGCCGGAGGAGCTGGCCCGCGCGGCGCGCCGGGCCGAGCAGGAGGGCCGCACGGCGGTCGTGGCCGGCTGGGACGGCCGGGTCCGCGGGGTCCTCGCGGTCGCCGACGCGGTCAAGGAGACCAGCACCGAGGCGGTGCGCGAACTGCGTGCCCTCGGACTCACCCCTGTCCTGCTCACCGGGGACAACCGGACGGTCGCCGAGGCGGTCGCGAAGACCGTCGGCATCGACGAGGTGATCGCCGAGGTGCTTCCCGAGGACAAGGTGGACGTCGTCCGGCGGCTGCAGCACGAGGGACGGACCGTGGCCATGGTCGGCGACGGGGTCAACGACGCGGCCGCGCTCGCCACCGCGGACCTGGGCCTCGCCATGGGCACGGGCACGGACGCGGCGATCGAGGCGAGCGACCTGACGCTGGTGCGCGGGGACCTGCGGGTGGCCGCGGACGCCATCCGGCTCGCCCGGCGCACCCTCGCCACCATCAAGGGCAATCTGGTGTGGGCCTTCGGATACAACGTCGCCGCATTGCCACTGGCCGCCGCGGGGCTACTCAACCCCATGATCGCCGGGGCCGCGATGGCCTTCTCCTCGGTGTTCGTGGTGACCAACAGCCTGCGCCTGCGGAGTTTCCGGTGAACGGGCCCACGTCCCTCCAGTGAGCCCTTCGGTCCCGCCGGGGATCCGGCGGGACCGAAGGGGGAGGCCCCCCTAGAGTCCGGTGAGAGCCTCACATAAGCTCTTCACAAGGCTCGCGCATCATCCTTACGCTGGGATCCCGAACGCCGTATCGGGAGCTCTTGCGCACTTAAGGGACATATGCAAGAGACGCAGATCACAGTGATGCGAACGTAACCATCGAAGGGGTTCGAAGGTCTAAGTTGGCGGTGTCGGTTCGGCGTCTTGGGGGGCGCCCACCGGCATCTGGGGTTGTCTTGGGGGACTACCTCAGAGATGCGTTGCCGGGGCACGTACACCGGGAAGCTTTGAGCGGCCCTCCCAGCGTGCGCTGTCCCGGCAGGTCGCACCGCGTCACTGGAGCACGAGGGAAGTGCGGCGAGTTTTGCTCGTTGCGCTCAGACAGCGATTCAGGCGCTGTCCTCTCCGAGCGCCCGGCCGGATCCCGTGGGGGGAATCCGCACCGGGACATGGGAAGGCGCCCTGGTCGTCGGCCCGTGGGGGGACCGGCGTCTCAGGGCGCCTTCCACCTATGTTCTTGTACAGCTGAGCGCTTCCACTCGCGCGGCTCGATCCCGGCTGTGCCGCTCGATCCGGCTGCGGATCCGGCTGCCGCACCCGTTCCCCGGACGCGCTCACCGCACGTCGTCGGAGGCTGGCGCCAGCCGGAGAGACACGGCTCAGAGCCTGCCGAGCGGACAGGCCCTCACCGTCAAGGTGGTTCCACCACCGTCAATGTGGTTCAGCGCTGCGCCGTCGGCGCGCTCAGCGCTCCTCGACCGGCACGAAGTCGCGCTCGACGACACCCGTGTAGATCTGGCGCGGGCGGCCGATGCGGGAGCCCGGCTCCTTGATCATCTCGGTCCACTGGGCGATCCAGCCCGGCAGGCGTCCGAGGGCGAACAGAACCGTGAACATCTCGGTCGGGAAGCCCATGGCCCGGTAGATCAGGCCCGTGTAGAAGTCGACGTTCGGGTACAGCTTGCGCTCGACGAAGTAGTCGTCGGACAGCGCGTGCTCCTCCAGCTTCAGGGCGATGTCGAGGAGCTCGTCCTCCTTGCCCAGCGCGGACAGCACGTCGTGCGCGGCGGCCTTGATGATGCGGGCACGCGGGTCGAAGTTCTTGTAGACCCGGTGGCCGAAGCCCATCAGCCGGACGCCGTCCTCCTTGTTCTTCACCTTGCGGATGAAGGTGTCGACGCCGGAGCCGGAGTCGCGGATGCCCTCCAGCATCTCCAGCACGGACTGGTTGGCGCCGCCGTGCAGAGGACCCCACAGGGCGCTGATGCCGGCGGAGATCGACGCGAACATGTTGGCCTGCGAGGAGCCGACCAGGCGGACCGTGGAGGTCGAGCAGTTCTGCTCGTGGTCGGCGTGCAGGATCAGCAGTTTGTCCAGCGCGGCCACCACGACCGGGTCCGGCTCGAACTCGTCGGCCGGCACCGAGAAGGTCATGCGGAGGAAGTTCTCGACGTAGCCGAGGTCGTTGCGCGGGTAGACGAACGGGTGGCCGATCGACTTCTTGTACGCGTACGCGGCGATGGTGGGGAGCTTGGCGAGCAGCCGGATCGTGGAGAGGCTGCGCTGCCTGTCGTCGAACGGGTTGTGGCTGTCCTGGTAGAACGTGGACAGCGCCGAGACGACCGAGGACAGCATGGCCATCGGGTGGGCGTCGCGCGGGAAGCCCTTGTAGAAGTTCTTGACGTCCTCGTGCAGCAGGGTGTGCCGCGTGATGTCGTTCTTGAACGTCGTCAGCTCGTCGACGGTGGGCAGCTCACCGTTGATCAGCAGGTACGCCACCTCCAGGAAGGTGGAGCGCTCGGCCAGCTGCTCGATCGGGTAGCCGCGGTAGCGCAGGACGCCAGCCTCACCATCGAGGTAGGTGACGGCGGATTTATAGGCGGCCGTGTTGCCGTAGCCGCTGTCCAGAGTCACCAGACCGGTCTGGGCGCGGAGCTTCCCGATGTCGAAGCCCTTGTCGCCGACAGTGCTGTCGACCACCGGGTAGGTGTACTCGCCGTCGCCGTACCGCAGTACTACAGAGTTGTCGCTCACGTCTTCCCTCACCGACGTAGTGCCTCATCTTCGAGGTGCCCTGACTGTCTCTACCATCCCCCATTTGGCTCAGGAGAGTGCACTCGGGGTCGACCATTGGGCCTATTGACGGCACTCAGTGCCGCCAACCTGCTCATCCTGCCCGCTCCGCATGGCATCTGGAAGTGTTCTGTGACCTTCACGACTCGTTTGATCGATCATTTTTTGTGATGCCGCCTCAAGTCCGTCCGCTAACCGCCCGACCAGTGACATCCAGCCTGCCCCCGGGTGACGCCAACCTGAAGTCGAGGGCCGTACAGCGCCGCCCCGCCGACACCGTGCGCACCGCCTGCCCGATCGCCCTGCGCGAGCCGACGAGCACGACCAGCTGCTTCGCCCGGGTGACCGCCGTGTAGAGCAGGTTCCGCTGGAGCATCATCCACGCACCGGTGGTGACCGGGATCACCACGGCGGGATATTCACTCCCCTGTGACCGATGGATGGTCACCGCGTACGCGTGCGCAAGCTCGTCCAGTTCGTCGAACTCGTACGGAACCTCCTCGTCCTCGTCCGTCAGCACCGTCAGACGCTGGTCGACCGGATCGAGCGAGGTGACGACGCCCACGGTGCCGTTGAAGACACCATTCTCCCCTTTCTCATAATTGTTGCGGATCTGGGTGACCTTGTCGCCGACACGGAAGACCCGGCCGCCGAAGCGCTTCTCCGGCAGGTCCGGCCGGCCGGGTGTGATGGCCTGCTGGAGAAGGCCGTTGAGCGTGCCCGCACCGGCCGGCCCCCGGTGCATCGGCGCCAGCACCTGCACATCCCGGCGCGGGTCGAGCCCGAACTTGCCGGGAACCCGCCGCGCGGCCACGTCCACGGTGAGCCGGCCGGCTTCCTCCGTGTCGTCCTCGACGAAGAGGAAGAAGTCCTTCAGACCGTCGGTGAGCGGATGCCGGCCGGCGTTGATCCGGTGCGCGTTGGTGACCACGCCCGACTGCTGGGCCTGCCGGAAGACACGGGTGAGCCGGACTGCGGGGACGGGGCTGCCATCGGCGAGCAGGTCGCGGAGGACTTCACCGGCGCCGACGCTGGGCAACTGGTCCACGTCCCCGACGAAGAGCAGGTGGGCACCCGGGGGCACGGCCTTGACCAGCTTGTTGGCGAGCAGCAGGTCCAACATGGAGGCCTCGTCCACGACCACCAGGTCGGCCTCCAGCGGGCGGTCCTTGTCGTAGGCCGCGTCACCACCGGGCTTCAGCTCCAGCAGACGGTGCACGGTGGAGGCCTCGGCACCGGTCAGCTCCGCCAGGCGCTTGGCCGCGCGGCCGGTCGGCGCGGCGAGGAGCACCTTGGCACGCTTGGCGCGGGCCAGCTCCACGATCGAGCGGACGGTGAAGGACTTGCCACAGCCGGGTCCACCGGTCAGTACGGCGACCTTCTCGGTCAGCGCCAGCTTCACGGCGGCCTCCTGCTCCGCAGCGAGGTCCGCACCGGTCCGGGACTTCAGCCAGCCGAGCGCCTGCGTCCACTCCACGTCCCGGAAGGCCGGCATCCGGTCCTCGTCCGTACGCAGCAGGCGCAGCAACTGGGCGGAGAGGGAGAGCTCGGCGCGGTGGAAGGGGACGAGGTAGACGGCGGTGACGGGTTCGGAGTCGTCGCCGCCCGGTCCGGGGACCTTCTCCCGCACGACGCCCGGTTCGGTGCCGTCCTCCCCCGGCTGGGCCAGCTCGGCGAGGCACTCGATGACCAGCCCCGTGTCGACCTGGAGCAGCTTGACTGCGTCGGCGATCAGCCGTTCCTCGGGCAGGTAGCAGTTTCCCTGGTCAGCAGACTGGGACAGCGCGTACTGCAGACCGGCCTTGACCCGCTCCGGGCTGTCGTGCGGGATGCCGACGGACTGGGCGATCTTGTCGGCGGTGAGGAAGCCGATGCCCCAGACGTCGGCGGCGAGCCGGTAAGGGTGGTTCTTGACGACGGAGATCGACGCGTCCCCGTACTTCTTGTAGATCCGCACGGCGATCGACGTGGACACCTCGACGGTCTGCAGGAAGAGCATGACCTCCTTGATCGCCTTCTGCTCCTCCCAGGCGTCGGCGATCTTCTTGGTGCGTTTGGGACCGAGGCCGGGAACCTCGATGAGCCGCTTCGGCTCCTCCTCGATGATCTGCAGGGTGTCCAGGCCGAAGTGCTGCGTGATCCGGTCGGCGAAGACCGGGCCGATGCCCTTGACCAGTCCCGAGCCGAGATAGCGCCGGATGCCCTGGACCGTGGCGGGCAGGACGGTCGTGTAGTTCTCCACGTGGAACTGCTTGCCGTACTGGGGGTGCGATCCCCAGCGGCCCTCCATGCGCAGGGACTCCCCCACCTGGGCACCGAGCAGCGCGCCCACGACCGTAAGGAGATCTCCGGCGCCTCTGCCCGTGTCGACCCGGGCCACCGTGTAGCCGTTCTCCTCGTTGGCGTAGGTGATCCGCTCCAGCACACCGTCGAGCACAGCAAGCCGGCGTTCGCCGGACTGGGTCCCCGCCTGTCGATCCATGACCCGACGGTACCGGTGCGGTGTGACACGAGCCGACCCGCCCAGCCCTCGCGTCAGCTGCGGTGAGGCCGGGGCGTATGTCGGCCCTCAGGGGCTGTGTCCGAGGCCTGCATGTCAACGCGAACGCGATTTCCGATGAGCCATCTATGCTGGTTCGCAGTGGCACAGGGGGAGGGGATAGCGGATGGACTGGCTCTGGTGGGTTCTCATCGTCTTCTGGACGGGTGGCTTCGCGTGGGCAGCTGACAACATCCGCACCGCACTGCGCAATCGGCATGAGCGCAAGGTGCAGTTGCTGGAGGCGGCGAGACAGGAACGCTTGGCCGTCGAAGCAGCGAACAAGTCTCCGGAGCCGGTGTGCGGATGCACGCACCATCTCGCCAAACATGACAAGCAGGGCCGGTGCCACGAGCGCGTCGAGGTGCCGGTGGCCTGGGACGAGAACAAGAAGCCGCTGCGTTACGAGGCTGGTCAGTGCAACTGCCAGCGCTATGTGGGACCGCAGCCTCTGTCACAGGTGTTCGCGGAGGACTTGACGGATCTCGCCTGACCAGGACGGCGAGGCCTCTCTCCGAACAGGCGACGCTGGGGACGGTAGATCGCCAGTGCGATGGGGGGGTTTCCGGCGGTTCTCGTCGTTCCCTGCGGTGTGGCCGCACGGGCAGGGACGGTGTTCCCCGAGACCGCGCATCCGGAGACCACGGGGCAGTTCCACGTCCCGGCGCCACACACTCCCGCCGCCTGCGAGCCGCCTACCTCCTGGCCCGAGGCTCTTTCAGGGCTTCGAGGAAGGCGGTGAAGACGGCGGCGGGGAAGGTGAGGGTGGCTCGGGCTGGGGCCTTGGAGTCGCGGACGGCCGTGCGGGTGGAGGTGGTGGCGATCTCCACGCAGGCGTTGCCGTCGTCAGGCCCCGAGTAGGACGACTTCCGCCAGTTGCCGGGCATATCCATGGAGTGCCTCACAGCTCTTTCGCCAGCCTGTGGATGAAGTCGCGCGACCGGTCGGGATCGAGCGACACAGCCTCCACTTTACGGAAACGCGTTCGAAAGGCGCCGAGTTGCGCTTCGGAATCGATGAACGCCGAGCCATGGGGAACGTCTCGCACCACCGTGTCCAGCTTGGGAACAGCGCCGCCCACGTACGTCATCGAACTGGCGGCCCTGGCGAAGCCGTCCAGGTCGAAGGGGATGACACGCACGGTGATGTTGTCCGACTGTGACACTTCGAGCACCTTGCCGAGTTGGGCACGGGAGGCTGTACGGTCGCTGACTCTGATGCGCAGTGCCGCCTCGTGGACCAGCAACTCGTACGGCACGGTGATCGACTGACGCCTCAGCCGATGCTGCACGCGCAGTTCCATCTCGTCCTGCGCAAGTTCAGGCACACGAGCAGAGAAGACGGCGCGGGCGTAGTCCTCTGTCTGAAGCAGGCCCGGCACATAGAGGATCGCCACCTCGTTCAGGAACAAGGCGTGATGTTCCAGTTCGGCGAGGTCCAGGAAGGACGTCGGCAGCAGATCCCGATACCTCTCCCACCATCCCCGAGTCCGATCGGTCGCCACAGCGATGAGGGCGTCGACGAACACCTGGTCCGTGCAGGCGTAGTGGGATGCGAGGCGACGCAGTCGCTGTTCGCTCACACCAGCGAACCCTGATTCGATCTGGCTGATCTGGACCCTGTTCACGCCGAGCAGCGCTGCCGCCTCGACGGCGGTAAGTCCCGCCGCCTCGCGGAGCTTGCGCAACTCGACTCCCAGACGCGACTGGCGCGCGGTTGGTTCGCGTCTGAGGACCATCCGCCGCTCCTTGCATCAATACAGCCAACAACACGACTCGTTCGAGGGCAGATTACGCGATCAGCTTGCTTGGGATTACAGGCAAGACCTACCGTCAGTGACGCATCGCGCACGCAGCGGAAGTGCACCGCTCCGCCCTGCCATGACGGCTGCGGCACTGCCACCGCATGCGAAATCCCCACTCAACCAATGGAGTTGATCGCGCATGCCTGAAAACGACCCCCTGGACTACACCCCTCTACATCCCCAATGACCCGCGAGCGGTCACGGTGTGCCGCCGTGCCCTATCTGCTGGTGGTGGAGTCCCAAGGGAAGGCGGACGAGCGCAAGCGGGGCAGCTGGCCGTACTACCTCTCCTACCTCTACGAAAAGTACCGGTGCGAACCGGTGCTCATCGTGATCACCCAGAGCAGTGCCACGGCGCGCTGGGCGTCCCGCCCGATCCGGTTCGGGTTCCGGGACTGGCATTCGCTGACCGTACGGCCCCTGGTGCTCGGCCCGGACAACGTACCCGTGATCACCGACGAGCGGCAGGCCGAACAGGACGTCCCCCTCGCGGTGCTCTCGGCGATGACGCACGGACGCGGACCGCGGGCTGCGGCCATACTGGAATCCCTGGCAGCCGCCCTGCGGACCATCGACCGCGACAGCGCCGCAGTCTTCGTGCAGTTCGTCGACTCCTGCCTGGCCGACCCCCAGGCGAAGCAGATGTGGAGGGATCTGATGACGGCGATCCAGTACTTCTGGCGACACCCCCTGGCAGAACAAGTGCGAGAAGAAGGGCGAGAAGAAGGGCGGGAGGAAGGGCGGGTCGAGGATCGCCAGGAGATGACCCTGCGCATCCTGCAATGGCGCGGCATCCCCGTGACCGACACGGTCCGCGAACGAGTACAGGCCTGCACGGACCTCGCCCAGCTCGAAGCATGGGCTCAACGGGCTGTGCACGCCGCGGACGCGAGGGAACTGTTCGCCGGAGAATGAGAAGCGGCCGTGGGCGGACCTCGTACCGCCTGCCGGCTCCTCCTCCAGCGCTTCCGGGCCGGGTTCGCCCGGCCGGCGGCGCGTGTCCGACCAGCGCGGCGCCGGCCGACCGTCACATCGCGTACTCGACGCATCGCACCACCGTCTCCACCACCGTCTCCACCGGCATCTCCACCGGCATCTCCCGCCGCTGTCGGGCCCACAGCCGCTCGTTGAAGAGCTCGGCCTCGATAGGGCCGGTGCACCCGGCGGCCTCCGCGCACTCCCTCCGCTTCCGGACGCCGATGAGGCCGTCCAGGACCTGGCCGCCACCGCTGACGGACGCCTTCCCGTAACGACGGGCGCCTTCCAGTAACGAGGTCGTCCAGTCGACGAGCTGGAAGCGCGATCCGGTCGGCCGCGTCGGCGCGGTCGGGAGGAGAAGCCGGCTCCCGGACAGAGGCCGCTACAAGACCGTGTCCTCTTCGAGTCGTTCGAGGTGGCGAACAACCAGGGCCGGTGGCCTTAAGGTCTGCTCGAACGTCTCTCGGAACCAGGGTCGGGGCCTGGCTGTCTACGAGGGCGTACGACGTGATGCGTGACCGGAGGACGACGAGATGACGGTGACCCTGGCGGACGTGGCGGCCCGCGCCCAGGTCTCCCCCGCGACGGTGTCGCGCGTACTGAACGGCAACTATCCGGTCGCCGCTTCGACCCGCGAACGCGTACTGCGGGCGGTGGACGAACTGGACTACGTCCTCAACGGCCCGGCCAGCTCGCTCGCCGCCGCCACCTCCGACCTGGTCGGCATCCTCGTCAACGACATCGCCGACCCGTTCTTCGGGATCATGGCGAGCGCGATCCAGTCCGAGATCACGGGACCGGGCGGGCGGGCGGGCGGCGAACGACTCGCGGTCGTCTGCAGCACCGGCGGCTGTCCCGAGCGCGAGCTGACGTACCTGACCCTGCTCCAGCGGCAGCGGGCGGCGGCCGTGGTGCTGACCGGCGGCGCCGTCAAGGACGCGCCGCACGCGGCGGCGGTCGCGGCGAAGATGCGGAAACTGGGGGACGCCGGGACCCGGGTGGTGCTGTGTGGTCGCCCGCCCGTACCCGGCACCGAGGCCATAGCCCTGACCTTCGACAACCGCGAGGGCGCCCGCGCGCTGACCGAGCACCTGATCGGCCTCGGTCACCGCCACCTCGGCTACATCGCCGGCCCCGCGGAACGCACGACGACCCAACACCGGCTGGAGGGCCATCGCGCGGCGCTGGCGGCGGCCGGTGTCGAGGAGGAGCCGAACTGGACCGTACACGGCCGGTACGACCGCCGGTCGGGCTACGAGGCCACCCTGGAACTGCTGCGCCGCGACCCGTCCCTGACGGCGATCGTGGCCGCGAACGATTCCGTGGCGCTGGGGGCGTGCGCGGCACTGCGGGATTCGGGACTGCGCATCCCGGACGACGTGTCGGTGGCCGGGTTCGACGACCTCCCCTTCAGCATCGACGTGGTGCCCTCCCTCACGACGGTGCGGTTGCCGCTGTCGGAGACAAGTGCCCGGGCCGGACGCGTCGCGATGGGGCGCGAGGAGCCGCCGCCCGGGGGGATCGCCTCGGTTCGGGGGGAGTTGATGGTGCGGGGATCCACGGGGGTGCCACGGGGGTGACGGGCGGGCGTGTGCGGCAACGCTCCGTCGACGGGGATCGGGGGCACCGCCACGCGCCGGTCACACCCGCTTCCTGCGGCTGCTGGACGAGGCGGCGCAGGACGCGGTGGGACACGTCACGCGGGGAGTGTCGCTGGCGCGGAGAGCGGCCTTTTGCCGGCACGCCCCCTCCGCTGCGCCGGGGTGATCCTTCCCGCGGGTACTGTGCGTTTCCGTGACGGAAAGGGACTTCCCGGGCGCTGGAGGCTTCTCGGGAGTTTCCTTCAGTGGTTCTCCTCCGGAAGGAGTGCGCGTGCACGACACCAGGACGGGAACCCCGGGAAACTCACACGTCGCAGGGGACGCGGGCAACGCGGGAGCCACGGGAACCCCGGGAAACGAGGACCTCACGGAGTTCACGGGACGTGCGGAGAGCACGGGGCACGGGGGGAGCTCAGGAGTCGTAGGCAGCGCGGGGAGTCCCCAAGGAACCGCACGGCCCTCCAGACGAGCCGTCCTCGCCGCGACCGCGGGTCTCACCGCCGCGCTGACGGTACCGACGGCGGCTAGCACCACCGCGCCCGACGACAGCCGGCTGCGCGCCCTGATCTCCCGGATGACGCTCCCGGAGAAGGTCGGCCAGCTCTTCGTGATGCGGGTCTACGGCCACTCCGCCACCGCCCCCGACCAGTCCGACGTCGATGCCAACCTGGCGGAGGCCGGGGTCCGAACCGCCGCCGAGCTGATCGCGAGGTACCGGGTCGGTGGGGTCATCTACTTCACCTGGGCGCACAACACCCGCAACCCGCACCAGATCGCGGACCTGTCCAACGGCATCCAACGAGCCTCCCTGGACCAGCCGCGCGGACTGCCGGTGCTGATCGCGGCCGACCAGGAGCACGGGGCGGTCTGCCGGATCGGCAGACCCGCGACCCTCTTCCCCGGCGCCATGGCGATCGGCGCGGGCGCGCAGGGCCGCACGGTACTGCTCCAGGAAGGGGGCGGAGGGGGAGGGGTGGACGACGGCTGCCGCGACGCCCACGCCCTCGGCCGGATCTCCGGCGCTGAACTGCGCGCGATGGGCGTCAACCAGGACTACTCCCCCGATGCCGACGTCAACGTCAACCCGGCCAACCCGGTCATCGGCGTGCGGTCCTTCGGCGCCGACCCGGACGCGGTGGCCGCACTGGTGGCCGCCGAGGTGACGGGCTATCAGAGGGCCCGGGTCGCGGCGACCGCCAAGCACTTCCCCGGCCATGGGGACACCTCCGTCGACAGCCACCACGGCTTCCCGGTCATCACCCACACCCGGAAGCGGTGGGAAGCGCTCGACGCGGTGCCGTTCCGGGCCGCGATCGCGGCGGGCGTCGACTCGATCATGACCGCGCACATCGAGTTCCCGGCCCTCGATGCGTCCGGCGACCCGGCCACCCTCTCCCACCCGGTCCTGACCGGCATCTTGCGCGGCGAACTCGGCTACGACGGGGTCGTCGTCACCGACTCGCTGCGCATGGCGGGCGTCCGCACGAAGTACGGCGACGACCGGGTGCCGGTGCTCGCCCTGAAGGCCGGTGCGGACCAACTCCTCGACCCGCCCTCCATCGACGTGGCCTGGCACGCGGTGCTGCAGTCCGTGCAGAACGGCGAACTGACCGAGGCGCGCCTCGACGAATCGATCCTGCGTATCCTGCGCCTCAAGACCCGGCTCGGGCTCTTCGACGACCCCTACGCCAGCCGGTCGGACATCGACCGCGTGGTGGGAACCGAGGCCCACCTGGCTGCCGCCGACCGAGTCGCCGAGCGGACCACCACCCTGTTGGTCAACGAGGGCGGCCTGCTCCCCCTCCGTCCCCGTGCGGGACACCGGGTGCTGGTCGCCGGGGCCGATCCCGCCTCGCCGTCCGGCACCACCGGACCTCCCACCCGCGTCCTGGCCACTGCCCTCGCCGAACTGGGTTTCACCGCCACGGCCCTGCCGACCGGCAGCTCTCCCTCGGACGCGATCGTCGCCGAGGCGGTCGCGGCGGCGCGGGACGCCGACACCGTGGTCGTGGCCACGTACGACGTGATGGCGGACGGCTCGCAGCAAACCCTGGTGGAGGAGTTGCTGGCCACCGGCAGGCCGGTGGTGGCGGTAGCCGTCCGCAACCCGTACGACGTCGCCTGCTTCCCCGCGGTCCAGGGGTTCCTGGCGACCTATTGCTGGACCGACACCGCTCTGCGTGCCGCCGCCCGGGTGATCGCCGGGCGTGTGTCCCCGCGCGGGAGGCTGCCGGTCCCGGTGCGGCGGGCGGACGATTCCACGCAGGTGCTGTATCCGATCGGCTACGGGTTGACGTACGAGACGTGCAGGACGCGCCGGACGTAACCCACTCGACCGACGGCGACGAGGGGGCCGTACACGGTCAGCCACCCGGGAACGCAAGCCGGGCGCGGGTCACCCCGTCAGGGACTCAGCACAGGATCCAGCCCGAACTGACGGCATACCGGCCCACCGCGCCCTTGATCCGCACGCAGCGGTGACCGGCGTGCACGACCACCGGACCGGCGTAGTACTTGTAGCGGCCCTTGTCGACGACCGGCCGGTTGCCGCGCGCCTGCACGCTGACGGACATCGTGCTGGTGGTGCCGGGGCGTCTGGTGACCGTGACCACGCAGAGGTAACCGCCGTGCCGGTAGACGTACGTGGTGCCAGTACGGAACGGCAGGGTCCGCACCTCGCGTCCCGCGCAACCGTGGGCCGTGACGGCCTGCGCGGTCCCCGCCGCGGTGAAGGCGAGCGCCCCGGACGCGGTCAGCACGGCCGCAGCGAGCGCCAACCGTCGGCGTATCGCACCACTGCCCACTGTCGTCCTCCCCCGTACCACGCCGCGCGTCCGTACTGATGTACGACGCGTGGGATGTGCCGGATGGTTGCACGGCGGTCAGTGGCACGCGCCGGTGTGTCCTCAGCGAGGGGCGTCGAGGTCACCCGGGCACGCCGACCCGGGTCACGGGGACACGCCGACCGGCTCCTCGGGCTCGGACCGCCCCACGAAGGTCCGCCACAACTCGGCGTACCGGCCGCCGCGGGCCAGCAGTTCCGTGTGGGTGCCGTCCTCCACGATCCGACCGTGGTCCATGACCACCACCCGGTCGGCGCGGGCCGCGGTGGTCAGCCGGTGCGCCACCACCAGCGTCGTACGGCGGCCCGACAGACGATCGGTGGCCTGGTTGACCTGGGCCTCCGTGGCCAGGTCAAGGGCAGCCGTGGCCTCGTCGAGGAGCAGGATGTCGGGATCGACGAGCGCGGCACGGGCGAGGGCGATCAGCTGGCGCTGGCCCGCCGAGAGGTTGCGCCCGCGCTCGGCCACCTCGTGCAGATAGCCGCCCTCCAGCGTGGCGATCATCTCGTGCGCGCCGACCGACCGCGCCGCCGCCTCCACCTGGGAGTCGGTGGCCCCGGGGCGGCCGTAGGCGATGGCGTCGCGGATCGTACCGGGGAAGAGATACGCCTCCTGCGGCACGACCCCGAGCCGGTGCCGGTACTTAGTGAGGTCCAGGGCGCGCAGGTCCGTGCCGTCCACCGTGACCCGGCCGGCCGTGGGGTCGTAGAACCGGGCCACCAGTTTCACCAGCGTCGACTTGCCGGCCCCCGTCTCGCCGACGAACGCGACCGTCTGCCCGGCCGGGATCACCAGGTCGATGCCGGACAGCGCCTCCTCGTCGGCGCCGTACGCGAAGCGGACGTCCTCGAAGGCGATGTCACCGCGCAGGGTGGGGACGTCGAGCGGCTCCTCGGCGGACCTCGTGGAGGTCGGCTCGCGCAGCAGCTCCTGGATGCGTCCCAGCGAAACCGTGGCCTGCTGGTAGCCGTCGAAGACCTGGGAGAGCTGCTGGACGGGGGCGAAGAACAGGTCGATGTAGAGGAGATAGGCGACGAGCGCACCCGTCGTCAGGGTGGCCGCCGCCACCCGGTCCGCGCCCGCGATCAGCACGGATGCCGCGGCGACCGAGGACAGCAGTTGGACGAAGGGGAAGTAGACCGATATCAGCCACTGGCCGCGGACGCGGGCGCGCCGGTAGCCGTCACTGCGCTCGGCGAACCGCCGCCCGCCGTCGCCCTCCCGCTGGAAGGCCTGCACGATCCGCAGCCCGGCTACCGTCTCCTGGAGGTCGGCGTTGACCGACGACACGCGTTCACGGGCGAGCTCGTACGCCTTCACGCTCGCCCGGCGGAAGAAGAAGGTGCCGACGACGAGCAGGGGCAGGGTCGCGAAGACGACCAGGGCGAGCTGTACGTCGATCACCAGCAGGGCGACCATGATGCCCAAGAAGGTGACGACCGAGACGAACGCCGTGACCAGACCGGTCTGCAGGAACGTCGACAGCGCATCGACGTCCGTCGTCATCCGGGTCATGATCCGGCCGGTCAGCTCGCGCTCGTAGTAGTCGAGGCCGAGCCGTTGGAGCTGCGCGAAGATCTTCAGCCGCAGAGCGTAGAGGACGCGTTCACCGGTGCGGCCGGTCATCAGGGTTGCGCCGGTCTGCGCGGCCCACTGCGCCAGCACGGTCAGCAGGCCCAGCAAGGACGCGGCCCACACGGCGCCGACGGCCGTCCTGCTGACGCCCTGGTCGATGCCGTGTCGGATCAGCACCGGCAACAGCAGTCCGGCGCCCGCGTCCAGGGCAACCAGCAGCAGGCAGAGAAGGAGGGGGAGGCCGAAGCCCCGCAGCAGGCGGCGCAGGCCGTAGGAGTCCTCCGGGCGGACCGCCCGGGCTTCGTCGACGCCGGGGACGTCGGCGGCCGGGGGCAGCGCCTCCACCTGGGCGAGGAGTTCCGGGGTGGCCGGGGTACCGGACAGGGCCAGGTCCTTGGGCTCGCGGTCGCCGGTCCACAGCCTGGGCGTCACCCCGCGCTCGGCGTCGAACTCGGCGTCCAGCTCCTCACGGACGGAGGTGTCCTCCTGCGGCTCGGCCGGGCGGGCATGGCCCGGGGAGACACCGCCCAGCTCGTCCGGGTCGGTGAGCAGCCGGCGGTAGAGGGCCGACCTCTGCTGCAGTTCCTCGTGGGTGCCGAGGTCGGCGAGCCGGCCGCCGTCCAGGACGGCGATCCGGTCGGCGAGGTTGAGGGTGGAGCGGCGGTGGGCGATGAGCAGGGTGGTGCGGCCTTCCATGACCTGCTTCAGGGCCTCGTGGATCTCGTGTTCCACCCGGGCGTCCACGGCCGAGGTGGCGTCGTCCAGGACCAGCAGGCGCGGGTCGGTGAGCAGGGCCCGGGCCAGCGCGACGCGCTGGCGCTGGCCGCCGGAGAGGGTGAGGCCATGCTCTCCGACCTTGGTGTCGTAGCCGTTCGGGAGGACTTTGATGAAGCGGTCGGCCTGGGCGGCGCGGGCGGCGGCCTCGATCTCCTCCTGGGTGGCGTCCGGCCGGCCGTAGGCGATGTTGGCGCGCACGGTGTCGGAGAAGAGGAAGGAGTCCTCCGGGACCAGGCCGATAGCGGACCGCAGCGAGTCCAAGGTCAGCTCGCGCACGTCATGGCCGCCGATCAGGACGGCGCCATGGGTGACGTCGTAGAAGCGCGGGAGAAGCAGGGAGAGGGTGGACTTGCCGGAGCCGGAGGAACCGACGACGGCGAGGGTCTCACCCGGCCTGATCTCGAAGCTGAGCCCGTCCAGGACCCCGGGTCCGCTGCCGTACCCGAAGGAGACGTCGTCGAACTCGACGGTCGCGGGGGCGTCGGCGGGCAGGGTCTTCGTGCCGCCGCTCAGTGTCGGTTCGGTGTCGATCAGTTCCAGCACCCGCTCGGTGCCGGCTCGGGCCTGCTGGCCGACCGTGAGGACCACCGCGAGCATGCGGACCGGTCCGACGAGCTGGGCGAGGTAGGTGGAGAAGGCGACGAAGGTGCCCAGGGTGATGTGCCCGCGGACGGCCAGCCAGCCGCCGAGGGCCAGCATCGCGACCTGACCGAGCGCCGGGACGGCCTGCAGGGCGGGGGTGTACTTGCTGTTCAGTCGTACCGTGCGCAGGCGTCCGGCGAAGAGCCGGCGCCCGACCTCCCGCAGTTTTCCGGTCTCCTGCGCCTCCTGGCCGAAGCCCTTCACCACGCGTACGCCGCTGACGGCGCCGTCGACCACGCCCGCGACGGCGGCGGCCTGGGCCTGCGCGAACCAGGTGGCGGGGTGGAGCCTGCTGCGGCTGCGCTTGGCTATGTATCCGAGCGCCGGCGCGACGGCGAGGGCGACCAGGGTCAGCGGGAGCGACAGCCACGCCATGATCACCAGAGAGATCAGGAAGAGCAGGACGTTGCCGATGGTCATCGGGAGCATGAAGAGCAAGCCCTGGATCAGCTGGAGGTCGCTGGTGGCCCGTCCTACCACCTGCCCGGTGGACAACTCGTCCTGGCGACGGCCGTCGAGGCGGGTGATCGCGCCGTACATCTCGGTGCGCAGGTCGTGCTGCACGTCGAGGGCGAGCCGTCCACCGTAGAAGCGGCGGATGTAGGTGAGGGCGTAGACCAGCAGGGCCGCGCCGATCAGGGTGCCCGCCCAGGGCGCCATGGCGCGACTGTGGTTGCCGATCACGTCGTCGATGATCACCTTGGTGATCAGCGGGACGACCGCCATGACGGCCATTCCGGCGAGGGAGGAGCCGAGAGCGAGGACGACGTCCCGGGGATACCGCCAGGCGTACCCCACCAGCCTTCGCGCCCATCCGGGTCTCCCCGGTCCGGCTCCACCCTGTTGCGGTCCCACGCAGGTGCCTCCCGTTCGTCCTGTTCTACCGGAAGGCACCAACGCGCAACGCAGCGGATTTCATCCCCCACGCGCGGACGGACGTGGACGTCAGGCACGTACTCGCAGGTAGTAGAACCGGGTCGTCTGGACCGGGTTCTGGTTGTCATCGCTCACCAGCAGCACCTTCAGGCGACCGGTGCAATCACGGCCCGTGATCGTCATGCCTTCGATGTTGTCGAGGAGCGGATTCGGCTGCGGCTGTCTGGCGGTGGCGCCCAGGGAGGGGCAGGCCCCGATGTCCGCGAGCAGGGTCTTGCGGATCAGGCGGACGCCCGGCTGCCCGGTCAGGTTCTCCACGCCGCGGGTGTCCGTGGCATGGTGCAGGTCGGCCAGGTAGAGGCGGACGGTGTTGCCGACACCCGGGGTGTAACCGCGTTCCAGGACCAGCAGGCGGCCGTCGGGCGTGGCCTGGACCTCGGGGACACCGAGGCCGGGGTCGGTGCGGTAGGCGTACTGGGCGGCGAGCCGGAAGTGGCCCCGGTGACGCCGCCAGGTCTGGAAGCGGACGATGCCGGTGCTGTCCCCCGAGATCGCGTACTCCATCGAGGCCAGCAGGGTGTGACCGCCGGGCAGCAGGGTCAGGCCCTCGAAGGTCTGGTTGGCGGTGGCCCGGCCGGCCGGGGCGACCAGCAGTGAGGACGGCACCGGGAGCCGGTCGAGGATCCTGCCGTCGCGGGAGTAGCGGCGTACGGACGGCTCGGTCTCGGAGCTGATGAGCCGGGTGCCGTCGCGGTCGATGGCGAGCCCCTCGGAGTCGAGGTCGGCTCCCTCCTCGTCGGCGAGGTGGACGGCCGCTTTCGGTCGGAGGGTCCGGGCGTCCAGGGTGAACAGGGACGAGCGGTCCTCCAGGGCCGCGAGCGAGCCGTCCCGGTCCACCGCGAGGGCGGAGAAGTTGCCGACGAAGGTGCCGCGGTAGGTCGTCTTGTCGAGCGCATCGGAGAAGCGGTCGATGGAGACGCTCGGTGAACAGGCGTGGGTGGCCCGGTGGCCGACGGCGGCGGCCGGTCTCGCGGCGGCGGGCCCGGCGGCGGTGAGGCAGGCTGCCGCCGCCAGGCCGGCGGTGAGGGTGGCGAGTACGGTTCTCAGACGCATGGCGATCACCGTAGGACGGTCCGGTGTCCGGCGGGAGACCGCCTGGTGAAGGATGAGCCCCGTCAGCCCCGCCCCGGCTCCTGCGGGCCGTTCGGGGGCGCGGCGACGAACGCCTCGGTTGGCCGGCGCGTCGGGGTGTAGCGGGCGGTGGCCGAGGCCTTCGGCACCAGGTCCTTGTGGATGGCCTCGGCGACGTTCTGGATGGTGGTGACGCCGTAGTCCATGGTGCTGTTGTCCTGCGTCAGCACGGTGATCATGTAGTCGTGGCCGGCGCCCTCGAAGGTGCCCAGGCTGTGCACGCGCCAGCCGTGCGTGGCACGGCGCAACCAGCCGTTCTTGACGTGCACGGAGACGAAGGACGGCGCCCCGGCGGGCGTCCCCCAGCGCTGGGAGGAGACGACCTGGCCCATCAACTTGAGCATGTACGCACGTGAGTTGTCGCTCAGCACGTGGTTCCTTGCGGTGATGAGCTTGAGCAGTCTCTGCTCGTCGGTGACGTTCTCGCGGGTCAGGCCCCAGTAGCCGCCGGCGCCCGGCATGGTCTTCGTCATGCCCGCGGCTGCCAAGAAACCCTTGATCTTCTTCAGGCCCAGTTGCTTCCACAATCTGCTGGTCGCGCTGTTGTCCGACCTGGTGATCATGGCCTTGGTGAGCGAGACCTCGGTACCGGTCAGGTACCGGTTGTGCTTCTTCGCGTCCCACAGCAGCGTGGCGAGCACGGTGACCTTGACGGTGCTGGCCGAATCGTAGGCGCCGGTGGCACGCAGGGTGCAGGTGGTCCGGGTCGTACGCTCGTACAGCCCGACGGCGACCTCGCCCCTGCGGTGCGCCAGAGCGGCCGTGATGTCCTTCTTCAGTTTGCCGGCCAGGCCCGCCTTGGCGGACGTGCAGTTGACGGCGGGTTCGCCGGCCGCGGCGGCCGGGGCCGCGGCCGTGACCGGCATGAGCAGTGCGGCCCCGAGGGCGGCGGCGAGCACTCCGGTGCGTCTGGAAGTCCCGGGATTCATAACCCGGTTGACTCACGGAGGCGATGGGGGGTTGCACATGCGTTCGCAGTGAAGATGTTCGAGAGAGGCACGTCGATGGATACCACCGCCACACCCCAGCGGACCGCAGCGACGAGGGCCTTCCCGGCACCCACGACCCACACCCGCTCCCAGGGCGGGGCGCCCCGGAACGGTGAACTCAGGGGCGGAGACGGACGGATGGCGGGTCGCCGCGCCGGTTCGCCTGACCGCCTTGCGGGAGGAGCGTCGGCGACCCACCCGGCCGTAACCGATCACAACATCAAGGACTGAGGCTGTAGTACACGGCCCCGAAACGCCCCCAGGGAAACGGGCCGCACTCCCCGCACGCTTCAGAGTGCAACTGGTTCCCAAAGCAGGCCGTGATCTCTGCAATCACCGTCCGCTTACCACTCGGCGCCCAACACCCGGTGTGGAATGGCTGGGACTTCGGATTCCCCGGTCAAGAGCAAGAAGCGCTTTCAGATGCATTCATGGATCGAGAGCGGGCGATAATGGAACCGGCTCCGGTGGGTGCTGTGAAAACAGCATTGGTGATGATGAAATCCCGGTGACCATTCAGGTGAGTATGTTTGGCGAAATGCACGTGAATGTTCCCCGTGGCCGTGCCCATCTCGGCGGCACGGGCCAGCCAAGCCACGCTGCACCCCGGAACCGGCAGGCTGTCGGTCTCCGAGACGGTGCTCGACTTGCCCCAGGTTCGGCTGTAAGTGGTGTTCACGCCCACTTCCGCCGCTCCCCAGATAGTGGCCTTGGCGGACGAGCTCACCTCAAGCGTGTCGGAGGTCTCCACAGTGTCCGACCAGGTCAGGCTGTGAGTCTCAGTCTGCGATGTGTAATTGTAGACACTGTCTCCGACAGGGTGCTCCGACCCTGAAAAGGTCTGATAGCTCTGAGCGTCATAGGTCATACTGCAGACCGCCTGAGAACCCGCACAAACCTCAAGAACGGTTCTCCCTTTGTCGCTGTCAGCCGCGTAAGTGGTCCATCCGGTCGACGCCATGGCCGGCGAGGCAGTCGCCAGCATTATGCCGGCAAGAACACCTGAACAGGCAATGGCCATCCGACGTATCGACACATTTCCTCCTTGAAAGAGAACGCAGACGGGAAGGCGCCGGCCTTTCTTTACCCAGAACAGCCATGCGCCTCAGCCCCGGGAACGTCCGCCCACGCCTCGCGGAGATCTGCCGGTCATCCCGGTGACTCCGCCGGCAAGGCGGGTCCGTGGCACAGAGACCATGCTGAACTCCGCTCAAGAACACCACGAGTGCTAGAACTTGCAGATGACACAAGGATCCTCGCACGGTGACCACCCAACCTTGCACAAGGTGGTGGTGATCGTGGACGAGAACACCAACCCCTTCGAACTCGGCTGCGCCACCGAGCTCTTCGGTCTGCCCCGCCCCGAACTCAGCTGTGAACTCTACGAGTTCAAGCTCTGCTCACCCGACGCCCACACCCCGATGCGGGACGCCTTCTTCGCCCTCACCTCGGTCGCCGGCATGGAAGCGGCCGACACCGCGGACACCCTGATCATCCCCAGCCGCCCCGACTTCGATGTTCCCCGCCGTCCGGCCGTGCTCGACGCCATCCGAAGAGCCCACGCCCGCGGCGCACGCCTGGTCTCCTTCTGCAGCGGCTCCTTCGCCCTGGCCGAAGCCGGCGTCCTCCACCAGCGCCGTGCCACCACACACTGGCAGTGCGCGGACACCATGCGGATCCGCTACCCGTCCATACGTCTTGAACCCGACGTACTGTTCGTCAACGACGGCCACATCTACACCTCCGCCGGCAGCGCCGCCGCACTCGACCTCGGCCTGCACATCATCCGGCACGACCACGGAGCCGAAATCGCCAACGCGGTGAGTCGACGCCTGGTCTTCGCCGCCCACCGTGACGGCGGACAAAGGCAGTTCATCGAACGCCCCGAACCCCCACCCAGCACATCCCTGACCCCACTCCTGACCTGGGCGCGGCAAAGACTCCAGACACCGCTGACCGTCGCCGACCTCGCAGCCCGGGCAGCCATGAGCCCCGCCACCCTCCACCGCCGCTTCCGCACCGAACTCGACACCACACCCCTGGCCTGGCTCACCACCGAGCGGGTCGCCCTCGCACGCCGCCTCCTCGAACACGGCGAAATGCGCATCGACACCATCGCCCAACGCAGCGGACTCGGCACCGCCGCCAACCTCCGCACGCTTCTGCGACGCGAAACCGGGCTCACCCCCACCGCATACCGGCGGCAATTCACCGTGCGGACACACCTGCATGCTGATCTTTGAGAACATGGCCGACGAGCCCGCCCTATGCGCTCACCACGTGCGCAGGAAGTCGCTGCTCCAGCCGGACCCTGGTGTGTGGCCCGGGGCGACACCGGGCGGGATCACCCCGTGAGATGTGTCGGCGCGAACATCCGCAGCACCGCCGGAAGTACGACGACCGACGGACCCGGCGAGGCCAGCGCCTCGGCCAGGTCGGATTCCAGGGCCTGTGGAGTCGTACGGACGCCGGGCACCCCGAAGGACTCGGCGAGGGCCACGTAGTCCGGGCGGGTCAGATCGGTGCCCGTCGCCTGGCCGTAGGCGTCCGTCATGTACTCGCGAAGGATGCCGTAGCCACCGTCGTCGACGATCAGCCAGGTGACCGGAAGGTCGTACTGCCGGGCCGTGGCCAGCTCGGCGATCGAGTAGAGCGCCCCGCCATCGCCCGACACCGCCAACACGGGACGGGCCGGGTCCGCCACCGCCGCGCCCAGCGCCGCCGGGAAACCGTAGCCGAGGCCACCGGCGCCCTGGGCGGAGTGCATGGTGTTGGCACCTCGGGGATCGAAGGCCGACCACGCCCAGTAGGCGAGGATCGTCATGTCCCAGAAGGACGGGGAGTCCGCGGGCAGCGCCCTGCGGACCGACGCCAGTACTTCTTGTTCCAGGGCGAGTTCCTGGGCCGCGATGCGTGCCGTCACCTTCGCGAGGAGTTCTCGCACCCGCTCGGGGGCCGATGGGTCCGTCCGCTCCTGCACGGTCTCCAGCAGGGCCTGGAGGGCGAGCCGGGCGTCCCCGTGGATGCCGAGGGCCGGGTGGTTTGACTCCAGTTTGCCGAGGTCGGCCTCGATCTGGATCACTCTGCCGCGCGGCTTGAACGTGTGGTAGTTCGAGGAGAGTTCACCCAGGCCCGAGCCCACCACCAGCAGGACGTCGGCTTCCTGAAGGAAGTCAGTGGTGTGCCGGTCCTCAAGCCAGGACCGCATCGACAGCGGGTGTTGCCAGGGGAACGCGCCCTTACCGCCGAACGTGGTCACCACGGGTGCGTCCAGCCTCTCGGCCAGCGCCTTCAGCTTTCCCGACGCATCCGCGCGTATGACTCCCCCGCCGGCGATGATCGCCGGACGGGCGGCATGCGACAGCAGATGGGCCGCCACCGCCGTCAGTTCGGGACGCGGGACCAGGTCCTCCGGTGTCACGTCCGGTGCCGTCACCACCGGCAGCGCGGCCGGAGCGAGCAGCACGTCCTGCGGGATCTCCACCCACACCGGACCGTGCGGGGCGGTGAGCGCCGACCTCCATGCCGCCGCGATGGCAGAAGGGATCTGGGACTGGGCGCGGACGGTGTGGACGGACTTCACCACGCCCCGGAAGGAGGCTGCCTGGTCGGGGAGTTCGTGGAGGTAGCCGCGGCGGCCACCGCCCAGGCCCGCCGT
Source organism: Streptomyces pluripotens (assembly GCF_000802245.2). Classification (NCBI taxonomy): domain Bacteria; kingdom Bacillati; phylum Actinomycetota; class Actinomycetes; order Kitasatosporales; family Streptomycetaceae; genus Streptomyces; species Streptomyces pluripotens. The sequence goes on from NZ_CP021080.1 coordinate 2,414,550, forward strand.
CGGGATCTGACTGCTGATCGCCAGGACCGGCGCGGAGGCGGCTGCCGCCTCCTGCAGCGCCGCGAGCGACGTCAGCGCGCCCGGGCCGGTCGAGAGCAGCAGTGGGGCCGCCTCACCGGTGATCCGGCCGTACGCGTCCGCCGCGAAGCAGGCATTGTTCTCCACCCGCAGGCCGACGTAGCGCAGCGGGGAACGCCGCAGGGCGTCGAACATGCCGAGGGCGTGCTGGCCGGGCAGGCCGAAGACCGTGGTCGCGCCGAGCCCGGCCAGCGTTTCCACGACCAGGTCTCCGCCGCTGCGCCCCGACGGAGGGGTCAGTGCCGCGGTGATCTGCGCCGGTGTCGGGCGGAGGACCTGGTCGTGGTCGTGGGTCACTTCGCTTCCGCGCCCTTCCGGGCCGCCGCGATCTGGCGACTCATGATGGTGGTGAGTTCGTAGGCCGTGTGGGAGGCCGCGACCGAGGTGATCTCGGCGTGGTCGTACGCCGGGGCCACCTCCACGACGTCCGCCGACACCAGGTTGCAGGACGCCAGACCGCGCAGGATCTCCAGCAGCTCGCGGGAGGTCATGCCGCCCGCCTCCGGCGTGCCGGTGCCAGGCGCGTGGGCGGGGTCGAGGCAGTCGATGTCGATGGAGATGTAGAGCGGGCGGTCACCGATCCGCTGGCGCAGCTGGTCGGCGACCTCGTCGGCACCACGGCGGTAGATGTCGGCCGAGGTGACGATGCCGAAGCCCATCTTCTCGTCGTCGGTGAGGTCCTGCTTGCCGTACAGCGGGCCACGGGTACCCACGTGGGAGAGCGCCTCGGTGTCGAGGATGCCCTCCTCCACGGCCCGGCGGAAGGGGGTGCCGTGGGTGTACTCGGCGCCGAAGTAGGTGTCCCAGGTGTCGAGGTGGGCATCGAAGTGGAGCAGGGCCACCGGGCCGTGCTTCTTCGCGACCGAGCGCAGCAGGGGGAGCGCGATCGTGTGGTCGCCGCCCAGGGTCATCAGGCGGGCTCCCGTGCCGAGCAGCTCGTCCGCTGCGGCCTCGACGGTCTCGACGGCCTCGTTGATGTTGAACGGGTTCACCGCGATGTCACCGCCGTCCGCGACCTGGGCGAGGGCGAAGGGGGAGGCGTCCTGCGCGGGGTTGTAGGGGCGCAGCAGCCGGGACGCCTCGCGGATGGCGTTGCCACCGAAGCGGGCACCGGGCCGGTACGACACACCGGAGTCGAACGGCACGCCCACCACGGCGACGTCGGCGGTGCCCACCTCGTCCAGGCGGGGCAGCCGGGCGAACGTGGCGGGGCCGGCGTACCTCGGGATGCGGGAGGAGTCGACGGGGCCGCGGGGCGTCTCGTTGCTACTCACGGTGAAATGCCTTCTTTCCTCTACTTCATCGCACGCATGTCGCTTTTCATGTGACTTTACCGGCGGACCCGGACCACTTCGGACGTGAGTTCGGGGGCTGCCCGGCGGGGACCGACGGTGTGGCACACGGAGGCGTCCACCAGAGCCGCGAGACCAGGTGCCGAGTCGACAGTAGGTGGCCGGAGAGCGGCTGCGAAGTGTACGTTTCATCCAGGATGAGTGGGGATAAATGGAGGGAACGCACATCATGCCGGAGCGCAGCGCCCCAGTGGCCCCACAGACCTCACCAGTCCCGCAGACAGCACCAGGCCCGCAGACCCCACCGACCCCGCCGGTCTCGCTGTCAGACCTGCTGGCCCGGGAAGATCTCGGACTGCGCCACATCGCGGGGCCGTCCGATCCCACCGTCGTGATCCACTGGGCGCACGCCTCGGAGATGGCCGACCCGTATCCGTACCTGCTGGGTGGTGAGCTGCTGCTGACCGCCGGGGTGCACATCCCGGGGGCCTCGGCCCCGACCGGGCCGGCCGGGGCCGACCCGGGTCGACCTGCTCCGGCCCCCGCGGACTACTTCGACGGCTATGTCTCCCGGATCGTGGCAGCGGGCGGGGCCGCGCTCGGCTTCGGCCTCGCCCCCGTGCACGACACCGTCCCGCGGGCCCTCTCCGCCGCCTGCGACAGGCACGGTCTCCCGCTGCTGGAGGTCCCGCCGCAGACCACCTTCTCGGGCGTGGCCCGGGCGGTGTGGCAGCTGATGGCACAGGCTCGCCTCGCTGAACTCCGCCGTGTCACCGAGGCGCAGCAGAGCCTCGCCGTGGCCGCCTCCCGCCCGGACGCCGTCCCCTCGGTGCTGCGCAGGCTGGCCCAGCGGTTGGGCGGGCACGCGGTCCTGTACGGCCCCGACGGCACCGAGATCGCGGCGGCGGGCCGGGAGCCGACCGAGGAGGCCCGCACGGCGCTGGCGGAGCTGGCGGCAGTGGTACGGCCGCCGGGCCGGGCCGGGCCGGCCGCGGTCCGGGAGGCGGACGGCAGCACCGTGGCCGGACCGGCCGTCTCGCCGGCCGCGGCCACCACGGCGCCGACGCCCACCTCCGCCACCGACACCCTCGGCGACACCCACCTCGCCGCCTACGCCCTCGGCGCCGGTGAGGGGTTCGTGCTCGCGGTGGCGTCCGCGCACCGCGAGCCCGGGGACCACACCATCGCCTCCGTCGCCGCCGTGCTGCTGTCCCTGCTGACCAGCGGGCACCAGAGCGGAGCCGGGGCAGCCCGATCCTCGGCGCTGGTGCGGCTCCTACTGGGTTCAACACCGCAAGCAGTGGCGCCGCTGCTCGGGGACGGGCCATGGCGCGTGGTGCACGCCCGGTCGCAGGCCCAGCCGTCCGACGCCGTGGCGGCCTCCGCACTGGGCGCCGCTCTGGGGACGCCGCTGGTGGACCTGGCGCGTGACGTGATCCGCATGCTGGTGCCCGCCGAACCGGCGCCGGTGGCGCAGCCGGGCTGGACGCTCGGCGTGAGCGCGGCCGTCGGCCCGGACGAGTGGCCGGCTGCCGACAGCCAGGCGGCACGCGCCCTGGCGCGGGCCCGCGCCACCCGCGCCCACCTGGCCCACCACGGCACCCGGACAGGCCTGTCGGATCTGGTGCCCCGGACGGATGCGCAGGCGCACGCCCGCGCACTGCTCGCGCCGCTCGCCCACCGGCCCGCCCTCGTCGCGACCCTGCGCACCTGGCTGTCCCTGCACGGTAGTTGGGACCGCACGGCGGTGGCACTGGAGGTGCACCGCAACACCGTGCGGCAGCGGATCGCCCGCTGCGCCACCCTGTTGGACACCGACCTGGACGATCCGGACGTGCGCATGGAGTTGTGGTTCGCGCTACGGCAGGACTGAGCCGGAAGCCGAGTGAGCCCTGTCCCAGCGGCCGGTACGCCGAGGACGGACCCCGTGTGCTGCCTCACAATGGGAGGCATGCCGATACCCGGGACACCCAGCCGCGCCCAGCTCATCGACCACTTGGTGAGGACCCGTATCGCGGGGGACGTCGCCACGCCCCGCGAGAACAACCTCTCCCACTACCGTCAGCTCGCCAACGGTGTCCGCAACTTCTGGCTCGGCTTGGAGCTGGGCGACCGCTGGACGGACGAGCAGGACGTGCTCGCCGTCCTGGCCGAGCGAGTCGGTGTCAGCGACGATCCCGGGTTCCGGTACGGGCAGGACACCATCGATCCCGAACTGACCGTGGACGCGCTGGAGCGCATGGCGGCACGGCTGCGCAAGGCGGCCGAAGGGCGGCAGCGGGTCCTGTTCGCGACCGGTCACCCGGGTGGTCTGCTGGACGTGCACCGGGCCACGGCCGCCGCACTGCGCACCGCCGGCTGCGAGATCGTCGTCATCCCCGACGGGCTGCAGACGGACGAGGGTTACGTGATGCAGTTCGCGGACGTGGCCGTGCTGGAACACGGGGCAACGCTGTGGCACACCCACTCCGGGGAGCCGATGCGGGCCGTTCTGACGGGACTTGTGCACGAGGGGCGTCCGCTGCCGGACCTCGTCGTCGCCGACCACGGCTGGGCCGGGTACGCCGCTCAGCACGGCATCGACTCCGTCGGCTACGCCGACTGCAACGACCCCGCGCTGTTCCTCGCCGAGGCCGAGGGCACCCTGCAGGTGGCAGTACCGATCGATGACCACGTGGTCAGTCCCCGCCACTACGACCCCATGACCGCGTATCTGTTGGCGCAGGCCGGTCTGTCCTGACCGGTCCCGACACAAACGAGTGCGGCTCCGCACGCGGAGCCGCACCGGTCCTGGCGTTTACGGTCCGATCAGTCGGACGGCCGGACTGCTAACGTCCGCGTCCACCGTGGTCGTGACCGTAGCCGCCGCCACGGTCGTGGCCGTAGCCGCCGTGGTCGTGACCGTAGTTGTTGTAATGGTCGTGGTGGCGGTTGTGGTGACGCCCGTAGTCGCAGTTGTCGTCGTTCCACCACCGGTTGTGCCGGTTGTGGTCGTGGCAGTACCTGCTGTAGGAACCATGGTCGTGGTGTGTTGGGGTTGCCGCCGAGGCGGTGCCCGCCGCACCAATAGCGGCTCCGCCGGCCATCAGCAGACCGGCTGCGGACATCGCGACAAGACGCCTCGTGCGTTGTACTCGCATGGGAATTACCCTTCCGTTTCCATCGGCTCTCGCGGCTCCCGCCGGGGGATGCGAGGTGGATGGCCGTCGCCGCTGCCACAAGGGGGGGGGAGTGGCGGCACGGTCTTCAGGTGTCACCGCAGGACATGAGCAGTACGGCGATGGCCCCCGACGCCTGCAAACGACCCCTCACACAGTTGCTCGGGTCGTACGGCTGAGGATCCGTGGTCCGAAACCTCGTCGGCCGGGCATGCCGTCCACTGCGGCTTTCACTCAAAAAGCGTAGTCCTCCACGCGCCACTCGGCACCTCGGCACCTCGGCACGCATCAGCGTGGCACCCGGACCACGCCCTCCTGGATGACCGTGATGGCGAGCCGCCCGTCTTGCGTGTAGATACGGGCCTGGCCAAGGCCGCGACCGCCGTGGGCGGACGGCGACTCCTGGTCGTACAGCAGCCATTCGTCGGCGCGGAAGGGCCGGTGGAACCACATCGCGTGGTCCAGGGACGCGCCCACGACATCGCCGACGGCCCAGCCACCGCGCCCGTGTGCGAGCAGCACGGAGTCGAGGAGGGTCATGTCGGAGACGTAGGTGGCGAGGACGACGTGCAGGAGGGGGTGGTCGGCGAGTTTGCCGTTGGTGCGGAACCACACCTGGGAGTGCGGCTCGCGTGGCTCGCCGAACTGCCCGTACGGCGGCTCGTCCACGTACCGCAGATCGATCGCCTCGCGGGCCTCCAGGAACCGCTCCACCACCTGCGGGGCGAGGTGGTCGTAGCCGCGCAGCCGGTCCTGGGAGGTGGGCAGGGCCACCGGATCTGGCGCGGTCGGCATGGGCGCCTGGTGCTCCAGGCCCTCCTCGTGCGTCTGGAAGGACGCCGAGAGGTGGAAGATCGGCTTGCCGTGCTGGATGGCGACCACGCGCCGCGTGGTGAAGGACCGGCCGTCACGGATGCGGTCGACCGTGTAGACGATCGGTGCTCCGGGGTCACCGGGACGCAGGAAGTACGCGTGCAGGGAGTGGGCGGGCCGGTCCGCGGGGACCGTCCGCCCGGCGGCGACCAGCGCCTGCGCCGCGACCTGCCCGCCGAAGACGCGCGGGACGACGGCGGAGCGGGACTGGCCGCGGAAGATGTTCTCCTCGATCTGCTCCAGGTCGAGCAGATCGAGGAGGTCCTGGAGTGCCTGGCTCATTGGCAAGTGGGGTGGTACCGGCCAGAGGTCGCTTCGCCCCTACAGGCCCATGTCCTTGGCGATGATCGTCTTCATGATCTCGCTGGTGCCGCCGTAGATGCGGTTGACACGGTTGTCCGCGTACAGACGGGCGATCGGGTACTCGTTCATGTAGCCGTAGCCGCCGTGCAGCTGGAGGCAGCGATCGATCACGCGGTGCGCGACCTCGGTGCAGAACAGCTTGGCGGAGGCCGCCTCGGCGGGGGTCAGCTCACCGGCGTCCAGGGCCTCCGTCGCGCGGTCGGCGACAGCCTCGGCCGCGTCCACCTCGGCCTGGCAGGCGGCCAGCTCGAACTTGGTGTTCTGGAAGTGGGCGACGGGCTTGCCGAAGACGGTGCGCTCCTGCACGTACTGCTTGGCGAACCGTACGGCGGCCTTGGCCTGCGCGTAGGCGCCGAAGGCGATGCCCCACCGCTCGGAGGCCAGGTTGTGGCCGAGGTAGGAGAAGCCCTTGTTCTCCTCGCCCAGCAGGTCCTCGACCGGCACCTTGACGTCGACGAAGGCCAGCTCGGCGGTGTCGGAAGTACGCAGGCCCAGCTTGTCCAGCTTGCGGCCGACCGAGTAGCCCTCGGACTTGGTGTCCACGGCGAAGAGGGAGATGCCGAAGCGGCGGTCCTCGGCGGTCGGGGCGGAGGTCCGGGCACAGACGATGACCTTGTCGGCGTGCACACCACCGGTGATGAAGGTCTTGGCGCCGTTGAGGACGTAGTGCGTGCCGTCCTCCGAGAGCTTGGCGGTGGTCTTCATGCCCGCGAGGTCGGAGCCGGTGCCCGGCTCGGTCATCGCGATGGCCCACATCTCCTCGCCGGTGACGAACTTCGGCAGGTACCGCTTCTTCTGCTCGTCGGAGGCGAGCATCTTGATGTACGGCAGCGCGAGCAGTACGTGCACCCCGGAGCCGCCGAAGTGCACCCCGGCGCGGGCGGTCTCCTCGTAGAGGACGGCCTCGAACTTGTGGCTGTCCAGGCCCGCGCCACCGAATTCCTCGGGCACATTGATGCCGAAGAGGCCCAGTTCGCCGAGCTTGTAGTAGAAGTCGCGCGGCGCCTGGCCGGCAGCGAACCACTCGTCGTACACGGGTACGACCTCGGCCTCGATGAAGGCGCGAAGAGTCTCCCGGAACGCCTCGTGATCCTCGTTGAACACCGTACGGCGCACGCCGCCCACCTCCACGAACCTCGGAATCTCGGCATGCCCTCGGGCATGTCTAAGCGCTTGCTCAGAACAAAGATACCGGCGAGTACGTTGCGGCGTCCAGAGTGAGCTTGCCCACCCGTCCGGCCCGGGCGCTGGCGCCAGTTCCCGGCTCCGCCGTACCGACGGAAGGCGGAGGTCTCGACCGTCAGGACCCGAAGGGCACCGAGTTCCCGAAGGGACAGGACTCCTTGCCGGACGCGGTCATCCTCCCCGAGGTGGTCTTCGGTGAGGAGGGCGATCGCCGTCGACGCGACGCGGGTGCGCGCAGTGGTCGCGCAGTCCGTGGACACGGCCCCCAGCGTACTGAGGCAAGCCCCGCCGGCGAGCCCCTCGGCCCGACCCGGTCATCCCCTGCTCGCCCCCGCCGCCGCGAACGCCCCCCGGGCCATCCGGTGCAGCAGCGCAGCAGTGGCACCCCGGCCCGGCAGTGTCCCCGCCCGCCCCAGGTGCGGCGTGGAATTAAGCAGGCCGAAGACCGAGTGGACCGCGGAACGGGCCGAGGGCTCCGTGAGCGCCGGATACACCTCCCGCACCACCTCCACCCACAGCTCCACGTACTGCCGCTGCAACTGACGCACCAGCTTGCGGTCGCTGTCGCGCAGGCGGTCCAGCTCACGGTCGTGCAGAGTGATGAGGGGGCGGTCGTCCAGGGCGAAGTCGATGTGGCCCTCGATGAGCGAGTCCAGGACCGCCGTGGCACCGGTCTGCCCGTCGGCCTCCGCCAGGCGGCGCTTGGCCCCGGTCAGCAACTGGCCGCTGATGCCGACCAGCAGTTCGGCGAGCATCGCGTCCTTGCCCGGGAAGTGACGGTACAGACCGGGGCCGCTGATGCCGACGGCGGCGCCTATCTCGTCGACGCCGACACCGTGGAAACCGCGCTCGGCGAAGAGTCGGGCAGCCTCCTTGAGGATCTGCTCGCGGCGGGTGGGGGCGTCGGTTCTGGTGGCCATGCCGGTAATTCTAGACAGCGGGGTTAGCGGTCGTTAACCTAAAGGAAATGGTTAACGCTCATTAACAGTCACCACTGGGTGAGGGGACCGCAGGATGCACGAGGCACCGGAGCTGACGAGCGCGGCCGATCCCGCGTCGGAGGCCTGGCGAGCCAATGAACGGGCACACCGCGCGCTCGTGGACGAGTTGCGCGGCAAGCTGGCCGCGACGGCTCTCGGCGGCGGCGAGCGGGCACGGGCCCGACACACCGCGCGCGGCAAGCTGCTGCCGAGGGACAGGGTGGACACCCTGCTCGACGCGGGGTCGCCGTTTCTGGAACTGGCCCCCCTCGCGGCCGACGGGATGTACGACGGACAGGCCCCGGCCGCCGGGGTGATCGCCGGTATCGGGCGGGTCAGCGGACGCACCTGCGTGATCGTCGCGAACGACGCCACCGTCAAGGGCGGCACCTACTACCCGATGACGGTGAAGAAGCATCTGCGGGCGCAGGAGGTGGCGCTGGACAACCGGCTGCCGTGCGTCTACCTGGTCGACTCCGGCGGGGCCTTCCTACCGATGCAGGACGAGGTCTTCCCCGACCGGGAGCACTTCGGACGGATCTTCTACAACCAGGCCCGGATGTCCGGCGCGGGCATCCCGCAGATCGCCGCCGTGCTCGGCTCCTGCACCGCCGGTGGCGCCTACGTCCCGGCCATGAGTGACGAGGCCGTGATCGTCCGCAACCAGGGCACGATCTTCCTGGGCGGTCCCCCGCTGGTGAAGGCGGCCACGGGTGAGGTCGTCACCGCTGAGGAACTGGGCGGCGGCGAGGTCCACTCCCGGGTCTCCGGGGTCACCGACCACCTCGCCGAGGACGACGCGCACGCCCTGCGGATCGTACGGAACATCGCTGCCACGCTCCCCGCCCGGCAGTCCCTCCCCTGGGAGGTGCGGCCGTCCGTCGAGCCCAAGGTCGACCCCCACGGGATCTACGGCGCGGTCCCCGTGGACTCCCGCACCCCCTACGACGTGCGCGAGATCATCGCGCGTGTGGTCGACGGCTCCCGCTTCGCCGAGTTCAAGAGCGAATTCGGGCAGACCCTGGTCACCGGCTTCGCCCGGATCCACGGCCACCCGGTCGGGATCGTCGCCAACAACGGGATCCTGTTCTCCGAGTCCGCCCAGAAGGGCGCCCACTTCATCGAGCTGTGCGACCAGCGCGGCATCCCGCTGGTGTTCCTGCAGAACATCTCCGGGTTCATGGTGGGCAAGGACTACGAGGCGGGTGGCATCGCCAAGCACGGCGCCAAGATGGTCACGGCCGTGGCCTGCACCCGCGTCCCGAAGTTGACCGTGGTCGTCGGCGGTTCGTACGGCGCCGGCAACTACTCCATGTGCGGCCGGGCCTACTCCCCCCGCTTCCTGTGGATGTGGCCCAACGCCAAGATCTCCGTGATGGGCGGCGAGCAGGCCGCCAGCGTCCTCGCCACCGTCAAGCGGGACCAGCTCCAGGCGCGCGGCGAGGAGTGGCCGGCCGAGGAGGAAGAGGCCTTCAAAGCGCCGGTCCGCGCGCAGTACGAGCGCCAGGGCAACGCCTACTACGCCACCGCCCGTCTCTGGGACGACGGTGTCATCGACCCGATGGAGACCCGTCAGGTGCTCGGTCTCGCCCTGACGGCCTGTGCCAACGCGCCCCTGGGTGAGCCCCAGTTCGGCGTCTTCCGGATGTGAGGGGGAGCGGATCCATGTTCGACACAGTGCTGGTTGCCAACCGGGGCGAGATCGCCGTACGCATCATCCGCACGCTCCGCTCGCTGGGCGTACGCTCGGTGGCCGTCTTCTCCGACGCGGACGCCGACGCCCGGCACGTGCGCGAGGCGGACACGGCGGTACGCATCGGCCCGGCGCCGGCCGCCGAGAGTTATCTGTCGGTGGAGAGGCTGCTTGAGGCAGCCGCCCGGACCGGCGCCCAGGCCGTCCACCCCGGGTACGGCTTCCTCGCCGAGAACGCCGGGTTCGCGCGCGCCTGCGAGGAGGCGGGTCTGGTCTTCATCGGGCCGCCTGCGGACGCGATCTCGCTCATGGGCGACAAGATCAGGGCCAAGGAGACGGTGCGCGTGGCCGGGGTGCCGGTGGTCCCCGGTTCCAGCGGCAGCGGGCTCACCGACGCCCAGCTCGCCGAGGCGGCCCGCCAGATCGGCACCCCCGTGCTGCTCAAGCCCTCCGCGGGCGGCGGCGGCAAGGGCATGCGCCTGGTGCGGGACGTGACGGTCCTGGAGGAGGAGATCGCCGCCGCCCGCCGCGAGGCCCGCGCCTCCTTCGGCGACGACACCCTGCTGGTGGAGCGGTGGATCGACCGCCCCCGGCACATCGAGATCCAGGTGCTGGCCGACGGGCACGGGAACGTCGTCCACCTCGGCGAGCGCGAGTGCTCCCTCCAGCGTCGCCACCAGAAGATCATCGAGGAGGCGCCGAGCGTGCTCCTCGACGACAGGACCCGGGCCGCGATGGGTGAGGCGGCCGTGCAGGCGGCGCGCTCGTGCGGGTACCGGGGCGCGGGCACGGTGGAGTTCATCGTGCCGGGCGGGGATCCGTCGTCGTACTACTTCATGGAGATGAACACCCGTCTCCAGGTGGAGCACCCGGTCACCGAGCTGGCCGTGTCCATCGGCTCGGCCGGCGCCGCGGGCAGCCTGGACCTGGTGGAGTGGCAGCTGCGGACCGCGGCCGGGGAGCGGCTGGGCTTCGCCCAGGAGGACGTGACGCTGACCGGGCACGCGGTCGAGGCCCGGATCTGCGCCGAGGTTCCGGCGCGCGGGTTCCTGCCCTCCGGCGGCACGGTGCTGCTGCTGAGCGAACCACAGGGTGACGGCGTCCGCACCGACTCCGGGCTCAGCGAGGGCACCGAGGTGGGCAGCCTGTACGACCCGATGCTGTCCAAGGTCATCGCCTACGGCCCCGACCGCGCGACGGCACTGCGCAAGCTTCGGGCCGCCCTCGCGGAGACGGTCACGCTGGGCGTGCAGACCAACGCGGGCTTCCTGCGGCGGCTGCTGGCCCACCCGGCGGTCGTGGCGGGCGAGCTGGACACCGGTCTGGTGGAGCGGGTCGTGGACGAACTGGTTACCTCCGAGGTGCCGGAGGAGGTGTACGAGGCCGCGGCGGCGATCCGGCTGGAGGCGCTGGAGCCGCGCGCCGGGGGCTGGACCGACCCCTTCTCGGTGCCGAGCGGCTGGCGCCTGGGCGGCACCCCGAACCCGCCCGCCTTCCCGCTGCGGGTGCAGGAACCGGTGACCTGCCGCCCACGCGGCACCCACGCCGTCACCGGTGACCGGGTGACCGTGACGCTCGACGGCGTCCGGCACCGCTTCCACCGGGCCGGTGACTGGATCGGCCGGGACGGAGACGCCTGGCACGTGCGCGACCACGACCCGGTGGCCGCCTCGCTGAACCGCGCGGCCCACGCGGGCGCCGACTCGCTCACCGCGCCCATGCCGGGCACGGTGACCGTGGTGAAGGTGGCCGTGGGCGACGAAGTCGCCGCAGGACAGAGCCTGCTGGTGGTGGAGGCGATGAAGATGGAGCACGTCGTCTCCGCCCCGCACGCCGGCACGGTAGCCGAGTTGGACGTGACCCCGGGCACGACGGTCGCCATGGACCAGGTGCTGGCCGTCATCACACCGAAGGCATCGGAGCAGGAGGCGGCGGAATGAGCGTCGAAGGACTGCCCATGGCCGTACCGGCCCCGGGCCTGCCCGCGCGGGTACGGATCTACGAGGTCGGTGCCCGGGACGGCCTGCAGAACGAACAGGCGGCCGTACCGACGCCGGTCAAGGCGGAGTTCATCCGCCGGCTGGCCGACTCGGGGTTGACGACCATCGAGGCGACCAGCTTCGTGCATCCGAAGTGGGTTCCCCAACTGGCCGATGCAGAAGAACTGTTCCCGCTGGTGAGCAGCTTGCCGGGAGTGGCCCTTCCGGTCCTGGTGCCCAACCGGCGGGGCCTGGAACGTGCGCTCGCGCTCGGCGCCGAGCACGTGGCCGTCTTCGCCAGCGCCACCGAGTCCTTCGCGAAGGCCAACCTCAACCGCACGGTGGACGAGTCGCTGGCCGTCTTCGAGCCCGTGGTACGGCACGCGAAGGACGCGGGCGTGCACGTCCGCGGGTACGTGTCCATGTGCTTCGGCGACCCGTGGGAGGGGGCCGTCCCGCTCCACCAGGTGGCCCGCGTCTGCACGGCTCTGCGGGACATGGGCTGCGACGAGCTGAGCCTCGGCGACACGATCGGCGTCGCCACCCCGGGGCATGTGCTCGAACTGCTCCATCTGCTCAACGAAGTGGGCGTGCCGACCAACGTGATCGGCGTGCACTTCCACGACACCTACGGCCAGGCGCTCGCCAACACCCTGGCCGCACTGCAGCACGGCGTCACCACAGTGGACGCCTCCGCGGGAGGCCTCGGCGGCTGCCCGTACGCGAAGTCCGCCACCGGCAACCTCGCCACCGAGGACCTCGTCTGGATGCTGCACGGCCTCGGCATCGAGACCGGGGTCGACCTCGGCCGTCTGACCGCCACCAGCGGGTGGATGGCCGAGCGGTTGGGTCGCCCCAGCCCCTCCCGTACCGTCCGCGCCCTCTCCCACAAGGAACAGTGATCAGCATGGACCACCGTCTCAGCCCCGAGCTGGAGGAACTCCGCCGCACGGTGGAGGAGTTCGCTCACGACGTCGTGGCGCCGAAGATCGGCGACTTCTACGAGCGGCACGAGTTCCCCTACGAGATCGTCCGCGAGATGGGTCGTATGGGCCTGTTCGGACTGCCGTTCCCGGAGGAGTACGGCGGTATGGGCGGTGACTACCTGGCCCTCGGCATCGCCCTGGAGGAACTGGCCCGGGTGGACTCCTCGGTGGCCATCACCTTGGAGGCCGGGGTCTCCCTGGGGGCCATGCCGATCCACCTCTTCGGCACCGAGGAACAGAAGCGCGAGTGGCTGCCCCGTCTCTGCTCGGGCGAGGTCCTGGGCGCCTTCGGCCTGACCGAGCCGGACGGCGGCAGCGACGCCGGGGCGACCCGGACGACGGCCCGGCTGGACCCGGACACCGACGAATGGGTGATCAACGGCACGAAGTGCTTCATCACCAACTCGGGCACGGACATCACCGGCCTGGTGACGGTCACGGCGGTCACCGGCCGCAAGCCCGACGGCAGACCGCGGATCTCGGCGATCATCGTCCCGTCCGGCACCCCTGGATTCACCGTGGCGGCCCCCTACTCGAAGGTCGGCTGGAACGCCTCCGACACCCGCGAGCTGTCCTTCGCCGACGTCCGGGTGCCCGCCGCCAACCTGCTGGGCGAGGAGGGCCGCGGGTACGCCCAGTTCCTGCGCATCCTGGATGAGGGCCGCATCGCCATCGCGGCTCTCGCCACCGGTCTGGCGCAGGGGTGTGTGGACGAGTCGGTGAAGTACGCCAAGGAGCGCCAGGCCTTCGGTAGGCCCATCGGCGCCAACCAGGCCATCCAGTTCAAGCTCGCCGACATGGAGATGAAGGCCCACACGGCCCGGCTGGCCTGGCGTGACGCAGCTTCACGCCTGGTGGCCGGCGAGCCCTTCAAGAAGGAGGCGGCCCTGGCCAAGCTCCACTCCTCCACGGTCGCCGTGGACAACGCCCGCGACGCCACCCAGATCCACGGCGGCTACGGCTTTATGAACGAGTATCCGGTGGCCCGCATGTGGCGCGACTCCAAGATCTTGGAGATCGGCGAGGGCACGAGCGAGGTCCAGCGCATGCTGATCGCGCGGGAGCTGGGGCTGGTGAGCTGAGACCCTCCCGGCTCCCTCGTTCCAGGTGCGCATGAGGCATGCACATGAGACATGCACGGTCATAAGCACCTGGACCTCGTTGACCGTCTCCGAACAGGCGCTGCCGCGCCGGGCCGTGCCCCGAGGCCGCGCACGCTGGTGGGAGGCCGCCCATCCGGCACCGGAGTCGGGTGGACTGCCCAGCCCGAACGACCCGGGCCGGTAAGGACTGGACCTGCGCGTCGGCGTCACCCGCACCTTCCCGGACGCCGGGTGGGGAGCCTGACTCAGGCGCAACGGAGGCTGCTTACTCGGCTGTGGCCTGCCCACCCCCGGGCCAGTAGAAATTAGGTTAGGCTAACCTCACTTCTACTGGCCCCGTGGGCGCTTCGCCCTGTTCGAAAGCAGTCACCGCCATGCCCAACGCCCGTGCCACACACCCGACTCGCCGCGGCATCCTCGCCGCGGGCGGCGCCCTCGGCCTGGGCACCGCGCTCGCCGCCTGCAAAGGCGGCGAGCGGGGGAGCGCCAGCTCCGGCAAGGCGGTGAAGTCCGGCAGGCCCGGCCGCCCCTGGTCCTTCAAGGACGACCGCGGCACCACCGTGAAACTGGACAGCACCCCGGCGGACATCGTGGCCTTCACCGGTGTCGCCGCCGCACTGTACGACTACGGCGTCCAGGCCAAGGGCGTCTTCGGCCCTACGAAGACCAGGGGCGGCAAGCCCGATGTCCAGGCGGGCGACATGGACCTCAGCAAGGTCACGGTGCTCGGCAACGCATGGGGCCAGTTCAACGTCGAGAAGTACGCGGCCCTCGCGCCCGACGTACTCATCACCACGACGTTCGACGACGCGGGAACCCTCTGGTACGTCCCCGAGAAGTCCAGGGACGAGATCACGAAGCTCGCCCCCAGCGTCGCCGTCTCCGTCTACGACCGCCAACTACCCGTGCCACTGCAGCGCATGTGGGACCTGGCGGAGTCGCTCGGTGGGGAGATGACGGCCACCGAGGCGACGGACGCCAGGAAGCGCTTCGAGGACGCTGCCGCCCGGCTGCGCGCCGCCGCCAAGGCCAGGCCGGACATCAGGGTGATGGCCGGCTCCGCGAGCGAGCAGCTGTTCTACGTCTCCGGTAGCAACCTCTCCGCCGACCTGGAGTACTTCAAGGCCCTCGGTGTGAACTTCGTCGAGCCGACGGAGCGGGCCAAGGCCGGGAGCGGTGGCTGGTACGAGTCGCTGAGCTGGGAGAACGTCGACAAGTACCAGGCCGACGTCATCATGATGGACGACCGCTCCTCGACCCTCCAACCCGCCGACATCACGAAGGCGACCTGGCGGAAGCTCCCCGCGGTCAAGGCAGGCCAGATCATCTCCCGTTCCCCTGAGCCGATCCTCTCCTACGACAAGTGCGTGCCACTGCTCACCGGCCTCGCCGAGGCGCTGGAGAAGGCCAAAAAGCTCCGCTGACCAGCCCCGCGCCCTGAACTCCCCCCTCTCAGGAGCACATATGCCCACGGCCGTGGCCGCCCCGTTCCGGTTCTTCCCCCTGCAGGTCGTGCGGACGGGGCGGCTGGGTCCGTCCCTGCTCCGCGTCACCTTCACCGGCCCCGATCTGCGCTCCTTCCACTCGCTGGGGCGGGACCAGTCACTGTCCCTGTTCCTGCCGCACCCGGGCCAGAGCGAACCCGTCGTCCCGCTGGACCGAGAGGACGACTGGTGGCAGGCCTGGCGTGAACTACCAGACGGCGTAAGGGCGGTGATGCGCTCATACACGCTCCGCGCCCTGCGCCGGAACCCGGACGAGATCGACATCGACTTCGTCCTGCACGGCATCGACCCCGACCACTCCCCCGCTCTCCACGCCGCCCGGCCGGGCCGGCCCGCCTCGCCCGCCGGACCCGCCTCGCGCTGGGCGTCCCGGACCACCGCCGGGGACCACGTCCTGCTGCTCGGTCCGACCGTCGCCGACAACCGCGCCATCCGCTTCCGCCCACCCGGAGACACCGACCTGGTCGTCCTGTGGGGCGACGAGACCGCCGTCCCCGCCGCGTCCGCCGTCCTCGAAGCCCTACCCGCCGGCACCCCGGCCCACGTCTGGCTGGAAGTACCGCACGCCGGTGACATCCAGGACATCACCACGGAGGCGGACGCGGAGATCACCTGGCTCGTACGACACGACGGGGCCCCCGTGACCGTCGACGCCGTACGGGACGCCCGGCTGCCGCCCGCCGAGCGGCCGTACGTCTGGATCGCTGGCGAGTCCGGCCGGATCAAGGCGCTGCGTCGGCACTTCGTCAGCGAGCGCGGCGTCGACCGCCGGTGCGTCACCTTCGTCGGGTACTGGCGCCGGGGGATGACGGAGGAGCAGCTCCGCGTGACGGAGTGACGGGCGCCACAGTGGTGCCGGTCATGGTCGAGTCAGACCTTGATCCGCGAAACTTAGGTTAGGCTAACCTAAGTTACTACGGACCGTCCCCGGAGGACACCCACATGCGCTCGCACCTGCTCAATGGCCTCACCGCGGAGCGGTACCGCCGCTCCGTGACCGAAGGAGTCGAGCGGGTGGCGGCCAGACTCGCCACCACAGACCGTCCGTTCACCGGTGTCGCCGTGGACGCCCTCGCCCCCCGCATCGACGCGATCGACCTCGACCGACCGCTGGACGACACCACGGCCGTCCTGGACGAACTGGAGGACGTCTATCTCCGGGACGCGGTCTACTTCCACCACCCCCGCTATCTCGCCCACCTCAACTGCCCGGTCGTCATCCCGGCGGTAGTCGGCGAGGCCGTGCTCGGCGCGGTCAACTCCTCCCTGGACACCTGGGACCAGTCGGTCGGCGGCACGCTCATCGAGCGCAGGCTCATCGACTGGACGGCAGCCCGCCTCGGCCTGGGCCCGGCCGCCGACGGAGTGTTCACCTCGGGCGGCACCCAGTCCAACCTCCAGGCGCTGCTGCTGGCGCGGGAGGAGGCCAAGAGCGACAGCCCGGCCGGACTGCGCGTCTTCGCATCCGAGGCCAGTCACTTCAGTGTGCGGAAGGCCGCCCGGCTCCTCGGCCTGGGCCCGGACTCCGTCGTCTCCCTGCCAGTCGACCGCGACAAACGCCTGCAAACGGTCGCACTCGCCCGCGAGCTGGAGCGCTGCCGCCGCGACAGCCTGGTCCCGATGGCCGTCGTCGCCACCGCCGGCACCACCGACTTCGGCTCCATCGACCCGCTCCCGGAGATCGCCGGACTGTGCGCCCGGTACGGGGTGTGGATGCACGTGGACGCGGCCTACGGCTGCGGGCTGCTCGCCTCCCTGAAGCACCGCGACCGCATCACCGGCATCGAACGCGCTGACTCGGTCACGGTCGACTACCACAAGTCCTTCTTCCAGCCGGTGAGTTCGTCCGCCGTGCTGGTCCGGGACGCGGCTACTCTGCGCCACGCCACCTACCACGCGGAATACCTCAACCCACGCCGCGCGGTACAGGAACGCATCCCCAACCAGGTCGACAAGTCCCTGCAGACCACCCGCCGCTTCGACGCCCTCAAGCTCTGGCTCACCCTGCGCACCATGGGCGCGGACGGCATCGGGCAACTCTTCGACGAGGTCTGCGACCTGGCACGGGAGGGCTTCAGGCTGCTCGCCGCCGACGCACGCTACGACGTCGTGGTCGAACCCGCCCTGTCCACCCTCGTCTTCCGCTACATCCCGGCGGCCGTCACCGACCCGGCCGACATCGACCGGGCCAACCTCTACGCCCGCAAGGCCCTGTTCGCCTCCGGCGACGCCGTGGTCGCGGGCACCAAGGTCGGCAGCCGCCACTACCTGAAGTTCACCCTGCTCAACCCCGAGACCACGACGGCCGACATCGCCGCCGTCCTCGACCTGATCGCCGACCACGCCGAGCAGTACCTGGGAGAGCCTCTTGACCACGCCTGCTGAAGCCGACCGCATCCATGACGTGGTGGGGATCGGGCTCGGCCCCTTCAACCTCGGCCTCGCCTGCCTCACCAAGCCGATCGCCGAACTGGACGGCGTGTTCCTGGAGTCCAAACCTGACTTCGAGTGGCACGCGGGGATGTTCCTGGACGGCGCCCACCTCCAAACCCCGTTCATGTCGGACCTGGTCACCCTCGCCGACCCGACCTCGCCGTACTCCTTCCTCAACTACCTGAAGGAGAAGGGCAGGCTGTACTCGTTCTACATCCGCGAGAACTTCTACCCGCTGCGGGTCGAGTACGACGACTACTGTCGCTGGGCGGCGAACAGACTGAGCAGCATCCGCTTCGGCACCACGGTCACCGAGGTGACGTACGGGGACGAGGTGTACCGCGTGCGCACCGACGCCGGCGACACCTACCGCGCCCGTCACCTGGTGCTCGGCACGGGAACGGTCCCCCGCCTTCCGCGCGCGTGCCAGGAACTGACCGGTGAGGTGCTGCACACCTCCGCGTACCGACACCGCAAGGCGGAACTGCTGTCGAAGAAGTCCATCACGATCATCGGCAGCGGCCAGAGCGCGGCGGAGATCTACCACGAGCTGCTCGCCGAGATCGACGTCCACGGCTACCAACTCAACTGGATCACCCGCTCCCCTCGGTTCTTCCCGCTGGAATACACCAAGCTGACCTTGGAGATGACGTCCCCGGACTACATCGACTACTTCCGCGCGCTGCCCGAGGACACCCGCTACCGGCTGGAGAAGCAGCAGAAGGGCCTGTTCAAGGGAATCAACTCGGACCTGATCGACGCCATCTTCGACCTGCTCTACCAGAAGGACGTCGAGAGCGGCGGCCACCCGCTGCGCACCCGGCTGATCACCAACTCCTCACTCACCCGGGCCTCCTGTCAGGACGGCACCTACACCCTGGGCTTCCACCAGGACGAGCAGGACAAGGACTTCGAGATCCGTACCGAAGGCCTGGTACTGGCCACCGGCTACCACTACGAGCCTCCGGCCTTCCTCACCCCGGTCCGCGACCGCCTCCGCTTCGACGCCCACGGCCGCTTCGACATCGCCCGCAACTACGCCATCGACATCACCGGCCGCCGCGTGTTCCTGCAGAACGCCGGCGTTCACACACACAGCGTCACCAGCCCCGACCTGGGCATGGGCGCGTACCGGAACTCGTCCATCATCCGCGAGCTGCTCGGCAGCGAGTACTACCCGGTCGAAAAGTCCGTCGCCTTCCAGGAGTTCGCTGTATGACCAGCACCAGCCCGACCTTCACGTTCCGTCCCCTGGACCCCCTGGACGACGCAGTACTGCTACACCGTTGGGTCACTCACCCCAAGGCCGTGTTCTGGATGATGCAGGACGCCGACCCCGAGGACGTCGAGCGCGCCTATCTGGACATCGAGGCCGATGCGCACCGCCACGCGTTCCTTGGGCTGCACGAGGAGGCGCCCGTCTTCCTCATGGAAACGTACGACCCCGCCCACCGGGAGCTGGCCGGACTGTACGAGCCGCAGCCGGGGGACGTCGGCATGCACTTCCTGGTCGCCCCGACCGACACCCCCGTGCACGGCTTCACCAAGGCCGTCATCACCGCGGTGCTGGCACACCTCTTCGCGGACCCGGGTACGCGCCGGATCGTGGTCGAGCCGGACGTGCGCAACAAGGCCGTGCACGCACTGAACGCGGCCGTCGGCTTCCTGCCCGAGCGGGAGATCCAGAAGCCCGAGAAGCGGGCCCTGCTCAGCTTCTGTACGCGTGAGCAGTTCCTGAAGGCGGTGTCCGCATGACCCCCGTCGACGCCGTGACCCACCTGTCTCCCGAACGGTGGGAGACCGCCAACCGGCTGCTGATACGCAAGGCGCTGGCCGAGTTCGCGCACGAGCGGCTGATCGCACCCGAGGAAGAAGGCGACGACTGCTATGTCGTGCGCAGCGACGACGGACTCACCTCCTACCGGTTCCGCGCCGTGCGCCGGGCCCTCGGCCATTGGCAGGTCGACGCCGGGTCGATCACCCGGCACCGGGCGGGCAGCGAACTCTCCCCCAGCGCGCTGGACTTCTTCATCGAGCTGAAGGAATCCCTGGGCCTGCGGGACGAGATCCTGCCGGTCTACCTGGAGGAGATCTCCTCCACGCTCTCCAGCACCTGCTACAAGCTCACCAGGCCGAAGGTGACGTCCGCCGAGCTGACGCGCAGCGGTTTCCAGGCCATCGAGTCCGGCATGACCGAAGGGCACCCCTGCTTCGTCGCCAACAACGGACGACTCGGGTTCGGCATCCACGCGTACCTGTCGTACGCCCCGGAGGCAGCGAGCCCCGTCCGGCTGGTGTGGCTGGCCGCACACCGCTCGCGCGCGGCGTTCACGGCCGGCACCGGGATCGAGTACGAGTCCTTCCTCCGGGACGAGCTGGGCGAGGAGACGCTCGGCCGTTTCGACGCCACCCTCACCGGCCAGGGACTGGACCCCGCCGACTACCTCCTCATCCCGGTCCACCCCTGGCAGTGGCGGAACAAGCTCGCCGTCACCTTCGCCTCCGAGGTGGCCCAGAGGCACCTAGTCTGCCTTGGCGAGGGCGACGACGCGTATCTGGCCCAGCAGTCCATCCGGACCTTCTTCAACTCCGGCAACCCCCACAAGCACTACGTGAAGACCGCCCTGTCGGTTCTCAACATGGGCTTTATGCGCGGGCTCTCGGCCGCCTACATGGAGGCGACGCCGGCGATCAACGACTGGCTGGCCCGGCTGATCGAGAACGACCCGGTGTTCAGGTCGGTCGGCTTGTCGATCATCCGGGAACGGGCGGCCGTCGGCTACCGGCACCCGGAGTACGAGCGGGCCACCGACAGCCACTCGCCGTACCGCAAGATGCTGGCCGCGCTGTGGCGGGAAAGCCCGGTGCCGTCGCTCCGGGAGGGCGAGTCACTCGCGACCATGGCCTCCCTGTTGCACGTGGACCACGAGGGCGCCTCCTTCGCGGGCGCGCTGATCGAGCGGTCGGGACTCGCCCCGGTCGAGTGGTTGCGGCGGTACCTGCGGGCCTACTACACCCCCCTCCTCCACAGTTTCTACGCCTACGACCTGGTGTTCATGCCGCACGGCGAAAACGTCATCCTGGTGTTGAAGGACGGGGCCGTGCAGCGGGCGGTCTACAAGGACATCGCCGAGGAGATCGCGGTGATGGACCCGGGCGCCGCCCTGCCGCCGGAGGTACGGCGGATCCGGGTCGAGGTCCCGGAGGACAGGAAACTGCTGTCGATCTTCACGGACGTCTTCGACTGCTTCTTCCGGTTCCTCGCCGCCCACCTCGCCGACGAGGGCGTCCTGACCGAGGACGACTTCTGGCGCACTGTGGCAGAGGTCACCCGCGAGTACCAGAAGGCGAGGCCGGAACTGGCCGACAAGTTCCGCCAGTACGACCTGTTCGCCCCGGAGTTCGCCCTGTCCTGCCTCAACCGGCTCCAGTTGCGCAACAACCGGCAGATGGTGGACCTCGCCGACCCGTCCGGCGCGCTCCAGCTGGCGGGATACCTGGAGAACCCCCTGGCGAAGTGGTGACCAACACCTCGCGGTGTCGCCGAAACCTCACTCCTCTGCCCGAAACCGGGCACGTTTCTTGCGAAACGGCGGCCGGTACCCCAGGATCTACGGGTGCACGACGAACTCGTTGATCACCTGATGCGGTCCACGCCCCTGAGCCGGGGCGAGGCGCTGCGTGTGGTCCAGGACGTTCTCGCCTACTTCGACGAGACGACCCAACAGTTCGTCCGCCGCCGCCACCGCGAGCTGCAGGCCCAGGGCCTGGTGAACGCAGAGATCTTCGAACGGATCGAGGCGGACCTGAAATACCGGGCGGTGGCACCGCCGGAGCTGACGCTCAGGCAGCTGCGCCGCATGGTCTACGGCTGAGAAATCAGCCGTAGACCACGAACTACGGGTCGAGGGACACCTATATATGTGCGGAATCGTCGGATACATCGGGAAGCGTGACGTCGCCCCCCTCCTCCTGGAGGGTCTGCAGCGGCTGGAGTACCGCGGCTACGACTCCGCGGGCATCGTCGTCACCTCCCCGAAGACGCCCGGCCTGAAGATGGTGAAGGCCAAGGGTCGGGTGCGCGACCTGGAGGCGAAGGTCCCGGCGCGGTTCAAGGGCACGACCGGAATCGCCCACACCCGCTGGGCCACCCACGGCGCCCCCTCCGACCTGAACGCCCACCCCCACATGTCGGCCGACGACAAGGTCGCGGTCGTGCACAACGGCATCATCGACAACGCCGCCGACCTGCGCCGCAAGCTCGAGGCGGACGGCGTCGAGTTCCTCTCCGACACCGACACCGAGGTCCTCACCCACCTCATCGCCCACTCCCAGGCGGACACCCTGGAGGAGAAGGTCCGCCACGCGGTCCGCCTGGTCGAGGGCACCTACGGCATCGCCGTCCTGCACGCCGACTTCCCGGACCGGATCGTCGTCGCCCGCAACGGTTCCCCGGTCGTCCTCGGCATCGGCGAGAAGGAGATGTTCGTCGCCTCGGACATCGCCGCCCTGGTCACCCACACCCGGCAGATAGTGACCCTCGACGACGGCGAGATGGCCACCCTGAAGGCCGACGACTTCCGCACCTACACCACCGAGGGCACCCGCACGACGGCCGAGCCCACCACCGTGGAGTGGGAGGCCGAGTCGTATGACATGGGCGGCCACGACACCTACATGCACAAGGAGATCCACGAGCAGGTCGAGGCCGTGGACCGGGTACTGCGCGGCCGCATCGACGACCGGTTCTCCACCGTGCACCTCGGCGGTCTCAACCTGGGTCCCCGGGAGGCCCGGCAGATCCGTCGGGTGAAGATCCTCGGCTGCGGTACCTCGTACCATGCGGGCCTGATCGGCGCCCAGATGATCGAGGAGCTGGCCCGTATCCCCGCCGACGCCGAGCCGGCCTCCGAGTTCCGCTACCGCAACCCGGTCGTGGACCCCGACACCCTCTACGTCGCCGTCTCCCAGTCCGGTGAGACCTACGACGTGCTGGCCGCCGTGCAGGAACTGAAGCGCAAGGGCGCCCGCGTCCTCGGTGTGGTCAACGTGGTCGGATCCGCGATCGCCCGCGAGGCCGACGGCGGCATCTACGTGCACGCCGGCCCCGAGGTCTGCGTGGTGTCCACCAAGTGCTTCACCAACACCACGGTCGCCTTCGCCCTGCTCGCGCTCCACCTCGGCCGCACCCGCGACCTGTCCGTGCGCGACGGCAAGCGGATCATCGAGGGCCTGCGCAAGCTGCCGGAGCAGATCACCGAGATCCTGCGACAGGAGGAGGAGATCAAGAAGCTGGCGGAGAGCTACGCCGACGCCCGCTCGATGCTCTTCATCGGTCGCGTCCGGGGCTACCCGGTGGCCCGCGAGGCATCCCTGAAGCTGAAGGAGGTCTCCTACATCCATGCCGAGGCCTACCCCGCTTCCGAGCTGAAGCACGGTCCGCTGGCCCTCATCGAGCCGGCCCTGCCCACGGTCGCGATCGTCCCCGACGACGACCTGCTGGAGAAGAACCGCGCCGCCCTGGAGGAGATCAAGGCCCGCGCGGGCCAGATCCTCGCCGTGGCCCACCAGCACCAGGAGAAGGCCGACCAGACAGTCCTCGTCCCGAAGAACGAGGACGAGCTCGACCCCATCCTGATGGGCATCCCGCTGCAGCTCCTCGCCTACCACACGGCCAAGGCCCTCGGGCGGGACATCGACAAGCCGAGGAACCTCGCCAAGTCGGTGACGGTCGAGTAGCAAGCCGGCCGGAAGACAGAACGGACCCCCACGTGTGCCACCCAACACGCGGGGGTCCCTTCCGTGCCGCTGCTCATCAGCCGGTGGCCGTCACCCCCCGGCCTGCGGCACGCCGGGGAAGTTCCGTCGGCCAGTGCGCGAGCGCCGCCGTCGCCGCGTACCACGCCACCGCACCGGCGGCGACGGCCACCCAGCCGCCGACCTTGCCCACGGCCGTGCTGTCGGCGAAGAGCCCCACGGCCAGCAGCAGCATGGCGAGGAACAGCAGGCCGTACATGGCCTGGCCGAGACTGTCGCCGCCGGCGAGGGTCAGCGTGAGCGCCACGAGGGCGAACAGCAGCAGGAAGAGGCCGGCCGAGTTGGCCGACATGCTACTGCCGGCCGAGACGGCCCAGGTGAACCACAGTGCGCCGAGAGCCGAGAAGGCCGTACCGGAGGCGCTGTCGCGGTCACGGAAGGCCAGCAGACCGGCCAGGAACAGGGCGACCCCGCCCACGTAGTGGGCGAGCGCGACGGCATTGGACGCCCTCACTCCGTCGATGACACCGGTCGTACCGAGGCCGAACGCCAACAGGGTGATGCCCAGGGCGAGTCGGCCCATGACGGTGGTGTTTCCGTTTCCCGCAGAGACGTCGTTGTCCACGGCGGGCTCCCTTCATGCATGTGCAGTTGCGCGGTGACCGGTATATGCCCTTCACAAGGACACAAACACCTCTTACGCGCGAGTAGATTGTCGCGTACACAAAGGAAGTTGACGCTGTGTGAGCGCCTACGGGATGACGATGACCGGTCGCTGCGCCCGCTTGGCGAGTCGCCCCGCGACGGAGCCGAAGAGCCGACCGACGATGCCGTGCGTGGAACCGACGACGATCGCGTCGGCCTCGTACTCCCGCCCCACCTCTTCGAGTTCGTGGCAGATGTCGCCTCCCCGTTCGACCAGGATCCACGGCACCTCGGCCAGATAGTCCGCACAGGCCAGCTCCAGCCCGAGGACCTCGGTGCGGTGGTCCGGCACATCGACGAAGACGGGCGGCTCGCAGCCGGCCCACACGGTGGTGGGCAGCCGGTTGGCGACATGCACGATGATCAGGCCGGAGTGCGAGCGGTGCGCCATGCCGATCGCGTAGGCGAGGGCCCGTTCACTGGAGGTGGAGCCGTCGAAGCCGACGACGACTCCGTGCTGGAAGGCGGGGTCGCAGCAAGGGCGTGACTCCTCCGCCGCCAGAGGATCGGCCGCCGTGGGATCGGCGACCGGCCGCTTGCGGTCCGCGGGTTCGAAGAATTCGTGACCGGCCATGGCTGTCTCGGCGTTGTGATCCTTTGGGTGGGACGACAGTATGCGCGGAGCTGTGTCCGGGAAACATCTTCCCAAGCCCATACCCCCAAGGGTACGGCGGCACGCCTCCTGAGCCCAGATACCGCGCACGCTCCGTGAGCGGCCCCCGACGTCCGCAGGGGTTCACCGGAGCATGCACGAGCAGCGCCCGTAACGCAATGCTCGCTGCCCCGTACAGCCGGTTTGCACGAGATTCACAGATGCGTGGCCGGTGACCGAGTCGTCGAACGGGCGTTGAACCCCCGTGAACCACCGCCTCAGGGAGTACGAGATGCCCGGACCCCAATCCACCCGCGAACCGCACTCCACACCGGATTCCGTGAGCGACGTGATCCGTTGGGGCGTCTTCAGCTGCGTTCTCGTCCCCGTGGTCC
Organism: Streptomyces pluripotens; assembly: GCF_000802245.2. Classification (NCBI taxonomy): domain Bacteria; kingdom Bacillati; phylum Actinomycetota; class Actinomycetes; order Kitasatosporales; family Streptomycetaceae; genus Streptomyces; species Streptomyces pluripotens. The sequence goes on from NZ_CP021080.1 coordinate 2,439,627, forward strand.
TGGTCTGGTACGGAACTTCACTGGCCGGCGCGACGGGTACCGCGCTGGGGCTGGCCGCCGTCACGGCCGTCTGCCGGTTCCTGCTGCGCCGCTCCGAACGTTGCGCCGAACGTTGCGCCACGCAAAGAGGCGGACGTCACACCCAAGGCCGCCCACCGGTCGACTGACCGGTTTCCGCACCCCGGAACGCATCTTTTCAGCCAACTTCCCGATGTGGGTCTGAAGGGGTCCAGACCACCCTCCACCCCCCGTTCCACCTGCACGGAAAGGGTCTACGGCGCGCTGCACACCCTACGCGGTTGAGCCACTACGACGAGGCGCACTTCCCTGCACGGCCCACGAGTGCAACGCTTCGTGATCGAATGCTTCACGCCAAGTTGTCATGTCGACAATGTGCCGCGTGTGGAACTGGTCACCGTCAGACCGCGGGAACCAGTAGATTCGATCTTGACTGTCTTACGGCGGGGGACTCGTGCAGGACCGAGGGGAAACGTGCAGGAGCGACACAACCGAGGAGCCGCGACCACCGAGGGGGGCTTAGCAGTATGAGCCACGACTCCACCGCCGCGCCGGAAGCCGCAGCCCGGAAACTCTCCGGGCGACGCCGCAAGGAGATCGTCGCGGTGCTGCTGTTCAGCGGCGGCCCGATCTTCGAGAGTTCCATTCCGCTGTCGGTGTTCGGCATCGACCGCCAGGACGCCGGAGTGCCGCGCTACCGCCTGCTGGTATGCGCCGGTGAGGAAGGCCCGCTGCGCACCACCGGGGGCCTGGAACTCACCGCACCACACGGGTTGGAGGCGATCTCGCGCGCCGGGACGGTCGTCGTACCGGCCTGGCGCTCGATCACCTCGCCACCACCGGAGGAGGCGCTCGACGCGCTGCGCCGGGCCCATGAAGAGGGTGCCCGCATCGTGGGGCTGTGCACGGGCGCGTTCGTGCTCGCGGCGGCCGGACTGCTGGACGGGCGCCCAGCGACCACCCACTGGATGTACGCACCCACGCTGGCCAAGCGCTATCCGTCAGTGCACGTCGATCCGCGGGAGCTGTTCGTCGACGACGGCGACGTCCTGACGTCGGCCGGCACGGCCGCCGGCATCGACCTCTGTCTGCACATCGTGCGGACGGACCACGGCAACGAGGCGGCCGGCGCGCTCGCCCGGCGCCTGGTGGTCCCGCCGCGACGCAGCGGCGGGCAGGAGCGCTACCTCGACAGGTCTTTACCCGAGGAGATCGGCGCCGACCCGCTCGCCGAGGTCGTCGCCTGGGCGCTGGAACACCTTCACGAGCAGTTCGACGTGGAGACCTTGGCGGCACGCGCCTACATGAGCCGCCGTACGTTCGACCGCCGGTTCCGCTCGCTGACCGGGAGCGCGCCGCTGCAGTGACTGATCACGCAACGGGTGCTGCAGGCGCAGCGGCTGCTGGAGACGTCGGACTACTCCGTGGACGAAGTGGCGGGCCGGTGCGGTTTCCGCTCCCCCGTCGCGCTGCGCGGGCACTTCCGCCGCCAGCTCGGCTCGTCCCCCGCCGCCTACCGGGCTGCCTACCGGGCCCGCCGACCCCAGGGCGACAAGTCAGTCGACCCGGAGACGCCGATGCCGACGTCCAGTCAGCAGGGCGGCCCGCCTCCGGGCCTGTCCGGTCCCGGGCCGATGGGTCCCGGGCCGATGGGTCCCGCGCCCACCGTCCTGCACCCGGACGGCGGAGTGCCGATGCAGAGCCGCCGCACGGCAGCCGGTGCGGTCAGCCTGCTGCCGGGTCCGCGCAGCGGCAGCTGAGCGAGGAGTAACGGAGGGAGGAGGGGACGGAGTCGTACTCCGCCCCCTCCTCCCTCTCCTGGCCTCGTCTCGACCTTCTCCCGGCCTTGCCTTGACCGTCTCTCTGCCTTCTCCCGGGCGCTGTCTCTGCGTACATCCATGAACGCGCACCGACAGGGACGCCGCACACCCGGTCCCGCTCCCGGTGGCGCGCCGTAAGGTGAGACGCATGAACGATCGCATGGTGTGGATCGACTGCGAGATGACCGGCCTCTCGCTGTCCGACGACGCGCTCATCGAAGTGGCCGCCCTCGTCACCGACTCCGAACTGAACGTGCTCGGCAAGGGCGTGGACATCGTCATCCGCCCGCCGGAGCGAGCACTGGAGACGATGCCGGAAGTGGTGCGCCACATGCACACCGCATCCGGACTGCTCGCCGAGTTGGAGAACGGCACGACGCTGGCCGACGCCGAGGAGCAGGTCCTCACCTACGTCCGGGAGCACGTCAAGGAGCCGGGCAAGGCTCCCCTGTGCGGCAACTCCGTGGGCACCGACCGCGGCTTCCTGCTGCGGGACATGCCGACCTTGGAGGACTACCTCCACTACCGGATCGTCGACGTGTCCTCGATCAAGGAGCTGGCCCGCCGCTGGTATCCGCGGTCATATTTCAACAGCCCGGAGAAGAACGGCAACCACCGGGCCCTCGCGGACATCCGCGAGTCGATCGCCGAGCTCCGCTACTACCGCGAGGCCATCTTCGTCCCGCAGCCCGGTCCGGACTCCGATACCGCGAAGACGATCGCCGCCAAGCACGTCCTTCCCGCGCAGTAAATTCCTGGGAGCGGCCTCTGGGTCCGCCCGGGGACCCGCGCGAAAACCTGTGCGCGAGCATCCCTTCGGACCCTGTAGACTTCTTCTCGGCCGGTCGGGGAAACCACCGAGTGAACCGTCGGTCATGGTGGGTGTAGCTCAGCTGGTAGAGCACCTGGTTGTGGTCCAGGATGCCGCGGGTTCGAGTCCCGTCACTCACCCTGGGTAATCAGCCGGTGACTCCGTCGCGAGACGGGGTCACCGGCTTTTCTCGTCCGCGGGATGCGGCTCTGACGCGACCGGCACCACGATGGGGTGCCGCCCCTGAACCCCACCGGGACCGGCCCTGACCTCCCGCACGTCAAGGCGCTCGTCAGCGCCGCGCTCGCCGATCTGCAGACGCCTGTCCACACGGTCCCCGGTGCACGGCGACCGGCAGCCAAGGCCCGGGCAGCCCGGGAAGCCTCCCTCGAACAGCACTGGCCGACACCCGAACGGCTCGGGCCCCGGTCACCGAGGTCGAGCCCTTACCCCTCTCCGGCTGCGCCGCCTACGACGACGCCCGCACCACCAGCTCCGTCCGCAGGACCGCGTGCCGCCGATCCGGCCCCCGGGACACGGCCGGGCGGCGATCGGCGATCTCCGCGAGCAGCAAGCCGATCATCGCGCGGCCCATCTCCTCGATGGGCTGGCGGACGCTGGTGAGTGGCGGGTCCATGTGGCGGGCGATCACCGAGTCGTCGTAGCCGACCAGAGCCACGTCGTCCGGGATGCGGCGGCCTGTCTCGCGCAGCGCCTGACGTGCGCCGGCTGCCATCACGTCCGAGCCGGCGAAGACCGCGTCCAGGTCGGGACGGCGGTCGAGCAGGGCCGCCATTGCACGCCGACCACCCTCCTCGGTGAAGTCGCCCTGTTCCACGAGGAGTTCGTCCACCCTCCGGCCCGCATCACGCAGGGCGTCCCGGTAGCCGTCCAGGCGACGCTGAGCACCGTAGACGTCCAAGGGGCCGGTGATGTGCGCGATCCGGCGGCGGCCCCGGGAGAGCACATGCTCCACCGCGGAGCGGGCGCCGCCGTAGTTGTCGGAGTCCACCGAAGTGAGTGTCTCGGCGGCCGAGCGGGGACCACTGATCACGGCCGGGATCTCCAACTGCGCCAGGAGGTCGGGCAGCGGGTCGTCGGCGTGCACCGAGACCAGCAGGACGCCGTCGACCCGGTGGGCCGCGAGGTACTGGGCGAGCCGCTGCCGCTCCCGGTCGCTGCCGGCGAATATCAGCAGCAACTGCATCTCGGTGTCGGAGAGTTCGGCGCCGACACCGCGCAGCATGTCCGAGAAGTAGGGTTCCGCGAAGAAGCGGGTCTCCGGCTCGGGGACGACGAGGGCGATCGCGTCGGTGCGGTTGGCCGCGAGGGCACGGGCGGCGGTGTTGGGGACGTAGCCGAGTTCGGCGACCGCGGCCTCCACCGCGGCGCGCGTCGCCTGACTGACCCGGGGCGAACCATTGATCACCCGTGAGACGGTGCCCCGGCCGACCCCGGCCCGGGCGGCGACCTCTTCGAGCGTGGGCCGCCCACCGCTCCGGCCCCGCGCTCCGTGGCTTGCCATCGGCTCCGCCTCCCTCAACACCGTCATCCCCGCTGGCTGGAATCTAACAGCCCTGGCCAGAGTGGCGAGTGGTACCGGACGTGCGGCCAGACCCGGTCAACGCTCGGACAACTGAACGCACTCGACACTGTCCGATCCCTTGACACCCCGCCACTGACCGGAGACTCTTCAACGCATCACGTATGGGAGCGCTCCCACACTACCTGGCACCTACACATCCCGCACGTTCCCCGCCCGAGCCGCAGCGAGTACGAACGGGCCCGATTCCATGCAGTTGGCCGGGGGCGGCACGTCAGGCAACAGGAGGACGCAATGCGCACGAGCATCCGCCGGTCCCAGCGGCTGATGGCCCTCGCGGCCGTGGCCGCACTGACCACGGCTCTGCTGGCCGGCTGCGCCAGCGACTCGGACGACGGTTCGTCGAACGACTCCGCTGGTAACGGCGGCAGGACCACGCTGACCGTCGGGACCTTCGGTGTCTTCGGCTACCAGCAGGCCGGCCTCTACGACGAGTACATGAAGCTCCACCCGGACATCAGCATCAAGGAGAACGTCACCACGCGCACCGACGTCTACTGGCCGAAGGTGCTCACCCGCCTCCAGGCGGGCTCCGGAACGGACGACATCGAGGCCATCGAGGTCGGCAACATCACCGAGGCCGTGCAGACCCAGGCGGACAAGTTCGTGGACCTGGGCAAGTCGGTGGACACGTCCCAGTGGCTGGGCTGGAAGCTCGCACAGGCCACCACCAAGGACGGCAAGACCATCGCGCTGGGCACGGACATCGGCCCCATGGCGATCTGCTACCGCAAGGACCTGTTCAAGAAGGCCGGCCTGGAGACGGACCGGAACAAGCTGGCCGCCGAGTGGAAGGGCGACTGGGCCAAGTACGTCGACGTCGGCAAGCAGTACATGAAGAACGCACCCAGGGGCACGACGTTCGTGGACTCCGCGTCCTCCGTGTACAACGCGGCCCTCGGCGGAGCGGGCGAGCGGTACTACGACCAGGACGGCCAGGTCGTCTGGGACAGGTCCCCGGGTGTCAAGTCGGCCTGGAGCGTGGCAATGAGCGTGGCCACGACCGGTATGTCGGCCAAGTTGAAGCAGTTCGACAAACCGTGGGACCAGGGCTTCGCCAACGGCACCTTCGCGACCGTGGCCTGCCCGGCCTGGATGATCGGCTACATCGAGCAGAAGTCCGGTGGCTCGGGCAAGGGCAACTGGGACGTGGCGGCGGCCCCGACCGCAGCCAACTGGGGCGGTTCCTTCCTCGGCGTACCGACCGCGAGCAAGCACCGCAAGGAGGCCATCGCACTGGCGAAGTGGTTGACCGCGCCGGAGCAGCAGGCCAAGGTCTTCGCCAAGCAGGCGAGCTTCCCCTCGACACCGTCGGCGTACCCGGGTCTGAAGCCAGCCGCGGACACCACGGCCTACTTCTCGGACGCACCGATCACCCAGATCTTCTCCGCCGCGGCGAAGACCATCCCGACGCAGTACTTCGGCATCAAGGACCAACCGATCAACTCGGCGATCACGGACGTCGGCATCCTCCAAGTGGAGCAGAAGGGCAAGTCGCCCGCGCAGGGTTGGGACGCCGCGAAGAACGAGATCAAGGACGTGCTCGGCCGATGACCGGCTCCAAGCAGGCTCTGGCGCAGCCCGCGTCGGGCTCCGGCGCCGCGCCCGGCATCCCACCGGGCGCGTCCCGGGCCGTCCGTGGCCGCGGTGCGCCGGCGGGCGCCGGCTCCTGGCGCAGCCGGCTCTACCGCTGGGACACGAAAGCATCGCCGTACGCCTTCGTCGCCCCCTTCTTCCTGCTGTTCGGGGCCTTCTCGCTGGTCCCACTCCTCTACACGGCCTGGTACTCGCTGCACCGCGTGCAGTTGTCGGCCCTGGACCACCAGTCCTGGGCGGGCCTGGACAACTACGAGAACCTGCTGTCCTCGGACTTCTTCTGGAACGCCCTGAAGAACACCTTCACCATCGGCGTGATCTCGACGGTGCCGCAACTGCTCGCCGCGATCGGACTCGCCCACCTGCTGAACTACAGACTGCGCGGCTCGACCGTGTGGCGCGTGGTGATGCTGACCCCGTACGCCACCTCGGTGGCCGCAGCGACCTTGGTGTTCACCCTGCTGTACGCCTGGGACGGCGGCGTGATCAACTGGTTCCTGCACTTCTTCGGGGTCGGTCCGGTCAACTGGCGCGAGTCGGGTTGGGGTTCGCAGTTCGCGGTGTCGTCCATCGTCATCTGGCGCTGGACCGGGTACAACGCGCTGATCTACCTGGCCGCCATGCAGGCGATCCCGGTCGACCTCTACGAGTCCGCCGCACTCGACGGCGCCAACCGCTGGCAGCAGTTCCGGCACGTGACCATCCCGCAATTGCGGCCGACGGTCCTCTTCACCGTCATCGTCTCCACCATCGGTGCCACACAGCTCTTCGGCGAACCCCTGTTGTTCGGCGGGGTCAGCGGGTCCAAGGGCGGCTCCGAGCACCAGTACCAGACGCTCGGTCTCTACCTGTACGACCAGGGCTGGATCATCGGCAACCTCGGAAAGGCATCCGCCATCGCCTGGTCGATGTTCCTGATCCTGCTCGTCATCGCCGCGGTCAACCTGCTCCTCACCCGGCGGCTGGGGAGGACACGATGACCACGACGGAACTGACGCGCTCCCGGCCGATGGGCACGGAGCGCCGGCGGCGGATGACGGGGGCAGGCAGACAACTGCACGCGGGGCCGCTGACGTACGCCGTGCTGACCGTCTTCGCCCTCCTCTCACTGGCGCCGCTGGTGTGGACGGCGATCGCGGCCTCGCGTACCGACCGGCGGCTCGCCCAGACCCCGCCGCCGCTGTGGTTCGGTGGCAACCTGTTCAAGAACCTTCGGGTGGCCTGGGACCAGGCGGGGCTCGGCACAGCGATGTTCAACTCCGTGTTCGTCGCGGGGACGATCACGGTGAGCACCGTGCTGTTCGCGACACTGGCCGGTTTCGCCTTCGCCAAGCTGCGGTTCCGCTTCTCCGGAGTGCTTCTGCTGCTGACCGTCGGCACGATGATGATCCCGCCGCAACTGGCGGTCGTACCGCTGTACCTGTGGATGTCGGACCTCGGCTGGTCGAACCAGTTGCAGACGGTGATCCTGCCGAGCCTGGCGACCGCGTTCGGCACGTTCTTCATGCGGCAGTACTTGGTGCAAGCACTGCCCACGGAACTGATCGAGGCAGCCCGGGTGGACGGGGCCGGCAGTCTGCGGACCGTGTGGCACGTGGTCTTTCCGGCGGCCCGGCCCGCGATGGCGGTGCTCGGCCTGTTGACGTTCGTGTTCGCCTGGAACGACTTCCTGTGGCCGATCATCGCCCTGAACCAGCAGAACCCGACCGTGCAGGTAGCACTGAACTCACTCGGCACCGGCTACGTCCCGGACCAGGCGGTGATCATGGCGGGCGCGCTGCTCGGCACGCTGCCGCTGCTGATCGCCTTCCTGTTGTTCGGCAGGCAGATCGTGGGCGGGATCATGCAGGGCGCCGTCAAGGGGTGACCAGACGGCCGAGCCCCTCAAGGACCGGCCCACCGCCCCGTCCCCCGGTCCCCTCCCCCACCCTTCCCACCACCTGGCCGGTCACCACGACCGATGGGAGCGCTACCATGCCTGATTCCGTTTCCTCCGCGGCCTTTCCTCCCGCCTTCCTCTGGGGCGCCGCGACCTCCGCCTACCAGATCGAGGGGGCGGTGCGGGAGGATGGTCGCACCCCGTCCATCTGGGACACCTTCAGTCACACGCCGGGCAAGACGGCCGGCGGCGAGACGGGGGACATCGCCGTCGACCACTACCACCGCTACCGCGACGACGTCGCATTGATGGCAGAGCTGGGCCTGACGGCCTACCGCTTCTCCATATCCTGGTCCCGGGTGCAGCCGACTGGCCGGGGGCCGGCGGTCCAGGTGGGACTGGACTTCTACCGCCGCCTGGTGGACGAGCTCCTCGACCACGGGATCCAGCCGGCCATCACCCTCTACCACTGGGACCTGCCACAGGAGCTGGAGGACGCGGGCGGCTGGCCGGAACGGGACACCGCCCTACGGTTCGCCGAGTACGCGCAGTTCGTGGGCGAGGCACTGGGCGACCGGGTGGAGCGGTGGATCACCCTCAACGAACCGTGGTGCAGCGCCTTTCTGGGCTACGCCTCGGGAGTCCACGCCCCCGGCCGCACCGACCCGGCGGCCTCGCTGCGTGCGGCCCACCACCTCAACCTGGCGCACGGGCTGGGCGCCGCGGCCCTGCGCGCGGCGATGCCGGCCCGGAACCAGGTCGCGGTCAGTCTCAACTCCGCTGTAGTACGGCCACTTTCACAGGAAACGGCCGACTTGGTAGCGGCCCGGCGGATCGACGATCTGGCGAACGGCATCTTCCACGGCCCGATGTTGCACGGGGCCTACCCCGAGTCGCTCTTCAGGGCGACCGCGTCCGTCACGGACTGGTCGTGCGTCCGAGATGGCGACGTCCGCACGATCAACGCACCCCTGGACGCGTTGGGCCTCAACTACTACACCCCGGCCCTGGTGTCGGCCGAGCCCGGCAAGGTCGGCACTGCACGCGCGGACGGGCACGGGGCGAGCGAGCACTCGCCTTGGCCGGGCGCCGACGACGTGCTGTTCCACCAGACGCCGGGCGAACGTACGGAGATGGGCTGGACGATCGACCCGACGGGACTGCACGAGCTGATCATGCGGTACACCAGGGAGGCGCCCGGCCTGCCGCTCTACGTGACGGAGAACGGCGCGGCCTGCAACGACAAGCCCGGCCCTGACGGGCGGGTCCACGACCCCGAGCGCATCGCCTACCTGCACGGCCACCTCTCGGCAGTCCGCCGTGCCATGGCCGACGGCG